>URAZ01000082.1 GCA_900545925.1 uncultured Eubacteriales bacterium | reverse complement strand
GACGACCACAGCGACACCTGCTCCATGTGCGGCAAGTTCTGCGCCGTCCGCAGCATGAACAAGGCTCTGGCCGGTGAGTACATCGACATCCTGTAAGCTGCTGTAAAACCGATATTTTCATCGCTTTTGCGATTTTTCTTCTCCATTGCCGCCCGGTACAAAAGCCGGGCGGCTTTTTTGCGTCTCAGCGAGACGGTTTTTATGTACAAAATGAATCCGGCATGATATACTGGATTCATCAAACAAGAATGGTGTGGACACAGACGTGAATTTTATATGCAAAATCGACCGGGAACTTTACCGGGTCGTTGACCAAGACCTAGTGACCGATGATGTTATTATTACAGAACAGCAGATTCTCCACATTGAAGATGGTCATCCCGGTGATTATGACCGTCTCTCTTCCCATATTCCTCTTATCTTGCAAGAACCTGACTATATCCTGAGAGGAAACCGGCCGCATACTGCTCTGGTACTCAAAGAAATTGTCACGCCTGAACTTACCGCTGAAGTCGTCCTGCGGCTAAAAGTATCAGATGACCCTGAAGAACACAAAAATTCTATCATCACCATGTGGAATATCAGTCAAAAGCGTTTTCGGCGACTCTTACGTCAAAGCGAAATTCTTTACAAAAAAGAATAACTGTGGTATGCTATACATAGGATAAGAAAAGCATTTGAGGTGGTCAATTTCGTGGCAGCCACACGCCGATGGTAACGACAAGGGCTTTCGCCCTGAGAGATGCAGGAGAACGCCACGCCTGCCAAATGCTTTTCGAGGGGGGACGGTTCCGATGCCGTCCCCCATTCCTGTTTTTGCACACAAAAAGACCTGCACGATTTGCTAAATCTCAGCTTTCGTGCAGGTCTTTTGTGCAGTTGCGCCAGCAGGAGTCGAACCTACGATGGGGGAGTCAAAGTCCCCTGCCTTACCGCTTGGCGATGGCGCATCAGTAGAAAATAGTATAGCATATTTTTCAAAATTCCACAAGCCCGCCGGGCGGTTCCACCCAAATTTTCTGAGCCGGGCAGGCAAATCCCGTCCTTGCCGGGGTCTCACCGATATGATATACTTGCACTGTAAAAGTTTTCCTGTTCAGCGCGTGACGCAGAAAGGAGCGCGGCTATGGACCATATCATTCTCGGCATCCTTTTTCTGGCATGGGGCGCGGCGGACGTCCTCCGCCTCGAGCTGCCCGGCATACTGGGCAAGCGGCTGAAATCTGCCAGCGCCGAGGCCCGCCGCCTCTGGCAGAGGCTTCTGGGTGTGCTGGAGCTCATCGTGGGCGGCGGACAGCTGCTGTTCTACTTTTTCTCCGACGATCAGACCGTCACCAGCATCATCCTCGCGGTGATGATACTCGCCGCCGTCTGCATCCTCGGGCCGTACTACCACTGGCGGAAGCAGGAAAAAGAGAACACACAGGAATGAATCACGGGAGGAAACAGTATGGGGCCTTGGTATTACGAAGTCGTGAGCTTTGACGGCGATTACGTCAATCTGCGCCGCACCGACATCGAGAGCGACGAGCTGAACCCGGTGGCACTGGCGCTCCTGCCGCCGGAAATCGACGTAGGCAGCAAGCTCAAGTGCGAATATTTCCAGTACGAGATCATCGGCTGACAAAACGAAACGCCGCCCGTTCGGGCGGCGTTTCTGCATCTTCTGATAAAGTTATACGCGCTCGGCCACCAGCTGGAAGCCTGCCTTGGTGAGCTCCTGCCGGATCTGCTCGATCTGGGCGTTGTCGCGGGTCTCGAGAGTCAGCTTGAGGAAGCAGCTGGAGATGGGCATATTGGGGTCGGAGCCGTCGTGGAGGACGGACACCACATTGCTGCCGCAGCGGGAGACGATGTCGGCCACCTGCTGCAGCTGGCCGGGCTTGTCTTCCAGCGCGATGGTCAGGTTGGCTTTGCGGCCGCTCATGACGAGGCCGCGGGTGATGACGCGGTTGAGGATGTTCACGTCGATGTTGCCGCCGGAGACGAGGCAGACGACCTTCTT
>URAZ01000081.1 GCA_900545925.1 uncultured Eubacteriales bacterium | reverse complement strand
GAAGCTGATCCGACGTTGGTGCAGCTTACGCATCTGGCCGCGTCCTGCACAGAGCAGCAAAAGAGGATGGTCGTTAGATTCATCCGTATGCTTCAGGACGAAAACTACGGGGATTAAAAATAGCGGTGTTCGCCGGAACACCGCTATTTTTCTGCTTCTCTGATATATCGTTTTACAACTTGTAACAATTCTTGTGCAAGAAGCTGTTCGGAAGTGTCGTTCAGCAAGGTTTGCACCATTTCATATTCCACAACGCCCTCCAGCAGCGTATCTACCGATACATGGAACGCATTTGCTAGTCTAAGGCAAAGCGTCAAGTTCGGACGAGCCTCACCGCGTTCAATTCTGGATACTCGTTTTTGATCGGCCCCAATACGCGCTGCCAATTCATCCTGCGTAAGGTGGCACCGCTTTCGTAGCTTCCGGACATTCTCTCCAAGCTGAACATATAACAAATGATCTGAGTGTACGTATTCTTCTTTGTATTTCGTCATCTGTTACCATTAGTTTGTCATATTTCTCCCTTTTTGTAAACATCAGCAGTGACGTATTTTTACGTCAAAATCGCCGTATTTTACTTCATAATATTGAGTTTGCAGTGACATTTCTTCCAAGGACATTTGCAATGGTATAATCGCATACTCTGACACGGTCAAATTTTCGATTGGGTTCTCAATGCCTAAATGCTGCATTGCTGCCCTTCTTGCGGTATTTTGGCTGCCGCAGCTTCGTCGCAGATGAGGGTCACGTCGGAATGGAACTGCAGAATGGAGCCCGGAACCTCCGGCATGACCGGTCCGAAGAAGACCTTGTAGAGGATGTCCGCCTTGTCTGCGCCCGTGATGACCATGACGATCTTCCGCGCCGCCATGACCGTGCCGACACCCATCGTGACGGCTGCGGTCGGGACCTCGTCGATAGACGAGAAGAAGCGCTTGTTCGCCTCGCGGGTCATGTCCGTCAGCTGCACCTCATGCGTCATGACCGGGAAATGGTCGCACGGCTCGTTGAAGCCGATGTGGCCGTCATGGCCGATGCCGAGCAGCTGAATGTCCACGCCGCCCCAGTCCTCGATCTGGCGCTCGTAGGCTTCGCACATGGCGGGGATGTCCGCGGCCAGACCATCGGGAACGATGGTGTTTTCGGGCTTGATGGAAATGTGGTCAAACAGGTTTTCCTGCATGAACCGGCGGTAGCTCTGCGGGTGGTCGGGCGCAAGACCCTTGTATTCGTCGAGGTTTGCGGAGCGGACGCGCGAAAAGTCGAGTCTGCCAGCCTGTTCCCGCGCGATCAGCTCGCGGTAGAGCGGCAGCGGCGTCGAGCCGGTGGCAAGTCCCATCACACAGGCGGGCTTGCGGCAGATGACCGCCTCAAATTCGTCGGCAGCCGCCTTTCCCATTTCTTCGGGTGTTTTGACTTTGATGATATTCAGGTGCAGCATTTTGATCTCTCCTTATTGCTCATATCCGTTTGGATTTTGTTTCTGCCAGTTCCACGTGTCGCGGCACATATCGACGAGATTTTTTTCCGCCTTCCAGCCGAGCACCGCGAGACTTCTCGCCGGGTCTGCATAGCAGGTCGCAAGGTCCCCGGGGCGGCGGGCAGTGACCTCATACGGCACCTTGACGCCGTTTGCCTCCTCAAAGGCGTGAACCATGTCAAGCACGCTGTAGCCGTGACCGGTGCCGAGGTTGAACACGCCCTCGCCGGTGTGGGTCATCAAATACTGGATCGCGGCAACATGACCCTTTGCCAGATCAACAACATGAATGTAGTCGCGCACGCCTGTTCCATCGGGTGTGGGATAGTCGTTGCCGAACACGTTCAGGTGGTCGCGCTTGCCGATGGCGGTCTGTGAGATGTAGGGCATGAGATTGTTCGGGATGCCGTTCGGATGCTCGCCGATCTTTCCGCTTTCGTGCGCCCCCACAGGGTTAAAATAGCGCAGGTTCACGACCGACCATTCGGGGTCCGCTTTTGCGATGTCGCGCAGGATCTGTTCCCCCATGTACTTTGTCCAACCATAGGGATTGGTGCAGTTTCCGGTTTTGGAGGTCTCGCGCAGCGGCATCTCGTTGTCGCCGGAGTAGACCGTGGCGGACGAAGAAAAGATGATGCGCTTGACATTGTGCTTTGCCATGACCTTGCAGAGCATCAAGGTGGCATCCAGATTGTTCTGATAATAGTCCATCGGCTTTGCAACGGACTCGCCGACGGCCTTGAGCCCCGCGAAGTGGATGGCGCAGGAAAACTCATGCTCTGCAAAGATTTTTTCCAGCAGCGCCTCGTCGCGCACATCGCCCTCGATGAACTCCACCGTCTTGCCGGTAATTTCGGCTACGCGGTGCAGGCTTTCAGGGTTGGAATTGCTGAGATTGTCAATTACAATCGGCGTATGGCCTG
>URAZ01000080.1 GCA_900545925.1 uncultured Eubacteriales bacterium | reverse complement strand
CTATGCCCTTTTTGATCCGTCTAAAATTTTTACCACTCCTCACATTTCAGACTTGACATTTAATAGTTAGTCTTTCCCGCGTAGTAAACCTCGCGCTGCGAACGCTCCGGCACCTGATACGGTTCCTCAAACGAAATGCCCCACTTGAAATATAATTGCAGCTTCGTGCGCATCGGATGCGTGCCTGTTTTCATGACGACGAAGTTGCCCTTGGGCAGATTCTTCAGTTCGTCCGGAGAAAGCAATGCGCGCTCCGCCATCTGCAAGCTCTGGCTTGTATTGTCCTTGCCCTTGCTGACCGAACCGGTCAGAACGGTTCGGCTGCCGAGCGCTTTGGACAGTGTTTCTGCCGTCTGGCTGTTCGGCGCGAAGCCGCCAAAGATCGTGTCCTGGCAGTTGTCACCGATAATCTCCGCGCCCTCTTTGCCGTAATTCTTTTCGAGCTGCGCAAGACTCTGGATGATCGGCACGAGCGTCAGCTTGCGGCTTCGGCCTGCGGAGAACAGCGGCAGAATGTCAAAGGGCGGCATCGTGCCAAGCTCGTCGCAGTAGAACACGACGCGATTTTGCAGCTTGCCGCCATGCTCGTCGGCCACGGAGAAAAGCTCCCGCGAGAGGTTTTGGATCATCAAGCCCGCCATAAAGTTTTTGGTTGCATCCTCCTCTGGAAGTACAAGAAAGATTGCGGATTTCTCGGCGGCGAAGTGTTCGGCATCAATGGCACTGTCAAAACAAAGCACCTGCTCCAGCTCGGAATCGAGGAAGGCGTTCAGCCGGGAAAGCACCGTGGACATAACCGATGCCATGCCTTGTTCCGAAGTATTGAGGGCCGCGCCCGCGAACCATCTGGCTTTGTGTGTCGAGGGCAGGTTGTCCATTAAGACCTGAAAGCCAGTTTGCTTGTTCTGCCCGCTGGGGGCGAGAAGCTCCTGCACCAGCTTGAAAACGGACACGATGTGACGCTTTTCGTGACCGGTGCTGTCGAGTGGAACGTACTCGGCAAGCAGCAGAATAACCGACGTGAGCAGACCCTCGGCTGCGTCATAGAAGAACGCATTCTGCCCGCGATCCTGATCATCGCCGCCCGGATTGACGATAGTTTTGGCGAGGATCTTCGCGTATTTTTCCGCTTTTGCCCGCGCCGCAAGGTTGTCCGGATGCTCCCGTGCGATGTCCATATAGCGGTTGATGAGTGTGAGAAGGTTGCTCCCGTCCGAGCGTGTCGGGTTGCGAAGGTCGATCACGGAAACGTGGTAGCCGTAGTATTTTTTCGCAATCGTTCCGTAATTTCTTGACAAATCTCCCTTCGTATCAAGCGCGACGTAGCTCATGCCGCTGGCGCAGGCAAATTCGAGATTTGGATACAGAAAAAGGCGGTTTTACCGACACCGGACGCGCCGATCATGAGGCAATGCACATCGTCGCAGTCGACAAGCGCGTCGAGCTGTTTGCCGCGCTGTGTGCTGCCGAGGATCAGTCCCTGCACTTCGGGCAAGTTCTTTCCCGCGCGCCAGCTTGCAACGTCAAACGGCACGTTTGCGAACGTCTTTTTGACCTCCTGCGTGGTTGCCCACCGCGCAGTTCCGTGCTGCCCGTCACCCACGGTTTTGGACTTGATGCCGTTGAGCGAGTAGTTGTTCGTGAGGACGGACAGCAGAACGATGAACAGCACAATCACCACGCCGACCGCGATCAGCGGCGTTATAGACTCAGGCATGGTGCAATTTCCTCCTTCTGAGCATAGAGAAGATCGTCGTTCCAGTCTTTCAATTCCGGTACAAGCCGCTCTGTCATGACGCCGCGTTCGCGTAATTGTTCTGCCATCCGCTCACTTGCAGCGTGACCAGCTTTATCATTGTCCAAACACAGATAGACGATCTGCGTATCCGGTTTCAGCATTTGCATCACCGGGAGTGGGGACGTGCCGCAGCAGGCAACATAGCTATGTTCCTGCCACTGCCGTGGGTTCATGGAGATATACGAAAGCATATCAATGGGCGCTTCAAAAACATAAAGGCTCCCGTCCGTGCCGTTGTAATGAAAACTGTAACGCGGATCGCTGGACTCGACATTCAGCCGAAAGGCTTTTCCGAAGCTGTTCGTGCTGCGCAGATGGGCGTGGCGCGGGCAGTTTCCATCATCCGTGCCAATGAACACAGCGTTGTGATGCGCTGCGTCCTCATAGAGAAGTTTTCGGCGCGCGAAGCTGGAAACCACGTCTGCATCCAAGCCGCGCGTTTTGAGAAGATACGCAAACACGCGGTGCATATTCGCGTTCGGAATGGGCGGCGCAAAGGGCTTTTGATCGATCTGTTCCTGCTTTTTCGCCTGCGGATAAACCGGCTCCATGCTCTCGCCCAGCAGCATGGACATCGCTTCAACGTAGCTTTTGCCGTAATATTTCTGCACAAAGCTGACCGCGCGGCCGCCCTCATTCGAGGCATGGTCGAACCACTCGCAGCCGCGCACCGTGACGCTGTGGTCCCTGGCAAGCCGCTTTTCACGGCCGGATTTGATGAACTTTTCCCCTTGCCGGAGAAGAAATTCTTCGAGATCAACGGTTGCGGCACGTTCTTTTTGTTCTGGGGTAAATTTTATGTACTGTGCCAAAATGCACCTCCTGTTATTGTAATGTCTGACCGTAATTTTGCTCGTGGTCATCCTGCTTATGCCCCATCG
>URAZ01000079.1 GCA_900545925.1 uncultured Eubacteriales bacterium | reverse complement strand
GCGATAAGCTCATTGCCATTGGTGAAGTCGGCCTCGGCGGCGAGGTGCGCAGCGTGCCGAATCTGGAGCAGCGCCTGAGGGAGGCCGAGCGCATCGGCTTTGAGCGTGCCGTCGTACCCAAGCACAGCCTTGCACATCTGAACGCCGCCGATTATCCCGGCATGAAGCTTGTCGGTGCCGCCTATATCTCGGACGCCATCCATTCCCTGAAATCCGACCGTCTGTGACCATAAAAAGAGGAAACCATGTCGATTTATCTGGACGAGAAAAATCCCGAAAAACATAAGCCTTTTGATGATGCCTCGCCGGACATCGTCGCGTATGTGCGCTATCTGGAAGTCATCGCAGGCAAAAGCCCCAACACAGCCTTCAGCTATTACTGCGACCTGCGCAATTTCAGCCGCTTTATGAAGCGCCGGCGCGGCCTTGTGACCGACGATACCGAGATAAAGGACATCGACCCCAAGGGGCTCGATACGGCTTTCTGGGGCAGTGTGACCAAGGAAGATGTCTATGAGTATCTGTACTTTCTGAACAGCGAGTGCGGCAACAAAAAGTCTTCGACGGCCCGGCGGCTGGCAAGTCTCCACGGCTTTTATGATTATCTGGTCAATCAGGTAGACTTGCTCAAAGAGAACCCGACGGCATCCATCAAGCCGCCCAAGCAGGATAAAGTCCTTCCCAAGTACCTGACGGCAGAGCAGTCCATGGACCTTCTGGAAAGTACCCAGACCCAGAGCGATTTCCCGGAGCGGGATTACTGCATGGTGGTGCTGTTTCTGAACTGCGGGATGCGTCTTTCGGAGCTTGTGGGGATGGATCTCGGCGACATCGATATGGAACAGCGGCAGATCCGTTTGTTCGGCAAAGGCCATAAAGAGCGGATGGTCTACCTGAATGATGCCTGCATGGAGGCATTGCAGATCTATCTGAACAAGCGCAACACGATGGAGGGTCTGAACCCCAAAGAGAGAGCTGTCTTTATCACCCGGCGGCGCAAGGAGCGAATCTCAAACCGCAGGGTAGAGCAGCTGGTCACCGGCGCCATGAAAGCAGCGGGTCTGCGTGGTTTTTCCACCCATAAGCTCCGCCATACTGCCGCGACGCTGATGTATCAGACTGGCAACGTGGATATTCTGACCCTCAAACAGCTTCTGGGCCACAGCAGCGTCGGCACGACACAAATTTATACGCACCTGCAGGAATTTCAGGTGCGTGCAGCGATTGAGCAGAATCCGCTGGGTGAAGTCAAGAAGGCAAGCTTGGATACAACGCAAAAGGAGACAGGGGAGAGCAAGGGGGAATTTGCCGATTCTCCGTCGGATGAGCCTGAAAATGATGCACCGGACGGCCCGATGGAGGCCTTTGAGGGTGCCGCGCAGGAAGGTTTCCGGGTGGATGTTTCGAGCCTTGCGGATACGAATGAACCCGAATGAACCCACACGATTTTTCAAAGGTTATTCGGTGTGGATGCTTCGATTTAAGGACATTCCAGAGGTTCTGAGACTTTACGAGAAAAATCAGAAGCTTCAGCTGGGATATATTGATGGAACCACGCAGACTGAACGCTCTTGAAAAATATGAGCGGCTGGAATCAAAAAGTGATGGCTATTGAAGTCAGAAAAGTTTTTACAGACAACAGCGGGACGATTGTAAAACAAAAAAGCTGACCAAACATACAAAGCAATGCATTCAAATAACACAACTGTACAAAACGCGAAAAACCGGCCCAGCCAGCTCAAAAGGCTCAGGAGCCGCCGGAAAGGCCCGAAACCTGAAAAAGAGGGCTTTTTCGCTCCCCTATATTTCGTATAACCTGCATTATACGAAATATTATAAAAATCAAAAACAGAGCCCCCCTTCTCCTGCGTTCCGTCATCGGTGCAGGTTTTGGGAGCCTCTGCTGTTTTTTTATATCATTTCGTTTGGGACGTGTGGATCGCCTGCCAAGCAGGCATCGTAAAATACAGCTGGACAAGACCGCTTTCATGCGAGCGTCCATTGCATCAGATTTTACAGTGGTGTATCCAGCGGCTGTGTTCCGAAGTACGCACAGATCGCTTCATAGTAAACGCGCGCCACTGTCTTACAGCCTTCTTCGCTGCCAAACTGTGCAACGTCCTCTTCGCTGGTCACAAAGCACTGTTCTGCCAGAACCGCCGGACAGTTTACATCTTCCAATAAGGTAAAGCTTCGCTCGTCCCTTACTTCGGTATGGGTGCTCTCTACAAGCTGCTTTACCTCGCCCTGATAATAAATATACCGGATGCCGCCGTGGCCGCGGAGCTT
The DNA here is from genome assembly GCA_900545925.1 of uncultured Eubacteriales bacterium. Classification (GTDB taxonomy): domain Bacteria; phylum Bacillota; class Clostridia; order Oscillospirales; family Oscillospiraceae; genus CAG-170. Next base: position 995 of record URAZ01000079.1, on the reverse strand, counting down.
TGCGCCTGCGGCCTGCATTCCCTGCGCCAGCTGCTGCGCGAAGTAATAGCTCTCCTGATGCCATGTACGGCCCGGGACGGACGGATAACACTCAAAGCCCGACGCGGCAGAACCCTCCGGCGCGGAGTTGCCGTGGATGGACAGCAGCAGCTGCGGGCTCTGGGCATTGATGGCTTCCGCCCGCTCGCTGGGCTTTGCGGTGACATCATAGCTTTCGCGGGAACGCAGCGGGATGTAATTAGGGTCGGCCTCCAGCAGCGCAAGCAGAGCCTCGGAGGTCTGGGCCGTCATCTCTTTTTCTTCGACGACTCCCCTTGCGCCCGGGTCGCTTCCGCCGTGGCCGGCATCAATGCAGACCCGGTAGGGCGGGTCGCCCACCACAGGCCGGAAAGGCTCTTCCCCGCTCTCATTTCGCCCGGAGCCGAACAGCGCTGCCTTCCAAAGGAAAAATGCTGCACTGAGGCAGACGACACACACCAAAAGGCCGATGACCGTCGCAGCGGACGAGCCGCCCTGTCTTCTCCGGCGTGAGTGTCCCGGATTTGAACGTCCTGCCATCGGCTTACTTCAGCTCGACGACGGTCACGCCGCTCTCGCCCTCGCCGTAACGACCCAGACGGAAGCTCTTGACCATTCGGTTTCCCCGCAGATGCTTATGGATGGCCGTGCGCAGTGCGCCGGTACCATTGCCGTGGATGAGATATACCACCGTCTGACCGTTCAAAATCGCACGGTCGATGAAGGAATCCACCTCCGGCAGCGCCTCGTCTACGGTAAGACCCAGCAGGTTGCACTCCATCTTTGCGGTGCGCTGTACGCGCTCTACCCTGCCATTGGGCCGGTTAGCATCGCCGGTCAGGCGGGAGTAACGCTGCTGTGCCTTGGTCTGAGGCTTCGTCTCCTTGACCAGCTTTTCCGGCTGCTTGAGGCCTTTGAGCGGCACTTTCGTCTTGATGATGCCGGCCCGTACGAGAACATCGCTGTTTTTATCCGGC
>URAZ01000078.1 GCA_900545925.1 uncultured Eubacteriales bacterium | reverse complement strand
ACTTTGATTTCGGAGAACGGCGAACGGGCGATTTCTACGGTGATACAAGAAGCGAAGAAGAAAATTCACCTGTGCGCGTGGATCTCAATCGCGGCATTGATCTTGTGCGCGGCGCTGTGCAGCTTGGCCGTGCTGTGGAGCAGATGACGGATGATGCGCCGCAGCACGACGGAACGACTATGCTGCCGCACATCGACAGCAAGCGCCGCAAGAAGCTCCGGCAAAAGAAAAACGCCCTCGGTCATGCCGAGGACGATCATGAAGATTGGGATATGAAACAGGAACTATGAAAGGAACGCCTATGGCAAGAAAACGAAAAGAAAACATTTCGGAGGTCATGTTCAGCTACGTCGGTACGGATGAGCAGTTCGATGAATTTCTGAAAATGCTGGTGCATGACTACCTCTCGGTAGACCAGCCATATACAAAGTCGCAGGAGGATTTTGTTGATCATGTAGATTCCTGCTGCGTATGACAAATTGTTCTAGCTATCTGAAAAACAGTGTGCTATGGTGTGTGCTGCAATCGGCACACACCATAGCGGAAAGGAACGGATATGCGAGTCTGGTTATATTATCGCCTGAGCCGCGACGAGGATGATGAGCTGAATTCCCTGACAAATCAGCGAAAAATCATTTATGAATATGCCGTCACAAACGGTCACGAGGTTGTGGGCGAGTCCTTCGATGACAATGTCAGCGGTATGCACTTCAACCGCGAGGGCATCGATAAAATCTACGAGGCGGTTGAAGCAGGGAAAATTGAAGCGATCATTGTCAAGGATCTGTCGCGCCTTGGTCGTCATCGGACGCAGACAGCGCTGTTCATCGACTATCTGCGGGAGCATGATGTCCGAGTGCTTTCCGCAACGGAGAACATCGATACATTCAATGAAAACGACGATCTCATCATCGGCTTCAAGGGTCTTGTCAACGATTTCTACGCACGCGACGGCAGCCGCCGTGTGCGGACCGGCTACCGGCAGAAGCAGAAAGAGGGCATTGTAATTACTCCGCCCTTCGGTTATTTCAAAGACAAAAATACAAAGCGTGTCGTAATCGTAGAAGAAGCAGCGGAAACGATCCGGCTGATTTTCACGGCTTACAACTCCGGCTGCGGGCTGAAGGCAATCGCCAGGATGCTCAACGAACGCAAATGCAAGACACCAGCGCAGATGCAGTTGGAAATGCTAAACAAACGACTTCCCTATACGCAGGATCACATTTCCAAGAAGTATCTCTGGGACGCGACTATGATAGCGCGCATTCTCAGGGACGAGAGCTATGTAGGTACGCTCATCTGCCACAAAAGTGAGCGGAACAAAATCAACAAAACCTTCCGCTTTACAGAGCCGGAAGAACAGTTTCGTCACGAGAATTACCTCCCGCCGATCATCACGCCGGAGCTGTGGGAGCAGACGCAGATGATGCTGGCAGAACGGAAACGGCTGAACGTGCGCGCCGCGCCCTCACAGGAGATCCTACGCTACAGTGGACTTCTCCGCTGTGAGGACTGCGGCAGAGCCATGTTCGGTAAGCGCATCCATCTGAAAAGCGGTGAACGGGTCGTCTATGCTTGCAGCACCTACAACCGCTATGGCAAGGAGCATTGCTCCCAGCACCAGATCGAAGAAGCTGCACTGGACAAACTGATTATGGACGAACTCAAAAATACCAAGGTGCTGTATCAGCAGAACTGGGATGCACTGGAGCAGCTGATCGCACAGTGGACACCAAAGGCAGAACTGACCGGTGCGCAGATTGTCAAGTTAGAAAAGCGAATTCGATGCCTGGAGGATGAAACGGAGGCAATTTTAATGGAGCGGATACGAGATCGGGCGAACGCTGAACGCTATGACCGCATGATCCAAAAACGTGAAGAAGAAATCGCTGCGGCAAAAAAGCAGATCGAAGAACTGCAAAATATCTCCGCTGTCCTGCGGGAGCGGCAAACGAAGCTCAAACGGGATATCAGCATGATCGACGACATTCTCACTGAGGGTGCTATGACGGAAGCGCACCTGCGGATGCTGATTGAAAAAATCTATGTTCAGGAAACAAACGGGACGCTCAGTCTGGACATTCAGATCAAAGCACCGTTCCGCACACACCTGGATGTCTACGAAAACGGCGTTCTTACCGAACAGTATGGTGCGCTGGATTTTGACTGGGACAGGCTGGCGCACCTGATCTACGGCGAGACGCTTGTGGGATAGGAGGAAATCATGCGGGTCTGGCTTTACGCACGGCTTTCAGGCGACGATGACCCGGCGCAGAATTCTCTGCAAAACCAGCAAGAAATCTGCCGCGCCTTTGCGGAAAAGAAAGGCTGGACGATCATCGGCAGTTCTGCCGATGATAACATCAGTGGCATGAATTTCAGCCGCCGTGGGCTGGATATGCTCACTGCGGCTGTTCAGATGAAACAGATCGATGCAGTCCTTGTGAAAGACCTGTCTAGGCTTGGCCGTCATAGAACCCAAACCGCATTGTTTATTGATTTCCTGCGTGAAAAGCAAGTCCGCGTGATTTCTGTAACGGAGGACGTGGATACCTTCTGCGAGGAAGACGACCTCATGATCGGCGTCCGAGGCCTGATGAACGATTACTATGCAAAGGATATTGGCAAAAAGATTCGGGCGGGATACCGGCAGAAGCAGAAAGATGGGCTGGTGATCACACCGCCTTTCGGCTACTGGAAAGACAAAAATACTGGACAAATCAAGGTCGACCCAGAAGCGGCGGTCACGGTGCAGCACATCTATTCTCTGTACTTGCAGGGGTGCGGGCAAAAAGAGATATCCCGCAGGATCAATGCTATGGGGCGAAAAACCCCGGTACAGCTCCGGGCCGAGCGGTGCGGCAAAGAAGTACGACAAACGCATAAAACCCGTGATGGGCAGTTCCTATGGACATATGCCAGTGTGAAAAACATCTTGGTGGAAGAAGCGTACACCGGCGTGCTGGTCAATCACCGCAGAGAATATCTCGGCGGCAAAGCGCGAGCCGTCACTGAAGCGGACTGGCTTCGCCACGAGAACTTCTATCCGGTTATCATTGAAAAAACAATCTGGCAGCAAGTCCAGACGCGGCTGAAACAGCAGGCACGTCCAGCAGTCAACAATCGTACAAGGCACCGGTATGCTGGACTGCTGACCTGCCGGGAATGTGGGAATACGTTCATTCCTATGATCCGCTGCTGGAACGGCAGTCGCCGCGTGGAATATGTCTGTCGGGGCTACCAGCGGAACGGGAAAGGCTATTGCAGTTCTCACCGGATTCATGAAGAAGTTCTGGATAAAGCCATCTGGGATGATATAGAAAAGCTGCGGGAGCAATACGCAGCCGAACTGAAAAAGGTCGCGCAGTTACAAAAACTGACATAATGCCACGCAGAAGCTGTCCTTGTTCTGCTCATTGAGATCATCAGTCCCGTAAACGTAAACTTCGTAGCTT
>URAZ01000077.1 GCA_900545925.1 uncultured Eubacteriales bacterium | reverse complement strand
AACGAGGGCCGCATCAAGCCCATGCCCATCACCATCTCCAACTGCCAGACCAAGGACGGCAAGATCGTCATCTACGCGTCCGAGGCCAAGTTCACCGACGATCCCATCGAGGACGGCTACTTCGGCTGCGGCGGCGTCGCAGAGATCCCGCACCTGCAGGATAAGTGCATCACGCTCGCCAAGGGCGGCTTCAAGCACCACACTGCCATCTGCGAGGGCCATTACAAGGACATCCTCAAGGAAGCGTTCACGACCTACCTCGGCTACGAGTGGGTCGATATTGACTGAGGGCAGTGCATGATTTGTCTTGGAGTCGACATCGGCGGCACGGGCTGCAAATGCGCAGCATTCGATGAACGTGGTGTACAGCATGCGCTGTCCTATGCAGAGTATACGTTGGCGGCAGGAACGTCCAACCTGCCGCCGGATATGCTGTACCGTGCAGTGATGTGTGTCATGGATGACTGCTGCAAACAACTTCCCACACTGATGAATGTTGCAGCAATCACTATATCTTCTTTCGGGGAATCATTTGTTTCCGTTGATGCACAGGGCAAACCACTGTCGGATATTCTGATGTATTTCGGAAATGCGGAATCAGAAGATTTCTCAGAGCTGGTCAGGCGTGTCGGCGCAGAGCGATTCATGAGGATCGCGCGTATCATGCCGGATGCATCTTATTCGCTGGCAAAAATGTGCTACACACTGAAAAATGCAAGGAAACCTGTTTATAAGTTTTTATTCATTGCGTCGTATCTGTGTTTTTGTCTGACCGGAAAGTCAGTTTGCGACGAGTCACTCGCTTGTCGGTCGTTGTTGTACGATGTAGAAAAGCATTGCTGGTCGGACGAACTGTTGGACTTGTGCGGCATTGCGCACGATTTGCTGCCAGAAGTGCTTCCAACCGGAAGCATTGCAGGAACAATCCTGCCGGATCTTGCGGAAACGCTTGGTTTGCCCAGAACGGTACAAATTGTTATCGGTAGCCACGATCAAATCGTCAATGCGCTTGGTGCGGGTGTATGTCGGCCCGGCGATGCTGTTGATACATCAGGGACATGTGAGTGCATTACGCCGCTGTTTTCCAAAATTCCGGAAGGGCTGGATTTTCAAAAGAATAACTTTGCCTGCGTACCGTATTTGCAAACGGGTGGTTATGTGACGTATGCCTACAATATTTCGGCAGGGTCGGTTGTGCGCTGGTACCGCGATGCGCTCGGCGGCATATTCCGTCGGGAAGCGGAACGATCTGCCATAGATATTTATGATGTCTTTAACCGCGACTGCCCGGCTGAACCGTCGAGCTTGCTCGTGTTACCGTTTTTACAGGGAATGGGCGGGACGCCGCAGGTGAATCCCAGTACAACCGGATTGATCGCAGGATTGACAACACAGACACGGCTTTCGGATATCTATCGCGCCATTTTAGAGGGCATTACCTTTGAAATGCATTACAACCAAGATGCGCTGGCGGAAAACGGCGTTACATTTGAACGGCTTTACGCTTGCGGCGGTGGTGCTCGTTCAAATGTCTGGCTGCAAATCAAGGCTGATATTCTTGGCTGTGAAATTGTCCGAGTAGAAACGGAAGAAACTGGCGCAATGGGCAGTGCAATTTTGGGCTTTGCTGCCGTAACCGGAGAAAGTCCGCTGAAGATTGCGTCACACTTTGTGCGCTATGGGAAACATTTTGTACCGAATTCTGCGAATCAGGCAATTTATGAGAGACAGTATGCGCAATATTGCCTGCTGCGGGATTTTTACACAAAGAGCGAGAGGTATGCAAATAAATGAAGCAGGCAGTTATGTATGGCGGCGGCAACATTGGCCGCGGCTTTATCGGCGCGACACTCAGCCAGTCCGGCTACGAGGTCACATTCATCGACGTGGCGGAGCCGGTGATTCAGGCATTGCAGGAGAAGCACTGCTACCCGGTGCGCTACGTTTCCGGCGAGGGCTATGAGGACGTGCTCATTGAAAACGTCACGGCAGTCAGCGGCAACGATCAGGAAGCGGCCTCCGAGGCCATCGCCAATTGCGATATCATGGCGACAGCTGTGGGCGCAAGAATCCTCAAATTCATCGTTCCAAACATCGTTGCGGGCCTGCGCAAGCGCTGGGCGCGGACAGATGCGCCGCTCAACATCATTATCTGTGAGAATCTGAACGACGCAAATAGGATCCTCGAAGGGTTGCTCAAGGAGCATCTCTCCGAGGAGGAAAAAGCGTTATTTGACGCGCGCGTCGGTCTGGTGGAAGCCTCCATCGGACGGATGGTGCCGATGCAGACAGAAGAAATGAAGGACGGCGACCTGATGCGCGTCTGCGTCGAGCGCTACGGCTTCCCGCCGGTCGATCAGGCAGCGATCAAGGGCGAAGTCCCGGGAATTCAGAATCTGGTGCCGTTTGAGCCGTTTGACTTCTATATCAAGCGCAAGCTGTTCATCCACAACATGGGTCACGCGACCTGTGCGTACCTCGGCGGTTACGTCGGCCGGAAATATATCTATCAGGCAATCGACGATCCGGAAATTCTGAGCATCGTGGAAAATGCGATGCTGGAGAGCGCGATGGCGCTGTCGCAGAAATACGGCGTCGAGCTAGAGCCGCTGATGCTCCACATCACGGACCTACTCGGCCGGTTCCGCAACGCAGCGCTGAAGGACACCTGCAAGCGCGTCGGCGGCGACCCCGCACGGAAGCTCGGCGCAGCCGACCGACTGATCGGGTCGAGCATTCTGTGCATGGAGATGGGCGTAATGCCTGCGTATATCGCCGTCGGCGCGGCAGGTGCAGTCTACCGCTATTTGAGTGAGGCAGGAACAGAGCAGTCGTATGACGCCGCGAAGCGGGTGCTCAGAGAAATTTCCTGCCTGCCGGACGGGCACGCGCTGACAGAACTGATTTTACAGATGTATGGGTTGTACCTTGAGGGTGAAACTACAGCAATGATGCGCCGGTATGCGCAGAAGATCAAAGTGACCAATATGCGTGAGGTAATTTAGGGCAACACCGCACAATTTGGCAAGCAGATTCGATGAGAGATTTTTCGTCGAGACAAGGTTTGAAAAGCGCAGGGATACTGTATGAGCCCGCATCCGTAAGGCGTCTTCGGCGCCAACGGCTGCGACATATTTCAGGCTCCTCAAACCGCAGAATTGGCGGAAAAGATCCACCGAAGCGCGAAGACGCAATTGTGCAGTGCTGCCTTAGTTAAAACGGTATTATCATCCGGAACTTAAGCCATAGGATTATGCAGCCGGTCGCTTAAAACACACTCATACAAATGCGCATATGTTATGTGGGGCGTTTACGTCAAGAAGCTGCCGTATAAATGGTTCACCACTGTACGGCAGTATTTCACAAGCGCGGAATGGAAAAATATGTATTTTCTCGTTTGCGGATAGTATTGGAGAAATAAGTGCGTTCAAATCAGCGTATTATCCTTGTCGCTATTTTGTCGCACATTTTTCACAGATTCGCGCTGCTTTGGCTCTTGTAATGTCGCGCTGTTCTGTGATAATCTTATCATAGAAAATTACGGAAACAGATGTTTTGCGTGCTGGTGCGCGGAAACATCTGTTTTTGCTTTCCATTTTGATTTTGCACGGATGGGAGGAACACTATGGGGCCCACATGCAAAAGCTACGTTCTGGAACTCCTCGAGAATTCTTCACATCGGCTGCGGCAAATTGAACTCATGCGGTATGAGCTTCAGCATATACCGCAGGTTTCTGATTCGGAAATGATTGAGGCAATGTCCCTGCCGCCCTTGACAAGCAGCGAAAAAGCGACTAACTCAAAAGCTGTTCCGGACGTTGCGCTTTCCTATAAGAAAACGGCTGAACGGATGAATGCTGAGGCGCTGGGCGAACTTGCGTCTGCCTATGTGAACCTCTGGCGGGAACACGACCGGCTCCTGCATTATATTGGATTACTGGATGAGCGCTACGGCAGGTATCATACGGTCGAACAACCAC
>URAZ01000076.1 GCA_900545925.1 uncultured Eubacteriales bacterium | reverse complement strand
TTTTATTCTATCATATTTTTCGCATTTTTTCACCTGAAAACTGCTCGAACAAATGACCTTTTGACCCCAACGTCACATTATGATACCAACCACCGAGTGAACGCTCTCACAGAGGTGCTTCGTATTTATAGCGTTTCCTCGATCTTGTAGCCGCCGCCGAAAATGATTGTCAGCCTGCCGTTGCGGTGTACCTTGATACACTCGATCATCTGGCGCACGATGCTGTCATCGTACTGCGTTTCATTCGCATTGCGCTCGGCGATGATGCTCTGAATTTCCTCCAGCCGCGCTTGGAGGGAGCCGTCTTTGTGGATGCTCTCTTGAATTGCGGCAATGCGACGGTTAAGCTGCTCGATCTGATCGGAGATACCTTTGAATTCATCCTCGCTGCTCTCCACGTCCTTTCCAGCCGCAACGGTTTCGTTGACAAGATCCAGCATTCGTTTGTTCAGCGTGTCAATGCGGCGGGTCAGCAGGTCGATTTCCTCCGAACCGCCATTTATGCCGATGGCTTCGCCAATGGTCGCTTTCATGAGTGTCAGGTATGTACTCTCGTCCTCTGCGCGAAAGCGGTTCAACGCTCGGACAACGGCCCCATGCAGGGCGGCTTCTTCCACGGTAATGGAGTCCTTACAGTGTTTCGTTCCATAATCCAGACGACTGATGCATCGCCAGACGATTTTCTTTCTTCCGTGTGCGGTCCATGTGACGCGGCGATATCGGCTACCGCATTCCGCACATTGCAGCACCTCGGTCAGTGCGTATTTGGAGTATTTTCCGGTCGCGGTGATGGATGTCTTATCTGACTTTGCCCGGAGTGCCTGCCTCCGGATCAATTCTTCCTGTACGCGGTTGAACACCTCACGGCTGATAATCGCTGGATGATTGTTCTCGACAATGTACATGGGTGCTTCGCCCTGATTCGCTTTTCGCGTTTTGGAGATGCAGTCGACCGTAACGGTTTTCTGGAGGATGCAGTCACCACAGTATTTTTCGTTCCGCAGGATATTCATGATCATGTTCTTGCTGAAGCTGAGATTCTTTCCGGGAATCTCGATTTTCTCTGCTTGCAGCGTTTGCGCGATCATCTTGATCGGCTGACCGGCGAGGAACATCTCGTAGATCCGCTCCACGATGGCTGCTTCTTCCGGCACGATCTCCGGCTGCTTATCTTCGCCTTTTCGGTAGCCGAGGAAATTTTTGTATTGAAAGCTTACTTTTCCCTCCTCGAACTTCTTTCGATACGTCCATGTGATATGCTTGCTGATGCTCTCGGATTCGGACTGCGCAAAGCCTGCGTAAATGACAAGATACAATTCACTGTCGCTTTTCAGCGTGTCAATGTTCTGTTCCTCAAAGAAAATCCCAATGCCTTGCGCTTTCAGCGAGCGTATATATTCCAGACACTCTACCGTGTTTCTGGCGAAGCGGGATACGGATTTCGTGATGATATAGTCGATTTTCCCGTTCTGGCAGTCGCGGATCATGCGCTGGAACTCCGGGCGTTTGTCCGCCCTTGTGCCGGAAATGCCCTCATCGGCATAAAGGCCGGCAAACTCCCATTCCTTGTTGGCAGCGATCATTTCCGTGTAAACGCGCATCTGGTTCTGATAGGATGTAAGCTGTTCTTCGGAATCTGTGGAGACGCGGCAGTAGGCTGCCACCCGCTTTTGGTGATATTTCTCCTTGTCCACAAGGATGGACTTTTGTGGTTCAATTACGGAAACTGTCCGTTTCGGAATTCTCTGGACTTCCATTCGGTTCTTCCTCACTTTCGCAAATATCGGTTTCTGTTTTTGTATGCAAAACGACGCCGCCTCCCACATGAAGGGAGACGGCGTCGATCAGTTCGGAAAAATATGCAGCGTTGAACGCCTCTTGCGGCTGCATCAGGGAGACACGCTTTCTGGCGATCTGTGCGGCGATCTGCGTTTTGGCGTTTGTTTCTTTGTAAAGCTGACCTGCGATTTCGCAGAGCAACGTAGCGATCCGTTCCTCGCTGGGGCGTTCCTGCTCCATTTCGTCGGAGATCTGCTGCTGCAAATTCAGCACCACTGCGGAATCCCTGTGCTTCACTTTCGGATGAGGAAGCATGAGATCGGCATTTGCGATGACGCGGTTCATAAGGAGCGTGATTTTCCGGAGCAGCTCTCCGTCACTGATTCGCACCAGAATGCCGCAGTCTGCATTGCTGCACGTCCAGCTTTCCCGGATCTCGCGTTTGGAATTGATGTGTCGAAGCATCGTCGCACCGCATTGTCCGCAGCGGACACGGTCGCGGATCTGCCGGATGCCCTCGCTTTCCTCGACTGCCTGATTCCAACGCCGTGCGCTTTTGACCGCGACGGCTTCTTCGTAGATGTCCTCATCAATGATCATTTCAAATTCTTCATCGCCGGTGTACTTCGCATTCTCCAGTATCCGTGAAATCCGCGCCTTATCCCATACACAGGTCCGCTCTGTGTATGGGATCTGCTTTGCTGTCAAATCTTCCGCGATTTCCTTGAGCGACGCACCTTGAATGTACGATCTGAAAATATTACGGACAATGTCGGCCTCTTGCTGTTCAATCACGGTGTGTCCGTTGCGGATCGTGTAGCCAAACGGTAAATATCGAATCTTTTTCATACCTGTCCCTCTTAAATCTGTTCTGTAAATTTGAGGTCGCCAAGCAGGGTGACTGTCATTTCGTCGCGGTTATTGATGCAGATGCCTGTGACGATAGCGTCCTCGGTCGCCGGGTCGGACAGGTTGAACCAGATCTGAAGCAGATACATCCGCAGCATTTTCTCAATGCCCATGGGCGGACGGCCACGCTTTCCCTTGGGATAGTAGGGCTCGATCACGCCGACCCACTCGTCCCAGGGAATGATCTCGTCCATGATTTCCAGAAATTCCTCCCGCTTCGTTTTCTTCTTGCGGAAGCTGTATTCGATATCCGTAAATGTTTCCTGTTTCTTCATCACCATACGCCACCATTGCTTTGATGTGTTATTATCCCACATCCGGAGCCTTTATGGTAGTGCGGATTAAATCAGAGGTTCCCTAGATTTTCTGCGTAACTTGCATGAAACTCATCCATGACCTTGCAGAAAACATTGACTGCAATGCCGGACCCGGACTTACTGTACGGGCAAGCCTTGCTGCCATGTCTGTCCGCAATTGCCATGATAACCGTCCCGTCATCATATTCGAGTTTCTTAAAGCTGTCCTGGCACTCTTTATCTACCCGTTTGTGGGAGGCACCCTGAACACTTTCTCCGAATACCATTCGTTTCATGATGCAATCATCCTCTCCCGGAGAAAGCTCCGATCACCATACATCATTTACTCCAATCGAACCCGGATCGGGAATGTTGTTCATATCCAGCACCAGAGGCGCATTTGTTGCGCTGGGCGTGTTGTTCCCAGCAGGAACGACATCCATTTCTTTCGGTCTGCTTGCCGGAGCAGAAACCAGCGAGGCTGCGGTAGATGCCCACTTGATCATCTTAACGAGTGCCTGCGGATTGTTCGCCTGCAAGACAAGCTCGCGGTTGCCAGTAAACTGCTGGAGCACATCGTCATCCGCATCCTGACCGATAGAGATCGCGATACGAACAGCTTTCTTGCCCCAGGGCAAGTGCAGCAACTTATCCAGAGATTTCTTATAGTTATCTGTCGGCTGTCCGTCCGAGAGCAGCACGATGACGGGGGAGAAGTGCGCGATCCGTCATTGGTGGAATGGTATTACAAGCTGACGCTCTCCGGCGGCGATGGGGACAGCGTGCGCGAAATGGCGCAGACGCTTTTTGACGGTCAGTGCGTTGACGGCGATACCGCGCTGTGCGAGGCGGCGCTCTCCGCGCCGCGCTTTTTGAGGCTGGCGGAGCTCGGCGTGGAATTTCCGCGCAGCCGTTACGGGGAATACGTCGGCTACAAGACCGACCATGACCCGCGCCGCCGCGCGACCAGCGCCGGGCCGTATACCAGTAAGAGAATGACGCAGGTGCTGGAAGCTGCCGTATGCGCGGAGGGCGTTCCGATGCTGGACGGTATGCAGGTTATCCGTATTCTGACGGACGGC
>URAZ01000075.1 GCA_900545925.1 uncultured Eubacteriales bacterium | reverse complement strand
GCCATCGGCAACAACCTGAACCAGCTCGCTGTGCTGGCGAACACGGGCAAGGTGCAGTTTGCCAATCTGGACGCAGCTGCACAGGAATTCGCAAAAATCAACGTCACCCTGCGGCAGATACAGGAAGGAGGGCGCGGAAAATCGCAATCGTCCATTTCGTGAACTACAAGAAAGGCACACAAACACGCGGCTGCATGAAAAGTGTCATGCGCTATGTTTCCCAACTCAGCAAGACGCTTTGGGACGGTCAGCAACTCGTCAGCGGGATCGGTTGCCAACCGGAAACGGCGTTCGACGAATTCCTGAGTACGAAGCTGCTGCACCATAAAGACGGCGGCGTGATGTTTTACCACATGGTACAGAGTTTTCCAAAAGGTGCAGACATCGACCCGCGCACGGCCCATGAAGCGGCGCGGCAGCTTGCCGGATACTTCGAGGGCTGCGAGGTGCTGGTCTGCACGCACGTCGACCGCGAGCATATCCACTCGCACTGCATCATCAACAGCGTCAATTTTGAAACCGGTCGGAAGGTGCATATGGCGGACGAGCAGATTCAGGAGCTGCGCGTTTGCAATGACCAGATTTGCGAGGAATTGGGACTTCCCAAATTTCAGAGGGATGAGCAAAAACATTCCCGCGGAATGTCCAATGCGGAATATTACACGGCATCCAAAGGTGAGAGTTGGAAATTTGAACTCATGCGCGTGATCGACGAGTGTATGCGCTATGCCGAAACGCGCGAGGAATTTCTGGCGCTGCTCCGTGCCGAGGGCTACTCGGCAAATTGGTCACTGACACGAAAGAATATCACCTATATCACACCAGACGGATGTAGATGCCGTGATAACAAGCTGCACATAGAAAAATATCTGAAAGAAAATATGGAGGCGGAATTTGGATACCGAACAGAGATTGACACCGGCGGAACTGACGGCGCAGCACAGGAAATCGATGGACGAGGCGCGGCGGCTGGAACCAGCAGTAATGGTTACCGAGAAGAACTGGAATGCGCTGCCCGAAATGCAGGACAGGCTGTTCCGGCAACAGATGCAGTTAGACACGGACCTGAAAATGCTTCTGACGAAAGCAGAAGCGCAGGAATCTCTGATCAAGATGCAAACGAGCGCAGAAAATTTCGAGAAACAGGCTGGGAGCCTGAACGAGAGGTATTCTTCCATCTGCAAAGAGCTGACCGAGAGTACCAAAACGGCATTGAGTACGATGATGAGGGAAACGAATCAGCAGCTTTCCAATATGGCACAGGCAGAAACGAAGAAAATTCGTCTGTGCGCGTGGATTTCGATTACGGCGGTGATCTTGTGCGCGGCGCTGTGCGTCTTGGCCGTGCTGTGGAGCAGATGACGGATGATGCGCCGCAGCACGACACAGCGACTATGCCGCTGCATATTGACAGCAAGCGCCGCAAGAAGCTCCGGCAAAAGAAAACCGCCCTCGGTCACGCCGAGGACGATCATGAGGATTGGACAATGGAGCAAAAAATGTAAGGGGAGATGTTATGGCAAGCATCAAACAATTATCTGACCGAAAATACAAAATTACCATCAGCAACGGCTACCGCACTGACGGACGTAAAATCTGCAAGGCGAAAACGATTCAGGTGCCGGATTCTGTACCAAAGCGCGGTGTCGAGCAGTATGTCTACCACGAAGCCGAACGGCTGGAACGGTTATTCAAGCAGGGCTATAGCGAGGACGCTGAAATGACGTTTGAAACTTACGCCCGCGGCTGGCTGGATCGGCAGACAAAATACGCGCCCGGAACGCTGGCCTTCTACCGGCGTTCGCTCGAAACGGTATTCCCGGAGATCGGAGCGATCAAGCTGAACCGGCTGCGGCCCATAGCACTGGAAAACCTGCTGGCGAAGCTCCGCAAGCGCACCTATCGCGGCCATCCCATCAAGGAAAAGACGGTACAGAAATATTTGACGGTCGTGTCTGCCGTTCTGAGCGACGCGAAGCGCAACGAGATCATTGAGAAGAATCCCGCCCGCATGATCGATCTGCCGGATGCCGAACGCAAAACGCAGGAGATTCCGACGATGGAGGAAATGCAGAAGCTCCTTTCCGCCCTCTGCTATGAGGAACCGGTTTTCCAACTGTTCTACTTTCTTGCCATCAACACGGGGATGCGCCGCGGAGAACTGTGCGCCCTGCGCTGGTCAGAGACGTGATCGTGACCGGCAGTTATGAGGGCTATATCATCGTCCAGCATTCCCGCAGCACTGTTTCCGGCGAGGGCGTGCAGGAGGGCAAAACGAAAAATGGTCGCGCCCGAACTGTTTCGATGAGCGAAGATCTGTTCAGCCTGCTGCGCGGCTTCTGCTACCGGAAGATGATGCTCCGTGACGAAAAAGGTATTCCGTTCCCGGAGCATATTTTCACAAAAGACGATGGCACGCTCATTCATCCGGACACCTTCAGCAAGCACCTCAAAGCGTTATTCGCGGAACTGGGATTCCCGAAAAGCTACCATCTGCACACCCTCCGACACTTTTTTGTTTCAACGCTTCTGCATGAGGGCGTGGACAAAAATACGGTCGCAGACCTCGCCGGTCACGGCGATACGTCCTTCCTGGAGCGCACCTACTGCCACCCACAGATGCAGCGCAAGCAGGACGCCGCCAAGCGCATGGCGGAGTGCCTGATTCCGACACAGAGCGCAGCGCAGATGGTTTCGTGAAGAAAACGTTTATTGAAGCTGGGCGTTGTGTGTGCTATCATGAATTTAATAAATCGGAATTTGTTGAGGTGTTTTATGAAACTAATTTTTTTAATTGGCGATGCTGCTGTTGGGAAAATGACAGTTGGCCAGGAACTGATGAAAATAACGGATTTAAGGCTCTTTCACAATCACATGACCATCGAACTAGTGATAGAGATTTTCGGTAGATACGACGGAAAGACAATCTCAGAAATACGTGACACGATTTTCAAGAACTATGCGGCTTCCGATAACTATGGGATGATTTTTACAATAATGATGGATTTTGATCTGCCGTCAGAATGGGAGTATCTGGAACATATCAAAGGTATATTTGAACCATACGGGACCGATTTTTATTATGTTGAACTGATTGCTCCACAAGAGATAAGACTGAAAAGGAATATTTCTGAGAACAGACTAAAAAACAAAGCTTCCAAAAGAGATATCGAGACTTCCAATCAGCGTTTGATCAATGATGACAAAAACCATAGGTGTGTTAGTTATGAAGGCGAGATTCCTTTTGATAACTACCTAAGGATCGATAATTCTGATATGGAACCTGACAAAGCCGCAAGATTGATCCAAGAAACCTTCAATCTATAAATTCCAGATTATCGGAGCAGCAGCCTATGAACATTCGAGAAATCCACGAAAATAAAAAGCGATTCCTTCCGCTTCTGCTGTTGGCGGACGAGCAGGAGGACATGATTGACCGCTATCTGGAGCGGGGTACCATGTATGTGCTGGAGGACGGCGGCGTGAAAGCAGAATGCGTCATCACCGATGAGGGCGGCGGGGTTCTGGAGCTGAAAAGCCTTGCCGTGGAGCCGGAAGCGCAGAGAAAGGGCTACGGTAAGGCACTGATTGACTTCCTTGTGCGCAAATATGCGGGTCACTATGCTCTCTTGCAGGTGGGCACCGGCGATAGCCCGCTGACCGTGCCGTTTTACGAAAAATGCGGATTTACCCGCTCCCACCGCATCCCAAACTTCTTCACCGATCGCTATGACCATCCTATCTACGAGGCCGGGGTGCAGCTGGTGGATATGGTGTACCTGCAAAGAAACTTATGATTCTGATCGTCAATTCTGCCCATCCCGAATTGTCACTTTCGTAGAATCTTCAAAGACCACTCGCTATTTCCGCGTTTTCTGGTATTGTTGCTGTTACGAAATCTCAGCCGTGCTGAGCAGAACAGGAGGAATCATAAATGGCAAGTATCAGAAAACGCGGAAACAGTTATCTCATTGTGGTGTCCATGGGCTACACGCCGGACGGTCGGCGGCGCAACCCGCAGCAGAAGACGGTCAAGCCGCCCACAGGCCTTACGCCAAAGCAGACGGAGAAGTGGTTACAGGAACAGGCGATGCTGTTCGAGATGAGCTGCAAGAAGATGAATCCAGATATTGACCGGTCGATCACGCTGGAGAAGTACACCGAGATCTGGTTGCAAGCCATTGCTCCTGACAAATTGGAAAAGTCTACACTCGTGCGCGAGAAGCAGGATATTGAACGCTTCAAACCATACCTCGGCAGCTACAAGCTCGTCGATCTGCGCCCCGAACACTTCCGCAGTCTGTACACAAAGCTGCGGAAGCAGAAAAATAAAGCGACAGGAAAGCCGCTCTCCGAAGCGACGGTCGA
>URAZ01000074.1 GCA_900545925.1 uncultured Eubacteriales bacterium | reverse complement strand
GAGCAGTTCTATGCGTGGAGTGAGAAAGCCCGAGAGGAAAAGAAGAAATGTGACCGCGAGATCATCTCGCTGGAGGATTTCCAGCAGTGGCTCCGTGACTCGAAAATATGAAAATACGCGGCCGGTACATCCACCGACCGCGTATTCTTTGTCTATAGCGAGTCTAAAATTGCTCTTTGTCATTGCAGCAAAAGCGGCGGATGACTCTCCATTTGAAGAGCCGCCCGTTTTGAAGGGATGCAATGTGTCAGTTCAGTTTTTGCTCAGTGCGCCCGTTTCCCAGACGCTGCTCATGCCGTAGTCAAAATAAATGACCTGACCACTCATGTAAGAGAAAATCTGACTTCCGATGGCAACCAGCGGATATCCCATTTCCTCAGCCGAAGCCCAACGCCCATTCCAGCTGTTCAAGAAGATTTTTTCAATGACAGCTTTTCCTTCTGCCGCGTCACCGTTCGGCGAGGTGTTCCGGTTAAAATCGTCGGTCAGCCCCGTGAGCGTATTTCTGGGATTGATGGCATTCAGCCGAATTCTGCGGCTGATATATTCTGGCGCATGGACCTTCATCTTGACATAAGCGCACAAGCATTGCTTTGAAAACACATAGCCGTTGCGGATGACATCCGGATGCGTCTCATACCAATCCAATGCCGCTTCATAACTTGGCGCATTTACGATAGCTGCACAGTCATCAAATACACCCTGCCAGCCAAAGCCGCCAGTAGAGGCAATGATATTGACCGAGCCGTTATCCGCAATTCTGGGAAGTATCTTTTCCAGTAGGTATTTGTGCCCGAGGAAGTTGACCTTCTGCACTTCCAGCGCGTTGGAAGCATCCGCCTTCAAAGCGATGCCATGGCAGAGGAATATGGCGTCGATCTGCGAAGGAAGCGCTTCTGCCAGCACGTCGAGGTCTTCCTTTACGCCAAAGTCCGCATACAGCTCGCCTGCAACCGGGAAATCGAGTCCGCTGTGCCGTCCGTTCCGGCGGCAGATTGTATACACGTTTGCCCCCAGCTCATGCAGCAGCCGTGCTGCGGCAAGCCCCATGCCCGAGTAAGCACCAGAGACGGCAACCGTTTTTCCTTCATAACCAAAGAGTTGTTTCAAATCCATCGTATTGTCCCCTTCTGTTGTAAAAAGCTTCTCAGCTTTCCGTAGGCGGATACTGGTCAATTGCAGGCTGGAACGCCATGATGTTGCGCATCATACCGGAATCGGCAACGATGCACTCGCCCGTCACACCGTCTGCCATGCGCGTACACATACCATAGACCACGATGGCAACAGAGTCTGCAGTCGGGACCTCGTCAAGCTTTGCAACCATCATTTCCTTTCCGAGCTCTGCCTGCTTCTCGGGCGGCAGCGTTCTAACAGGACCATTTACCATGCAGCCGGGTGTAAACATACCGCCAGGTGCGACAGTATTGACCATGATGCCGTAGCGCTTGAGTTCCTTGGCAAGCTCGGTGGTCATAGCGATCACGCCGCCCTTGGACGCGGTATAGTGTGCGTAGCCGCCGAACACAGGCTGCGGCAGATAGGCGGAGTTCGACGAGACAAGCAACATCTTGCCCTTAATTTTATGGTCGATCATATAGCGCGAAACATGCTTCGCGCAGCGGTATGCACCCAGCAGATTCACATCCAGCGTGTTTTTGAACACGTCCTCTTCCAGATCTTCAATGTGTGCGAAGCTCCAGATACCGGCAGCCGTAACAAGAATATCGATCGAGCCGTAGGTTTCTGCCGTAAAGGAAATCAGATGCTTGACTTCTTCTTCGTTCCGTACATCTGTCTTGCAGAAAACGGTATCAAATCCTTCTTCCTTCAGAAGCCTTACGGCGAGATCCCCCTTTTCCTGGGTCGAGCTGGCAAGAACGACCTTTGCTCCACCCTGGCACAGCCGCCGAGCCACACAGAAGCCGAGCCCCGACGTGCCGCCGGTCACGACGGCGACCTTCCCCTTTACAAAAATCATTTCCTCCAGCGCAGCCGTGTTTGCCTGATAGCCGCGCAGGATCATTTCCGGTGTCAGATTCATCGCATGTTCTCCTTTCAGATAAACTTCGGCGCGCAGATGACTGCTTCATGCCCGTGCAGCAGGACCTTGTCGCCCGGATGGAGCAGGCCCTTTTTGCAGATGATCGTGCCGTTGTTGATGTCCAGCACATAGCTGTAGGTGATCTTCATAACCCTGCCGATCTCCTCACCGTCCAAAAAGACCTTCTCACCTTCGTTGCCCATGTTGCGTCCTTTGATATGGATGTCCTTTTCAGCAACCGTGAAGCCGACGACCTCGCGCTCGGCTCCGTTGTCGCGGATGGCGGCGAGGGCTTCCTTGCCGATAAAGTCCTTGTCCCAGTCAAAACCGGCGGTCAGACCGACTTCATAGGGATTCGTGTGGCGCAGATCTCGCATGTAGTAGAAGCCCGCCTCGCACGGAAGCGTCCACGCCATGACCTGAAATTCTGTGACCTCACGACCGCCGAACTCCGGGGCAAGCTCGCGCAGCTTCTTTTCCTGCTCGGGTGCCTTGTCCTTCGGATAGTAAATTTCAAAGCCCAGCTTTTCGCCCGTGAAGCCCGCGCGGTTGATGAGAACATCGATGCCGTCAATGCGGTTGGGGAGGATTTGGAAGAATTTCTGTCCATCCACCGGTGTTTCGACCAGCGCGTTCACCATTTCCAGCGCTTTCGGTCCCTGCACGGCGTACATTTCCCACTTCTTTGTGACGTCTTCCCAGTGAACGTCCCATTCGCCCTTGTGCGCCTCGAACCAGACGAACATATCCGCGCGGAACAGCGTCGAGACCCAGTAGCGCTGCTCTTCCATGCGCATAACGACGACGTCGTCGATGATCTGGGCGTTATCATCCAGCATCGTGGTATAGCGCTCGCGGCTGAGCGCGAGATTGCCGATGGGCTTCGGGAAGAGCTTCTCTAAAAATACGGTTGCGTCCTTGCCCGTGACCTCAACGATCTGGTGCGTCCAGAGATACCAGCCGACCGTCTCGCGCACCGCCATATGCTCGGCGCGCTTCATTTCATCGTAGCAGTAGACATTCTGATACATAACAGGATACGGATATTTCATAATGCATGACTCCTTTCTTATCTTCGGCTGGCTCAGCAGAATTTATCGACTTTTTTCGCGATCTTCAGCCGGAGCTTTCCTTCGGGAGAATCCTCCTCCCACAAAGACCACTGTGCATTGACAAGGCTTTTGGTCATGCCGTACCAGAACCAGATATAGGCGGTCGACATCCGCTGCGAACCCATCAGACAGGAATTGAGTTCCTTCGGGTCAAGAACGTAGATGCACTCGTCCTTGTTGAACGCTTCGATCGTGTAGCTGAAGTGCATGCTCTGCCAGAACATTTCAAGGTAGCCGCCCATGATCCGGCCGTCGTCCTCGCTGATGGAGTGCGGCACGCCCATCCAGACGCGCAGGCCTTCCTTCGCGAAGTTGTCAATGAAGGTTGCTTTGCCAGCTGCCTCGCAGACGCAATGCAGCGCATAGTCGACCTCCTCGCTCGTCAGCTCGCCGCTGCGGACAAAGTCCTCCAGCGTCGGCAGAATATAGCTCGAAGCATTCGACATCACAACCATCGGATACGCACTTTTCCAGTTCTTCTCCAGATTCGTGCCGTTGGAGAACAGGAAGTCAGTATCCTCGCGGAACATCATGGATTCGTCGACCGTATCCTCTTCTTTGGTAAACTTGATCTGCGCCTCGGTTGCGACCGGACCGAAGCATTCCCACTGCTTATGCTCAGGCATCGGGAACTTTTTACGGCACTCAGCAACAATGCGGCAGTGATGGTCGCCGCAGCCCTTCGCCTCAACCATGTGGTACTCGATGTGCGGTCCATCCGGGCGAAGCTCAGAGGCACAATCGGCGCAGGCCTGCAGGGACTGAGTGGTAGACCGGCACAGCTCCGTGCCGACGATGTCCCAGTAGCAGACGTCAAGCTCTTTTTCCGCGCGATAGGTGCCGAAGTCGTTAACGCGTCCGCACATCAGAAGATCCTCGTCGCCTGCGTCGCCGATCAGGCCGCCGACGAAGTTGCCGCGCATGAACGAGTGCATATGCAGCTGATCTGCGTTCATCTCCGTGTAGCCGGGAAAGTTCTTGTAGACATAGGCGAGTCGGTTGTAGGCGTTGGCGCACATTGCGGCGCTGCGCTTTTCATAGTCCTTGACCAGCATGCGGAACGCCTGCATGATGGCTGCGCTCACGACATTGGTATAGCGCTGACAGTAGTGCGCCGCGTCGTGATAGGAAATCATCTTGTCCCAGGGAGATTTGACCGGATACAGCCCGGTGCCGACCTCCTTCGGAAGACGTGCGTCGATTTTTTTGCTCATTTAGTTTCGTTCTCCTTTCTGTTCGTGCGTGTTTTTGTGTACTGTGTCTATATCAATGGTAGCAAAAAACGGCATTTATAGATAGACCGCACAAAGCGGAAAGCTTTTGCGTCTCCGGGCGCAAAAATGACGCCGCAGTTTCCACTTTCTGCTTCTACGCCGCGCTCATAATCATAACCACCGGCCGTGCCGGTGGTTTGCACAGGCCCCCTTGGGGCCTATTACCAGCCGAACCTATAGGTTCAT
>URAZ01000073.1 GCA_900545925.1 uncultured Eubacteriales bacterium | reverse complement strand
ATCGTCGAGCTTTACGGCTACAAGCGCGTGGAACACGTTTTAGCGAACACCGTGCAGGAGCGGCGCGGCGATGGACGCTTCCGTCCGGACAACCGAGCTTGGGCGGAAAGCCATTACATTCCGGAGGATGAAATGCATAATTACTGCTTTGCCGCCAGAAGTCATTCCGCCATTCTGGACGGTTTCATTTCACACTACAGAAAGCTCGTCATGGATCTCGGAATGTTTGATCAGAAGCAGTGCGAACCGGATTCGAGCGAACTGGACTACACCGGCAAGGTGCTCGTCATCTCACCAAATACCTTGAAAGAGGAATACTGGTCACCGGAGAATCAGCTCTGGCACAAAGCGGCTTTGGGTGCAGCCCGACTGCACGCGGCCGCTCCATTCTTTGCACCTGCCTCGGTGATGGAGAGCAGACGCGCTGGAACCGGAATGATTTTATTGGCGTTCTGAAAGACGAATATCTGCCGGATTGGGCGAAAGAGAGCCTCAAGCAGTATCAGCGACCAGAGCAGGCAGAAAAACAGGAAATGCAGTTTGGAGGGATATAATATGCCATTTATGAAACCCTATATGGTAAAGCTTCTGCGTGAGCAGTTTCCACCGGGAACGCGCGTTCGGCTGGAGTCTGAGATGAATGATCCGCAGCCGATCCCGACAGGCATGACTGGAACGGTGCAGGGCATTGACGATGCTGGTCAGCTTTTAATGAAATGGGATAATGGGCGCGGGCTTTCTCTCGTCCCCGGCGAGGATGACTTTACTGTGGTAAAGCCGCAGAAATTAAAGCTTTACATGCCGTTGGCGCTCGGTTATTATGAAAAAAATGACTGGGGCGATTATGAGGATGAGGAACTCACGCTTTCCGACGACGACGCTGTTGGCTATGCGGATACCATCACCGGTGCATTGGAACGTGAATCAAAGTTTCTGGACACGCCACGCGGATTCATGGAATACTACAACCGGAACGACGGAGTTGACGCAAAGGTGCAGTCGCTCTATTTCAAAGCCGAGGCACGAGACGGCAAACTCTGGGGCGTAGCCGAGTGTATGGTTTCTGGGGAACTGACCGGCGCAGAACTGGACAACCTGAAGCGCTTTGCAGCCGGACAAGCCAGTGACGGGTTTGGGGAGAGCGTGGAGCAGCATGAGATCCGTGTCGGCAGTATGGAGCTGTATGCCCATCTTTGGCAGCCAGTCGATTGGAGTATCCAGACCGAACAGGAACGATTTGAACAGGAACAGACAGGAGGAATGACGCTTGCGCAAAGTATGTGAGGTCTATCTGGTAAGCAGCAGCGCCACAGATGAACGCGGCGTGGAGCTGACGTTCCCTGTCAGCCAGTACGAGATGATGGACGCATTTGAGCAGATTCACACGAAGTCTCCTGGTGATGTCTACTGGCAGGTGGATGAATTCTACTGCTTTGACTATCTCGCCCCGCATCTGGACGAGAGTATGTCCATCTTCGAGTTCAATTCTCTGACGGAACAGCTTTCCAAGCTGGATGAGCGTCAGGAAACAGCGCTGGAAGGACTCTTGCAGATGCAGGTCAACAAGCATATGCAGGAAAACAGCGGCCCCATCACAGCGCAGGAGCTGATGATGCTGGCATCCAACGTAGATCGTTGTCAGGTGCTTGCAGATGTCAATACGGACGAAGCACTCGGAAAATTTTATGTACAAAACGGCTTTCGGGAGGATCTGGATGCCCTGCCGGACAGCGCATATGCCCTCTTGGATTACGCTAAAATCGGCAAACAGATGCGCGAGGACGAAGCAGGTACGTTCACCCCGCACGGCTATGTTGTCCGCACGGAGGAATTGGAGCCGCTGCCGGAGCATGAGCCGCAGCGGGAAATTTCCTATATGATCCGCCTGACGCTCATGAATCATGAAAATGAGCAGAAAACAGCTGTTCTGGACTTGCCTGCAACAGAACAGCGGCTGCTGGAGGTGCAGGAAGAACTCGACGCGCCGGAATGGTTCGATGCGCAGTCCACCGGCTGCGATGCCATCGCGCCGCAGCTGAACAGCATGCTGACCGATGTGGAAGATCTTCCGCGGATCAACGAGCTGGCAAAGTCGCTTCAGGAACTGAAAGCCAGTGGTCTGCTTACAAAATTCAAGGCGGTGGTCGGTGCGACGCAGTGTGAGACGCTGGACGATGTCTTCGACCGCATTGAAAAGCTGCCGCAATACTGTTTCGAGACAAAAATACGTGATAAAGACGCGCTGGTGCGGGATGAGCTGGAATTCGTTCTCGGCGGCAAGGATGCAGACCTGATCTACAAGCACCTGAACCGCGAAGCCTATGCCGAAGCTGTCCTCAAACAGTACGGCGCGGAGCTCACACCCTACGGCATGGTCAACCGCGAGGATTTTGGTCCGCTGCATGAGCCGATCTCGGAACAGCAGCAGGAGCAGACACAGGAACCGCAGATGGGAATGTAAAAAGCGCCTGCCGCTGGCAGACGCCCTTCTCATTTCCGTATTTCCATCAGCCGTTCCACCGGAACGCCGAGAACCTCCGACACATCCAGAAGCAGACCGACAGTCGGCTTGCAGACGGCAGTTTCGACGCGCTGCAAATGATTGCGCGAATAGCCTGCCATCTCGGAAAGCTGATCCTGTGTCAGCCCCTGCTCCTTGCGGTACCGCATGATATTCAACCCGATCTGGATGTAATCCTTGTAGTGCTTATCCATGACGCACCTCCCTGCTGCCTCTATTTTACGAGAGATGCCTATAGTATTCGTCGATATACTTTGCGCAAATGCGCGGACTATGTTGTATTTTGGAGAAATTCATGGTAAAATACCACACAAGACGAGTATATGCTGAAACTGTGTGGTGAAAGAGCATGATGAGCAACGAATTTGAAAAGGCGCTGGACGCTTTTCTGGAGGGAGCCGAGGCAGATGAAGCGCATCAGGCGCTCTATGACATCATCCGCGCCGCATTCCTTGCCGGATGGCGCTCGGCGGGCGGCGATCCGCCGCAGGAGCAGAAACTCTTTGAACTGATTCCGGGCGGGAAGCCGCTCGAACCACCGAAATGAATAATGAAATTGCAGAAGGGCCGTTTTCCCGGAGAGGAAAGCCGCCCTTCTTTTTTGCGCCTTTTTCCGGGAAACCGGTCCGGAAAGGACAAACATGAACGATGAAGAACTGCGCGACTATCTGAAACGCTTCTGCTTTGGGCGCGAGCATCTCATTTGCAGCCGCGACCTTGTGCGACAGAAGAATCTTCGGGAGAGCGACCTCCGCAAAAAGGTTAACCGCCTGCGGCGTAAGGCTGTTCCCATTGCCAGCAGCCGCGAGGGATATTTTTACGCCAGCAACGCCGCGGAACTGTATTCCACCATCCGGCAGCTCAAGGAAATGCGCGCCGGTCTGGACGCGGCAATCTGCGGACTGGAGCAGGCAATGGAGAAGTTTGCGGAGAAGCCGGACGGGGGTGGCCGGGATCGCTAGACCGTTTATCCCCTGGATCGGCAGCAAGGAAAAGCTGATCCCCTACATCTGGCAGGTGTTCCCGCCAAGCCCGAAGCTGTACTTGGAGCCGTTCGGCGGAGGCGGCGCATTGCTTTTGGGAATGCAGCCAAAGGTCAGCCGCATGGACATCTACAATGATTTCAACTGCGATCTTGTAAATCTCTTTTTGTGTGCGCGGGAATGTACGGTTCAGCTTGTGCGGGAATTAAAATTTATCCCGTTCCATTCGAGAGCCGAATTTGATCTCTTGAAAGAATTTATGAAGCACAAAGACCTCCTGCAGCAGCGCATTGCAGACGAGCGAAACGCCGTGATGGAGTGCTTTACCGGAGAAGAACGGGAAGAACTTTTAGAAATTCTGCGGGAGCGGAGCTGCCTGTTCGATGTTCAGCGGGCGGCCGCGTATTACAAGGTCTGCCGCGGCAGTTTCAGCGGCACGACTACGTCCTTCGGGGTCAAGCCGAATAACATTACAAACTTCCTGTATCTCTTTGATGACGCTTCCAAGCGGCTGCAAGACGTCGTTATTGAAAACAAGGACTGTCTGGACATCATCCGTGAGCGCGACGGGCCGGACAGCCTGATCTACTGTGACCCGCCGTACTTTGACGCCGAGAGCTTATATGCCGTTGACTTCCCGAAGGAAAAGCATGAAGAGCTGCACCACATTCTCTCGCAATGCGCGGGATACATCGTTGTGTCGTACAATGACTGTCCATTCATCCGCAGTCTGTACGGCGATTTTTTTATCCTTGCATTCCGGCGCAATAATCCCCTCTCGCAGAAGGCAGGTGCGACCTACGGCGAACTGATTATCACAAACTACGATCCGCGCCCGTACATCCAGCCGCAGTTCAGTATGTTTCCGGCAGAGATCGAAAACGGTGATCTCGTGCTGGTGCATGAACCGGCCTGTGGGTCACTGCGGGAGATCAATCTTGCCAGGAGGGAAAAAGAACTTGGACATTAAGAAAACCGGTCACACATGTGAAACGTCGCCGGAGGCATGCGCACAACCCTATTTGCTGCCGGACACGACGCTGGCACTGTTCTGGATGGGACGCGGCGCCGCCATTTTATCATCCGCACAGATGACAGCGGAGGATCTGGTCTTTGCGGTCAGGGAGCTTGGCGAAGCGCAGGCGGCCTATCTGCAAAAGCTGATCGAGGTCTGCGGCGCGTGCGATGCGCTCTGCGAATGCCGGGCAGCGCGGGTAGAAGAAACAGACGCACTGCGGCGCTTGCCGCCAAAGCTGCTGCGGGAGCTACGGGAAAAGGGCGTTTGCATCCGAAATCTCGGCAGAGCGCTTGCAAGCGGGGCATTTTTGTATGACGCCCGCAATATCAGGAAAAGAGGTACCGAACATGAAACTCATGGAGAAACTCAATAGAAAAACACTGCTTGAAAAGGTCATGAAGACCAGACCACCAGCAACCTCCCTGTGGCAGAAGCGGGAATCCATTCTTCTGTTTACCGGCACGGGCGCGACCGTCCTGCTGGCTTCTCACATGTCTGTGGAGGACATTTTGTTTACCATCCGGGATCTTGCGGATGTTCAGCAGGTGTTGGTTGATCAGCTCCGCGAACAGTGCGGATGCTGTGACAAGGAAGGCGAAAAGGACAAACCTTTGCAGCGTGTGGAGGAGGAAGCACTGCAGCGTGAGCCGCAGGACATCGTGGAATATCTGCGGGAGCAGGGCGTCTGCCTGCGGCAGCTTGCCAGAAAACTGGAACAGAATGAAACGATCTTCCTGTGATTATGGAGGGATTTGCCAATGGCGTATGTAAAAGCACCCATTCCATCCGAGGTCTACCACCTGACAAAGAAAGCGAATCTGGAAAGCATTCTGGATGACGGCGCAATCCGGCGCTTTGATGATAC
>URAZ01000072.1 GCA_900545925.1 uncultured Eubacteriales bacterium | reverse complement strand
TGCGTCGGGAAGCCGAGCCCCTCAATCCCAAGCAGACCCAGGCAATACGGTCCAATCAGAACACCTGCGACCAGATACGCCGTCACAGACGGCAGCTTCAGCGGCTTTGCAACGCGGGTCATCAGAAGGCCCGCGAGAATGGCAATAGATAATGATAACAGCGTGCGCATTTTCAAATTCCTTCATTTCTACTTTTTTGCACACATCATTATACGCACTTCCAAGCAAAATGCAAGAAGAACTTGTGAAAGATGAATGAAATCTAAACGATATTTTATTCAATCTGCCAGTATTTCCAGTGGAACAGATTTCTGCTGGACAAACGCTGCACGAGTCTGCTATGCTTGGGCATATGGAGGCGAGGAACATGGAAGATCAGATTACAGTCAACGGCAGAGTGTTTTCCATCCGGCGGCTGCTCGGCAAGGGAAAGGGCGGCTATTCCTACCTTGCTGCGGACGAGCACGGTGAATACGTCGTCAAGCAGATCCACCACGAACCGTGTGAGTATTATCAGTTTGGAGACAAGCTTGCCGCAGAGCAGTATGACTATGCGCGTCTTTTGGCCGTTGGAATCCCCATGCCGCGCCTGTTGGATGTTGACGTAGAAAACGAACGAATTCTCAAGGAATATATCCCGGGTTCCACAGCCGCGGAGTTGATCGCGGAAAACCGGCTTCCGGGCTTCTGTCTCCGGCAGCTGAAAGCCATGTGCGCCCGCCTGTATCCTGCAAAGCTGAATATTGATTATTATCCGAATAACTTCGTTCTGTCCGTTGACCGGCTTTATTATGTCGATTACGAATGCAATGACTACAGTCCCGAGTGGGATTTCGAGCACTGGGGCGCACAGTATTGGAAGGGAAAATAAACCGGGAAAACGGATGCAGTTGGTAGGGAGCAGAGCAAGGTACTGTCCCCACACTATCCAAGCTTTATTCAGATACCGAAGCGGGAGTTGATTTATTAAATGATTCTGAAGCAATGGCGTTCATTCTGTCTCGGTGCAGATGACGAAGCGCTCTTTCCGCGGGGTGCGCAGCCGTGCGGCGCTGTGTTCGCACCGCTGGTGTTTCTCGTGCGGCGCGACCCGCTGCAATCGCGCGGATTATTTTATATCCATGATCTGGATGAACTTTCCGAGCTTGAGACAGTCCGCTGCCTGACACCGTGCAGTCCGGCCTTCGGTGAACTGGCCGATTTTGTGCGTGTGCATGGGGCGGGGGTTCTGAATGTTCGTTTCCAAAACGCATTCGCTGTGCTGGAGACGTGGCATAGGCAGAAAAAAACCGGTCTTGTCCTGACACTCGTCGGCCTTGGCGACGTGGGCGGCACGGCGCTGCTGGCGCTGAAGCTGCTGGGACATGAGTTTTCTAAAATCCAGATCTTTGACCCCAACAAGGCCCAGTGTGCCCGCTATGAACTGGAACTGAACCAGGTGCTTTCACCGGACGGCCAGCCGCTGCCGAAGGTCGTGATATGCGAGGAAAAAAACCTGTTTGTCTGCGACTTGTTTGCGTTTACGGCCTCGCGCGGCGTGCCCGGACTGGATACGACTGTGCAGGACGTACGCATGGCGCAGTACGAGGCCAACCGGACCATGGTGGGCGCGTATGCCCGTATGGCGCGAAGCGTCGGTTTTACCGG
The DNA here is from genome assembly GCA_900545925.1 of uncultured Eubacteriales bacterium. GTDB lineage: Bacteria > Bacillota > Clostridia > Oscillospirales > Oscillospiraceae > CAG-170. Next base: position 6,286 of record URAZ01000072.1, on the reverse strand, counting down.
TCTGTTCTGCCAGATATCCGACCCGGTCGATCATCTTTCCCGTTCTGTTTTCCTGCAAAGTAATCAGAATGAGGCAGGGGAGTATGATTTTTCCGGGCTGCTTCCCGAGCAGGTACAGGGCTTCGGCCTCGGCGTAATGGCTGCGCGCTGCGCGTATTACGCGCGGCAGTTGGGCGTAAGCGAGGAAACGCTGCGTGTTTACGGACCGCACGGACAGGGACTTATCTGTGCAAACAGCTGCGGCCCGGACTACGATGCGACCCTCTCCGCGGAGTTGACCGAAAAGACCCGCACAGCAAACCTGCGCGTGCGGGAACTTGGCTTCAAGCCATATCTGGCGCCTGCACTGTCCTCCGCCGCGGTGAGCATTCTGCGGCTCGTGCGCGGACAGGAGCACTTTGGTGCGGTTCCGCTCGGCGGCGCATATTTCGGCTGCCGCAGCCGCATGACGCCGTTCGGCGTCAGCCTTGTTCGGGAGAAGATTGCCCCCGCGCTTCTGGGGGAATTACAAAAAACACATGCCGCATTGGAGGCGTTCAGATACTGACATGGAACAGGAACTGACGTTGGTGCGTATTGGCCGCAGTGCGCGGCTGGAGCGCCTGCTGCCGCAGGCGCTGGCTGGAATCCGTGTGAAAGAACTTTCGCCGGAGCAGATCGCCTCGGCGGCGGGGCGTCGGCTGCTTTTTGCAGCCGCGCTGGACGAATACGGTCCGGATGAGACGTTTTTTGGCCTGCTGCGGACATTCCGGAAGTATCCGGATTGCCTGAACGGCTGCCTCGGCGGCGTAATTATCGATGGGGCGGGGGAACTTTATACGAAGCAGGCTGCGCGGGAACTGGTTCTTGCGGCAAATCTGGCGGGCTGTGCGTTCCCTGGCAAGCCGCTCGTTGAGGGGACAGGCTCTCTTTATAACCAGCATATCCAAGCAGGGCTCCTGCACTTAAGTTGGGAGCAGACCTATGCGCATCAGCTGGCGCAGCTGGCGCAGCGGCTTTTGCAATTTGAACTGCCAAGCTTTGACCGGCCAAAGCTTCTCATGCTCCACGCGTCGGACAACATGCGCTCCAATACGGTCTGGCTCGGCAAGCAGGTGCTCGCGCATCTGCCGGCCACGTTCGAGACAAAGACCATCTCTCTGCAAAACGGCTCCATCCATGACTGCCGGGGCTGCTCCTATGAAGCCTGCCTGCACTTTGCCGCGCAGAGCCGATGCTTCTACGGCGGAAGCATCTCCGATGAGGTATTGCCCGCCATCAGCGCCTGCGACGCGATGCTGTTCCTGTGCCCGAATTATAATGACGCAGTCAGTGCCAATATCATGGCGCTGTTCAACCGCTTGACCAATCTGCTTGTCAAGCAGGATCTGTATCAGAAATATCTGTATGGCATTGTTGTTTCCGGTTATTCCGGCAGCGATATCGTTGCGCGGCAGCTGCTGGGCGCGATGTGCCTGAACAAAACGGCCATCCTGCCGCCGAAATTCTGCCTCATGCAGACGGCGCACGACCCCGGCTCTGTCCGGACGGTGGCGGGGATAGACGCGCGCATCACGGAATTTGCTGCGCGCATTGCGGCAATTCAGATCGCACAAAAATGAAGAACCGGCGGGTATGTATTTTGTCAAACCTGCACGCTTGACGAAACAGGCCGCCGGGTGTAAAATTGCTTTATCATTTAAAGCTTCACTCAATAAAAGAATATCGCCAAATGCAATGAGGAAGAAAAGTAACGCGGGACATGGCCACAGAGAGCCGGGGATGCTGGGATCCCGGCGCCAACGCCTTCGTGAACGAACACTTCTTAGCAGCAACCTGAACCGGAAAAGACCACAGTAGGGAAGACGCGCAGCGCGGCGTTAAAGCGCAGGGGCTTGTCAGAGTCCCGGAAAAGAGACTGGGTATTCCAGTAAGTTAGGTGGCACCGCGGATCGGCAGCAATTCGTCCTAAAATTTATTTTAGGCAATGCTGCGCAAATGATTCGGAGGTGCTTTTTATGTGCGCAATTCTTGGTTTTACGTCCCCCAGTCTCAAAAAGGAACAGGTTCTCCCGTATTTTGAAAAAACGAAATCCCGCGGCCCGGACGATACGCGGCTCGAACCCGCAGGCAGCGGCATGCTGGGCTTCCATAGGCTGGCCATCATGGGTCTGCATCCCGAGGGCATGCAGCCGTTCCATCGCGGCGGTGATATGGCCGTGTGCAACGGTGAACTGTACGGCTTCCGCCCGGTCAAAAAGGCACTCGAGGCCAAGGGCTATGTGTTTGCATCCGATTCCGACTGCGAGATCATTCTCCCCTTGTGGCAGGAATACGGCACCGACATGTTTGCCGGGCTTGATGCGGAATTTGCCATGATTATCTATGATTCCGCGTCCGATTCCCTTGTCGCCGCGCGCGACCCCATCGGCATCCGCCCGCTGTTTTACGGCTATCTTGCCGACGGCTCTATCATCTTCGCCAGTGAAGCGAAGAATCTCGTCGGCCTCTGCGCGCACGTCTTCCCGTTCCCGCCGGGGCACTATTACAAGGACGGCAAATTCGTCCGCTACGCTGATCTGACCACCGTTACACGTTATTCGGATGACGATCTTGACACCGTCACGAAGAAAATCCGCGAAAAGCTGATTTCCGCCGTGGAAAAGCGGCTTGACGCGGACGCACCACTCGGATTTCTGCTCTCCGGCGGCCTCGATTCCAGCCTTGTCTGCGCGATCTCGGCCAAGCTTCTCGGCAAAAAGATCCGCACGTTCGCCATCGGCATGGACTTAGACCCCATCGACCTCAAATACGCGAAGGAAACCGCTGATTTCATTGGCGCGGAGCACACCGCGGTCACCATGACGCGGCAGCAGGTGCTCGATTCCCTCGAAGAGGTCATCGCACTGCTCGGAACGTATGACATCACGACCATCCGCGCCAGTATGGGCATGTACCTGTGCTGCAAGGCCATCCATGAGCAGACGGACGTGCGTGTCCTGATGACCGGCGAAATTTCCGATGAACTGTTCGGCTATAAGTACACAGACTTTGCCCCCAGTGCCGAAGCGTTCCAGCAGGAGGCGAAGAAGCGTGTCGATGAACTGTATATGTACGATGTCCTGCGCGCAGACCGCTGCATTTCTGTCAACTCGCTCGAAGCAAGAGTGCCGTTCGGCGATCTGGATTTCGTCCGATACGTCATGTCCATCCGCCCAGAACTGAAAATGAACACCTATGATATGGGAAAATATCTGCTGCGCAAGGCATTTGCGGACGATCATATCCTGCCCGACGATATCCTCTGGCGGCAGAAGGCGGCTTTCTCCGACGCCGTCGGCCATTCGATGGTCGATGATCTGAAGGACTATGCCGAAAGCCTCTATTCGGACGAAGCGTTTGCGGAGGGCTGCGCGAAATACGAATTTGCAAAGCCGTTTACAAAAGAAAGTCTCCTGTACCGCGATATTTTTGAAAAATACTATCCCGGTCAGGCCAAAATGGTCAAGGATTTCTGGATGCCGAACAAAGCATGGAAGGGCTGCGATGTGAAGGACCCATCTGCCCGCGTTCTGTCCAACTACGGCGCCAGCGGCGTATAAGGTGCACACAAAAGCCCGGCGGATGGAACACCCATCCGCCGGGTTTTTATGGTGTTATGCGTTGGGTGAGAATGTCCCGAACAGCGGAGCGTAGGTGTCGGTGCGCAGCAGGAAGCATTTGATTTTCGCGCCAAGCTGCACCTTGAAGGTATATGTGCCGGATTCGGGCGTGATATTCTCACTGTGCACGGCAAGCAGCCGGCCGTCCGCGTCATACTCTGCCACAAACAGTACAAACGCATCGGGCTTGTAATTGCTGCTGGTCGAGACGGGCAGCGTGTCGCCCTCAAGCGTGGCCGAAGGCTTTGCGCATAGAGTCAGCGCACTGCCGGAGAAGAGTACGAAAGCGTCCGGATCATCCGGGGTGAAATACGCGCTGTAATCCTGCGTGCTGCCCGCAAGCAGCATGGGGTACGAAGCGGAGATGCCGCCGCCGAGTTTTGCGCCGTCTGTCAGTTCGCCGGAGATCGTGAGCAGGGAAGTGCTGCTTCCGACACAAATGCTGTTTCAAAAAATTCCATGGAAGCTGACCCGCGAATTCCCATTCATAACAAGCCTGCATCGGGTCAAACTACGGTTGAAGGAAATCAAAACGGATTTCCCCAAAACAAGTAAGGAGATGCAGAAACATGACGAACCGTAATTCTTCCAACATCAACATCCCGGAAGCCCGTGAAGCCATGGACAAGTTCAAGATGGAAGCCGCCTCTGAGGTCGGCGTCAACCTGAAGAACGGCTATAACGGCGACCTGACCTCCCGCGAAGCCGGCTCCGTCGGCGGCCAGATGGTCAAGAACGTGTGCCCCATACGAACCGCGAGATTTACAAGAAATAACCGGATCATGGAGGGGCATATGCAGGCGGTGCGGTACATAGCGACACTGACAGTATAAAGGAATCACCAGCAGATTGAAGATAATTTCAACTGCTGGGAATTTTCAATTTTGCAGCTTTCTCGTTGCGAACATCTCGGAATTATGGTAAGATAGCTGTGAAAGCAGGTGATCCCATGAATGAAATTGCGACGTTAGGAAACCGCGACGGCTTCAGCATCTTTTCCTTTGGCAGTCGAACCATCCGGTTCAAAGCGCCCTATTCGCTGGAACGATATACCTCTGTCAAGGACTGGAACAACGGCTACCTGGTCGTCATGGCAAAATACCGCCACAATCCGCAGCCGGAAGAGGAATACATCGACCTGCTTCCGATACTGAATAATTTGTATATCAACGCGCAGGAATTCCTGAAACCAATCAAGGAGGTCGCGATTGCACATGGTTGACATCAAACAGATTGCCGACGAAGCGGAGGTTATCATCGACGGATACGCCTTCTCGAAATTCGAGGGCGGCTATCGGGTCCTGAACCTGAATGCTCCCGACAAGGCAGCCGTTTTCGCAGTCGACGGTTCGGTTCTGGAAACAACGATGAATGATATTGAGCTTCACATCGCTTCCAAGTATTTAAGCTCCAGTCTCAAGTATATGGAGGCGTAAGATGCCGAAATATTACGAGTTCAAGGTTGCGGGATATTACCTCTATTTCACGTCGTTCTGCGTTGTGGAATGCATGCACGTCCACGCCAGCAATAAAAAGCTGACTGAAGCCGGCTCCGCAAAGTTCTTCGTCAAGGGCAACGGCGACAGCGTTCTTCAAAACAAGGGGATTCTGACCGATCGGGAAATCAGCAAAATTCAGGCATTCATCAAAGAAAACTACGAAAAGATGTACGAAAAATGGGCGCAGTACAGTGAAAACGGATTCTATCGCGGATAATAGTTTTAAGCGGCAGCTCCAAAGGTGTTTTGGAACTGCCGCTTTTGTTTATTTAAGGTTCAAACTGTTTGTCGAGAAGAGTACTTTTTATTTATGTATTTTCCAATGCCGTCCAAGCCTGGGTATATAAACTTTTCATTGACACCACATAAATCCAATGCATTTAGCAATCCCTTTTTTCGTGCTGCCGGAATTGATACAGAGCATATCAAACCATTTTCGGCATTGTTAACTATTCCGGTCGACATATACTCGATTCCAAGGATATTTGCTGTAACAGGTCTTTGATCTGCTCCCCATAGCATAAAAACACTCTCTTGCAAATGCATCCGTTCCTCTCGATAGTGCGGCTTATAAATCCATGGGTACTGAATATAATTCATATTTCCGCAATGTGGTTGGAAATCTTGATAAACAATTTCCTCTGTAACAATTTTAGATATGGTATGCTTTGAACGTGCCGCTAAAATAAGTCCCTCTACCGCGAAAAACTTCTTATTGTATGCCGGTTCATTGATGATCCACACGCAGGCATCTTTTTCTGGTGATCCAATACAAGCAAAATACAAAGCGACCAGTGGGTTTTCTGTGAAGTCTAACAATCTTGTTGGAACTCCAAAATGTTGTGCGATTTCAAGCCATGATATAACATCGTCTACAGGGACATCTCTGACAAAAAAGCATGCTTCGGAGATAAAATCCTCCAGAATATTAAATTCGAGTTGAGAATATGCACTTACGCTGACGCCTTGTGGCAAATCATGCCACCGAAAGATTGCGGGCAACAGCTTGTACTGACAGCTACTATGCCCACGATATATAAAGTGTGGTCTATAAACAGTTTTTCCAAACATGGGCTTCCCGGTCTTGGCAAGAGCCTTCACCAAATCGAGCTGGTTCTGGGAGAGGAAGAGGTTCGTCAGGTTACC
>URAZ01000071.1 GCA_900545925.1 uncultured Eubacteriales bacterium | reverse complement strand
GGCACGCAGCAGGCAAGGCTGATGCATCTTCTTGGCAGGGCATATCATGCGCGCGGTGTTGCCATGCAGCTGCATCTTGGCCCCATCCGCAATCAGAATCCGCGCCTGCTTGCGGAGGTCGGTCCGGATGCGGGCGGCGACAGCGTCGGCCTTACGACCGACCCGTTCCAGCTCGGCGCATTTTTGGGCGACCTGGCACGCGAAAACAGCCTGCCGAATACGATCCTTTACAATTTGAATCCGGCCGACAACGCTGTTCTCTCCACCATGGCCGTCAATTTCGCGCCTAAGGTGCAGTTCGGCGCGGCCTGGTGGTTCAACGACACCATCCGCGGCATGCGCCGCCAGCTGGGCGAGTTGATGGAAAACGGTCTGCTTGCGAAGTCCGTCGGTATGCTGACCGACTCACGCTCGTTCAGCTCGTTCCCACGCCACGAGTATTACCGCCGTATTCTCTGCAACCGCCTCGGCGAGTCGGTAGAGGCCGGCCAGTACCCGGCAGACGAAAAAGCGCTGGGGCAGATCGTGGAAAATATCTGTGGGAAGAATGCGGCCGCATTTTTGTACTTATAACCGTATAATGGCCGACCCACACGCAGAACGATACAGAGTGAGACGGGAAGAATGCTCATGTCATTCTTCCCGTCTCGTTCTGTTCTTGCTTTTACATCACCTGTGCCATGAAATTCTCCATCTTTTCTGCGGCACTGTAACCGTCAAACGTAACCGTCAAACCTCCCCGCGTATAAAAAGGCCGCCATCTCAAAGCGAGTTGCTGCTCACCGAGATGGCGGTCAATTATTTTGCGGCATATAGCATTCCTCCGGGGCATTTGCGGGAAGCAGCTTTTCGGCCCATGCTTTGTTAGTTTCACTCAGTTGCGGCGCGTTTTGCAGGAGCCACAGCAGATAACGGTACGGATCTAAGCCGTTCTCCTTCGCCGTTTCAATCAAGCTGTAGATCACGCTGCTGGCCTGTGCGCCGCCCGGCGTATTGGCAAACAGCCAGTTCTTCCTGCCCATCACAAAGGGCTTCATGCTGCGCTCGGCACGGTTGTTGCTCAGCTCCAGACGGCCATCCTCCAGATACCTTGTCAGACACGGCCACTGCTCCAGCAGGTAGTGGATGGCCTTCCCCAGCGCAGATTTCGGCGCTGTTTTCGCCTGCATCTCATTTGCCCATGACAACAGCGCGTCTAAAACAGGTTTCTCCTGTTCCAGCCGCTTCTCATGCCGCTCCTCCGGCGTCAGCTCTGCAAACGCCTGCTCCAGCTTGAAAAGCTGTGAGCAATACCATTCGCCCATGGCCGCAGGAGAATCCTTCCGTTTCTCTTGCAGCAGAGTGCTCAGCGCCTCGTCCAATTTTCGCCGCGCATGTGCCCAGCAGCCCACCACACGGATGTTCCCCGGCAGTCTGTGGTATCCCTGGTATCTGTCCGCGTGCAGCCAGCCCGAGAAGCCTTTCAGGAAAGCCTCCGCATGTTCCGCTTTTCGGGTGGGCTTGTACTCATACAGTACAATGGCCTGTTTCGCACAGCCGCTGGTGCGGTACAGCCACATGTAGGACTTGCTGGTGGAGGAACGTCCCGGCTCTTTCAGCACCTGCAAGGTCGTCTCATCCGCGTGCAGCACCGGCTCCTTGCAGAGCTGCTCATGCAGCAAATCATAGACCGACTGCAGCCACTTCTCTGAGGCCTTCAACAGCCAGTTGGCCATCGTCTGCCGGGACAGCTTCAAGCCCTGACGATTAAATTCCTGTTCCAGCCGGTACAGCGGCGAGTACATGACAAACTTCTGCGCTGCCAGATACACCACTGCCTCCGCAGAGGCAAAGCTGCCGGGCAGCAGCGCGGGCTCTTTCGCCGCCTTCACAATGTTGGCCTCGCCGGTCTCCTGCTCGCAGTTCTTGCAGGTGTAGGTGTAGTATACGTCCTCGCGAACCCAGAACTCTGCCGGCTTCATCTGCAGCGTCCGGCGAACCTCTTTGCCAATCTCAACCAACTCGCTGCCGCAGGCAGAGCAGATCCGTTCTTCCTCAGGTAGACGGTGTTCTACTACCTCGGTGGGAGTACCCTCCGGGATGACCTCCAGCACATTGCCGGACTGCCGCTTGCGCGCATGCGCCCGCACCTCAACAGGCTTCTCAGCGGCGGCTTTGGTTCCAGAGGCATAGGCTTCCGCTTCGTTGTAAGTAAAACTCAGCTGCTCCATGACTATCTGCTCCGCCTGCTCTGAGGAACGACCGAACAGCTTCTTTTTGGACAGCTTCAGCTGCTCCAGCAGCCACTCATTTTGCAGTGTCAGGCTGGTGATGACCTGCGTCTGTTCCCGTTCGCGGACAGCAAGCTTTGCTTCCAGTCTTGCATGTTCCGCCTCAAGCTTGATGCGCTCTGCTTCAAGCCTTACTCGCGTTGATTCCAACTGCGCATTTTTCTGCTGCAATCGCACATAACTTAATGACATTGCCCCGCGCTGAAACAAAAACGCTCAACCACCATTATAAGTGATCGAGCGTCTTAAAAATTAACTTAATGACATTGTCTTGACGGGGTGCGGTTCATCGGTACGGTGCTGCTTTTATATTTACAAATCAAAAAACCAAACGGCCGCAGACCAGCAGTAAGCGCGGCCGCAGTTTCCTTCACCGGTATAGGAGTTGCTGTTTTCGGAGGCTCCGCCTTTTTGCAGGGCGTTTTTATAGCGTGAGAGAATCATTTCCCCCAGAGTACGATCTCCGGCAAGTTCAGCTGCCCGCGCCAGAATGACCTGCTGACAGTCCCATACGGAACCGCGCCAGTATGCTTCGTGTTGTCCGTCGAGGTGCTTCTCGCTGACAAACGCTTCTCTTGTCAGCCCATACTCGCCAAGGAAATCGGAGCGGAGCAGGGAGAGAATCTGCTTTTTGCAGCCGGGCGAAAGGTACTTCGCGGCCAGCGCCTGCTGCGGCAGCAGGCTTCCCGTAATAAGCGGAGAGCAATCATCCATTGGTCTGACAAAGAACTGCTCGCCGTCATAGAATCTGGCTTCCGCTTCTTCTGCAAGCTGGACAGCATGTGCATGATAGGAAGCGGCAGAAGCGGAATCGTCAAGCGTTTCAGCAAATGTCGACAGCAGATCCGCGGTGCAGGATAGCATGGCATACAGATCCGGCGATTGGATATGCGGATAGCGGTCAAAGCACGTTGCATTATCTGCACCGGACTCATTTCCGTGCCAATAAATCGGCGCATTCTGCCGGCCGTGCAGCCACCAGAAAAAGTTGCGCCGTATCGCCGGATAAATAAGAGAGCGTAGCTTTACGCAAAGTTGGACAGTAGCTGATAATAGAGCGCGTGAAAGCGAAACCTGCGTCGTTGTTAGATTTGACAATACAAAAAATAAAAAAGTCATTTTAATACCATGAAATAGTTGCTTTTTTACTGTTCAATTAGGAGCGCATTTGTATAATTCAAAATAAAGGAGGATTGGGATATGAAACAACCGAGCTGGCTTTCATCCGCGGTTTTTTACAACATCTATCCGCAGTCGTTTTATGACACAAATGCGGACGGCATCGGTGATCTGAACGGTGTCCGGGCGAAGCTGCCCTACATCCGCGACATGGGCTTCACGGCGGTCTGGCTGAATCCGTTCTATGAATCGCCGTTCCGCGACGCGGGCTATGATATCACCGATTTTTACAAGGTCGCGCCGCGCTACGGCACGAATGAGGATTTCGCCGCGCTCTGCACGGCTGCGCATGAATACGGCATCAAGGTCGTTGTCGATCTGGTCGCGGGGCATACCGCGCTGGAATACGAGTGGTTTCAGAAATCCGCTCTGCCAGAGAAAAATGAGTATACAAACCGCTATGTCTGGACGGACGACTGGCTGAAAAACTACGAAGGAAGCTGCATCGGAGGCTATAGCCAGCGCGACGGGATGTACATGAAGAATTTCTTCTATTGCCAGCCTGCACTCAACTACGGCTTCGCGCAGATCGACGATCCGGGTTGGCAGCTTCCAATGGATCACCCGGACTGCCGCGCAACCAAGCAGGAGCTTATCAACATCATGGAGTTCTGGCTCTCTTTGGGCGCAGACGGCTTCCGCGTGGACATGGCCTCGTCGCTCATCAAAAACGATCCGGACGGCAGCGGCATCCGTGCATTCTGGCAGGAGATCCGGCAGCTGTTCGATGAAAAGCACCCGGAATGCGTACTGATTTCCGAATGGTCGTATCCCACGAAGGCCATCGCAGCAGGTTTCCACATTGATTTCCTGATTCATTTCAATCTGCCCGCCTATACGAAGCTGTTCCGCGCCGAACCGGGACGGAACGTCAGCGACCAGTTCGGCGGTCACAGCTTCTTCCAGAAGGACGGTAATGGCAGTCTGGACGATTTCCTGTCTGATTATCTGCGCGAATACGACGCAACAAAGGGCAAGGGCTATATCTCCATTCCGACCGGCAATCACGATATGCCACGCATCAGCGTTCAGCGCACAAAGCGTGAGCTGGAGGTCGTGTATGCGTTCCTTATGACCATGCCTGGTGTTCCGTTCGTCTATTACGGCGACGAAATTGGTCTGCCGTATCGCGCCGATCTGCCCTCCAAGGAGGGCGGCTTCAACCGTACCGGCGCGCGCACGCCGATGCAGTGGACAGAAGGCAAAAACGCCGGCTTCTCGGAAGCCGACGCAGGCAAGCTCTATCTTCCTGTGGATGAGCATGGCGTGAATGTAGCCGAACAGCTTGCGGATGAAAATTCGCTGCTGCACACGATGCAGAAGCTTATTGCGCTGCGCAAGTCCAGTCCGGCACTCTGTGCGGACGGCGAAATTGAATTTGTCAATCGTCGTCATAACGGCTATCCGCTCGTCTATCGCCGCTGGCTCGGCAGCGACGAATATCTGGTCTGCATCAACCCGCTCGACGTGCCGGAAGTCTATGCCGTCGGTGATGGCTGGAAGACAGCACTGGCAAATCAGACCGTCAGGATCGAAAACGGTCAGCTTACGCTGGAGCCGTTCGGATATGTGATTTTGAAGATGGCGCGTAACTCAGTTTGAATCACTTGTGATAATTCTATAAATGTCAAAACGATAACGAAGAGGAAGAAACAATGTTGGGGTATTTTTTCTGCAATTGCGCTTTTTACAGGCACGGCTAAAGGGTATTGCGGAAAGAAAATTAGCGAGTTTACAAACAAAATATCGGACGCCATGCATATATCTGCTCTGCGAATGGCTGTATCTGCAATCTTTGGCTTTTTGTTTTTGCTGCTGCAAGGGAAACTCGCTCATATGGGCCTGGATGCCGCTGGTGCTTTATGTGTTCTGTGGTCTGCAATTGCAAATTCTGCCTTTGTTGTGCTTTGGCTCTGCTGTGTCCACTGCGATGCGTATATGCTGGTTGAAGTAGCATTGACACTTGGCGTTCCAATAGCGGTTTGTGGGAGTGCATGCATACCAGCCCATAACGAGACGCTCTAAATGAATAGCGTAATCGGGATGTCAGCCTTGGTAATTGCCGCTGCTTTGATGCAGGGATATAACCGACAGATACACCAAGAAAGACTGATCTTGAAAGAACTGGTGATGCTAATGCGCTCCCGATAAGCAGCGGATTGGCAGATTTGTATCAGAAATACTACATTATTTTAGCAGAATCGGCGGACGCGGCGGTATTCTCATTTTATACATTTCTGCTCGCAACACTGATTCTCGGCATCTGCTGCTTGCTGCAAAAACAGAGATGCCAAATTCCGAGCGGAGCAACGAAAAAATCCTGTTCTATACAGCTGCTATGGCAATTTGCTTGTTTGCAAATATGTATTTTAAGACGATGGCTGCCACAATAATGAGCAGCGCAGCCCTTTATCCATTTCTACAATGCAGTTCCATGCTTCTCAGTTTGGCAATGTCAGCATTGCTGCTAAAGGAAAAACCAACGCGGCAAGCCCATGCAGGCGTTGTGATTGCAGTTGCTGGAATCTTAATCATAAATCTCATAAATCTCAAATAAACAAACAAGCAATACCGATCCTTGACGAATGGCTGGTACAGAATATATGAATTTTGCATGCATTATATATGCAACATCAGCGATGTAGTGCCTGAAACCCTATAAATAACAATTCAATCAGGCTGACGCAGGGAATCAGAAACGAATCAGAAATGAAGGAGAAAAGATGAAAATTACAAATGAATGGATAAATGTTTCTCATAGTATTGGCGCGCCGTTTGGCGGCATGGGGACTGGTTACGGGGTGCTTGGTAAATATGGGTTTGTGTTGCCAAACTTTAACTCAATACCTTGCGTCGGCAGATATGACCGATACTGCGATCTCCCCAACTACGACTACCTCGATTTGCATGGAAATGATAGAAAGAATTTCCTCCGCTTGCACATTAAGAATGGTGAGAGAGAGTATGCGTTCCAGAGTGAAGTCCTCGATGATACCACAATTCCAGCCGATACTTTTACCTCGTATTCTTTCCTACCGTTTACAGAGCATGTGGCGGAGTATAATGAGGCAAACTTCCGCGTCGGCATGCTGACCTATTCTCCCCTGATCGCGTACGACATTTCGGAATCCTCGATTCCGGCGCTTTGTATGGAAATCTGCATTACAAACCAGTCTGATCGGGATATGGACTTAGAACTTTCATTTATGCTTTCTGAGCAGTGTGCAGGCGGCGGAATGAAGGTAGGCTTCGCAGACGGAAGCACGGTCTGCAAGGTGCAGTTAAGGCCCGGCGAACGGACAGAAGTGGTAGTAATTCTTGCATGGTACTATCCGGAATTTCAGACACCGTCTGCTGTTATGACGGAGGTTTATCACCGGTACTATACGCTGCGTTTTGACGGCGTGGAAGCTGTCTGGCAGTATGCATTGGAACACCGAGATCGGTGGAAGCAGCGGATGCTTCGCTGGCAGGCATCCTTCGAATGTCCTGCGGAATTCAAGCGCCTCTGGTTTGCATCTCTTTCTTCCGTTATCACATCCAGCATGCTGAGTACAGACCCGTATTTCTTTGAAATCGAATCGCCGCATCCTTTTGTAAATACAATGGATGTTACGATTTATAGCGCGTGGATCTATCTGGTGAACTGGCCGGAAATTGAGAAGATGGATATGTACGAATACAGGAAGGCCATTCCAAAGTCTGGCGAAGATCAAGGATTTGTATGGCATTCGCTCTGGTCAGATCGAGCGGACTATGTTGAAGAGCCGTGCTATTTGACAAGAATCTATCGGGATTATCTCTGGTTTAACGACAAAAAATTCCTGAAAGATATGCAGCGCCCTGTGCAAGATGCCTTGAATAGAATCTACAAGCAGAGCCTTTGGAATGGCCTTGTAGAATCTAAACATGGCAATCAAAGCTATGATGTCTGGAAAATGCCGGGGATTAGTGCGTATGTAAATATGCCGTGGCTTTATGCGCTCTATTCTGTGATGAAAATGAACGCAGCGATTGGCAGTGATGTTCAGCCGGGAGAAAAAAACGCAGCAGAGGTATTAGATGAAGCGAAGAGTAGCTTCGTCAAGTATTTGTGGGACAATGAACGGGGCTATTTCCATTGTTTCTATCGGACCGAAGGGGGTTCGCAGGTAAGTGTTCCTGAAAGCGCATTTACAGATCATCTTTTCGGTCGATGGCTTCTTTTGATAGAGCGGAATCTGGATGCGCTTTTGCCAATGGAAATGATCCGCAAGAGTGCGGAGTTTGTTTATCACAATAATTTGATCGACGATCCAGAACACGATTTCCGCGGTTGGTCAAATGGACGGTTGCCCGATGGTACACCATGTATGGATCAGAAGCAGCATCACGTTAAATCCTGCTGGATTGGCGCACAACTCAACATGGGATCCGTCCTTGGTGAACTCGGTGATGAAAACGCAGCAATGGACGTGTTCGCTTCGTTGGAGCGCAGCCTGCATAATAACCATCTGGCGGTTGGTGAGTGGAACCAGACAATTACGGAGGATGCAAAGAGCTGTATCTCGCCGGAAGAACCGTCGAAGGACACGCCGAGATTCCCAGCATATCCGCGCTATAAATCCTCGTGGGAATATCTGATTCGTATTCTCGGACTTAAAGTTGATGAGAAAATGATGGAACTGCACCCGTTCCACGGATTTGATTTTGCTATACATGATGTGATATTAGCGGGCTGCGAGCTCAATGTTTCCGTGCAAAGGAACTGGAATATGGTGGTTGTAGATGGAGAAACATCGGAAAAAGCAGTGTTTGAACGTATCGGTGACCATAAGGTTGAGTTTGTGAAAGTATCCTGATAGCAGGAAGCCATCGTAAAAATATCTTCGGATACAAAATAGATGCCGACTGGTTTCGCCAACGCTGCGAGGATTCTTGCAAGAAATGTGATCTCGTAGTCCTTTTTGGAAACGTTGGATACCTTCTGTGTGATGATTAAATTGACTTTGCCGCGGAAGCAATCCTGTAAGAGTCTGCACCATTCCGGTGCGCTTTCCATGTTCGGTGCGGTGGCTCCTTCGTCTATGTAAAAATCAATAAGCTCCCAATTTGGGCAGAGAGCCATGGTGTCCTGATACTGTTTCACATGGTAGTCCAGATAGTCTACATGCTTCGTCTGGTTGAAGTAACGGATATAGATTCCGACCTTGTAATGCTGCTGGGGATTTGGACGTTCTCCCCGAAGATTGCTGAGCAATGTCCTGCACGGGGAGCGTAATAGGGGTTGCATAGATTGATCTGCTGAATTGTGAGACAGACTCTGTGCTGCTGAAGATGCTTGGCTGTCAGATTCAGATGCTGCTGTTTTCAGAAGCGAATCCTGCGCTGCTTGATCCTGCATATCGGACATTTCATATCCCTCGCA
>URAZ01000070.1 GCA_900545925.1 uncultured Eubacteriales bacterium | reverse complement strand
GGTTTTGAACCTCTGCTTTTCCATATTCAAGGAATTTTTGCTGTCAGCGCCCTTTTTCAGAGGGCTGCGGCGGCTGGATTTCAGAAAAATCGGAGAAAAATCTTTCACAAAGTTATGGGCGCTGGATTGTTGGTTTTCACGAACCAATGACCAGCGCCTTTTTTGCGCTCAAAAAGGGCGCTGGGATTGGAGGTATGAATATGAGCAAAGAACAGACAGCAAAGAAAGAGAGATTTCTGAGAGAGGTGGAGCGGCAGCTCCTGCGCAAAGGACTGGATTCGGAGATGACGGAAGGCGGGATACTCAACGTCAAATGGCACGGTCAGTTGCTCTGTGACGTTGATGGCGACGGTGTGGTTTGTTTCCCGTCGAAGACGGTCAGGGGAGTAGACGCAGATGCGTCGCTTCAGACTGTGATACAAATCGCTTCGCAGGTCAGAGAATATATGCCGATCTTTGCACGCGCTCCCGCACTGAAAGCAATCGGGCTGGAGGGCAGCTACAAAATCCTCGCAGATTTCGGGGACGCGGTGCTGGCCGGGCGGCTTGGGAAAAAGGGCGCTAATTTCGTAACATGGGAATGGGATTTTGACCGCAATGGTGTGCATATGGGACACTACTTTATAGAGGACTATGCGGGTGCAAAACGAGACTTCGCCGCCCGTTCCAGGTTGATAGAACCCCAGCGCCTTTTTTCGGACAAGGAACTGGGTGTGATCCGGAATGCGTGCGAGTTTGCATTGGCGGATGACGCGACGCTCACATATGGCGACGAAACGCGGCTCCGCAGCATACAGGAGCAGATCGAAATTCTTCTGCCAAGAAATCAGGAACAGGAACAGGAGCAGGAACAGCGTTCCGAGATGGAACAGACAATGTAATATTCGCAGAGGGCCGGGATTTCTTTTCAGAAGTCCCGGCTTTTTGCGTTCTGGAGGTGAACGATCATTGTAGATAAATCAAAGCACTGGAATCTGCACATCAGTCGGTGCGCGCCGGACTGCCCGCGCGACCCGCCGGAGCCGCTGGTGTGCAGCGACTACGAACGCTGCCGGCACTGCAATTACATGGCGCACGGTTTTCAGTGTGACCACGGAAATGGCAGCTGCGTGCTGACAGACATGGAAGAAATCAATGGAAGGAGGCGGGTTCTTGTTCAAAGCATCGCTGGAAAATAACAATATCCCAGAATTGGGAACTGTCACAGTCGAGTTCCCAATTCCGGAAGCTCAATACGAGGAAACGATTCGTGCGTTGAATGGAATTCAGAGCGGCGCGGTGGTGGAGCAGGACTGCTTCGTTGCAGACATTGGCACGGCAGACTGCCCTGCGCTGGAGCGGTTAATTGGCACGATGGCAAATGTGGACGAGCTGGACTGGCTCGGAAAGCAATTGGAGAGCTTCGACCGGTATGAACTGCTGCAATTTAATGCAGCGGTGGAGCGATTCGGCTTATCCGCAGCGGACGAGCTGATCGATCTTTCTTTCTGCGCCAGAGAGGTGACTGTCGTTTCAGATTTTAATGATTTGGAGCTGGTCGGGAAACGGCACTATCTGACCGTCCACGGTGCCTGTGATTCGGAAGAACTGGAAAATCTGGACGGAAAGGAGACGGCTTTGGCGCTGATCTCCGGGCAGCCAGGCTATGTAACGAGATACGGTGTTGTGTATGACAACGGCATGAAGCTGGAGCAGGCGTATGACCGCAAGCATCTGCCTCCGATCTGGATACCAGAAAACAGCATCCTGGAGCTGAAGATCCGAGCCACAGATGAAGATGATCCAAAGAAACAGGAGTGGGTGCAGCTCCCGACAAGCCAAATCAAGCTGGAGCGCACGATGCTTCGCGTCGGGATCGCCTCTTGCGGCGAAATGCAGATGCTGGTTTCAGATAGCCGATTTCCGGACGAGGTCGACTGCGCATTGGATTTTGAACAGGAATCGCTCTTTGAACTGAACCGGCTGTGTCAGGTATGTTCCAATTTCAAGGAACAGGATTTCGTGAAGCTCGGCGCAGTCTGCCAGATGGCGAAACCGACGTGCGCAGCAAATATCCGCCAGCTGGCAGAAAACCTCGATCAATTTGATTTTGCACCGAATGCCCACACACCGGAGGAGCTTGGGAGGTACATGATCCAGCGGTCAGGGCACTACGAATATGACGAGAACCTTGAAGATTTCTATAACTATGGCGACTACGGTGTCAAGCGAATACTTCAGGAAGACGGCGTATTTGTAGACCGCGGATATGTTTCCTACCACGGGACATTGACGCTGGAGGAACTGATGCGGGATGATCCGGCAGAGCGGTATCATCAGGAGCAGGAGGCAAACATGGAGGGCATGGCATGGTGACGTTGTTTTTAAGGCAGGGCGAAACCGGGAAGCAGGTGCTTCTCTCCTTCCCTGCGACAACAACGGAAGATAAAGAAGATGTGACTGCAACGATGGAAGCCTTGAAATCCATATCCAGAACAGTCACGATCCATGGCGCGGCAAGCGAGGTCATGAATTTGGGGTTGTATCTGAGCGGCGTAGACCTTGCCGCGGAGGGCGAAACCGAACGCATCAATCAGCTTGCCGAGCGGCTGGAGCATATGTCGGAGGTCGACTGCGACAAATTTGCGGGAATGCTGGATGCAAACAGTATCTCCGGCACAAAGGACATTTTGCAGTTGACGGAGCATCTGGACGATTACGTCATTTTGCCGGGATGCAGCAGTGCGCAGTCCATCGGAAAGTATCTGATGGACTGCGGTGTCGCTCCAACATTAAAACAACTCTGCAAAACCATTGACTATGAAACAGTCGGGCAGATATTTCTGGATGCACACGACGGCGCAGCGTGTAGCCGCGGATTTGTTGTACGAAACGAGCACTTGCCGCAGGCTGTCCTCAAAGACCTGTACATTGAACCGCAGCAGGAGGCACATATGAACACACAGATCCGCTATCTCTACCGCGACGCATCCAACTACAAGGTGGAAAATGAATGTGTCGTCACCGGTACGTTTACGCCAGAGCAGATCGCGCAGATCATGGACTGCTGCGATTTGGGCGAATACTTCATCCCGCCGCAGGTTGGTCTGCCGGAGCAGAGGTTCAGCCAGTATGACCCGGCAGAGGATCACTGCTGGTTCGAGCTTGGCGAAGATGGCTTCGAGGAAACCGCAAAACCGGCGACGGTCGGGATCAGCGCGGAGCAGCTTGTAGAAAATTTTGCTGCGGCAAAGGAACACTGGAATGACACTGCGTTTCAGACGCAGATGAACGAAATGACATTATAAATTGGAGGTTTTATTGTGAAAAAAGCAATCGTAATTGCACTTGGCGTAATCATTGGTGTGACTGGTGTTCTTGCCATCTGTGCACATCTGGCAGATGCCGCAAGGCTGGCATTGTATGTGCCGGAGGATGACGATGACGAAGACATCTACTGATCCGCCCGCATTCCGTGTCCGGCCAGCGCAGCCGGAGGAAGCGGGCGCTTTCTTTGCCCAGACACCGGAGCAGGACGCGCAGATGGGCGCAATTGGTTGCGTCCGTATGGATTTCGGGAGACGCGGCACGGAGTTCTGGCACACCTGGCATCCGCGCGGACGTGAGGAATTGAATTCGCCGAAATTTAAAGCGGAACTCCAACAGGTCGTAGACAAGCTGCGGGAAACGGTCCTGAAAGACTTTTCCTCCATGCGTCGCTTTTGCTATGAAAACGGCGGAAAAATACCAGGCGGCTGGTTACAGAATTATGGCTACGTTATAGAGACAGAGCATTACGAATACTGCCTGCGCTGCAATCCCGTGCAGGGAGATTATCAGGCATATCTAAGCTGCTACGATTTGAACGAGCAGAAGATCAACCATGCCTATCAGCCGCTGGTCGGCCGGGTGCATTTCATCAACGGCGATACGCAGCAGTTTACAGATGCCAAAGCATACCTGGACTGCATCCGCGAGGAACTGCCGCATGAGGCAACAACTGGTTTCCGGTTCCGCACGATCACGCAGGAGCCAGCTATCCGCAAGGCTGTGGATGATATTGTGTATGACTTCTACGGCGAAGAAAACCCGTGTAGGGAAGAAGATTATAATTTGAGTCCATCCAAAGAAATGCAGATGGGCGGAATGTAAAGGAGGAACGGAAATTGAAAACAGAAGTAAAAAAGAAAGTTGCACTGAACACCGTGCCGGAAGCGGCACTGAAAGAAGCAGGGCTGGCAAAGGAAACGATCCTTGCCGCCATTCCGATGGACGGCGTGGTGCTGGTGACGAAGGACAGCATGCCCATTGTGGATCTGCTGCAGATGCTGGACAGACTGAATCTGTACGCGGCGGAAATGCTGACGGCGGTCGCTGTGGAATGCGGGCTGTGTGAGAAAGCGGACGAGGCGCTCACCGTCGAGGATGTGCTGGAGGAGTGCGAGGTCACGATCCCCGCATGGGCGCGTGAGCAGGCCGGTATCCCGGAAAACGCGAAGCTGGCGTGCTTTGTGAATGAGGGAGATGTCATCGTCGGGAAAGCAGAAGCCTGCGCACCGGATCTGGCGGATGTGCCGCAGTATGTGCTGAAATTTTTCGTGGACAACCATTTCAATCTGCGGGCGCTGGACGACATGCTGAGCGTATGGATCAGGCCGGTTCCCTGTTCATGTGAGGCTTCTGGCAATGCAGAGTAAGGTACCGCTCTATCCCTACGGTGCAAAAGAAGCCCGCGAACGCGGCGAGATCGAAAAGTGGCGCGAGAGCTTCCGCGAAAACTGCGCCTGCGCAGGCGGAATCGATATCCTCATTCGGGAAAACTTTGACGGGATGCATCTAAAGAGCGGTACAGTGGAAAAGATCGTCGAGCTGTACGGTTACAAGCGTGTGGAACACGTTCTGGCGAATACCGTGCAGGAGCGGCGCGGTGATGGACGCTTCCGTCCGTCTAACCGGGAGTGGGCAAACAGCCATTACATCCCACCTGACGAAATGCATAATTGCTGCTTTGCTGCGCGAAGCCATTCCGCTATTCTGGACGGTTTCATTTCAAACTACAGAAAGCTCGTCATGGACCTTGACCCGTGCAAGAACGAACAATCTCAGCAGGAAGAAACACAGGAAATGCAGCTTGGAGGGATGTAAATTTGGACAGAAAAATGGTAAAATTCATGCAGGAGCAGTATCCGCCCGGCACGCGCATCCGGCTCAATTCCATGAATGACCCGTATGCGCCGGTTGCCCCCGGCACGGAGGGCGTTGTGGAGCTGGTGGATGATGCTGGCAGCATCCATATGAAGTGGAACAACGGGCGGACACTGGCGATTATTCCCGGCGAGGACAGCTTCACAGTGCTGCCGCCCAAGCTGGAAACGCTGAAGCTCTATATGCCGCTGACCGCCGATTTTTATGAACCGAACGAATACGGAGACCTCGACGAAAATGGCGTTACATTGGAGGGAGAAGAACTGCGCGGGTATGAATCGCAGATCGCGGCGGCGCTGAAAAAATACCGAATGCCGGAGGAAGCGGAGCGCGGCGTTATGCACTGGTATGACGAAGTGGACAGCGTCAATCGTAAGGTTCATTCGGCTGTTTTCGCTGTGGAAGAGCGGAACGGTCAGCTCTGGGGTGTGGCAGAATGCCGCATGGCGGGCGAATTGACCGGTGCGGAACTGGAAACCCTGAAAAGGTACCTCGAGGGGCAGGCCGCTGACGGCTGGGGTGAGGGCTTCGAGCAGCGTGAGATTCGCGTGGATGGCAAAAGTGAGCTGTATGTCCACCTCTGGAACTCGGATGCGTGGAGCATTCAGACCGAGCAGGAACGATTTGAACAAAAGCAGACAGGAGGAATGACCCTTGCGCAAAGTATGTGAGGTCTATCTGGTAAGCAGCGCATCGAGCGATGAACGCGGCGTGGAGCTGACGTTCCCTGTCAGCCAGTATGAGATGATGGACGCATTTGAGCAGATTCACACGAAATCGCCGGGAGATGTCTACTGGCAGGTGGATGAGTTTTACTGCTTTGACTACCTCGCGCCCCATCTGGACGAGAGTATGTCGATCTTCGAGTTCAATTCCCTGACGGAACAGCTTTCCAAGCTGGATGAGCGTCAGGAAACAGCGCTGGAAGGGCTCTTGCAAATGCAGGCCGACAAGCATGTGCAGGAAAACAGCGGCATCATTACCGTACCAGAGCTGATGATGCTGGCTGCCAACGTGAATCGTTGTCATGTGCTTGCAGATATCCATACGGACGAAGATCTCGGAAAATTCTATGTGAAAAACGGCTTTCGGGAGGATCTGGATGCCCTGCCGGACAGCGCATATGCCCTCTTGGATTACGCCAAAATCGGCAAACAGATGCGCGAGGACGAAGCAGGTACGTTCACCCCGCACGGCTACGTTGTCCGCACGGAGGAATTGGAGCCGCTGCCGGAGCATGAGCCGCAGCGGGACATCAATTACATGATCCGCCTAGCGCTCATGAACCACGAGAATGAGCAGAGAACAGCCGTTTTGGATTTGCCTGCAACAGAACAGCGGATGCAGGAAGTCCAAAAAGAACTCGATGCACCGGAATGGTTCGACGCGCAGTTCACCGGCTGTGACGCCATCGTGCCACAGCTGAACAGCATGCTGACCGATGTGGAAGATCTTCCGAGGATCAACGAACTTGCCAAATCTCTTCAAGAATTAAAAGCTGATGGGCAGCTTACAAAATTCAAGGCTGTGGTCGGTGCGACGCAGTGTGAGACGCTGGACGATGTCTTCGACCGCATTGAAAAGCTGCCGCAATACTGCTTCGAAACAAAAATCCGCGATAAAGACGCGCTGGTGCGTGATGAGCTGGAATTCGTTCTCGGCGGCAAGGATGCAGACCTGATCTATAAGCATCTGAACCGCGAAGCCTATGCCGAAGATGTCCTCAAACAGTACGGCGCGGAGATCACGCCCTACGGCATGGTCAACCGCGAGGATTTCGGCCCGCTGCACGAACCGATTCCGGAACAGAAACAGGAGCGCTCACAGGAACCGCAGATGGGGATGTAAAATTCAATATTTTTATGATGACGCAGGGCCGTTTTCCCGGTAAGGAAAGCCGCCCTTCTTTTTTGCGCCCTTTTCCGAGAAATCGGCCCGGAAAGGACAAACATGAATGATGAAGAACTGCGCGACTATCTGAAACGCTTCTGCTTTGGGCGCGAGCATCTCATTTGCAGCCGCGACCTCGTGCGACAGAAGAATCTCCGCGAGAGCGACCTGCGGAAGAAGGTCAACCGCCTGCGGCGCAAGGCTGTTCCCATTGCCAGCAGCCGCGAGGGATACTTCTACGCCAGCAATGCCGCAGAGCTGTATTCTACCATCCGGCAGCTCAAGGAAATGCGCGCCGGTCTGGATGCGGCGATCTGCGGCTTGGAGCAGGCAATGGAAACCTTCACCGAACCCTCGGACGGGGGTGGCCGGGATCGCTAGGCCGTTTATCCCTTGGATCGGCAGCAAGGAAAAGCTGATCCCGTACATCTGGCAGGTGTTCCCGTCAAACCCGAAGCTGTACTTGGAGCCGTTCGGCGGCGGTGGAGCTCTCCTACTCGGCATACAGCCGAAAATCAGCCGCATGGACATCTATAACGATTTCAACTGCGACCTTGTAAATCTCTTTCTGTGTGCGCGAGAATGTACGATCCAGCTTGTGCAGGAGCTGAAATTCCTGCCGCTCCATTCGAGAGCCGAATTTGACCTTCTAAAAGAGTTCATGAAGCACAAGGAGCTTTTACAGCAGCGAATTGTAGATGAACGAAATGCCGTGATGGAATGCTTCACAGGTGAAGAACGTGAGGAACTCCTGCAAATCCTGCGGGAGCGAAGCCGCCTGTTCGATGTCCAGAGGGCGGCGGCATATTACAAGGTCTGCCGCGGCAGCTTCAGCGGCACGACCACGTCCTTCGGGGTCAAGCCGAACAACCTGACGAATTTCCTGTATCTTTTTGACGATGCCTCCAAGCGGCTGCAGGATGTCATCATCGAAAATAAAGACTGTCTGGATATCATTCGAGAACGTGACGGGCCGGACAGCCTGATCTACTGTGACCCGCCGTACTTTGACGCCGAGAGCCTATATGCCGTTGACTTTCCGAAGGAAAAGCACGAAGAACTGCACCACATTCTCTCGCAATGTGCGGGATACATCGTCGTGTCGTACAATGACTGCCCGTTCATCCGCAGTCTGTACGGCGATTTTTTTATCCTCGCGTTTCGGCGCAGCAATCCCCTCTCACAGAGAGCCGGCGCAACATACGACGAACTGATCATGACAAATTACGATCCGCGCCCGTACATCCAGCCGCAGTTCAGCATGTTCCCTGCTGAGATCGAAAACGGCGATCTTGTGCTGGTGCATGAACCTGCCTGCGGCTCGCTGCGGGAGATCGATCCCAGAAGAAGGAGGTGAGAATATGGACGATCACAATGAAATGTATGAGATCGGGCTGACCGCCCCGATGGAGATGGCGGAGGAATATCGGCTGGATGAAATGCTCCCAATGATGGGATTGAAGATTGGAAAACGCTGCATCATCCTGATCAGCAGGTCTGTAAACGCAGCGGAGATCCTGGATACACTGGAAACGCTGCGCTGCGCAGAAGAAAAGCTGATGGTGGTTTTGGAGGATGCCTGTGGACGCTGTGATTCTGTCTGCGAGGCACAAGCCCTTCCAACGGACAGCGCCGAAAAAGAAGTGCTGCAGAAGATCCCGGATGTGCTGTTGTATGGTCTTCGCGGGCGCGGACTGTGCCTGCGGCAGCTTGCACGCCACCTGGTGAAGGGTGATACCATCTATGAGAAGTAAAACGGAGGACAGAAATCATGTATGTAAAAGCACCGATCCCGTCTGAGGTCTACCACCTGACAAAGAAAGCGAATCTGGAAAGCATTCTGGATGACGGCGCAATCCGGCGCTTTGATGATAC
>URAZ01000069.1 GCA_900545925.1 uncultured Eubacteriales bacterium | reverse complement strand
GGATGTGGCACTGGGATAGCGCATGGTTGAGAAAATTGCGATGCAAGGGGCGAAGAAAGGAAAAACATGAAAGACAGGGATCTGCCAGTTGACCACAGCTGCCATTCCAAGCCCTGCAAAAGACGGATTGTGGAGATCGGATTGAATAAACAGTATGATTGATATCATTTTTCATGACAAAACGGGGGTCACTCCCTATAATCCCGGACAAACAGGCGGCTTTGAAAATGCGGCTGGAAGTGGAGAAATTCACTATTACCGGCTGTTTGATGGCGTGGGGATCATGCTGCTGCGGCTGGAGATGGAGACCTATACGGAAATCCGCACGCAGATCGGTATGATAGAGATCAATTTCTGCATCAATGGCCGTTTTGAAACCAGCTTTTCCATGCGTGATAGCGTTCTGCTAAAGCCGGGGGATATGGCCGTCAGCTGCTACGACGGACGGCATGGAACACGTTCAGAGTCACGGTTCCCGCTGGGCTGTTACGAAGGGCTGTGTCTGGAAGTTGATCCAGCAGCCGCTCAGAACTGGCTTGAGAAGAACGCACCGGGCTTTTCGGTGGATTTTGCGGTACTGAAGCAGAATCTTCTGGGAAACCGATGGTTCATGTTCGGTACGGCAGGACCCCGCTGTGAGCACGTTTTCCGGGAATTGTACGAAAATGCGCCCTACATGGATCTCCGGTTCCTGCGGCTCAAGGTGGTGGAGCTGTTGATGCTGCTGAGCCGCATTCCGCAGGAGGAAGGAACGGACTTGTACTGTTCTACCGAACAGACCGAACTGGCACACCATCTCCGGGATCACCTTCTGACAAACCGGGAGGGGTATGTCTCCCTTGCGCAGCTGGCAGAAGAACACGGGATCTCGGTTTCGCACCTGCAAAAAATGTTCAAACAGGTCTACGGTGTGCCAGTATACCACTATATCAAGGAATACCGTCTGGAACAGGCTGCCGTAGAGCTTGTCCGGAGCGCAAAGCCCATTACGCAGATCGCACAGAATGCAGGATATGACAACGCCAGCAAGTTTTCGGAGGCTTTCCGGAAACGATATGGAACGACCCCGTCGCAGTACCGCACCCACGCAAATGGACTCGCAAAACGGAGCAGGGAAATCAGAATGGAGTAGTCCACGGCCGAAAAATATGCTAAAGTACAGAGCGGTTAGAACAAACTTACTTTAAAACCGGAGGTACTTTCATATGATGATGAAAAAGAAATTTGTTGCAGTGGCCTTGTCTGCGGTCTGCCTGCTGTCTGCTGTCGGCTGCGGCCAGCAGAGCGCAAGCACAGCGTCTTCGGCATCCAGCGTTTCCTCCTCGGTGGCTTCTTCGGCTTCCGCAAGTCAGGTAATGGATGCGGAGGATTATCTGTCTGGTATCAGCGGGACTTATGTGGAACTGTTCCCGGAGATGGCAAAGAGTGAATACCGGAATTTGTGGATCGACGCTGCGACTCCGCTGGTAGGCGAGGACAATGCGGAATCGGCTACGGATATGCTGCTGGGAATGTGCATGGCAGAGCCGTATGGCGAGGAGGCTGTTGAAAAATATGCAGCAGATCCGGACAGCACGGCGTTCAACTGCTATTTTCTGGGCGGCGTGGAAAAATTCGTGATGAATGGCGACACCATCACCGGTCTGGATGCGCAAGGACAGGAAGTGTTTGCACACACCTACCAGAAACTGGATGTGGACAATGAAAACAGCTTCCTCTTCTACCAGAGCGAGGATGCGGATTCCGGGGAGTTTACCTACTTTGCCTTTGCGCCCGATACGATGGAAACGACGTATCATCTGGAATTCCGCTATGCAGAGGATCTCGACGACCTGCAGAGCTGGTATGAAGGAAATTATGCTTATTGGAATGCTGCCGCCATCGCAGAGGACTATGATCAGGCAACTATGGAAAATGTCATTGAACTTTTCGTCACGGAAAATTTGTCTGAGGCAGAATAAACGGCACATGCGCACCCGATCATGTCAGGCGGTACGCATGGCAATATTACGGTAAGGATGTGATTTGATTGAAAAAACGATCGGACTTTTCCCGGCTGATGGGCTACGCCGGAAACTACCGATATTTCACCTACGCTTCATGGGTGCTGTCTGCGGTCAGCGCGCTGGTGGCACTGGTGCCCTTTGTGTACATCTGGAAGATCCTGCGGGATGTGCTGAACGCCGCACCGAACTATGCGCAGGCGGTGAACATCCCCCATTACGGCTGGATGGCAGTGTTGTTTGCAGTGCTGTCTTACCTTATTTACATTGCAGCGCTGATGTGCTCCCACCTGTCGGCGTTCCGGGTGGCGACCAATCTGCGGCTGGCGGTGTCGGAGCATTTGGCGGTGCTGCCGCTGGGCTTTGCCGAAACTTTTGGCAGTGGTAAGCTGCGCAAGATCATCCATGAGAGCACCGGAGCCGCCGAGACCTATGTTTAACAGAAAGAGCAGCTATGCGCTGAACAAGAAAGACCCCAACGCTATCGTTTACATGGATGCCAACGAAGCCATCATCCGCCTGACCCGCGAGGACTTTGCCAGCGAGGAAGAATTTCTGAAATGGAAGTCCCTGTCGGATGCAGACTATCATGCTTCCGAGAAAGAGGATCATGTCTACGCTAATCATACCCTTGCACTGGACGAGCTTTCCGAGGAAGCAGCATCTATTCCCGCTGCGGATATCTGCATGGAGCAGGCGCATGACCGGGTGGCGGAAATCCGCCGTAGCACCCAAAAGGTTACGCAAATCAGGAAGCACCTGACGGACACTCAGTTCCGCAGGATGTGGATGTATTTCGTGGATGGAATGACGATTGACGAGATTGGAAAAGTCGAAGGCGTGTCGCATCAGGCTATTTCTCTCAACATTACAGCAGCAATCAGAAAAATCAAAAAATATTTCTGAGGTTTTTCAAAAACACCTTGCAAAAGTGGCCCAAAATCGGCGATAGGTGAAGGGACATTCTCCACGAAGCCTTTCGTTGAACGTTGAAAACTGAATAGACCATGATGCAGGCACAAAACCCGCGTGATAGCGGCATAAGGTGCGCCGCCACGACGATGACTTCAAGGAGGTGATTCCGGAAAAGCCATCCGAGCGATCCACGCAGCCTTAGACCCGATTCGGCAAATCGGGCGCGATGACAGCGCGGCGGATAATGAAACTTGCTCACGCCCTCCCACAGACTTGAGGGGGAACCCTGCGGTATGCGCCAGCTCTTTGAGGCAGCGGTATCGTGGAGTTATGACAGCCCTGCCAAGGGCGGCCTGCATCATGCCCACTATCCGGGGCGCGTGGCAAATAGGATGGATCTTCTCAAATGGACAAGCAGAGCGGCTGCGCCGGTATTCGCCATTATGTTATGTGGCTCCAATTCTACCCGCGCAGCCGCCTCTCAAAGTCAGATACCATGCGCTGACGGCCTTTCCGTCAGCGCATTCATGTGACCTTGAGGAAACCCACCAAACCGAGAAAGGAGATCGCCATGATGCAGCCGACGCCAAACGAAACCCAAATCCACACGGATGAACTGGTGGACATCCGGGATGTATCCGTAGACAAAAATCTTCCCAAGGAAGAACGCATTGCCGCCTTTATCCGCCAGATCAAAAATCCTTACCGCTTCCGCTGCGGCGATTTCGTGGTAAACGCCTGCTTTGCCGGGAACGGTGTTACGTTAGAGGAATGTCTGCAAGGCATTTTGCGCTAAGCGACATCCTCGCTTTTTTCCGCAGAGAGTGCTATGATCGGTGTGGAAAAGGATGAAAATCTAATAGCCAGATAACCACTCTTTTCATGCGGGAGCAGTCCGGGAGAAAGGAGTGCTTTTTCATGCCTAAATACAAAGCAACCGCTTATATCCGCCTGTCCTACACCGACGATCATTCCAGCGAGAGCGACAGCGTTTCCAATCAGCGCAAGCTCATTGAAAACTTTGTGGAGCGCAACCCGGATATTGAGGTCGTTTCCGAAAAGATCGACGATGGATACAGCGGCATCATCTTTGACCGTCCCGCATTCAAGGAAATGATGCAGGATGTCACCGATGGCAACATCAACTGCGTCATTGTAAAAGACCTCTCCCGCTTGGGGCGCGAGTACATTGAAACCGGCCGGTATCTGCGCCGGGTATTCCCGGCCTATGGGGTGCGCTTCATTGCCATCACCGACAGCATCGACACCGCCCACGACAGCGGCGATGATCTGACCGTATCGGTCAAGAACATTATGAACGAAGCCTATTGCCGGGACATTTCCATCAAGACCCGCACCTCACTGGACGTGAAGCGGCGCAACGGCGATTTCGTCGGCGCGTTCCCGGTGTATGGCTACATGAAAGCCGAGGGCAACAAGAACCTACTTGTCCCTGACCCCTACGCCGCCCGCGTTGTCTGCGACATCTTCCGTATGCGGCTGGAGGGCGCAAGCGCCTCCAAGATCGCATCTGAGCTGAACCGGCTGGGTATCCTCTCCCCACTGGCGTACAAGAAGAACAACGGCCTGCCCTACGCGAAAAAGGGCTATGCGGACAAGACCGACTGCAAGTGGTCGGCAACCACCATCATTCGCATCTTGCAGGACGAAACCTATACCGGAACACTGGTGCAGGGCAAACAGGGTACGCCGCATTACAAGATCAAGCAGATGGAGCAGCGCCCTGCCTCCGAGTGGGTGCGTGTCCCGGATGCCCACGAAGCGCTGATCGCCCGTCAGGATTTTGAGCTGGTGCAGCGCATCAAGGGGCTGGATACCCGGACTTCTCCCAACGAGGACACGGTGTACCTGTTCTCCGGTATCCTGATCTGCGGGTGCTGCGGAAGCCGCATGACCCGCAAGACCAACCGTGCAAACGGCAAGGAGTACCACTACTATTATTGTCCCACCGGCAAGAAAAAGGGCTGCACCCATCCGGTCATGCTGAAAGAAAGCAGCCTGATCGACTGTGTGCGGGACAGCCTGAAAGCCTACATCGGCAATATTGCTTCTCTGGAGGCGCTGCTGAGTGGCGTTGACCAGTCCAGCATCAATCAGGCGCTTGCCAAGGAATACAGCGACCACATCACCGACAACGAGCGCCGGTTGGAGCAGGTGCTGGAGTTCAAGGCACGGCTTTATGAGAGCCTTGTGGGGGGTATGCTTACCAAGGAAGAATACGCTTCCTATAAGGCAAAGTACACCAAGCAGGCCGAGGACATCCGCGAGAGCGTCCGCGTTCTCAAGGAAAAGCTCACGGAGGTGCTGGAAAATCGAAGTGAGCGCAACCGTTGGATTTCGCAGTTTACGCAGTTCTCCACGCTGGAAACCTTAGACCGCAGGGCGCTCATTCACATGGTGCAGAGCATCCGCGTCCGTGGGAAAAAGGAGCTGGATATTACCTTTACCCATGAGGACGAATACAAAAAGGCGTTGCAGCTTCTCACGTTGGCGGCGCAGCAGAAAGATTACGAACAGAGAAAGGTGGGCTGAGCATGGCGAGAAAAAGCAGGAAAGAAACGGCTGCGGTGGCCGTGCAGGAGGCCGACGCCGCTTGCCGCGCCGCGATCTATGTCCGCCTTTCGGTGGAGGATACCCACACGCACAGCGTATCCATTGAAACCCAGCAGATGATTATTGCCCGCTATCTGGAGCAGTACCCGGAGATCAGCGTGTACGATACCTACATCGACAACGGCGCGACGGGGACAAACTTTCACCGTCCGGGCTTTCAGCAGATGCTCTCAGATATTGAGGCCGGTCACATCAACTGCGTGATCGTCAAAGACCTCTCCCGGCTGGGCCGGAACACCATCGACACCGGCTATTACATCGAGCAGTATTTCCGCATCCGCAACATCCGCTTCATTGCAGTCAATGAAAACTTCGATACCGCCGCCCCGGAGGATGCCCATTCCGGTATCATCATTCCGCTGCGGAACATGATAAACGAAGCCTACGCTTTGGACATCGGGCGCAAGATCAGGGCGCAGCAGCGGCAGGCCATGAAAGACGGCAAATTCATCGGTGCGCGTACTCCCTACGGCTATCTAAAAGCCGAGGACGATTGCCACCAGCTTATCATCGACCCCGTTGCCGCCGTTGTGGTGCAGCGGATGTTCCGTTGGGCTTCCGATGGTGCTGGCCTCAATACTATCGCCGTGCGGCTGAATGAAGCGGGCATCCTCACTCCCAGCCACTATAAGAAGATGCAGGGCAAGATTACTCACGAGAATTTGCTTGGCAACGGCAAGTGGCAGACCCGAACAGTCGGCGTCATTCTCCGCTCCAAGGTCTACACCGGAGATCTCGTTCAGGGGCAGACCAAAACCGTGGATCACCGGCAGGTCAAGGCCGATGCCGAGGAATGGACGGTGGTGCGGGACACCCATGAGGCCATCATCAGCCGGGAACAGTTCGCGGCGGTGCAGGAAATTCTCAATCAGACCGCCAGCCGCGCCAAGGCACGGGAGGTCAAAGCCTACACGCCGAATTTGTTCAAAGGCAAGGTGTTCTGCGCCCATTGCGCCGGCAGCCTGCACCGGCAGCGGAATATTCGCAAGAAGTCCGACGATGTGTACTTCTACCATTGTCTGAGCCAGAGCCGAATCAGCAAGGATGCCTGCCCCGGCGTGGCCATCCGCGAGGATGCACTGCTGGATACGCTGGCAGATATGCTTCAGGAAGCCCTCAACACCGCTTTGGGCGACTACCGCCTGTCGCTTGCGGAGCTGCCCCGGCAGGCCGCTGACCGCGCCGAGCTGCGGGAGAAGATCACCAGCCGCAAACAGGAAATTCAGCGGCTTCGCGGTATCGTGCGGAGCTTATATGAAAACCTCGTCCAAGGTGTTCTCACCAAGGATGAATACTTCGACTACAAGGAGAAGTACGAAAGCCGCATTGCCGACCTCGCCGTGGAAATGGAGCAGCTGGATGACGGCCTGCGGACGATGGATACGCAGATTGAGCAGCACCGGGCGTTGGAACAGGATGCCGCACAGATCAAGACCGACCGTGGGCTGACCGGCGCTCTTATCGAGCGGCTGATTGACCGCATTGAGGTATCCCACGATAAGCAGATCACGGTGCGCTATCGCTTCCAGAGCGAGTTTGAAACCTATGCGGAGGTGCTGGAACAATGCAGAAATATGTAATCGCCCTCTACATCCGCCTCTCCATCGAGGATTACAAGTACGACAGCCTGAGCATTGAAAATCAGAGCCTTGTCCTCCACGAGTACGCGGCTTCCATGCCCGAAGCTCTGAACGCGGAGATTATGGAGTTCATCGACAATGGGTACAGCGGCACAAATTTTGAGCGTCCGCAGGTACAGAAGCTCATTGAGCTGGTGCGGGCCAATCAGATCGACTGCATCATCGTCAAGGATTTTTCCCGCTTCGGGCGAAACAGCATTGAAACCGGCTACTTTATCGAGCGCGTGTTCCCGCTTTTCCATACCCGTTTTATTTCCATCAGCGACGATTTTGACAGCAGCAAATTCAAGGGCGACACCGGCGGCATGGACGTGGCGTTCAAGTACCTCATCAGCGAGTATTACAGCCGCGATATGTCCATCAAAACCAAGAGCGCCAAGTACGCCAAGATGCAGCGCGGCGAGTATCAGAGCAAAATCTGTCCCTACGGCTACCGCAAAAGCGCCGATGGCAGAATAGAGCCTGACCCGGAGGCCGCTGCCGTTGTGCAGCTCATCTTCCAGCTTGCCGCCGAGGGCATTAATGCCACCGCCATCACGCGGGAGCTGTTCCGC
The DNA here is from genome assembly GCA_900545925.1 of uncultured Eubacteriales bacterium. Taxonomy (GTDB): domain Bacteria; phylum Bacillota; class Clostridia; order Oscillospirales; family Oscillospiraceae; genus CAG-170. The sequence goes on along the minus strand of URAZ01000069.1, from coordinate 1,229 downwards.
AGAAACATTCCCACTCCCGGCCAGTACAAAGCGGCGCACGGCAATCACACCCACGATATTTCCCGCTGTCACGGGATTTGGAGTGCGTCCACCATTCTCCGCATTTTGGAGGACGAACGCTACACCGGCGTGTATGTGATCGGCAAGCGGGCGGTTCTCGAAGTAGGCGGCACCAGAAGCCGCCTAAAGGACAGAGAACTATGGTACATCATCCCCGACCATCACCCGGCCATCGTAGAGAAAGCCGTGTTTGATACCGTGCAGGCAAGCCAGCTCCGCTTTTCCCAGCCAAACAAGAAAAAGCGGGACTACCCGCTGAAAGGCAAAGCCTTCTGTGGTTGCTGCGGTCATGCGCTGTCCCGCACCATGCAGAAAACCTCGTATTATTACTGCCGCCATTCCGAAGCAGACGAAGAAAGCCGCTGCCACAAGATGCGCCTGAACGCCGCAGAGCTGGAGCAGGCGGTATTCCTGACGCTGAAAAAGCAGATGGAAGCCGCCGCGCCACTTGCCCCTGACGGTACGCTCCGGGTGGATGCTTCCGTACCGGAACGCACCGAATATGAGCAGCAGATTGAGGCACTGCAAGACGGTAAGCGCGCCTTGTATGAACGCTATCTCATGGGCGAGATTGACCTGAACACCTACAAGGCGGAAAAGACCGCGTGTGACGAGCTGCTTTTGAAAACAAAAAACGCCTATGCCGCAGTATTGGCACAGGCGAAGCAGAAACAGGACGAACAGGCACGGCAGGACAGCCGCATGGAAGCGTCCAAGGCAATTTTCGATGCGGACACGCTGACCACCGAGCTGGCCGAGCTGCTGATCGACCGGGTGCTGGTGTACCCTGATAAGCGCATTGAGATCGCATACAAAATCCAAGACATTTTCGATTGAGGAGGCAGACATGAAAATCGCTTTCTATTGCAGAGTGGACGGACAGGGCTTTGGCTTTGTCCTCCCCGATGAAGCTGACAAGCTCCGCGAGTTTTTCGCCGAGCATCAGGATACTGCCTTGTCGTAGGCCGCAGCCGAAACTTCATCGATCAACGCTTCCATGTCGTTGACCTTGAGGGTCAGCTTGTCCAGCTTGTTCTGCTGGGCGGCAAGCTGCTTCTTTTGCTTGGCAAGGATGAAATCCTGCTTTTCCAAATATTTGCGGTTGCCATACTCCGCTTCTTCCTCCAATTCCAGACCATGCCGTTTTGCAATCTCGAACAGCATCTTCC
>URAZ01000068.1 GCA_900545925.1 uncultured Eubacteriales bacterium | reverse complement strand
AGTGCTGCAAACACGAAAAAGGAGATCAAAATGTCTACGGAATTTTATTGTGAAGAATTTCCGGCAGAGCAAAACGGGAAACCGGTGCAGACGCTCAAAGACCTGCTGGAAGCTTGCCCGGAAGATAACTTTCATTTCATGACGCCAGTCGGCTATGTTGACCTGACTGCCCAGGACGCCGGGCAGCTCCGGCAGGGGGCGGCGATGCCTGCGCATGCCGGAGAAAGCGGGTGGGAGATACCCATTCCGGCAGAAAAATTGCTGCAGCAGGAGCTGGTGTCCGTGAGAAAGGCTGAGAATGGTCAATGGTACGCGATTACCACAGATCCGCAGCCGAAAATGTCGGAATCGGAGCAGATGCAGGAGATGCAGCTGTGACCGACCGCACCTCCCGTGCCGTCGCGCCCGTGTCGGCGGTTTGTGCGGCTTTTGCCGCGCAGCCAAGCGCGTACCCGCCAGAAGCCTCAAAACCGCACGTTGCGCCAACGTGCGGCACAAAAATTCGACCGAAGCCCAGCGCAGCGGGTTCGGTCGAAAGAGGAGATGCAGCGGAATGGACGAGACCTGCAGCTTGCGGCGGGGCGAGGGATATGGAGCTTGCATCGACGAAGCGGCGAAGCAGCCGGCTATGGATTTGTCAAGGGATAAAAATGCAGAAAAGATGAATTAGTCGCGGTTGGAAATGGGCGCGGCAATGCAGGCTAACGGGGCGTGAGCAGGCGGATATGGGTGTGAAGCTTCTATGCGGCGGTCGGCAGAATCGGCTCGTAGACCTTATGGTCACGCAGAATGGCAAATACCACGGCAGTCATTTTCCTCGTCACATGACCGATGATCGTCATGTATTTGCGCCCTTCTGCGGCTTTCTTCTCGTAATACGCGCGGAACATGGGATCGCGCTGTACAGCGACCTGAGACGCCATCCAGATGCATCTGCGCAGATACGGAGAGCCCCGTTTGGACATATGCGCGTGCGCAGCCTGGAACTCGCCGGACTGGTTGACAGACGGATCGACGCCAATATAGGCTGCGAGCTTGTCCGCGGAAGAAAAACGGGAGATATCTCCGACTTCGCTGAGAATGACGGCTCCAATGATCGGTCCAACACCGGGAATCGTCGTGACCGTCGTATCAAAGCTCTGAAACAGTCGAGATATTTCTTTTTCCAGAGCGTCAGCCTTTCCGGAGAGCGACTGGATCTGGTCGAGCATCAGGAGAATCAGCGTGGAATACGCGCCGTCACAGTCTTCAACGCCGAAGCTGTTTCGTGCAAGCTCCTTGAGTTCACGCGCCTTCCACTCGCCGAAGTGACCGTTGCTGCTGTTCCAGAGCAGCTCCGTCAGCTTATCCAGATGTGCGTTGGAAAGCTTCTGCGGCGTCGGATACTTTTTCAGGAGCGCCACGGATGACTTGCAAAAAATCGTATCGAACTGCGCCTCGTACTCCGGAAAGACACGGTCGATCAGAGCGATCAGTTTTCGCTTGAGGTCGCCGGCCATGTCGACCAGATAGAAGCGGTTCCGGCACAGCTCCTTCAGCGCCAGCAGACGATCCTGTGCAACATTGCTTTCGGCATAGCGCCCGAAACGGATCAGCTCGGCGATGATGAAGGAATCCTTGGCATCGGTTTTGATCTTGCGGATGAACATATCCCGCATGGCGCTAGTCTGGATCGGGTTGAGCAAAATGACGTGATAGCCGTCCTTGCGCAGCCGTGTAAAGAGCGCCAGCCAGTAATGCGCGGTGGACTCCATCGCAAATACAATCTGGCTTTTGATGTTCGTGTGTTTTCTGATTTTCTCCAGCATGAGATTGTACCCGGTGCAGTTGTTGCGGATAGAGAATGGGCGCTGGACGGTCTGGCCGTCCGATGTGATCATACAGACCTCGTGGCTGCGCTTGGCGACATCAATACCGACAATGAACATAACATACACCTCAACGTAGATTTACAGACAGTCCTCATGGTCTTATGAGTCATACCCTGCTTCGATATCAGCGGAGAATCCCGCATCCGGCTCATAAATGAAAGCTCATAAGAGAGAGGTCCCACGCTGCCTAGAGCGGACGAGCGCCGCAAGGAGAAAAGAAGAGAACCTCTGTCTGCATGAGGATATTATATCATCGCGCATCTGCGCGCTGATAACGGCAAAGAAAGAAGAACTGCGGTCTCATACAGCAGCGCCGAATGCTGCTTAGAGCGAACAAATTTCGCAAGGACAAAGAATCGGACTGCCGCCGGAACGAGCTTGGAAGCCGCATTTTCATGGGAAGGGTTTTTGGCGATTATGCGAAATGTCTGCATTTTTATCCGAGTTTTTCCTATGGACGAATTATAGCAGGACAAAGCCGCGGTGTCGTGCGCGCCCCGCGGCGGTCACAACTGCCCGCGGTGCGGGCAGTTCGGGGATTTCGCAGAGGGGTTGTTGCAGGCACGAAAATAGCCCTGATGGGGTCAGAAAGGAAAAAAGCCCCGCTGTTTCAAGGAAAACAGCGGGGTTGCGCACAAAATTGGAGGAAAATTGGCATGGCAGGCAACAAGATCAAGTTTCCGCTCTGGCTGACGCCGGAGTGCAAGCAGATTGTGGAAGATAACTACCGTCCGGATCAATGCCAGAGCCGGAGCGAGTTCATCGAAAAGGCGATCTGGTTTTACGCAGGGTTTCTGCACACGCTGGATGCAGGCGCATACCTTCCGCGCGCCTTGAAGCAGATGTTGGACGGTACGCTCGGGGTGTTTGCAGAGCGCATTGGTCGGCAGCTTTTCAAGCTGGCGGTCGAGCAGAACGTCAACAATCACATTCTTGCTTCGGACACAGACATTGACGCGGCGCGGTACATGAAAATGCACACGCTCAGCATGGATCAGGTCAAGGGCACGAACGGAAAAATCTCGTTTGTGGACGTACTGCAACAGGAAAAGGCGTTGTAACGGATGGCAAAATTGATTCAGAAAAGTGGCTTTCTCAGCAAAAAACGAGCCGGCCGTTACATGAAATACATCGCCACGCGCGACGGTGTAGAAATCTTGAATGAGGACGCAGAGGGCATTTATATGCGCTATATTGCCACCCGCCCACGCGCGGAAAAGCACGAAGGGCATGGACTCTTTGGCGCAGAACCGCACGTCGATCTGGAAAAAACCATGCAAGAATTGAAAGCGCATGAGGGAAACGTCTGGACGATCATTTATTCCCTGCGCCGCGAGGATGCCGCGCGGCTTGGCTATGACAATGCGGAAAGCTGGCGCTTGACGCTGCTGGCACATCAGAATGACTTTGCCGAAGCCATGCAGATCCCACCGGAATATCTTCACTGGTACGCGGCATTTCACGACGAAGGCGAGCATCCGCATATCCACATGATGCTCTGGTCGGACGATCCAAAATATGGATTCTTGCGGAAAGACAGGCTGCTGCATATGCAGTCTGTTCTGACGAATACGATCTACGCAGACGAACTGAAAGAAATCTATATTCAGAAGGACGTGGCATATAAAGAAGTAACCGAAGCGGCGCGGGAGATTATGCGCGATTTGGTTGATCGAATGGAATCTGTCACTGATCCACCCGCATCTATCCAAAAAAAGCTGTTGGAGCTTGCGCTGGAACTGCGCACAGTCGGCGGCAAAAAACAATATGGCTATCTCAAAAAGCCGCTCAAGGACAAGGCCGATGAAATCGTGGATGAACTCGAAAAGCTGCCAGAGGTGGCAGCATATTATTCCGTCTGGAATGGCTTGCGAGACACGCTGGAGGGCTACTATAAAAACCGGCCCCGGCAGCACAATCCACTTTCTCAGCAGAAAGAATTTCGCGCGATCAAGAACGCCATCATTCAGGAAGCGGAGCGTCTGCGGCAGCAGATAGATCAGGCACGGACAGCATCAGAGCAGGAAACTTCGCAAGAGGAAGAAGCTCCTTCGGAAGAAACTTCTTCGGACGCTTCTACAAATCCGACGCTTGCAAACGAAAATACTTCGTCCACAGCTTCTCATTCTGTGGGACTTCCGTCCGAATATCTTCTGAATTCAACCATCCGCCTGTTTCACCAGATGGGACAAATCTTCCGCGACAATGCTGCACCACCCAGCAATCCGATGGGCATCCGCATCGACTCCAAGCGCCGCAAAAAGCTCATGCAAAAGCGGCTGGCGATGGGGCATAAGCAGGATGACCATGAACAGGAGCAGGGCTATGGACAGGTCATACGATAAAACAGGCGGCGCTGTGCTGACAGCGTCGCCTGCCTAAATATTCGCTTAAAAGTCTTCGATCAATGCGCGTACACAGTACGCTTTGAGCGCCGGAACATCTTCGGTTGCTGTCTGCCAGATGCGATCTTTGTCCATCGAGCCATAATCGTGCGCGAACATATTGCGCATATTTTTGATTGCGCGCCAATCCATCTGCGGCTTGGTTTCTTGCACATACGCATCGGAAAACTTTCCGGCAAGTTCGCCAATTTGGAGTAGGTTCATGCTGACGGAATCCATGTAATCCTGATCTTCCAGAAAGATATCAAAATTACGACCGAAGCGGGATAGTGTCTTTTCGACTCGATTACAATACTCCAAAATGTGCGCCAGAATCTGCGCGTCGCGGTTAGGAAAGCTCATACAGCAGCACCCGATCCTTTCGCAGATTTTCGAGGAAGGCTTCGTCTTTGTTGTACTTGAGCGAGCCGGTTGTTACAACGTCGATGCTCTTTTTGAGCGCGTCCTCCAAGTCAGCATACAGACCGCCAAGGGCGAACAGACCGCGCAGCTTGGGTGCGTCCACGCAGAGGTCTACATCGCTGGCGGGCGTTGCGTCGCCCCGCGCGTAGGAGCCGAACAGGAACACCTTGTCCACGCCGTGCTGCTTTGCAATCGGCACGACGATCTCACGGATCTCATCGATCGAATATACTTGCGTCTGCATTCCGTGCGCCCCCTTCCTGTAACCAGTATACCCTAAAACAAAAATCTTTGCAACAGCAGAAAGACCTGCTAAGAAAAGTCAAGTAGAAATTTCAAGGTAATGCAGTGCGCAAAAAGGCTGCACCAAACCAAGCCGCTTCGCGTCTCAAATTTGAAACGGCGGCCAGCCAACGCGATGTGGCAAGATCAGACTTGTTCCAGCGACTCCAAATAGGCTTTCACAGTGGCGTAGTAGATCCGCAGGAACTTGTTTGCCGAAGCCATCATGTAGACGCGGTAGGGCTTGCCCTCGGCACGTTTCCTGTCCATGAACTGGTAGATTGGTTCATCCAACGGTGCGTTTTGCAAGTAGACGCTCATGACGAGGAACAGCGTCCGACGCAAGGATGATGCACCAATTTTGCTCATGCTCTTGTGCTTGCCAGTCACATCGCCGGAATCATTTGGAGGAGCATCAAGACCGGCATAAGCCACTAATGCTTTCTTAGAGTAAAACCGGCGCACGTCGCCAATTTCCGCTATGAGCTGCGGGCCGAGCGTCGGGCCTACGCCGAACATACCCATGACGGCAGGATATTCTGGCAGTTGTGCGGCTAAGGTGAGCATTTCGCGTTTGAGTGCGGTGAGGGTAGTAGAAGTCGTTCTGAGCTGCACAACAGCCTGTTCAACGAGCAGCTTCGTCGTTTCAGATTTCGGCATGATGCCAATATGTCCGCTTGCTTTGGCGTGAATGGTATGCGCTTTTGCTTCACTGAAGTTGTAACCGTGTGTTTTGCACCAGCGTTGATATTTGTTTGTGAATGCCTTTTCGGATTTTTCAGTGACGCAGCGGCAATGCCAGAATTCAGCCACAAAGTCCACCCACTTTTCGCTCCCGTCCCCGCGGACTGGGCTTGAAAACAGGCGGTTGACGTTTGGAAATACTGTATCCAGCAATGAGATCAGATTGTTCTTCAGAACCGTCTGCACTTTGGAATACTGCCGGTACTGGCGGTAGCAGTTCTTCAGCAGCAGCCGGGTATTTTCCTCCGGAACGTATCTCGGCAGAGTGAGCCAGCGGTCAAGACCGTAGTTTGCCAGTTTAACAGCATCCTTCCTGTCGGTTTTGACACGCCGTAATTCGTTGTTCCCGTAGCCATGCACCAGCTTTGCATTGACGACGGAAACATACAGCCCTGCGTCGTGGAGCAGCTTTGCCACCGGCGCATGGTAGTTTCCCGTGGCCTCCATGACCACGCGAGTCTCACCGTCCAAGCTTTTGAGCTGCCTTGCCAGTTTGCTCAGTTCACTGTCGGTGTGACGGACTTCAAAGGGCGAGATGACGACCTCTCCGAAGGGGCGCATGACGGCAACCGTGCTTCTGCCTTTGGAAATGTCGATGCCAACAGAGTTCATTTGCATTCCTCCAATCTGTGAATCGCAACCGGAATCCATCTTTTTCTCATTGCCGATTCAATCTATTGGGTGACACGAACTCCGAGGCTCAACCTGCTCAAATCGAACGCCGCAATAAGGGGATGGCTGACAGTCTTTCTGACGGGCATGGAAGCCCAAGTGGTGAGTGGTCAGCCAGTTGCTCCCCTTATTGTAGCTTAGGCATGAGATGGAAAGAAAGCCGGACTGGCTGCCCGGCTTTCCTGTCCAAATTTATTGTAATAGTGGTGAGAAAAATCAGCAAATTTATTGAATTTACCCCGGAACAGAAAGAACGCGCCGCAACCGTTGACCTCGAAGAATTTCTCCTTCGGCAAGGAGAAAAGCTCATCAAGTCCGGACGTGAAAAGCGGCTGGCAAGCGACCACAGCATCACGGTTCGCGGCTGCGAATGGTTCGACCATGCCTCGAACGAGGGAGGTCGAGCTGTCAGTTTTGTACAAAAATATTACGGCAAAAGCTACATTGAAGCCATGTCCATGCTGCTTGGTGAGAGCATGGAGCCGTTTTATCCGCAGGCAAAAAAACAGGAGCCGACTGAGCAAAAGCCCTTCGCACCGCCCGTTCCAAACGCGAATATGCACCGCGTGTTCGCGTATCTGCTCAAAACGCGCGGGTTAGATGCCGACGTGGTTTCGTTCTTTGCTCGCAAGAAAATGCTCTATGAGGACGGGGCGCATCATAATGCCGTGTTCATTGGCACAGACGAAGGTGGCTGCCCGCGCCACGCGCATCTGCGCAGCACAAACAGCTTTGGCAAAGCCTTTCGGCTGAATGTCGAGTCCAGCGACCCACGTTACAGCTTTCATCATACCGGCACGGACGGGAGCCTTTATGTGTTCGAAGCACCCATTGATATGCTCTCGTACATCTCCATAAACCCGTATCAGTGGCAGGAGCATAGCTACGTTGCCTGCTGCGGCACGTCTCCGATTCCGGTGATGCAAATGCTGAAACCGGAGACGCAGATGGTCTATCTTTGCCTTGATAACGACGATGCTGGGCACAAAGCCAGCGAACGGATGGCAGAGCTTCTGCGTGAACGCGGCATCATGGCGGAGCGGCTCGTGCCGGAATTGAAAGACTGGAACGATGATCTTCTTCATACTCAGAAGGAGGAACTTGCGCCATGCCTGAGTCTATGACCCCTTTGGTTGCGGTCGGCGTGATAGGCGCATTATTCATTCTTCTGCTTTCGCTTCTTACGAACAACTACTCGCTGAACAATATCAAATCCAAAACCGTTGGCGACGGTCAGTATGGTACAGCACGCTGGGCGACGGATCAGGAGATCCGAAAAGCCTACGTCACGGTTCCCTTTGACGTTGCAGCATGGCGCGCCGGGAAGAAGCGCCCGACTGTGCAGGGACTGGTTCTCGGCAGTGTGCAGCGCGGCAAACGACTGGATGCTCTGGTGGACTGCGACGATGTGCATTGCCTCATGATCGGCGCATCCGGTGTCGGCAAGACTGCATTCTTCCTATATCCCAATATTGAATTTGCCTGCGCTTGTGGTATGAGCTTCCTGATTTTGGATACGAAGGGCGACCTCGCGCGCAACTGCGGAAGGATCGCGCAGAAGTACTATGGCTATCGCGTATCAGTGGTCGACCTGCGCAACCCGATCCACTCGGATGGAAATAATCTGATGACACTGGTCAACCGCTACATGGACGTGGCCCGTGAGCATCCGGACAACCTTGCAGCACGGGCGAATGCAGAAAAATATGCGAAGATCCTCGCAAAAACCATCGTCAATCCGGGCGGCGACAAGCAGGATCGTGGACAGAACTCATACTTTTATGACGCAGCAGAGGGCGTGTTGGCAACCGTGATCATGACGCTGTCGGAGTTCATTCCGCCGGACAGCGCGGGGCATGACAAGCGGCACATCATGTCTGTATTCAAGCTGGTGAAGGAACTGATGGCTCCCATGGGAAAGAAGAATGGATTTCAGGTTCTGATAGACAGCCTGCCGGATACGCATAAGGCAGGCTGGATGGCGACCGCAGCAACCAGTTCCTCCGAACAAGGCATGGCTTCCGTCATGTCCACGGTGCTTTCCCGTCTGAATTCATTCATCGATTCCGAGCAGGAGCAGGTGCTCTGCTACGACAGTCCAATCGATGCGGAACACTTTGCATCTGAGAAGTGTGCAATTTTTCTGATCATCCCGGAGGAAGATCCGACGAAACACTTCATGGCGGGGCTTATGATCCAAAACCTGTCGCGGGAGTTGTTTTCCATTGCGGACGCGAACGAAGGAAAACTGAAAAAGCGCGTGGTATTTTACTGCGACGAATTCGGCACGATGCCGCCCTTTGATGTTCTGCCGCTGTTCTCCGCAGGCCGAAGCCGCAAGCTGACGCTCGTGCCGATCATTCAAAGTCTCGCGCAGCTCGAAAAGAATTACGGTAAGGAGGGCGCGGAGATCATAGCCGATAACTGTCAGGATACGATCTTCGGCGGCTTCGCCCCCAACAGCCAGACAGCGGAAACGCTTTCCAAAGCCCTCGGCAGCCGGACAGTCCTTACCGGCTCCATCAGTAAGGGAAAGGACAGCAACAGCCAGAGCCTGCAGATGGCAGAGCGTGCGCTTTTATCGCCAGATGAACTGAAAAGTCTCCCGAAGGGTGATTTCGTTGTCATGAAAACCGGCACACACCCGATGCGTACCAAGCTGCAATTATATTTCAAATGGGGAATCAAGTTTGAAGAACCATATCAGACACCGGAACGCGCCCAGCGCGAGGTCTATTATGCAGGAAAGACTAACTATTAAATGTCAAGTCTGAAATGTGAGGAGTGGTAAAAATTTTAGACGGATCAAAAAGGGCATA
>URAZ01000067.1 GCA_900545925.1 uncultured Eubacteriales bacterium | reverse complement strand
GGCATAGACATGGATGCCGAGCCAGAAAGATTCTTCCGTGCATGGACGTTGCGCCGAACCATGCATATCCATGAGTTTTGCGATTATGACCTCTATATGCATGAGGGCAATCGTTCTCCCTACATGAAAGAATATTGGGATGATCATTCCGTTGTCTCCCATGCGATCAAGTGCCAAGCCGAGGATCGGATGCTCCGCCTGATCGAGGCCGGCGTCACAAAGAGAAAAGACATCGTCAGATCCTTTCAGGAAAGCGGAGCGTCGAAGGAAACGATGGATTATTTGTTTAATGCCTGGGGTGGACTTCCCCGTATCCTCATGGAGCGGGGCGAGATCATCCAGACTATATCCGACGACCTTTCCTATGCGTTTGCGCCGAAGATGTCAATCATGTCAGCGGAACAAGCAGAACTCGAACAGATGAAGCGTTATCTTGAAAACTATGCTCCATGCTCCATCAGTGACGCTGTATATTTCTTCCGCTATACGAGATCAAAAGCAAAAAGGCTGATGGAGCAATGTGTCTCGGCTTCATCGGGTATGCTTATCTGGATCGACGGCGTTGTCATTAAGGAAACGGGTACTGTCTATGATTCAAAGGCCACAAATGCGATTTTCGTACTGCCTGGATTCGATCCGCTTCTGGTAGGATACGAGAAAAAAGAGAACGGAATGGTACCAACGGAACATCTTCGTGATGTTTACAACCTCCAGGGGATCATCAAACCGGTCATCCTACATAAGGGACAATGCATTGCCACATGGACTGTGCGGAAAGATACGATCTACATCAAACCGTTTCAGGCTGACAACAAAGCCGCCTGTGAACGGGCGGAGAAACAGATTCGGAACCTCACGCAGTGCAGTGAGTGCAGATATGAGTAACATGGTAGATTATGAAAAACACTTTCGCATGTACTGCGAAGGAAACAGTTTAACGATCAACCTTTCCTTCGACATGCCGAAGGGATATGAAACGGCCAACGGTACGTTTGATCCAACTGTCAATACGCTGTTCATCAACAAAGAGATGCTCCAATCTCAACCGGAGTATGAGCAGATGTTCTATCTGTTTCATGAGCTTCGCCATGCCTTGCAGTATTTGCACCCGGAGAGCTTTGACGGACTGATTGCCAGGAGCCGCCTCTATGTCATCCAATATGACGGCACTTGTTATAAACTCGTTGACGGTGAATGGAAAGAATGCAAGCTCGATGGATCAACAGAGCATTTTACGGAGCTATATCTTGGACAGCCCTATGAACGGGACGCAAATGACTTTGCGTATGAGAAGGTGAAGGAGCTTTTAGGAGATTCCCCGGAGCTTCAGGAGCTCCATGCATTCTGGACACCGAAAAAGCCGATAGCAGATCAGGTGTATGAAGAACTGTACCGACAGATTGATGATATGATAGGAGAAGCAAGTTGTGAAGCATACGCAGGGGGATAATCCGATGATTGAGCTGCGAGCCATCAGTGAAGATAACTTCAGAGAATGCCTGCTTTTGAGAGCAAGTGTAGAGAATGAGGATTTTGTCGATCCTGTGACCTATTCACTGGCGGAAGCATGGGTTTACTATCAAGACACAAGGCCGTTTGCCATATACAGCGATGACACGATAGTTGGGTTTGTTTCCATGTATGTGGGAGAAGACAATTATCAAATCATCAACTTCTTAATTGACGATGCATTTCAGAGGAAGGGATATGGATCAAAGGCGGTAAAGCTCTGTATTGAGTATTTGCAAAGGGAATTCTCTGCCTGCAGAATCTCTGCTCCGGTAAAGATGGAACATATTGCTGCGCAGGAGTTCTGGATAAAGCAGGGCTTTTGTCTTTCCGATACGATTGAGGATGGATATGTATTTATGAGACTCTTTTTGACTTGACAAAAAACGAACCCATGCATAGCGGAATGAAATGATTTGATTGAGGTACTGAAGATGGCAGAAACTTATTATAAACCATGTTCGGAGTTTGACCGTTGCAATGAACTGATCGAGAAATACTGGAACACAAAGCAGTTTGAGAAGTGCTTTGAAGGACACATGGAACTTGCTGAGAAGGGCTATCCCCTTGCCGAATGTCAAGTGGGTTACTTTTTCTATGACGGGATCGGTGTGGAGAAGGACGCGGATAAGGCGTTTTATTGGACGCAGCGTGCCGCAGAGCATGGTGATCGTGACGGCCAATTCAATCTCGCATATTTCTATGAAGAAGGGATTGGGACGCCTGTTAATATGGAAAAGGCAAAGCACTGGTATAAGAAAGCTGCGGAGCAGAACCATGATCTTGCCATCCAAAAATGCCAGGACTTAAATCTCGGGGATGAATAATATGAACGCAATTCGTTGGGTCTTCTTTGATATTGGTTCAACGCTGGTGGACGAGGAAGAAGCCTATAATCATCGGATCAGAGACATGATCCGAGGCACCTCCATCATCTTCGAGCAGTTTTCCGAAAAGCGTATCCAATACGCCAAAGCGGGATATAACGGAGATCAAAAGGCAATCGAGTATTTCGCTCTCAACAAAACGCCATGGCACAGCGAGGACGAGGTTCCCTTTGATGATTGCGAGGAAACCCTGCGGACTCTGTGCGACAAGGGCTATCAACTTGGCATCATCGCAAATCAGAAGCCCGGAGCAAAAGGCCGTCTTGACGCTTGGGGACTTGGCCGATACTTCTCTGTGATTGCTTCCTCTGCAGAGTTGGGTGTATCAAAGCCGGACAAGGGGATATTTCTGCGGGCGCTGGCAATGGCAAACTGCAAACCCGAAAACGCTGTCATGGTAGGCGACCGGCTGGACAACGACATTCGCCCAGCCAAGGAGTTGGGCATGAAAACTATCCAAATTAGGAAAGGGATCGCCGTTTATGCAAATCTCTCCTGCGGGGCGGAGGTTCCGGATTTTACAGTGGACAGCCTTTCAGAGATATTAAGTATTCCATGTCTGATTGAGGAATTGCTATGAGATTATTATTTGAGATGGATAAGAAGGACTATGAATACTGCACCCACCGTTTCGTCCGCAACTCCGCCCGCAGCATCATCATAAGGGATGGAAAAATCGCCATGATCCACAGCTTGAAATACGATTACTACAAGTTCCCAGGAGGCGGCATTGAAAACGGAGAGAACCCAGTGGAAGCAATGATCCGAGAGACGCGGGAGGAAGCCGGACTTGTGGTCAAGCCTGAGACGGTCAAGGAATACGGCTATGTCCACCGGATTCAGCGGAGCGACATGGATTCCTCCGAATGCTTTGTTCAGGATAATTACTACTATCTGTGCAAAGCGGAGCCGGAAGCAGTTCGGCAGAATTTGGACGCTTACGAGGCGCAGGAAACCTATACATTGGAATATGTTACGCCCTTGATGGCAATTCAAAAGAACCGCAGCGTGGGTGCGAGCCCATATAATCCCATGATGTTTGAACGAGAAATAAAATCGCTGTATTATCATTCGCCAGTTTTACGACTTGCCAGCTAATTGTATTATTGTTCCGCTTGCCTAATGCAATATGTGTTCCAACCGATATTTGTTGACTTTGTTCCCGCAGATGTACTATATGTAGCATTCTTCACTGCGAAGATCTCTGTCGTCAGCGCAGCCAGCATGCACAGGGCGAGTGCAAGGGCGGTGAGGCGGCGGAGAAGTCCAGACTGCTTTTTCATGGTAACTCCCTCTTTCTTCTCTTATTTTTAGTGAATACTACTTAGTTCTATTGTACACAGGAAAAATCTTCTTCGCAACAGGTTTACAGAAAAAATGGAGAAAATCGGCGAAGATTTTCTCCATTCAAGCATATCAATGCGGTTCATTTTTTATGGAATGGTGTGGATTACGCAGAATCCCGTAGGGGTCGATGCCCACATCGACCCGGCAGGATGCACCGGTTTTTACGAAAATCCACAGCGAATTCGAGACTTCCACACGGGCCGATGTGGGCATCGGCCCCTACAACGAGATAGGAAACTGTGTGCGGATTCGCCGTAAATTTCCGAAAAGTCGTTGCTTTCTACCGGACGCAGGGTTACAGGGAAAAATCCGCGTCGTCGTGGGTGTGCTTGGGGGCGGCGGGGCGGCCGGGGATGCGTCGGAGGGGGTCGTAGCGGAAGCGGCGGCAGCGGTGGTCGCTGGGGACGATGCCGCAGAACTGACAGACCATCGTTTCATCGTCAATTTTCCCCGCGAACTGGCAATAAGTACAGTAGCGGTCGATCTTCTTTCGGAACAGCATGGCAAGCCGCCTCTCTTTTCTTTCGTGTTGCCCCCATTATACACGCTTTCCGCGCAAATTGCTATGGTACTTTTTGCGAAACAGCAGAAGACTTACCGCACAAAGAAGAAGTGACACTGCCCCTGTCGTTTCCGGGCTCTCCGCGCCGGAAAGCGCGGCAGCGGGCCAGCTTTCCGCGTGCAGCAGCGGTGCGGCAATGAGCGTGAGCGTGCAGGAAAGCGCAGCCTGAAGCGCCTTGCACGGCAGGAGCCGCTTTCCGCTCAGCCCGTACTCCTGCACGGCGGCCCGGCTCTGTGCCAGAACACTTATGCCGCCGAAGGACAAAAGCACTGATGCAATGCACAGCTTCCAATGAAGCGCAAGCGCGCAGTCTGTCAGCGCCGCGCAGCCTGCGGACAGTTCCAGCGTACCGAGGAACAACGGCAGTGCCTCTGACGGCAGGAAGCGGCCTGCGGCAAGCAGAAAATAGCGGGAGAGAACGGAAAAGACCGTAACAAACATGCAGATTTGAATTGCGTTCATCCCTGCGCGGCGCACTGACTCGGAAAAAGCTGCGGCAAAAGATTCGGGCTGCTGCGGCTTGGCAGCAGACTTTGCGGACGTGGGCTGTTTTTTCGCGGTCAAGCGGCAAACAAGTACAGCGGAAATGATTTGAACCGCGTACAAAAAAGTGCCTGCCGCCGCGCTTTTGAAGACTGCACCGCCGAGCACGCCGAAGATAAACGACGGCCCGGATTGATTACAGACGGCAAGCGCGCGTTCAGCGTCCGGCTCGGAAAGTTCACCGCGTGTATAAAGCACCCCAACAGCCTGTGCGCCCGCCGGATAGCCGCCAAGAAGGCCGAGCAGAAACGCGCTGCCCGCTGCGGGCGGCAGACGCAGAAGCTTTGCCGCTGCGCCGCCGAATCGCGCGGAAAACCGCGTAGAAAAGCCGAGCAGCAGGAATAAGTTGCTGCACACAAAAAACGGAAACAGCGACGGCAGGATCACCCGTCCGCAAAGCGTGAGCGCGCTGCGTACACCATCCGCCGCAACCTGCGGCAGAGCAATCAGCAGAACAAACGCCGCCAGAAGCGCAAGCGCCTGAAATAGCTTTCTCATGCCTCTCCCCTCCCTCGGATAAAAACCTATGCAGCCATGGAAAGAATTAGTCTGTCCGGCATAAGCATATAGCAAACGAAAAACAGGAGGCGCTGCCGTTTGAAAAAACTGCGTTCGTATCTGGCCGCCGCATCCATGCGGCTGGGACTGCCGATGGATATTGCCGCAGGGCTGCCGCATCTGGAGGTCAACGGATTTCGGGAATGTTCGGTTGACCGGCACACCGGAATTCTGGAATATAACCGGGAGCGGATCGTGATCGGGCTGAACATCGGAAGTCTGACCGTTGTAGGAAGCGGGCTGGAGATTCGGCAGATGCACCGCGAACGGCTGACGATCATTGGTCAAATCGACTCTCTGACCTACGGCGAGGGAGGTCTGCGCGGATGTGGCGGGTGATCTGGTTTTTTCTCGGCGTATCTCGGCTGTCCATCACGGGAGCAAGCCCGGAATGGTGCATGCAGCGACTGGCAAAGGCGCGTATCGCGTTTCATTTCTGCGCAAAGCCGGACGACTTTACCGCTGAGATCTGGATTTTGCGGCGGGATGAGGCGCGTGCAGCGCAGCAGATTCGCATGGGTGGCTGCGACTGTGCAGTTCTCGAGCGCAGCGGCTTCTCTGCTGTGTTCGACGGGCTGTGGAAGCGGCCCGTGCTTCTTATTTTGCTGGCAGCCGCTATTACGGCAGCAATTCTTGTGCCGAAGTTTGTTTTTTTCTATGAAGTTGAGGGCAACGAGGCTGTGCCGAGTGCACAGATTTTGCGGGAACTGCAGGAACTTGGCGTAGGCTTTGGAACATATGGGCCGTCGATCAAGCCGCAGGAACTGAAAAATCAGATGCTTCTGCGCATTCCGAAGCTGCAGTGGCTGACCGTGCAGCAGAGCGGCATGTGCGCGCGTGTGGTCGTGCGGGAACGGCCTGACAAAGAGCCCGTTCTGGACCGAAAAGCACCAACGGACGTAATCGCGGCGCGCGCAGGCGTTCTGACGCGCGTGGAGGCTGTGGCCGGAAACTGCCTCTGTGTGCCGGGGCAAGCTGTTGCAAGCGGAGAGTTGCTGGTGTCCGCTTATACGGATTTCGGCTTTAAAACGCAGGTAACAGCAGCACGGGCAGAGATCTACGCCGAGACGGTCCGGCAGGCCGTGTGCATCGTCCCAGAGACAGAGCAGGTCAAGGAGCGGCGTGCTGCGCCGCGCTATGCGGTCAGTTTGCTTGTCGGACGGCGGCGTATTTCGCTTTTCTGTGCAGCTGTACCGGAGCAGTCTTATGAAAAAGAGACAAAAACGCAGTATTTCACGCTTCCTGGCGGTTTTTCTTTGCCATTGGGGATTGCAATTACAAGAATTTGTGAGTATGATACAAGAGAAGAAAAATTGCGGGCGCAGGACGCGGAAGACCGGCTTTTGGAGTTGGTGCAGGCAGATGCCTTGCGCGATATGATTGCCGGAACCATTACGGGCTGCTCTGTTCGGACGGAGCGTTCCGGCGGCTGTATCCGCCTGCACGCAAGTCTGCGGTGCGAGGAAATGATTGCTCGCATGCGGCCCGCAAGCCTAAAGGAAGCGATTGAATGACAGAACGGACCATCAATGCCGAGCGTGTCGAACAGCTGATTGATGTTTTCGGCTCCTTTGACGAAAATGTACGCAAAATCGAAGACGCGTTCGGCATCAAGATCACGAACCGCAACAACGAACTCAAAGTCACAGGCGACGAGGAAGCCGCCGACAAGGGCTGCCGCGCAATCGAGGCGCTGCTGGCGCTGTCTGCCAAGGGTGAGGAGATTGATGAGCAGAAGGTGCGCTATCTGATTAATCTTGTCAACACAGGAAACGAAGATCAGGTCAGCAAAATGGCCAAGGATGTCGTCTGCGTGACAGCCAAGGGAAGGCCCGTCAAGGCCAAGACCATCGGCCAGCAGAATTATCTCAAAGCCATTGAGAAAAACACCATCACCATCGGCGTCGGCCCCGCCGGTACGGGCAAGACGTATCTTGCCGTGGCAGAGGCCGTCGCGGCGTTCCGCGCCAAAACAGTCAACCGCATCATCCTGACGCGCCCCGCCGTTGAGGCAGGCGAACGGCTTGGCTTCCTACCGGGCGATCTGCAGAACAAGGTAGACCCCTATCTGCGGCCATTATATGACGCGCTGTTCGATATGCTGGGGCCGGAGACGTATGGAAAGTATCTTGAGCGCGGAAATATTGAGGTTGCGCCGCTGGCATATATGCGCGGGCGGACACTGGACGACAGCTTTATCATTCTCGACGAAGCACAAAACACCACACGCGAGCAGATGAAGATGTTTCTGACGCGCCTCGGCTTCGGCTCGAAAATCGTCATTACCGGCGATATCACGCAGATCGATCTGCCGGGCGACAAGGTCAGCGGTCTGAAGGAGGCCATCCGCGTACTGGACGGCGTGGAGGATATCCAGATTTGCCGTCTGACACCTGCGGATGTAGTGCGGCATGTGCTGGTGCAGCGCATTGTCGCAGCCTATGATAAATACGAAAAGAACCGGCTGCCGGACGAACGCGCTCGAACCTTCACAAAGAAGCCGGACTGGAAGAGGGAGAAGAAATGAAGCATCGCATTGTCATCCGCTGCGAAGGCCGCAGTCTGCGCGACTTTGTGCTCAAGCAGCAGATTTCCAAATGTATCGCTGCTGCGCTGGCCCATCAGGGTGTCAACACCCCTTGTGAGATCAACGTCCTTGTGACAGACGACGAGGGCATCCGCGCCATCAACAACGCATACCGCAAAATCGACAAGGCGACGGATGTGCTGTCATTTCCGATGTTTGAACTGACAGCGGGGCAGCTTCCCGCATCGTGGGACGCTTACAAAGACCCGGATACCGGCCTTGTGCCGCTGGGCGACATGGCCATCAGCCTCGAACGGGCCAGACAGCAGGCCGCAGAATTCGGCCACAGTGCCCGGCGCGAAGTCGGGTATCTGACCATCCACTCCATTCTGCATCTGCTGGGCTACGACCATGTGGACGAGGGGCCGATGAAAAAGCAGATGCGCGCCGCCGAAGAGGCCATTCTGGCCGAAATCGAACTGCCGAGATGATGGAGCAGAATCTTTTTATCCGCCGCGCTGCAGTCACGGATGCGGAGTTGCTTGCCGAGACCCGGCGCAGCGCATGGGACGCGACGTATCGTGGAATCTATCCGGATGCATGGATCGACGAATATGATCTTGCTGAACAGACGCAGCGGGAACGGGCGAGGCTGGAGCAGACAGATTATATGGCATATCTGGTCATGGACGGCGGCCAGTGTGCAGGCTATTTCAGCTATGGCGCGGCAAGCCACGGTGGCTATAAGGACTTTTCTTTTTGCCTCAATTCTCTGTACCTGCTGCCGCCGTACCAGCATATGGGCCTGGGTCGACGCATCTTTGCACAGGTGCGTCAGGCCGCGCGGGAACGGAAACTGGACAGTTTTTTCTGCGGCTGCAATGTACATAATCTGCCCGCACGGCGCTTTTATGAAAAAATGGGCGGCGTGGTCGGAGAAATTGATGACGGACATGAGAATCTGGCCGAGGACCAGATGTATTTTGAATTTTGCACAGGAGAACAGATATGAAAACCAAAACCGCGATGATCACGATCGCCGGGCGGCCGAATGTCGGCAAGTCCACGCTTGCAAATGCACTCGTCGGCGAAAAGATCGCCATTGTCTCCCATAAACCCCAGACCACACGCAACCGCATCTGCGCCATTGTTGACCGCGGCGATACGCAGCTGGTGTTTATCGACACGCCGGGCTTCCATCGACCGCGCACGAAGCTGGGCGATTATATGGTGAACATTGTAAATCAATCGGTTGCTGACGTCGATGCCGTTATTCTGCTCGTCGAGCCGATTGCAAACGTCGGCCCGCAGGAGCAGGAGTTGATTGAGAAAATCAAGGATGCAAAGGTTCCGGCGATTCTGGTCATCAACAAGATCGATACCGTGGAAAAAGAAACGCTGCTGCCGGTTATTGCGGCCTATAAAGATCTGCTGGACTTTACGGATGTGATTCCCATCAGTGCAAAGTGGCACGACGGGCTGGACAGCCTGATGCAGGTCTGCGAGAACTTTGCGCAGCCGGGGCCGTTCATGTTCCCGGAGGGCATTTCGACCGATATGCCCGAGAAGCAGGTCATGGCCGAGATCATCCGCGAAAAGCTGCTGTGGAATCTGGAAAAGGAAATTCCGCATGGTACGGCGGTCGAGATCACAAAATTCTCGGAACGCGACGACGGCATTATCGACCTCGACGCAACGATCTACTGTGAAAAGGCCAGCCACAAGGGCATTATCATCGGCAAGAATGGCCAGATGCTCAAAAAAATCAGCACGGATGCGCGCAAGGACTGCGAACGCTTCATGGGCACGAAGGTCTTTTTGCAGACGTGGGTACGCGTCAAGGAAAACTGGCGCGACAGCGATTATATGATCTCCAACTTTGGGTATCATAAGGAATCTTGAAAATCATAACCACCGGCCGTGCCGGTGGTTTGCACAGGCCCCCTTGGGGCCTATTACCAGCCGAACCTATAGGTTCAT
>URAZ01000066.1 GCA_900545925.1 uncultured Eubacteriales bacterium | reverse complement strand
ACATGGCAAAGTATGATGATATTATCAACGGAATATTCTTTGACCGGTACGAAGCTGGCGCAACTTCTGTTCGATTCGAGCGTAAAGACTTAGCAGCGAAAGCCCATCAGTTGAAAATTGCTGTCCCTAAAAATTTGGGAGATATCATATACTCCTACAAGTATCGCAAAAGCTTACCTCAGGAAATAATTAAAACCGCACCAGAAGGTTTCTATTGGCGCATAAAAAATGTTGGGATAGCTCAGCACGAATTTGTTCTTACGCAAGGTTCTGAGTTCGTTGAAATTGATACAATGTTGGCAACTACAAAAATCCCAGATGGAACGCCGAGTATAGTGAAAAAATATAGCATTTCAGACGAACAAGCACTGCTGGCAATAGTGCGATACAATCGACTGATTGATATATTTTTGGGCGTTACCTGCTATTCACTTCAAAATCACTTACGCACAACGGTGACAGGAATTGGTCAAGTTGAAACAGATGAAATTTATGTTGGCATTGATAAAGCTGGGCAGCAATTTATTATTCCAGTACAAGCCAAAGGCGGTACAGACAAGCTTGGGATTTCACAGATAGAGCAAGACCTTGCTTTATGTGCAGAGAAATATCCTGAACTGATTTGTCGCTCTATTGCGTGCCAGTTTGTCACTCGTGATATTGTTGCAATGTTTGAATTTGCGATTGAAGAACAGCGAATCGTAAAAGTAAATGAGCGACACTACAAGATCGTAGAAGCTACTGAAATAAGCGGTGACGATTTGCGAGCATATAGCCTTCATGTTTGATGTGCATTAAGCACATTAAAAACAGCTCCGCAGGAGCGTAGCCGATTTCTCTGAAATCGTTCGGGGGTTTGGGGTATTTCCCCAACAAGATCGCACGGGTGTATAAACACGAGCATTGCTTGCCAAGTGCGTTTCGCAGTTGGCAGGTAATGAGAAGTGGGTACCGCCGTGCATTGCTTGCCAGAATGGTAAGCTCCGGTGTGGGTACTCACCGGATTTGCTTGCTATTCTGCAAGAAAATCCCGGTCGTACCACGCCGGATTTCGCAAGTGTACATACACTTGCTGTGCTTGCTATTCTCCGTTTCCCATGATAGCAAGCGCCATTTCCCAAATGGAAATCGGCGGCAACCGCCGCCTTGTCTGCCAAAAAGCGAAACGGACGGGCGCTGTCAATGGCGGCGCAGCCGTTCATCTTGACCATTGACGGCGTTCGTCCGTTTTGCTACAAGATAAGGTTAATTGTGTCGAGGAGGATTGCAATGCGTGCACCCTTTCAAATACTTGCAATACCATATCGGATTGTCGATGGAACTCCAATGTACTGCGTTTTTCACCGTGCTGATCACGACCAATGGCAGTTCATTGCCGGAGGCGGCGAGGACAACGAAACACCTTTGGCGGCAGCAAAAAGAGAAACCTTTGAGGAGGGTGGTGTACATTCTACTCAGTGGCTTGGATTGAAAAGTCTGTCGTATATTCCAGTTACGATCATATCAGAAATGCGTCGCAAACATTGGGACAGCAGCACCTATGTAATTCCTGAATATACTTTTGGCTTTGAATGTCAAGATGATGTACGGCTATCTCCTGAACATACCGACTGCGTATGGTTGACCTACGACGAAGCAAGTCAAAAACTCAAGTGGGACTCAAACCGTACAGCACTCTACGAACTGAATTGTCGTTTGAAAAAAGCGAATGAAAAGGAGACTTGACGAAGTGAATCCGAAAGAAAATGACAATGAGATCATCGAACTGACCGACGAGGAACTGAATGAGATTTTTGCCGATGATGATTTTGATAACGGCGAGGAGGACGGTGAAATCCGCTCGTTTTATTTCTCCAATCCTGACCCGTATGCCAAGGTCAAGCCGCGCCCCGACGATGCCCCCAAGAGGGAGTTTTCTTTCGATGAAAAAGGCAACATCGTGGTGAAAAATCCGTCCGCCTTTTGGCTGCCCGATGTCAAAATCGTGGAGGAACACGGCGGCACGGAATACACCGTAACCGGCAGCTATGAGGGAACGGAAACCCTCGACAGGAAGCTCAGACGCATTATGGAGCAGAACGCTGCCGATGATAAAAGTAGTATCACGGAGGACGCCGATGAGTAACGACGTTTCTCTTGATATAAACCCAGAATCCAATCCTGTTCAGACAGTTGCCCCACCAAAGGAGGACAACAATATGTTAAGGGCAACCGACAAAATCACAGCGCTTTATTGCAGACTGTCCGTGGAGGACACCAAAGAAAAAGGCGGCAAGGATGACCCGTCGAACTCCATCCAGCATCAGCAGATCATGTTAATGGAGTATGCAAAATCTCAGCACTTTCCGAAGCCGACGTTCTTTATTGATGATGGGTACAGCGGCGTGGATTTTTCCAATCGCCCCGGCTTTCAGAAGATGCTTGCGGAAATTGAATCCGGTCATGTGGAAGTGGTGATTACGAAAGATCTTTCAAGACTCGGTCGTAATTCCTCGCTGACAGGGCTTTATATCAACTACACGTTTCCTCAGTACGGCGTGCGGTATATTGCCATCAACGACCACTTCGACACCATTGACCCCAACAGCACCGACAGCGACATGGCAGGCATCAAGAATTGGTTCAACGAGTGGTACGCCAAAGATACCAGCCGCAAAATCCGTGCCGTCAACAAGGCAAAGGGGGAGCGTGGAGAGCGCTTGACCACCAACGTTCCCTACGGCTACAAACATGACTCTGACGATCCTAAGAAGTGGGTGATTGACGAGGAAGCTGCACAGGTCGTCAAGCGGATCTTCGCACTCTGTATGGAGGGAAAAGGACCGAGCCAGATCGCAGCCCTGCTGGAAAAGGAGAAGGTGCTGAACCCCACCGCCTACAAACAGCGGGAGGGCAGAAAAACACCGCATCAGACCCCGGAGAACGAGTATCGCTGGCACGAAAGCACTGTTGCTTATATCCTCGAATACATGGAGTACACAGGCTGCACGGTCAATTTCAAGACCTACACCAACTCCATCTGGGATAAGAAGCAGCGGGAAAATCCAATGGAGAATCGCAAAATTTTCTATAACACCCACCCGGCGATTATTTCGTTAGAAGTCTTTGATAAGGTGCAGGAGATCAGGCAGCAGCAGCACCGCAGAACAGCGACGGGAAAGAGCAATATGTTTTCCGGCTTGGTGTTCTGCAATGACTGTAAGCAGAAGCTCTACTACTCCACCACCAGCTATTTTGAAAAGCGGCAGGACTTCTTCATCTGCTCCACCCATCGTGTCAATAAGGACAAGTGCAGCGGACATTATATCCGTGCCGTTGTACTGGAACAGATCGTCTGGAAGCACATTCAGGAGGTTATATCGGTAGTCACTCGCTATGAGGCTTATTTCCGTTCTGAAATGGAGCAAAAGCTCCGTATACAGAGCGAGGAATCGCTGCGGCTGTATCAGAAGCGGCTGGCACAGGCTGAGAAGCGAATTGGAGAGCTTGATCGGCTGTTCGTCCGCATTTATGAGGACAATGTTGCCGGAAAGCTGGATGATGAACGCTTCGCCATGATGAGCAAAAACTACACCGAGGAACAGAAAGACCTCAAAGCCGAGGTCAAGGGTCTGCAACAGCAAATCCATGAACAGGAACAACAGGCAGATAATTTAGAGCAGTTTGTTCAGCGGGTAAAGAGGAACAGCACCCTCACGGAACTGACCCCCTATGCCCTCAGAGAGCTTGTCAAGGCGGTCTATGTAGATGCACCTGACAAGTCCAGCGGCAAGCGCAGACAGAAGGTACATATTGAATATGACCTCGTAGGCTACATCCCCGTAGACGAGCTGCTAAAAGCGGAACAGGCATGACCGAAATCATGCCTGTTCCAAGAAATTTGAGTTTTACTGTCTTACCAGCAGGGGGCCTTAGGCGTGTCTTTTTATTGGTGCAAAAGCGGTCTGCGGGCAGGAAATGAACGCAGAAGGAACTCTTGATGGATTTTTACACTGTCTTCCTTTCTGAGAACATGAAACTCTGCGTGCATCCATAGTGTAAAGATCACGCATGCAGTCGCGTACTGCGCAGGTTCGCAGCGCTTGTTATGTTTTGTATCAAAATTATAATGCGAAGGCAGTACGTTACGATTTTTTATAGACACTGGATGCGAAACGTTTCGCCGACGAAAGCAGGGGGAGATGCCGGGGAATGCGCCAAGCAGCGGTGAGTATTTGCGCATTTTACACAAAAACAATGTGCGGATTTGAGTGAAATGCTTCTTGACGGAGGAAATACAGATAGAGTAGAATAAAGAAAAAGCGAAACGTTATGCAAGAACAGGAGCAGCCAATGTCAACGATCAAGGATGTCGCCCGCCGGACGGGGCTTTCGCTGTCCACTATTTCCAAATATCTTAACGGCGGCAATGTCCGCGAGGAAAACCGCCTTGCAATCGATGCAGCGGTCGCAGAACTGGGCTATTCCGTCAATGTTTTTGCCCGCAGTCTCAAGGCAAACCGCTCCATGACCGTCGGCGTCCTGCTGCCGACAATCTCGAGTCCCTTTTTTGGCCGCGTGGTTGCGGCGCTGGAACTGATTTTGCGGCGCAGCGGCTATGAATGCTTCGTCTGCAGCTATGACTTCGATCGGGATCAGGAACTCGGTAAGCTGGATTTCCTTGCGCGCTATCATGTAGACGGCATTGTTTATGTCCCGGAGCATGCGAGCGCCGAAGAGGTTCGCACCCGCGTCGGTGCAATCCCTGTCGTGCTGATCGACCGATCGTTGGAAAATGCACAGTATGATACTGTCGTGGTTGACAATCTCAATGCGGTCTATATGGCCGTCGAGCATTTGATCGGCCGCGGACACCGCCGCATCGGTCTGATTGCTGGCCCGCAGACGATCTCTACCGCGCGGGAACGCACCGTGGGATACCGCCGTGTGCTGGCAGATTATCGCCTGCCGGTTGACGAGGCACTCATCACTGCCGGGAACTATGATCTTGAATCCGGTTCACGCCTGTTCTGCGCGCTTCTTGATATGCCGCAGCCTCCGACTGCTGTGTTTGTCACCAACTACGACATGACGCTCGGCGCAATTATGGCTGCGCATGAGCGCGGGGTGACGCTGCCGGACGAGATGGACTTTATCGGCTATGACAATGTCGATCTGTGCTCCATTGTCTCACCCAAGCTTGAAATTGTCGAGCAGCCCATGAACGAGATGGGCCTGCGCGCGGCAGAACTGCTGTTGGCAAGACTGGGCGGCGACGCGTCGCCCGCAAAGCTGCTGCGCCTCAAGGCGAAGCTGTCCAATCTGTAAGCCCCGCCCAGAAGGGCGTATAAAAAAGATATTTTATAAACGTAAAGGAGTTTATTGTATGGCAAAGAATCGTTATATCGGCGAATATCCCGTGATCGGCATCCGCCCCATTGTCGATGGCCGCCGCGGCCCGATGCAGCTGCGCGAGAGTCTGGAAGATCAGGTCATGGCCATGGCCGAGGCCGCAAAGAAGCTGTTTGAGGATAATCTGTACTACTCCAACGGCGAGCATGTGAAGGTCGTCATGGCTGACACCTCCATTGGCCGCGTGCCGGAATCTGCCGCCTGCGCCGAGAAGTTCAAGCGCGAGGGCGTCGCCATCACACTGTCCGTCACTCCCTGCTGGTGCTACGGCTCCGAGACGATGGACATGGACCCCATGACCATCAAGGGTGTCTGGGGCTTCAACGGCACTGAGCGTCCGGGCGCTGTGTATCTGGCCTCCGTTTTGGCAACCCACGCACAAAAGGGGCTGCCCGCGTTTGGCATCTACGGCCATGAGGTGCAGGACCGCGACCAGGTCACGGAAATCCCCGACGACGTGAAGGAAAAGCTGCTGCGCTTCGGCCGTGCCGCTGTCGCAGTCGCGACGATGCGGGGCAAGAGCTATCTGCAGATCGGCTCCGTCACCATGGGCATCGGCGGCTCCATCATGGATCAGAACTTCATGGAGGAGTATCTGGGCCTGCGTGTGGAGTCCGTTGACGAGGTTGAGATCCTCCGCCGCATGGAAGAGGGCATCTACGACCATGAGGCCTATGAAAAGGCGCTGGCATGGACGAAGGAGCACTGCAAGGAAGGCCGCGACGACAACCCCGAATATGTTGACTTCCTCGGCGAAAAGCGCCGTATCAAGTTTACCCCGGAAGAAAAAGAAAAGCAGTGGGAATTTACGATCAAGATGTACTGCATCATCAAGGATCTGATCCAGGGCAACAAAAACCTGCCCGCAGGCTTCATTGAAGAATCCGTCGGACACAACGCCATCGCTGCCGGCTTCCAGGGCCAGAGACAGTGGACGGACCACTGGCCCAACTGTGACTATCCCGAGGCTGTACTCAACTCGTCCTTCGACTTTGAAGGCCCGAAGGAGCCGATGGTCTTCGCAACGGAAAACGACGTGCTCAACGGTCTCGGCATGCTGTTCATGGAGTTGCTGACGAACCGCGCACAGATCTTCGCCGACGTGCGTACCTACTGGTCGCCTGAGGCGACGAAGCGCGTCACCGGCTATGATCTGGAGGGTAAGGCGAAGGAGAACGGCGGCATCATTCATCTGCTGAACTCCGGCGCAGCCTGCCTCGACGCCTGCGGCGAGTGCACGGACGAAAACGGCAACGCTGTTATGAAGAAATGGTGGGAGGTCACGGATGAGGACATCAAGAAGATGACCGACGCGACCGTCTGGTGCGAGGCCGGCTTCGACAACTTCCGCGGCGGCGGTTTCTCCAGCCACTTTGTCACCCGTGCGGAAATGCCTGCGACTATGATCCGCCTGAACCTCGTCAAGGGCCTCGGTCCCGTCCTGCAGATCGCCGAGGGCTGGACCGTGCATCTGCCCGAGGAGGTCACCGACACCCTCATGGAGCGCACGAACCCCACCTGGCCGTGCACCTGGTTCACCCCGCGCTGCGACGGCAAGGCCGGCAGCCCGTTTGAGAGCGCCTACTCTGTCATGCAGAACTGGGGTGCAAACCACGGCGCGATTTCCTACGGCCACGTCGGCGCGGATCTCATCACGCTCTGCTCGATGCTGCGCATCCCCGTCTGCATGCACAACGTCGCCGATCAGGACATCTTCCGTCCGGCCGCATGGAACGCATTCGGCATGGACAAGGAAGGCCAGGACTACCGCGCCTGCGCCGCCTACGGCCCGATGTACAAGAATATCCGCTGAGACTGAACCAAAAAAGGCGGGCTGCGGCCCGCCTTTTTCGGTTAGATTGTGAAAAAACGCTTTGCTTTTCCGGTTGAATATTGTACAATAAAGCAGGGACACCCCACCGGCGTAATCCGGCATCCCAATTTTGGAGTGATTCAACTTGCACAGCATTTTACTGGCATTCGATATCGGAACCAGCGGCCTCAAAGCTTCGCTGGTCGATGAAAATCTCAATATCATCCGTAATGTTACAACGACCTATCCTACACATCATTACCCAGACGGCGGTTGTGAACAGGAGTCTGCCGATTGGTGGATGAGCGCCGTGCGCGCAATGATGATGCTGCGGGAACTTGCACCCGAATACGTCAAACGCGTCGATGCCATCGGCGTTTCCGGCCATATGCTCGGCTGCCTGCCCATGGACAAGGAGGGGCAGACGCTCCGTCCGGCCATGATCCACGCCGATACCCGCGCGCTGACCATCTCCAATGCGCTGCGCGCCAGATTCGGGCGGGATTATTTCTATGAGATCTGCGGCAACGTCCTTTCACCTGCGTCCACGCTCTGCAAGACGCTCTGGCTAAAGGAAAACGAGCCAGAACTCTACGCCCGGACATACCGCATCCTGCAATCGAAGGACTATCTTGTCTACCGCCTTACCGGCCAGATGGAAACGACCGACATGTCTGATGCGTCGCACGGCCTGCTCATGAATCTGGAAACGCGGCAGTATGATGCGGATATGTTCCGTAATGTAGGCCTTGATCTGGACAAATTCCCGCAGATTCATACCAGCTGCGAGATCGCAGGCAGACTCTGTGAGGAAGCGGCAGGCTGCCTCGGCCTTCGCGCGGGTATTCCCGTGTCCGTCGGCGGCGGCGACGGTGCCTGCTCCAATATTGGTGCGGGTGTGGCAAAGCCGGGGGACTTTTATCTCAGCCTTGGCACCACCGCGTGGATTGCCGGACAGATGGACGCACCGTTCATAGATCCGCAGCACCGCGTGTTCCATATCTGCACGCTCGACGGCCACGGCTGCAACGTTTTTGGCACGGAACAGTGTGCCGGACGTTCTGTTTCGTGGGCAATGGAACTGTTCGACGTCGCTTCTGCGCGGGCGTTCGACTCTGCCGCAGCGACTGCCCCAGCAGGAGCCAATGGGCTGATATATCTGCCGTATCTGGAGGGAGAACGCTCTCCTGTCTTCGATGCGCAGGCGCAGGGCGTTTTCTTCGGCATGAACACGACGCACAAGCGCGAGCATTTCCTCCGCGCTGTTCTGGAAGGCACGGCCTGCGGACTGAGCCAGATTCTGGACGTGATGCGCGAGCGGCAGCAGATCGATGAACTGCGCATCATCGGCGGCGGTGCGAAATCAAAGCTTTGGAAGCAGATTCTCGCCGATGTCTGCAATGTGACACTCCATGGTGTTTCGACATTCTCCGACAGTGCAACAAGCCTCGGTGCGGCGGCAGCCGCAGGCGTGGCGATCGGCCTGTTCAAGAATTTGCCGGAAGCATGCAGCCACATCCGCATGAGCGGCGACATTGAGCCCGACGCGTCTGTGCGGGTAACCTATGCCCTTACAAAAAAACGCTATGCCATGCTCTACCCAAGCCTCAAGGAAGTGTTCCATACCAGAGCGTGAACAGAAAAGAGCGTCCCTGAAAGGGGAGTTGGCGCAAAGTGCCTGAGTAACCGCTGATTAAATCATCTACGGTTATCAGCGGATATTTTGCCCCAACTGTGTACCTGAGGGGTTGCAGCATACAAATGCAAAAAGAGAAAGCTTTTCGGCGAATTCGTATGTATTTTCCCGCGTGGATGTAGGGGTCGATGCCCACATCGATCCAACAGAATGCACCGATTTTACGAAAATCTTCGGCGAGGTCTTAACTGCCTCACGGGCCGATGTTGGCATCGGCCCCTACAAATACCTAGATCTGCCCCGCTAGCCACAGTGTCTTTGCCAGCCCCTCCGCTGCTTCCAGCAGCCCGATACAGCTTTCCATGGAATTGCTCACGCATACAACGCCGTGTCCGCCGAGCAGACAGACTGGGCTGTCGGACAGTGCAGTCTCAATACCCCGGTGGATCTCATGCGTTCCGTTTTTGCCGTAGGGCAGACAGACAAAGCGCCGGAACACGGCATGCAGTGAGCAGTCCTCTGGGACGATGAAGTCCTGATACCGCAGTGCATACGCTGTCAGATACGGGCAGTGGCAGTGCACAACGGCATTTACGTCCGGACGTGTCCGGTAGACGGCCTCGTGCAGCAGATATTCGCTCGACCGCTTCCCGCGCCCGCCGACCTGTGTGCCGTTTTCGCCCATGACGCTAATATCCTCTTTTTGAAGCAGCAGCTTCATCCGCCCGGACGGCGTGATATATGTCAGACCGGCATTCCGGTCAATCATGGAGGCATTGCCCTCCAACGCGGTCACAAGGCGCTTTTGCTCGAGAATATTGGCGAAAAATGCAAGCTGCTGTGCGTAGTCCATTGCGGCATCTCCTAAAATAAAAAATCAACGCACATATTTTATTGCCTTTGCTGCCCGAAGTCAACGGGCGGCCCGATCAAACAGGAGGTATTTGAACCATGCTGAAAAACATTCCCCCCATCCTTTCCCCGGAACTTCTGAAGGTTTTGGCTGAAATGGGCCACGGCGACCGCATCTGCATCGGCGACGGCAATTTCCCCGGCGCTTCTATGGCCAAGCCCAATAACTGCGTCTTCCTCCGCGCCGATGGCCACGGCGTGCCCGAACTGCTCGACGCGATTTTGCAGGTCATCCCGCTTGACGAGTATGTTGAGCATCCCGTCATGATTATGCAGGTAGCCGAGAAGGACAAGGGCATGGAGATCCCCATCTGGGATGAATACAAGAAGATCGTCGCCAAATACGATGCGCGTGGCGAAGCCGCCTTCGGCAGCTATGAGCGCTTCGAGTTCTACGACGAGGCCCGCAAGACCTACTGCATCCTACAGTCCGGCGAGACTGCAATCTACGCCAATGTAATTTTGCAGAAGGGCGTTATTAAGTAAGCAAGCTAAGCAGCAGCAGCCCCGGCCGCGTGGCCGGGGCTGCTGCACTTCTGTATTATTTCTTCCCCGCGTTGACCTGCTCCAGATTGTGCTGGCGGCGGTTGCGGACGGCTTCGTCCATCGGGTGGATCTCACCTGCGGCCTGCAGGGCCATTTTGGTCAGCAGCGGACCGACCAGTTCGTAGATCAGAATGGCGAACAGCGTAATATTGCGGATCAGATCGCCCTCTGCGCCGAGCGAACGCGCTGTTACGCACATGCCGAGCGCGACGCCGGCCTGCGGCAGCAGGGTGATGCCGAGATACTTGCAGATCTGCGGCTCACACTTCATAAGCTTTGCGGAGTAATGCGCACCAAAGTATTTGCCAAGCGAGCGCGTCAAAATATACACAACGCCGATGAGAACGATCATCCCGTCCTTGAACACGCCGAGATCCAGTCCAGCGCC
>URAZ01000065.1 GCA_900545925.1 uncultured Eubacteriales bacterium | reverse complement strand
TCGCAGCCTTGATTTCTTGCGTTTCCTCAAGCGTGAAAGTGTATCTTTTCATTTCTCATCACCATCTTCATTATACATCAACAGCGATAAATTATCAACCTTTTTAAAAAGACATTAGTATAAAACACAAACACGCTGATGCACAGCGAGACGGCGACGCTGTAGCGCAGCGCTTTTTTTGCGCGTTCCGGCTTACCTGCGCCGGTATTCTGCGCGACAAACGCGGACACGGATTGAGAAAATGCCGACGGCAGCAGCATGACGAACGCGCAGACCTTTTCCGCAATGCCCATGCCGGCAGACTGCAAGAGTCCCAGAGAATTGACAATAGCCAGAATGACGAGGAACGACACGCCGACCAGCACGTCCTGCAGCGCAATCGGAATGCCGAGACGCAGAATTCCGGCTGTGAGCGGCCGGTCAAAGCACAGCTGCTCCTTGCGGAACGTAAAGGGCAGTTTGCGGCGCATGATGACGAACAGGGACAAAATCACGCTGACCGCCTGTGCGAACACCGTTGCAAGCGCCGCGCCGGCTGCACCCATCTGGAATACGTCTACCAGCAGCAGATCGCCGAAAATGTTCGTAACGCACGCGATCGCAACCGTGATCAGCGGCATTTTGGAGTCGCCAAGCCCGCGGAAGACGCTGCCGATGACGTTGAACGCCACAATGAACAGCGTTCCCGCCGAGCAGATGCGCACATACTGTGTCGTGGGAACAAAGGCCTCCTCTGGGGCCTGCAGCAGACGGCAGAATGGCTCGGTCAGCGCAGAAAGCAGCGCCGTTAGCGCAAGCGCGACGCACACGAACAGGCAGATCGCGCTGCCGACGACACTCCCGGCTTCGTCCGGCCTGCCCTCGCCGATCTTCTGGCCCAGAAGAACGGTCACGCCCGTTGTGAGCCCGACGAGAAGCGATGTGACAAGCTGCATAGCCTGACTGCCGGTCGAGACGGCGGAGATGTCCGCTGTGCCCGCGAATTTTCCGACAACGATCAAATCGACCGCGCCGTACATCGCCTGCAGAAACAGCGCCAGCAGCACCGGCCCCGCAAACCGCAGCAGCGGGGAAAGAATTGGCCCGTTCAGGAAATCATTTTTCTGGTTTTCCATAGCTTCAACTTCAAAAAAAGACCGGATAAAACCCCGGACGCATGCCCGGCATCTTATCCAGCCGAATAATCAATGAATCGACCCTCCGATGAACAAAAACTATTTTAACGAACTCTGCAGAAAATGTCAAGAGGCAGAAAACCCGCCCTGCCATGCGGCAGGGCGGGCGGTTTCAGTTGGGGGAAGAGGGATTACTTGGCTTCCTCGGCAACGTAAGCGGAGGGGGCAGCGGGAACGCCGCGCTTCCACTCGATCAGGTTCACAACATAGAACGTGATGACGGAGACAAGGCTGCCGAAGACGACCGGCATCATGAACCACAGCGTACCGCCGTTGGACAGAAGCTGCCAGACGACGAAAGCGATGGTGCCGGTGAAGATGGAGATCAGGCCGGAGTTCTTTGTTGCCTTCGGAACGGCAAGGCCGAGGCCGTATGCCGCGAACGGGCCTGCGCAGCGGATACCGAATGCGAAGGTGTTCATGGCGACGAGGGAAACGCCGAACATGGAGATGCACATGGCGATGAGCGCTGCAATAACGTTGCACAGACGGGTATAGAAGATGGTCTGCTTGTCATTCAGCTTTTTCTTGCCGCCGAAGCCGGGATAGATGTCGTTGATGATCATCGTGGACATGCACAGCAGATTGGAGTCTGCCGAGGACATGGTCGCGCAGATGATGGCGGCGGAGATGAGGCCGGTGATGATGCCGGGCGCATAGGTGCCAGTGACGACCATCATGGCGTTGGAGCCGTTCTCGGCAAGGCCGGGCAGCTGATCCTTCAGCGCGAAAGCGGCAAGGCCGAGGAGGGTCGGGAAGACTGCCATAGCAGCCATGAGAATGGCGCAGAGGAAGGAGGCGCGAACCGCAGTCTTCTCGTCCTTGCAGGTCTCGAAGCGGGAGACCATCTCGGGGCCGCAGAGGAAGGTGCAGAAGTAGTTGAAGAAGTAGCCGATGATGGAGGCCCAGCCGATCTGGGTCATGTTCAGCTTTTCGCCGGGCAGTGCAGCGGAGATCGCAGCCCAGCCGCCGGCATGCTTCAGGACGATCGGCGTTGCGATGGCAAGGCCGACGAGAATGATACCGAACTGGATGAGGTCGGAGACCTGGTCAGCGATCATGCCGCCGAAGGTCGTGTAGAAGATGGTGACGAAACCGGCCAGCAGCAGGCAGACGTTCAGGGGGATCGTCGGGATCAGCGCGTTGATAACAGCGCCGGAAGCACCGATTTGAGAGGAGGTCAGGCAGAACAGCGACAGAACGCTGAGAACTGCCGTGAAGTTGCTGGAGAGTTTGCCGAAGCGGCGGCCAACGACCTCGGGGATCGTGATCGCCATGGTCTTGCGGATCTTGGGAGCGAAGTAGGCCAGCGGGATCATGGCAAGAGACGCGGCCAGAACGTACCAAATTGCGCTGACGCCCCATGCACCGAACGCTTTCTGAGCAAGGCCGGTGGTGCTGCCGCCACCGATGTTGTTGGCAGACAGCGAGAACGCGACCATGAACAGGCCCATTCTGCGGCCGGCAACGAGATAGTCCGCGCTGCCCTTGATGTTGATCTTGCCGACGACGTAGCCGACAACCATCATGCCGACCATGTACGCAAGAACGATTACCAATGCGCCAGTTTGGATTTCCATAGAGTTCCTCCTTGATTTCTCTTTCTTGAACGACTTATTCACAGTTCGTTCATATTGCGTATTTTATCCGACGATGCCGCACTTTGTAAATTGACAATTCACACAAGGAAAAACGCCTGTTTTCTGGCAATATAGACAAGGCACGAAAAATGCTCAAAAAGTTTTGGCATCTTCTTGAATTTGGATATTTTTGTTCTCCCGCGCTGCGTCGCGGAAGACGCCGAGCAGCTTTTCCGCATATGGCCCGAGCGCGTCATACAGGCAGCCGGTATGCTCCAATATGAGCGTGCACGGCGGCAGTTCCGTCAGCACGTCGTACAGCGCGTCGAGATTGCGCCCGTAAAACGCGGGCAGCGCGAACACGCGCGCAAAGCAGTCGTGCGCGGCTGCGCGGGAGGTCAGCTCCCGGCAGTCGATGCGGTATGTCAGTTCCATATGACGGTGCCTCCGTCCACGGTCAGCTCCGTAAACGACGCGTAGTGGTCGGACGTGTAAAAGTACAGTCCGTCGTTCGAGAAGATCAGGCGCTCCGCCCCGCGTGAGTCTGCGCCGAGTGTGTTGATGTCGCATTCGGTATAGGTTCTTCCTGTTTTCTCCGGCAGAAGCCCTTCGCGGTTGCCGAAGCGGTCGCCGCCGATGGCGGCTCCTTCCCGGTATGCTTCAACGCTGCCGCCCTCCCAGCCGAGCGCGCGGGCATCGGACTTTGTGATATAGTTCTCCGGCAGATGGCCGTAGGCGTCAAGATACAGAACGACGTGCTCTGCATCGTAATAATACCCGTGCGCATCGACCGTGTCGGCAGTCTGCGTGACCTCCGGGTCTTCGGCAGTGACAAACTGCTCGCCCGATTCGGGCGCTTCCGTGTCCTCGGACAGCGCAGCGTCCGCCAACTCCTGCAGCGTCGTAACGCTGATTCCCATGACCTGCACCGTGTCGCGCACCGTGCAGCCGCCGAGCACCAGCAGCGTCAGCACCAGAAGCAGCGCCAGTATCCGTTTTTTCATGGTCAATCTCCTCTCAGTTCCTGCGCGATGGCCTGCATCAGCGCCTCCGGCAGCTTTTCCACGCGCCGGTCATAGGTCACAAAGCCGTTGACCTCATCCTCTACATCGCTCAGCTGCGTGTAAACGTCGGCGGCAAGCCCCGCTCTGCGTGCAGGAATGATCTGCGTTTCATAGAGCGTTTTGACCGC
Organism: uncultured Eubacteriales bacterium; assembly: GCA_900545925.1. Classification (GTDB taxonomy): domain Bacteria; phylum Bacillota; class Clostridia; order Oscillospirales; family Oscillospiraceae; genus CAG-170. The sequence goes on along the minus strand of URAZ01000065.1, from coordinate 8,313 downwards.
CTCGCCCAGTGCCTCGGGCGTCTGATAGCCCTTGTAGCCGAAGTTTTTCGTGTTCCAGGTATGTCCCGCAACCGGCAGATTGTATCCGCCGAACTCCGACAGAACGACTGCGCGGCCCTTCTTGTCAGGCTGGAAGCGATAGGGCTTAAAGTACACATGCAGGCTCTTCACGTCGCTCACGCCCTGATCGTGCCAGCCGCTGGCATGGTCGATCAGCCGCGTGGGGTCGAGCCTGCGGATCAGCCGCACTGCGTTTTTCGCGTCAAACTGTCCCCAGCCCTCGTTGAACGGCACCCACAAGACGATGCACGGGCAGTTCTGCAGCTGCGTGATCAGCTCCGTCAGTTCGCGTGTGAAGTCCTCGCGGCCCTGCGCGTCCGTACGGGCGAAAAGGCGGTAATGACTGTCCTTGAGATGAATGCCGGTGATGAGCGGCGCGGAGATGGTCAGCAGATTGTACTGTCCGCCGCCGGAGGGCATGTCCTGCCAGACCAGCATGCCCAGCCGGTCGCAGTGATAATACCAGCGCATGGGTTCGACCTTGATATGCTTGCGCAGCATGTTGAAGCCCAGACGCTTCATCAGTTCGATATCATAGATCAGCGCGTCGTCCGACGGTGCGGTATATAACCCGTCCGGCCAGTAGCCCTGATCGAGCACGCCGTGGTGGAAGTACGGCTGCCCGTTCAGCAGCAGGCACGGATGACCTGCTGCGTCTATCCCGGTGCCGACGGTGCGCATGGCGAAATAGCTTTTGACGGTATCGTCCCCCAATGTGACGGTTACGTCATAGAGGTTCGGCGCCTCCGGGGACCACAGGTGCAGCTGCTCCGGCGGCAGAACGGCGCTGCCGCAGCCGTCCTCGTCCGTTACGCCCTCGGTGACCGGAGTTCCCTGATAGGAAATTTCGATTCGAGCGTCTTTCGGCGCGGACGCGGTGAGCATCCAGCGGATGCGTCCTTCCGGCAGTTCCGGAGTAAACAGAAGCGACTGTATATAATGCTCCGGTACCTGTTCCGCCCAGACGGTCTGCCAGATGCCGCTCTGCGGCGTGTACCAGATGCCGCCGCGCGTTGTCTTCTGCTTCCCGCGCGAGAGGGGCACGGTGTCCGTATCATCACGCACAGCGACGGTCAGGACATTTTCGCCATCCCGCAGAAGCTTTGTAATATCCAGCGTAAAGGCTGTATACCCGCCTGTATGCGCCCCGGCAAGAAGGCCGTTGACGTACACCCATGCCCGCTGGTCGGCGGCTCCGAAGTGCAGCAGCATCCGCCTGCCGTCCTGCTTTCCGAACGGCAGCGTCCGCCGGTACCAGAGCACCTGACCGGGCTTCAGGGCCCGGCTCACCCCGGACAGCGGCGCTTCCGGCGAAAATGGCACGAGAATGTTCCCGTCCCACGCGCTGGGGCAGGCGTCGGAGGCCGTGATGGCATAGTCCCAGAGGCCGTTAAGATTATAATAACTTTCCCGCACAAGCTGCGGGCGGGGATATTCCTGCAAAACAGTGTCCTTGTCCAGTGTTTCACCCCAGCGTGTCAGCATTTTGCCTCCTCCTTCTTTTTAAGTAGCAGCACCGGCGGCAGAATCAGCAGCAGCACGACGGCTGCCGCAAGGAAAATGGACGGCGTCGGCACAGTCTTTACCACGCCGAGATCAACATAGGTGGAATCGCTGCCGCGAATGACCGCTGCGCCGATGGCAGGGCCTAAAATCATCGGCAGCAGAACGCCGAAGATCATGCGGATGCCCTGAAAATGTCCGGCCTTTCCGGCAGGTGTATGGTCGCGGATGACACCGGACAAAATCGCCGTGACCAGCATATAGCCGGACATCATAATGCAGCCCGTCAGGATCACGGCCAGCATCGACCGCGCGAAGAACATGCCGAGCAGTCCGGCGAACATGACTCCTGCTGCCGGAAGTACGCACCGCAGTTCGCCGAGCCGGTCGATCACGCGGCCGGAGAGCACGCTCACGACCGACGCAAAGATCAGTACAATGCCCAGCACGAGGGCGTAGCCGTCAAAATGCAGATAGTTCTGCATATAGATAATGAGATACGGGAAGAAGACCTGCACGGCCACGGAAAACAGGCAGAACGCCGCAAAGGACAGATAGAGCGCCGGGTTCTCTTTCGCAACAGTCGGGCGGAGCCCGTAGACAAGGTTTTTCAGATAGCTGTCCCGTCTCGGTTCCAGCTTCGGCTCGGGGATCAGGAAGATGGACACAACGCCCGTCAGCACGACGAGTCCGCCGAAGATCGCAAAGAATTTCTGCCACTGCCCGCGCTGCGTCATGCTGTCGAACAGTCCGAAAATGACGAGCATGGAGATCAGCGGCAGGATGGCCAGCACGGATTCAGCCTTGCCCCGCGCCTCATTGGGCACAGTGTCGGTGATCCACGCGTTGAAGGCCGCGTCGTTGGCTGTTGAGCCGAAAAAGGTCATCACGCAGTCGAGCACGACGATCATCACTGCCGCAGCAGCTGCCGCGGAGGCTGCCGGGAACAGCTTCGCCGCGTTTTCGACCGTCACGAGGCCGAATGCCGCCGTGGACAGGCCCCACAGCAGATAGCCGCCGCAGATAAACAGCTTGCGCTTTCCCACACGGTCGGACAGCGCGCCCATCAGAAGCGTCGTCAGCGTGGCGGCAGCCGCGCTCCAGCCGACCATGGCGGAAATATAGCCGGGGTCGGTGGAGATGGTGTTGTAGAGATAGACGTTAAAATACATATTTTCGATTGTCCAGGCAAACTGGCCGACCAGACCGACGAGAATGAGCGTCAGCCAGACGCGCGGGGAAAGTTTTTTCATATCCGGTATCCTCCCGTTATTCAGCTTCTGTGCTTCCGCAGTATTTTGTATAGAGCGCAATATGGTCCTCGATGCAGAAATCGCCCGTCCACGCGTTCGCCGTCACGCAGATCACGCTTCTGCCGTCCGGCGTTTTTCCGGCGCTCGCGCAGCAGTTCATGGCCTCGGTGGTATAACCTGTCTTGGCGGCTGTGATCTCCGCGCCGTTCAGGGCGTATTCGTGATGGACGCGGTAGAGGAATTTGTTCGTCATGGCAAGCCCGTCCGGGTGCTGCTCCGTTTCGCTCGCCCGGTAATTCTCTGCGCTTAATATTTCTGCGCACGTCTCGTTTTCCAGTGCCGCCTGTAAAATCAGCGCGATCTCGCGCACCGTGGAATAGTGGTTCTCGTCGTGCAGACCGCTGGTGTTCATGAAATGCGTGTTGGTCAGGCCCAGCGCCGCGGCCTTTTCGTTCATCATAGCGACAAACGCTTCCTCGCTTCCGGCCACGGCCTGCGCCAGCGCCTCCGTCGCCTCCGCGCCGGAGGGTACAACTGCGCCGTACAGCAGATCGCGCATCGTGACCGTCTCGCCGTTCACAAAGCCCGCCATTGACGCGCCCGCGAGGTACAGCGGGTCAATGATGGCCTGCGTCATGGTGAACGCCGCGTCGAGATCAGGCAGGTTTTCTGCTGCTACCAGCAGCGTCATGAGCTTTGTCATGGACGCGGGGTAAATTTTTTCGTCCATGCCCTTTTCTGCCAGCACCGTCCCGTTCTGCACATCGACCAATATGGCGGAAGACGAATACAACTCCAAATCGAGCGTTTGGGTCGTCTCCGACGACTCTGCCAGCGTTAGAGCAGGCTGCTCGGGTTCTGGTTCCGGATCAGGTTCCGGCTCAGGTTCCGGTTCGGGTTCTGGTTCCGGCGACGGCTCCGGGGCGGGTTCCTGCACCTGCGTCTCAGGGACAGTGACCTCAGGCTCGGAAGGGGCATCTGTCTCGCTGCTCGTGACCGGTGTGTCGAGATAGGGCTTTACGAGTTGCCGGTGCGCGTAGTAGGCTGCGCCGCCCAGAAGTGCCGCGCACACAAGAAGCGTCAGCACGACGTGGAGCACCCGGCGGCGCTTTGCACGCCTGCGGTCGCGCAGACGGTCGAACGCGGGCGCATTTTCAGGGTTAAACTGCGATTGCATGTCATTGTTCATATTGGACTTCTCCTGTTTGGAATTCGCGATATGCCTATTTTACCACATCTGCGCCCTTCCGAAAAGAGGCAAAGCTAAAACAGCGCAAGTCCTTGCGCCGCAGGGACTCTACCGCGGGTAGACCGGGCGTTCAGACGTGTAGAGCGGGAAAAAGCGTTTTTTGAATAGCATTTTGCGGCACGGCGCGGTATAATATGCTTCAGAAATTAAGAACCGGAGGTCACACATGGAAAAACGTTTTCAAATCGTCACCGACTCCTCCTGCGATCTGCCGCAGGCGCTGGCGGATGAACTCGATCTTGCCGTCCTGCCGCTGCATGTTCTGATTGGGGAGCATACATACGCCAACTATCTCGACGGCCGCGAGATCGGCTTCAAGGAGTTTTACGACAAACTCCGCAACGGTGAACGCGCCACCACGAGCGCCGTTAACGTCTCGGAGTTCACCGCCGTCATGGAGGGAAAACTGAAGGAGGGTCTTGATATCCTCTTCATCGGCTTTTCCTCCGGACTGAGCACAACGTATCAGTCCGGTGCGATCGCCTGCGACGAACTGCGGGAAAAATACCCTGAGCGAAAACTTATCGCCATTGATTCGCTCTGCGCGTCTCTGGGCGAAGGTCTGCTTCTGTATTTGGCCGCAAAGAAGCAGCAGTCCGGCGCGTCCATAGACGAGGTCGCGGACTATGTCCGTGAGACGATCCCGCATCTTTGCCACTGGTTCACGGTCAACGACCTGATGTTCTTAAAGCGCGGCGGCCGCGTCGATGCGGCGACGGCCATCGTCGGCACCGTTTTGCAGATCAAGCCCGTCATGCACACCGATGATGCCGGAACGCTCAAGAACGTCACCAAGGCCAGAGGCCGGAAAGCTGCGCTCAAAGCCCTCGCGCAGAAGCTGGCCGACACGGCAATCAACCCGGCGGAGCAGACCGTTTTCATTTGCCACGGCGACTGCATCGAGGATGCGGAATACACGGCCGAACAGATCCGCGCCCTGACCCCGGTCAAGGATATTATTATCAACTACGTCGGCCCCGTCATCGGTGCCCACACCGGCCCGGGCGTGATCTCCGTCTTCTTTGTCGGCACGCACCGGTAAGCATACAAAAATTCCGCGGCTCCCTGAACATATCGGGGAGCCGCGGGTTTTTATATTGGTGCAGCTATGAGATTCAAGCATTCCCGGCGAACCCAGCGAAGCGGTTCGACGGGAAAGAGGAGGAAACGGACGCAGAGGATAAGAGGCTTCGCGCATGGCGCGGGGACTCGTTCTGTCGAGGCCGTTTCCGACGTGCCTCCGGCGGCCCTATCTTTTCCCGCGCAAGGGAAAAGATAGGGGAGAAAAGGACGCTTGGTTACGTTTGGCGCATATTGCGAATGCAATTCAGACAAGCCCTGATTTTTTGGTCGGTACGAACACACGGACTCACCTTACGAGCGCGATGGTACGCGCTGCCTGTTATGGTACAACTAAATTTGTGAATCGCTGCGTTTGAATATCTGCGGTAAAAATGCCCTGCAGTTAAAATTTGCAGGGCAGTACGAATTTGCCGGAGTCCTGTAGGGGCCGATGCCCACATCGGCCCGCTGGGAAGTTGCGAATTCGCCGAAGATTCCCGTAAAGTACGGTGCATCCTGCCGGGTCGATGTGGGCATCGACCCCTACGAAGCTTGTACGCACGGCGTCAGAAGTTTTGAACTGCTACATATTTCGCGGGAAAAGTCCAGAAAAACCGAAGCGGTTTTTCTGGTCGGTTCAAGGAGGGCCGGAGGGAAATCGAAATCCCTCCGGGCTCGTTTTCTTTTGGAGAAGGGTTTTGGAAAAGCAAAAGAAAATGCTGATGGGCAGTCGCTAATTTCAAAAAGCGTTATCACATTGATAAAAGTATCGTCGGCCGCAAAATCGGTCAGTTCAAACTGACCTCCTGACGGGTGAACAGGGCCTCGACTCTTGCTTTGAGGGGGGCGAGTTCCGGGGCGTTCAGGCTGTCTGCGGTTTGAATCACAGCGGCTGCGGCCTGCTGTGCGTCCTGTAGTGTCTCCAAATCCATCTGCAGGCTTGCGACCTTTAAAAGCGGAAGTCCGTGCTGGCGGCTGCCGAAGAAATCGCCCGGCCCGCGCAGAGCCAGATCCTGCTCGGCAATTTGGAAGCCGTCTGTCGTTTTACAGAGTGCCTGCAATCGCTTTTTTGTTTCCTCATTTTTCGTCCCGCTGACCAGCACACAGTACGACTGCGCGCTGCCGCGCCCCACGCGCCCGCGCAGCTGGTGCAGCTGGCTGAGGCCGAAGCGCTCAGCGTTTTCAATGACCATCAGTGTCGCGTTCGGCACGTCCACGCCGACCTCCACGACCGTCGTGGAGACGAGAATGTCGGATTCTCCCGCGCGGAACGCGCTCAGCGCTGCGTCCTTTTCCGCGCTCTTCATCCGCCCGTGCACCAGCCCGACGCGAAGATCGGGGAATACCTCCTGGCGCAGCGTCTGCGCCCAGCTTTCGGCGGATTTTATGGCGTTTTCTTCGCCGTCTTCCACGGCGGGGCAGACGATATAGACCTGATGCCCTTCCGCGCACTGCTTCCGAATGAAGACGTTCAGCCGCTCACGCAGCGCTTCGCTGACAAGAAATGTTTCGACTGGCTGCCTGCCAGGCGGCAGTTCGGAAATCACAGATACATCCAGATCGCCGTAGGCGATGAGGGCCAGCGTGCGCGGGATGGGCGTGGCGGACATGACGAGCAGATGCGGCGCATCCCCCTTTTCCGTGAGCCTTGTGCGCTGCGCGACGCCGAAGCGGTGCTGTTCGTCAGCCACGACGAGGCCGAGAGACTGAAACTCCACACCGGTGCTGATCAGCGCGTGTGTTCCGATGATCAGCTGCGCTTCGCCGGAAGCAATCTTTTCCCGTGCGGCACGTTTCTGCGCCGGGGTCTTTGAGCCTGTCAGCAGCAGGACATGGACGCCAAGCGGCCCCAGCAGCGCCGACAGCGTCTTTTTGTGCTGCTCGGCCAGAAGTTCCGTCGGCGCCATGAACGCAGCCTGTTTCCCGTTTTTGACTGCACAGAAGCAGGCTGCTGCCGCAATCATCGTCTTGCCGCTGCCAACGTCGCCCTGCACGAGCCGATTCATTACATGTCCGGAGGACAGATCATGCAGGATTTGTTCGATCACGCCGTTCTGCGCGCCCGTCAGCCGGAAGGGAAGCGCGCGGAAAAACGCGTCCATGCAGCCGGTTTCATACGGTGCGGCGTGCAGTTCCGTTCTCGACGCGCGCAGGACGGCCAGGCCTGCCGAGAAAATAAAAAATTCCTCAAAAACGAGCCGTTTCCGCGCCCGCTGCAGCGCGTCCCAGCTTTCTGGCGCGTGGACGGCGGTATATGCCTCCGTTACGCCGCAGAGGCTGTATTGCGTCCGCACCGCCTCCGGCAGAAGTTCCGGCAGAGCGCCTGCTGCCGAAAGCGCCTGTTGGATACAGGTGCAGAGCGTCCGGTTGGAAAGCCCCGCTGTGAGCGGATACACGGGCAGTAGACGGTTCGTGACGGTGCCGGGCCTGTCTGCTTCTTCAAAGGCGGGATTTGCCATCTGCATGCCGTGCTCCAGCAGTGCTCCGTAAAAATAATACCGCTGGCCGTAATGCAGCTGGTTTTTGATATAGGCCTGATTGAAATAGTGCAGCGTTAGCTTCCCTGTTTCGTCCGCGACGGCAAGGTTCGTCACATCGCGCCCTTTTCCGATGCGCCGCAGGACCGGCTGCGAGACGACCATCGCTTCAAAACAGGCCGGAACGCCCGGCTGCAGCTGCGCGATCTCGACCGGGTTTGTCCGATCCTCATAATCGCGCGGAAAATAGGCCAGCAGATCATAGAGCGTGTAAATACCGAGCCGCTGCAAAGCCGCCGCCCGCGCCGGCCCAACGCCGCGCAGATCCGTCACGGGGGAAAATAAGTCCATGGGTTCACGCTCCTTTCTGACATATTGCTGCAGCCCTTGCAGGGGGACGATTTTATGCGAATTTTCGGCGAATTCGTACTGCTTTGTAAATTTTGAACGCAGAGCGTTTTTGCCGCAGATATTGAATCGTAACTGCCCACAAATCTGTTGCCCCGTAACAGGCGGCGCGTAGTTTAGCACCCGTAAGGTGAGTTTGTGTGTTCGTAACGACTGAAGAATCAGTACCTGACTGAGCCATACCCGCAGCACGCACCAAACGTAACCCAGCGCCCCTTTTCTCTCCATTCTTTTCCGGCAAGGCGGAAAAGAATGGGCCGTCGGAGACAAAGGGCAGCGATAATTTGTTTGAAATTTAATG
>URAZ01000064.1 GCA_900545925.1 uncultured Eubacteriales bacterium | reverse complement strand
CTCTGCGATAATGGCAAAAAAACAACGGTAATTCGTTTGGCAATTCGGATTGACGGCTTATTTGACGGAAATAAAATCTGCCAGCTGTTCCATCGTTTCCCGCTTCAGCTCCAACGAAGGATGAACATATCGATTCATTGTGATGGTAACAGATGAGTGTCCTAAAATCTCACTCAGAGTTTTGATGTCGATTTTTGCTTCCACACAGCGTGTGGCAAAAGTGTGCCTTAAAACATGAAAATTCCTTTTTTCCAATCCACAGGCATCCAAAATCTTGTGAAATCTTCGCTGAATGCACCGCGGTTCGATAAACTTCGAAGGAAAACCGCTCAAAACGAATCCGGTGTGACTCAGGGAATGGCGCTCCAGAAAACCGAACAGCAAATTTGAGATTGGGATATTCCGATTAGCGGAGCTGCTTTTGGGAGATGCAATCTCGATATGTGTTTTTTTGCTCCCAGGTACCCGATTCTGGATACGTTGCATTGTCTGACAGATATAGATATTCCTTTCCGAAATCGAGATCTTTTCCCACGTCAACGCACACAGCTCCCCGATACGTATTCCTGTCAGTAGACAAAGAAGAATCCCCAGATTCAGAGCATCGGGATGTTCCTCTAGATATTGCTGCAAAATCATCTGCTCTGGGAGGCTTAAAATGGGCAACGACTTTTGCGTCTGCTTGACCCTGATATCAAGAACCTTCGAATCTACGAATATACCGAGTGTTCCTGCATAATTCAGAATGCGACGCAGAACAGAGAGCACATCCGAGATTGTCTTGGGAGAAAGACCGGTTTTATCCTTTTTTCCGTGCAGTTCAAGGTGTTTGCAAAGCTTCCTTACCATTTCTTTTGTGATCTTCTCGATTTTTACTGTCTGGAATGATGGCATGAGATAGCATTCGATTAGCGTCCGATAACGAATGTAGGTGGATTCCTTGAAGTTAATGGAAAAGGCGTCAAGCCACTCCATGGAAACAAGTTCAAATGTACTGTTTCTGGTTCTTTCCTCGCTTCCGGATAGCTTACCTTGGAGCTGGAGCGTGTGCTGTAGATCACATCGCACTTCGCGGTAGGAGGAAGCATACAGATAACCATATTTGGGCTTTCCCAGCGCATTTCGCGACTTTATGTAGCGTGCTTCCCAGCGGCCATCCTTCCTTTTATAAATGTTCAATCCTTTTCTTGACACAAAAACCTTCCTTTCGTTGACGGCTTATTTGACGGAGCATACAATCGGATTGTATCGAATTTGTTGAAATTGTCGAGTAAGTACGACATTATTTTCTTTTTTTCAGAATTTCAGATTGCTTTCTCTTGACCATCCGTGTAATCGGCGGTAAAATTCAATTGAATCATCCTGTCGCAGAGTGGGCTACTCTGCGACAGAAAATAATCCCAACAACTCACCTGTGCATTGTTGTACACCGTATAGATTCGGGTGTAAAGGGAACTTTTGATTCTACGGCAGAAATTCGTCTGCTGAGAATATAACAAACTTTTTACTTGAGGAGGACTTTATTATGAATTTGATGAAATGCCCCAACGGCCACCACTACGATGCTTCCCGGTTCAGCAGCTGCCCCTTCTGCGGCATGGAAGGTGTGAACGTTGGGCCGGATCAGACGACGGTTCCTTTGGACGTCCCGGTGTCTCAGCCGGGTCCCAGCGTAGCGACTGAACCTCTGAGCACTGCAATCCCCGATGACGATGACCGCACGCTCCCTGTAACTGCAGATATGTTGGACGGTGCTACAGAAAAGTCGGCACCAGTTGTTGGTTGGCTCGTCTGCACGGAAGGTGTGAATAAGGGAACCGACTATCGTCTGCATCAGGGCCGCAATTTTGTGGGTCGTTCTTCGGAGATGGATGTCTGCATCCTTGGCGACAACACGGTTTCCCGCAGCTCTCATGCGATTGTTGTGTATGATCCGCGTAGTAATGTGTATCTTGCGCAGCCGGGCAGCTCTAAAGAGCTGTTCTATGTGAACGATAAGCTTGTGCTCAACCCAATTGAGCTGAAGGCCATGGACCAGCTCAGCATCGGCGACACGAAACTGATGTTTGTTCCCTTGTGCAGCGAAAAATTCCACTGGTAAAACGAAATAAGGGGGAATCGTTGTGATAAATCGGGCTGGAAATAAAGAAAAGGCAAAACGTGTTCTGAATGAAAACGGAAATCTGTCCGGAATGGTCGGCATGGAGATTCTGTATCGGGTGATTGCGGCAATCACAAGTGTCCTGCTGGGTGCGATGATCGCAGGCGGCATTGGGGTCGTGTCGGCGGTTGTGTCGGCACCGTTCAAGCTGTTTGGTCTGGCGGGAATCATCATTGCCTATGTGCTGATTACTCCGATTGCAACGCTCGTCGGTGCTATCGCCGGTGGAGCAGTTGCCGGGCCGTTTGAAGTGGCACGATACCGGTACTATCTTTCTCTGCGGAAGAATGGAATCCGACCAAAAGTCACCTGCATCTTTGATGCATTTGATTTCTTTATGCAATTTGCCCTTGTTACAGGAGTGCGGATGCTGACGATCATGTGGATCCCGGTTCTGATCCAGTTTGCTACGCTGTTGCTGGCGGCTGTTGTTGCAGCGGCTTCTCGGAGTTATCTGGCGGCAATGCTGCTGGTGATGATCGGCATGATTGCAGCTCTCGTTGTTGCGGCCTACCGTTCATATCAGTTCTGGCCTATGGCTCTGGTGCAGGCAGATCATCCGCAGCTGAATGCAGAACAGGTTATGGAACGCTGCAAGGTAATGACGGAAGGTCATAAATTCGACCTGTTTGTCTTTGACCTCAGCTATCTCGGCTGGAATATTCTGAGTCTGCTTACCGGCGGTATTCTTTCTGTCCTGTATGTTGCACCGTACAAGATGATGGCAACTGCTTTTGTTTATGAAGAAATGAAGGGCCGCCCGGTCATGGTGGATGACATCAAACCGTCCACTGACGGCAACGGAATGACGATTGCTGTAGATCCGAAAAAATTGATGGGGATTGGCAGCACCGGTGGAAAGAAGCCGACTTCTCATATCCCGGCTGCTTCCAGAGCTGCGGGAGCAGCTCTGGAGGGGGTCGCCGGTATGTATGCGGGCTCGAGCTATCCGCTGGAGCCGAACCAGCCGGTCATTCTGGGCAGAGACCCTGCCTATGCGAAGATCGTTTTTTCTCAGGGTGCGCAGAAGATCAGCCGCCGCCACTGTGAGGTCATGTTCAACAGTCAGGTTCAGAAATATCGTGTTACCGATTTTTCCAGCAACGGCACCTACGTAAACGGAAGCCGCCTCCCTGCGAATTCTCCGGTGCTGCTGACCCGGGGAACGGAGCTTGCATTGGGCGATAACAACAATATCATCCGGCTGAGCTGAGTGATGCAGTATGCCTGAGAGACGCAGAAAAAGAACGAATCAGGATCGCGGAACAGATGAGGTGAAGCAGGATCGGAGCTTACTGTTGTATGTGCTGCTGTCTTTCGTGACGTTTTCGGTCTACCATTTTAATTTCATGGACTTGTGGGCGAAGGATGTCAACATTCTGTGCGAAAAGGATGGAAAACATACGGTGGGCGTCGACAAAATGATGCTGTTCAGTGTCCTGACATTCGGCGTGTACAAATATGTGTGGCTTGCGGAGATCGTGGATCGCATTTGTGACAATGCGGCGGAATACGATGTGGAGGTCCGGCAGGACAGCGAAACCTTCTTTGTATGGATGATCCTGGTTCCGGTTCTTGGATATCTCGTCGCAATGTATCGAGCAATTCAGGATACGAACCGACTGGCTGAGGCATATGAGCGGAGCAGGCAAAAGCGCACGGAAGTGCACGACAACCCCAACACGAAACCTCCCCCGCCCTGTATGCGGGGGAGACTGTCTGGGTTGACCGGAAGTTTGGCGGGCAGAAGCTTTGAGCTGATACCCGGACGATCGGTGGAACTGGGTCGGAACCCAGCGGAGGTGTCGCTTATCGTAAGAGGCGAAAAAATCAGCCGGATTCACTGTACGGTTCAATATAATGGAAAGGATCTTGGGTTTAATGTTACCGACCATTCCCGGAACGGGGTATTCGTCAATGGGGTGCGTATTCCTTATAATGTGCCGACTTATGTGTCCGGGAAAAGTATTGTCGCACTGGCAGATGGTGCAAATAAGTTTCAGCTGATAGAAGCGGCGGACGAAGATGATAGGAGTCCGGCTTTAGGAGCAGACAATGAAGAGTAAAAAAATCATCGTTGCAGCACTGGTGGCAGTGGCTGCAATAGTACTGGCAGGATGCAGTCCGAGAAGCTCGATGGCAACATTATCCACCGATTCAGATTCGGAGACGGCAGAGGTCTTTTCGCTAGCCAAGGTCTTGAATCTTGGAACGAACTACTTGACCTCGCTGGATTATGATAACGCAATCTTGCAGTATATCGATATCATCCAGCACGACCCGACGAACAAGGAAGCCTATGCGGGCCTGTATGCCGCTTATGCAGCACAGGGAAAAGCCGATGAGGCAAACAAGGTCTTTGAACAGGCGCAGGAAGTGTTTGATGACGAGGCGGACTTTCTTCCAGGATTTCTGGATGATGCAAAGCTGGTCTTTGAAAGCGGTGGTGGAAACGTTCCCTTCCAGATGCTTTCGGAACACTTTTGGAATGACTTGAATTCGGTCTTTGCAAAAGACGTGGGCGAGGCGTGGATTGCGGCAGACCCGCAGAATGCCGACCCCTATGCCCTGCTGGGAGCACACTATGCGGCACTAGACGATGAAATCGGCATTGAGAAACTGCTCCAGAATGCGGAAACAAATGGCGTCGATTTCAACACCATCGATACCAAGATCAAAACGAACTCGGATGGAACCTGCACGCTGACGGTACAGATTAATGATTTCCTGAAGGATGAATCGGGGCAATCGGCATCTGTAAGTGTCAAGGTTGATGCGAAAGACAACGCTAAGACGGTCACCCAAAAGGTGGCCGAGAAAGTAGCGGACAGCGCAGCAAGCAAGGTCGTGGAAAAAAGCGGACTCACCGGCGAAGCGGCCGGCATCGCAAATTCGATGGCTCAGGAGGCTCTCCGAAAGGGCCTCGGCAGCGCGGGAAGCGGACAGGGAACCAAATCGTCCGGGACAGTGACGGCGCCTACCTATGACCCGTCGCAGGACAGCGGCGAAAGCGATGATTTTGACTGGTCGCAGATTCAATCGGAGTTTGATAGTCTGAAAGACGAATTTCCGTCTTAAAAGTCGTGTGGAGGAATGTGCATGAATTATAACGAAACCAGTCAATGGGCGGCGGATCTTGGAAGCGGCTACAGTTCGATCCGACCTCTTGGCGAGGGCGGGATGGGCACACTGTACCGCGCGCACAAAGACAGTCTGGATGTTGATGTCGTCATCAAGCGTGTAAAACAGAAGTTCAAGGGACGGATGGACGAGCGCGCGGAGGCCAATATCCTCAAAACGTTGAAGCACAAGTATCTTCCGAGAATCTATGACGTGATTGAAAGCCCGAGCGGCTATGTCTATACTATCATGGACATGATACCGGGCGAGAACATGCAAAACTACGTCAAAACGCACGGCCCGGTCAGTCAGAAGCTTGCATACCGGTGGGCCTGCCAGCTCTGTGAGGTAATCGCCTATCTGCACTCGCAGGTACCTCCGATTCTGCATTGTGATATCAAGCCCAGCAATATTATGATAACGCCCAACGAAGATATCTGCGTCATCGATTTCAACACATCACTTGTTTTTTCAAAAGGCGTACTGGCAATTGGCGCAACGCCGGGCTATGCGGCACCGGAACAGTATACCCGTCCGGGAGCATCGCCCGATACGATCGAGACGGTTCCGCTTGAAGAAACCATGCCGCTGCGAGGATACAAAGATGCGTTCGCCTATCAGAATGTCAGATCCAACAAGGGCCCGTCCGGCAGAGGTGTGAGCAATTCTGTCACGGCGGCGCAAGCAACCAATGCGGGTGGTTATGGCACTATCAGCAAGAGGACGGACGTTTATGGCATCGGTGCGACTCTATACTATGCAATCACCGGGCAGCAGCCCGGCCATTCGCTGAAGGATGTTCGGCCCATCACGAGCTATAAACTCAAATTCAGCCGTAGCTTTTTGCTCATCATCGCCAGAGCGATGAAGAAAAGGCAGGAAGAACGCTTCTGCGACGCACAGGAAATGCTCCGGGCGCTGCAGGATATCCATGCAATTGACGGACGCTATAAAAAGGTGGTTCATTCTCAACGAGTTGTGGCGGCGGTCTCTCTTGTCCTTGCGGTATCAGGAACTTTGGCTATCCTGTTTGGCGTACAGCGAATCGGCGTGGAACGGTACGCCGCTTATGACGCCCTCGTGCGGAAAGGCCGGACGGCCGCCGATGAAATGCGCTTTGATGAGGCGGAGCAGGACCTGCAGCAGGCTATCGCGATTTACGATGACCAGTTGGAAGCATATGTGGAACAGGCAGTCCTTCTCTATCGGCAGGGAAAGTATCAGGAGTGCATCGATGCAGTGGAAACGACGCAGTCGCGTGAGCTGAAATATTACAGCAGACAGAGCGTGGCAAACCTGTACAACGTGGCAGCGGAGGCCTACTACGAGCTGGAAAGCTATGAATCGGCTGCGACGATGTACCAGAAAGCGATAGGATACTCTCCTGATATCCTGAGCTATTATCAGGGTGAGGTGACCGCCCTGATTCAGCTGGGCGATTATTCTGGCGCGGATGAGGTCCTTGCAGAGATGGCGAAAGCTGTCCCTGACGCCGAACAAAGCGGTGCCTATCAGGTCGTTCAAAGCGAGCTTCTGAGAAAACAGGGAGACCTGCCGGATGCGCTGGATGCCGCCCGTAAGGCAATCGGCTCGGCGGACGGCAACGACCAGCTTGCACGCGCGTACCGTCTGGCAGCATCGATCTGTGAGGATATCGGAGACTCCATGCTTTCGGAGGAAATCAATCTCCTGAATCAGGGCATTGAACAGCTCCCCGATGGATATTACAACGCGCTGGCCGGACAGCTGGCGTCCGCATATATTCGTCAGGCGGAAGCGACCGGGAATCCCGGCTATCAAAAAGATGCCTTGCGAACCTATCAGCAGCTGGAGAAAAACGGAAACACCACGCTGGAAGTCCGGCTGAATATCGCAATGTTGCAATATCAGCTACATGATTTCTCCAAAGCGATGGAGATGCTTCAGGCACTGAAAAACGATTACCCCAAGGACTACCGGGTGTATAAATGGCTCGCCTTTGTTCAGGGCGAACTTGATTTGCAGAACGGAGCATCCTACACGAAAACGCTGGGATATTACGAAACGGCTGCTGAACTCTATCGTGCAGAGCAGGCATCCGGCGTGTATGACCCGCAGATGGATGAGCTGGACCGCATGGCACGGAACAACTGGCAGTAAAAGAGGTGGAGAAAATGACGGTTGGACAAATCATGGTGGTGTGTGGTATCTGTCTGGTGCTGGTTGCTGTTTTATTGGCCGTGGTCGGGTGCGTTCTGCTGCACAAAAAGAAGAAAATGGTTCTTCTTGAAATCGAACACGAATACCGCTGAGAAAGCAGGAAAAGGAACATGAAATATTGTGCCGCATATTATTCCGATATCGGAATACAGAAGGAAACGAATCAGGATTCTCTCCTTCTGGTGCAACGAGGTCAGACTCAGGACGATGAAGCTGTCCTCGCAGTGATCTGCGACGGCGTAGGTGGACTGAAAATGGGCGAGCGGAGCAGCGCAGCGGTCGTGACAGCCTTCCGGGACTGGTTCGATGAGCGTGTCGAGGAACTATATGAACAGGAAGAACCGGAGACGGAGCTGTTCGATGACTGGGACAATCTTATCCAATCGCTTCATATCCGGTTGAAAGACTACTCCGAAAAGGCCGGATTCCGCAGCGGAACGACAGTGGAAGCTGTTCTTTTTATGAAAGGTCGGTATTACATCTGCCATGTCGGAGATTGCCGGACATATATCATTTCGGATACCCTCACGCAACTTACGACAGATCATACCATCGTCCAGCGTGAACTTACCGAAGGAAAACTGACACCGGAACAGGCCCGGAAAGATTCGAGACAAAGCCTCCTGCTTCAGTGCGTGGGAGCGGGCAAAGACGTGAAACCGGATTATCTTTCCGGTGAGGTTCTGCCGCACCGGACGTTTCTGATCTGCTGCGACGGGTTTCGCCGCAAGGTGACAGAGGCTGAAATAAAAAAGAGCTGCAGGTATTCTTCCAGGGAGAAAAAGTTACATGAGGCTCTGGAAGAAACAGCACAGCTCTGCATGAAACGAAAAGAGACGGACAATATCACAGGCATCCTTATCAGCGCGGTCAGAGAGAAAAAAGGTCTTTTCCCATTATGGAAAAAGGCTACGCAGACTGCGGGGAAAAAGGTAATAAAGGATATCTTGCTGGAACACTCTACTCCGGCGGATAAAATATTGTAAAACAAAGGAGACATTATTATGGAGGACAACAGAAAATTTGCAACATTCTTTGCGGATGCCCCCAAGGGCAAAAAAATTGGAGCGGTTCTTTCGTGGATTGCAACGGTGATTTTGCTTGTGGCACTTTTTGTGCCGGGATATCAGCTGAGATACCAGATGAAAACGGAAAAGGGGACCTTTAAGGATATCCCTGCAACCATGACTTCTGAGCTTAAACAGATGAAAGAAGAAGCAAAGCTGAATTTTCAGTTCGGTGCGGGCACTACCTCCGATAAGATCGATGAATTCGTTGAAAAAGGCAGTACGAGTGTATTTTCCTATCTTGTCAGTCCCGATTTGCAGAAGGCAAGGCTGGTAAATCTTGAAACCATGAGTGATGCCCCGGATGATATCTCTAAAATTTGCGTGGCACTGTTGGTACTGTTCTTCGTGCTGGTCGTCGCAGCGGCTATTGCCAGTGTGTTCACGATAAGCTGGTGCGCACTGGCGGCGAACCTGATTGGCATCATCGAGTTGCTGGCAGTGTACTTCTTTGTGTTTGCGGGTAAATTTTCCATCGATCCGACGGACACTTCGATAACCAGCCGTGTTGCCCCTGCACTGACTATGATTCTGATTGTGCTCCTCGTACTGACCGCAATCATGTCCGTGGCTTCCGTGATCGTTAGCTATGCGGTGCATGAAGACGAGGAAGCGTTCGTGGACGACTGGAACAGCAACGATCCGAGTCGGGATGCCGAGACGAATCTGGTCGATGACGGCAATGCCACAACCGTGCCGGCAACGGACAACTCGATGACAGTCGTGGCCTCTTTGATCCAGATGAACACGAACCGGAGTTTTGCAATCTACAATAACACAGAGGTTGTGATCGGCAAGGGTTCTCAGGCAAACATCATCGTCTCCAACCCGATCATCAGCCGTGCCCATGCGAAGATTAGCTGCCGTAATGGTGTCTGCACCATTCAGGACCTTGGCTCCAAAAATGGCACGTTCGTGGGCGACGAGAAAATTCTGGGCAGCAATACAGTGACGCTGGCGAATGGTATGTATATCACGCTCGGAAACGAAATCTTCCAGTTCAAAATCTGAGCCGGGAAAGTATTAGGACGGGGTGAGATAAAAGATGGCGGGTCTGGAAGAAAAGCTTTGTCCCGTTTGCTTTCAGGAAGCGATGGAGCATGGGGAGTGTCGGAACTGCGGGTATCATGCAGAAGAATCTTCTGCAGTGAAAGACTATCTGGCACCGTTCACCATTCTGAAAGAAAAATACCTGTTGGGCAAGAGCTTGGGACAGGGCGGTTTCGGAATTACGTATCTTGCTGAGAATATGCAGAGCGGCCTACGCTGCTGCATCAAAGAGTACTTCCCGTCCGGTCTGCTTCAGGGGAGGACACCAGATGGTGCCCTCATCCTGGCAGATGAAGAAAACCGGCCTGAGTATGAAGAGGGAAAGCAGCAGTTCATTGAAGAAGCATGCGCCCTTCAGGAGCTTCGAGAAAATATCTCTGTCGTTGACATTCGGGATTTTTTTGAAGAAAACGGGACGGCATATTTTGCAATGGAGCTGATTGAGGGTTGCAATCTGCGGGTGTTCCGAAAAAATCATAATCCGAAGCAGACGCTCAAGATGGCACTCCAGATGCTGTTCCTGCTCGGAAGTTCACTGGCAGAAGTCCATCGTTTCGGCATGATCCACGGGGATATCAGCCCGGAAAATATCCTTATCACACAGGACGGTGAAATAAAGCTCATCGATTTCGGCGCGGCACGCTCGTTCCGTCAGGGGAGCGATAGTAAAGAAAGAAAAATTTACCTGAAGCCGAACTACGCCCCTTACGAGCAGTATACGCAGAAACCGTGTCAGGGACCGTGGACGGACATTTACGCACTGGCCGCAACTTTCTACTTTATCGTGTCAGGGCGCAAGATGCTGGACGCACTGAGCCGTGCGAAAGGAGCCTCCTATCCCCCGTTGCACGAGCTGTGTCCCGCTGTCTCCCGGCAGCTGTCGGACGTGATTGACAAGGCGTTGGCGTTCGACTACCACGACCGTTATCGCAGGATGCTTGATTTTCTGGATGCACTGGAACAGGTCGTCCGGCCGGAGGACTACGACATCGATCTGGGGGCACTGATGCCGAAATCAAAGGCATCGAAGCAGGCTGAAATTCATGTCGAGACTTCCGACGACTCGGAGAAGATGTGTCAGGTTGAGGAGCAGAATATGCCAGAGCCGAAGGGCCTGGCCGCATTCTTCCATCCGAAAAAACGCAGGCTGGCATATCTGGAGCTGACGATGCGGAAATCGGGTGGTCACATTTCCAGACGGCGGTGGATAATCGAGCCGAATCGCACGGTGAAGGTCGGGCGTCTGGCGACGAGCGACGTGATGATGCCAGCGGATAACCAGATCAGCCGGAATCACTGCGAGGTGTTTTACAACGAGCCCAAGCGGGAATTTATCGTCAGGGACCTGTCCAAATATGGCACCTATCTGGCGGACGGAAAGCCAATGGAAAAAGAAAAATCGTATACACTGAAAGATGGCGATATTTTTTGTGTCGTGTCGCCCGAGTACACATTCAAGGTGGTGATTGAAACGTGATGTCCCTGTTCAAGCGAAAAAAGGCAGGCGAGGAAGCCAATACCATTCCCGAAGCGATGGATGATATCACACAGACTCTTCTGATACCCGTAAAAGACGAAGGAGAAAAAACGATGTGTGCCGACGCCTATGAGACGAGTCAGGCGGAGATCGCCAGCTATACGTCGATTGGAACCCGGAAAAGCCAGCAGGATTCGATATGCTTTGATTTTGGGGATTTCTGCACAGTCTGCGCTGTGTGTGACGGTATGGGCGGGCTTACCGGGGGCGAACGTGCCAGCGCTTTGGCGGCGCATGGGGTAACGAGATACCTGCTGGAACACGCTCAGGCGGAAGATATTCCTACGGAGATGGGACGCGCAGCACTACGACTGAACGAGGAAGTCAAGAATCTCCGGGACCCGGCCAACCAGAAAATCGAAGCGGGGACGACTCTGACGACAGTGTTTCTCCGTAACGGGAAGCTGTTCTGGTGCAGTATAGGAGACAGCCATATTTACCTGTATAGAGATGGTACGCTAGAGCAGTTGAACATCGATCACAATTTTGGTGCCCAGCTTGACCAAATGGCACTGGAGGGCAGCATAACACAGGATGAGGCACTGCATCATCCGCAGCGTGCTGCTCTGACAAGCTATCTTGGGATTTCGGAGCTGACATTGATCAGCGGAAACCGGATGCCGTTCCAGCTTCGGAAGGGAGATGTGCTCATTCAATGCACGGACGGGCTGTACCGCTATCTGCCGGACAGCACTATGTGCAGAATTTTGGCCGTGACGGGAAATCTGAAACAGGCGGCGGAACAGATGGTCAAAACGGCACTTGCTGTTCCCGGAGGGCACGATAATACGTCGGTTCTATTGGCAAGATATAAAGGCTGAGATCGGAAAATTATAGAAAGAAAGGGGTGCAATAAAAAAACTGGAAGAAGGCACAAAATAAAAGGAGTGTTGCTTTATGGCAAACAGCAAACTTCAGATGCCCGCTAATTATATGGCACTGAACGAAAGTGAAATGTCTTGTGTTGAGGGCGGCGGTATCATTTCTCAGGTCTGCTATGCTTTCGGACGTATGTTCCGTAGCACCTACTACGATAAATGGGAAAGCGAATCCAAAACGCTTGAGCAGTCCCATGGTGCTGTCGTTTCCAAGAAAAACGGTGTATATACTTACTCCGATGGTTATACCCACACAATGTCTGGTGGCAGCAACTGGGGCTTTACCAGTCTCGGTGACTTCTTCTATGGAATCGGCGATCTGTTCGCTGCATTCTATCTGTAAATTCTAGGCTTCTGCGAAGTATCGCAGAGCTTTAACTTATGGCATTCTTCCAGTTTTTTTATTGCATCGCAAATTTCGGTAACTCAAGCAAAGGAATATCATTATGAAAAAATCTACTGCGGACCATATGCACAGAAAACGCCGTAAGAACAACTTGGTATGGCTCTTTGCCCTGCTTGGCATTCTTGTACTGTTTCTGGGAACGATTTTGGCTTTTTTGATTTTCAGCAATTTGTCGTCTAAGCCTACTGAAACTGTTCAAGAAGTCTCTGCGGTGAATGGAACAGGAATTGTTCTGCCGTCCCATTTTACGGAGCGAAAGATCACAGATCCTTCCACTGCAAGAGACGCAATCAATGATGTGGCGGATACTCTTGGAATTGTTTCAGTAGAGGATGAGCTTGGGACTGCGGATTGCAGCACAGTATTGGGAGATACATATTACAGCTTTCCGCAGGTGTACCGGGGAATACCGGTGTATGGCAGAAAAGTTACCGTATCGGCTGACGCAGACAGTGAAGCTGCACTTTTGACTTCCGGATTTTATCCGATTGAAAATCTTTCCGTTGAAGCTAAAATTACCCAAAATGACGCTGAAAAAATAGTTGCAGGGTTATATCCGGGAGAAGCGGATATCTATGTAAACAATTTGGTGATATTTTCACTGGACAAAACAAATCCTGAATTGGCATGGAAAATATCGGTTCATCAAAACAATTCGTGGGAGTCAGTGTTTTTATCAGCTGTAGATGGAAGGGCTCTAAAGACCTTTTCGAATGAATTGACAGATAATGAATCCAGCAGCAATCGCTTTACAAATGTGTACTTGTAT
>URAZ01000063.1 GCA_900545925.1 uncultured Eubacteriales bacterium | reverse complement strand
TTATGGCTGGCTTCTTAGACAAAAAACCATGCTTTTGACCTCAACGTCGAATTGTGATGCTAGTCAAATTGCCGCAGCGATTAAATGTCCCAGCACCAATGCTTGTCATGCTGTTTGGAATCGTGATGCTCGTTAAACTACTGCATTCAATGAACGCATTCTCGCCTATGCTTGACACACTTTTTGGAATCGTGATGCTCGTCAGGCTGCCGCAGTAAGAGAATGCATATCTACCAATGCTCGTCACGCTGTTTGGAATCGTGATGCTTGTCAGGCTGCCGCAGCGTTCGAATGCAGACTCACCAATACTTGTCACGCTGCTTGGAATAGTGATGCTTGTCAGACTGCTACAGCCAGAGAACGTATAGTCACCAATGCTTGATACACTTTTTGGAATCGTAATGCTCGTCAGACTGCTGCACTCAGCGAACGCAGTATCACCAATGTTTGTTACGCTGTTTGGAATCGTGACACTCGTCAGACTTTTACACGAGCCGAACGCAGAAGTACCAATACTTATCACACTGCTTGGAATAGTGATGCTTGTCAGACTGCTACAGCAAGAGAACGTATAGTCACCAATGCTTGATACACTTTTTGGAATCGTAATGCTCGTCAGACTGCTACAGTCAGAGAACGCGCATTCTCCAATGCTTGTCACGCTGTTTGGAATCACGATACTCGTCATCAAACAACCAGCGAACGTCCAGTCACCAATGCTCGCCACGCCATTTGGAATAGAGACACTTGTTAGACTACAGAAATAGAATGCCCATGCCCCGATGTTCGTTACGCTACTTGGAATCGAGATACTCGTCAAACTGAAACACTCAATGAATGATCCATCACCAATGCTAGTCACGCTGATCGGAATTGTGATGGATGAAAGTTCCCCACAGAATGTAAATGCATATGCACCAATACTGGTCACGCCGCTTTCGATAGTTACGTTTTTGACCTTATCGCGCGGCCATGGGCCGTATTGATCACTACCATAATCCTCCATCCTCCCTGTGCCGCGGATTATAAGCGTCCCTTTGGAATCCAGCGTCCAGCTCAGATTCGTTCCGTCGTCTTCTCCGCCGCAATAGCCGGAAGCGACGATATCCGCCGCGAAAATTTCAGCCGTCAATGCGGTCAACATGCACAGGGCGAGCATGAGGGCGGTAAATCTACGGAGAAAAGCGAACTGCTTTTTCATAATAATTCCCTCTTTCTTCTTTTTCCTTATCATATACTACCCATTTTTTATTGTACACAACAATTTCTATTTTGCAATAGATTTACAGAAAAAGCGGAGAAAACCAGGTCGGTTTTCTCCGTTTTGAGGTTTGTTTTATTTCGTGCCGAAGATGCGGTCGCCGGCGTCGCCGAGGCCGGGGACGATGTAGCCATGCTCGTTCAGCTTTTCATCGACTGCGCCGCAGTAGAGTTCGACATCGGGATGTTTGTCCGTGATCAGCTTGATGCCCTCGGGAGCAGCAACGAGGACCATAAGCTTGATGTTGTGGCAGCCGCGCTTCTTCATCTCAGCAATGGCCGCGTCGGCAGAACCGCCGGTGGCAAGCATAGGATCGACGATCATAATATCACGCTCGGCGATATCCTTCGGCATTTTGCAGAAGTAGACGTGTGGCTCAAGCGTTTCCTCGTCGCGGAACATGCCGATGTGGCCGACACGAGCCGACGGAACCATGCGCAGAACACCGTCAACCAGTCCAAGACCGGCGCGCAGAATGGGCACGACTGCAATTTTCTTACCAGCCAGCGTCGGCTCCTCCGCTGTGCAGATCGGCGTTTCAACCGTCTTGGTGGTAAGCGGCAGGTCGCGGGTGGCCTCATAGGTGATGAGCATACCGATCTCGCTGACCAACTCGCGGAAATCCTTGACGCTGGTGCTCTTATCGCGCATGATCGTCAGCTTGTGTGCGACGAGCGGATGATCCATGACATGTACATGCTCTCCAAATGCTTTTGTGCTCATAATGTTGCTCCTTTGTCTTTTCTATTCAATTATTTTTTCAAATAAAAGTCCTTGTCATGCTGCCGCGTGCGCTCTGCCTGCGCCTGACGCAGATAATTGGGTGTCAGCGCGGCAGCATCCCCAGTTTCATTCGCTGCAATCTTTTCCATTGCGGCCAATGCCACGCCGGAGGCTCTTTGCTGGCGCAGATGCTCAGGAAGCAGCTGCAGCGGCAAGTTTTCATCCTTCAGCGTATCAAAAACAAGCTTCGCACCGTCTCCAATGAGATAAACAGGGCCGGAAATCGTTTGCAGTTCCTGCGACAACTCTGAAATTGCAATCGCGCGGTCTTCTGTGCGGCGAAGCAGCGTTCCGGCAGTCCAGTCAAACAGTGCGTTGTAGATCTGGCCCTTCCGCGCGTCCATACAGGCGCAGTAGCAGCCGTCGGCGCAGGCAGCGCCGCGCACCATCGCCTCCAGTGTCGAAACACCGTAAAGCGGAAGCTGATGCCCCCACGCGAAGCCCTTGGCGCAAGCCATGCCGATACGCACACCCGTAAAGCTGCCGGGCCCGGCGGCAACGGCGACAGCGTCGATATCCTGCGGAGTCAGGTCACAGCCGGTGATCATGTTTTTTGCCAGTTCCATCAGTGTCCTGCTGTGTGTTTGGCCGGAATTCTGCGTATATTCTGCAAGCAGACAGCCGTCCGACAGCAACGCAGCACTGGCGGCTTTTGCCGAAGACTCAAAGGCCAGCAAGTTCAAAGCGGCTTCCTCCTTCGATAGTAATGTGGCGGGTATCCGGCACAAGGGAATCTTTTTCAATCGTGATGCGGATCGCGTCCTGCAGCGCGTCTTCGACATTTTCGCTCCACTCGACGGCGCACACGCCGCCGCGCGCGAGATAATCCTCCCAGCCGATATCGAACAGCTCGTCCGAGGAGCCGAGGCGGTACATATCAAAATGAAACAGCGGAAGCCGACCGGACAGGTATTCGTTTACAATCGTATAGGTCGGACTTGTTACCTGCTCCGAGACGCCCAGCCCCTCTGCGATGCCGCGCGTGAACGCGGTCTTCCCGGCGCCAAGATCGCCGAAGTAGGCGATCACATCGCCCGGTCGAAGAGACTCTGCCAGCTTTTTTCCTAGCGCCTGCGTTTCGTCCGCACTGTGCGTCGTGATCTGCATAACCAAAGCCCCCTACCTATCCCATTTTATATCTGTGGCATTATAGCATAGGAATTCAGTAAAATCAATTCAAAATCATACCAAAACCACGACAATTTGAAAATCGTGGTTTACTTATTCGCCTTTTTTTGATACAATGTAAAATTGAATTAGGATTCCTTTTTTCTAAGTTTTATTCTTGCATTTAAAGGAGGCGGCTTTATGCACGGGATATGGAAAGCAATCGGCAGCTTTGTCCGGCGTGCAGATATGATTCTTCTGAGCCTTTGTATCGCCGCCAGTGTCTACGGCATTGTGGTCATTTCCAGCGCGACGAATGTCAATGGCAGTGCGCAGTATGTCCGCACGCAGATTTTCGCGCTGGTTCTCGGAATTATTTTATATATAGTATTCACGTTGATTGACGTCGATATCATTGCCGAGCGGCGCGAATTACTGCTGATCTTCTCGGCAATCTTCATTCTGCTTCTGTTCCCTTTCGGCGATACCCGCAGCGGCAACCGCTCCTGGCTGGCGTTCAGCTTTCTGCCATTTTCCATTCAGCCCGCGGAGATCTGCAAAATTCCGTTCATCATGATTCTTGCAAAGACCATGAGCATTCGTCAGAACAAGATCTCACATATCTCCACAGTTCTGCGGCTGGCAGTCATCACAATCTTTATGTTTGGCCTGATCGTTGTGGCTTCGGAAGACCTAGGCGTTGCGCTGCAGTATCTGTTTATTTTCGTCATTATGGCGTTTGTCGGCGGTGTGAGCCTTCTGTGGTTTCTGGGCGCATTTGCCGTCCTGCTTGTAGCCTCACCGTTTTTGTGGCAGTTTCTCAGCTATGACCGGCGCAGCCGCATCTGGGTGCTGTTTGACCCTCGCATCGATGCAGCTGCACAGGACCAGCGCTATCAGATGAACCGCAGCCTGCGTGCGCTGCAAAACGGCGGCGTGACCGGGCAGGGGCTGTATCATGGATCAATGGTGCAGAGCGGCTCTATTCCTGCCCAGCATACCGACCTGATCTTCTCCTCCATCGGTGAGGAACTGGGTATGCTTGGCTGCATGGCGGTTCTTATTCTGCTGACGGCCATTATCATCCGTATTATCTATGTCGGCATCAAATCCGGCAACTATATGAACCGGCTCATCTGCGTCGGCATCGCAGGCATGCTGACCGCACAGGTGTTCATCAACATTGGCGTGTGCATCGGCCTTGTACCGGTCATCGGTCTAACTCTGCCGTTTTTCTCCTATGGCGGCAGTTCTCTCGTCACGATGTTCTTCGCCATGGGCATTGTATCCGGCATCAACATGCGCCCCGCGCCGGACAGCAGCGCACGGTATATCCGTCCCCCGTTGTCCGCATAAGCGGCACCAGACAATTCTCTCTGAAAGGAGTTATCACCATGAAGGTTATTTTAACACAGGATGTAAGAGGTCAAGGCAAGCGTGGTCAGATGATTGACGTCTCCGACGGCTACGCGCGCAACTTCCTGCTGCCGCGCAAGCTTGCACAGGAAGCGACCGCAGACAACATCAACACCATGCGCATGAACGACAAGGCCACGCAGGAGCGGCAGGCCAAGGAGCGCGCGGAAGCGCTTGATCTGCGTAACCGCATGAAGGACATGACCATTGTCGTCACCGCCAAGGGCGGTGGAGCAGGCCGTCTGTTCGGTTCGGTCACGAACACGGAGGTTTCCGAGGCGCTTGCGAAGCAAGCCGGTATTCAGCTGGACAAGCGGAAAATCGTTCTGGATGAGCCGATCAAGGCTGTTGGTGTTTATACCGTCAAGTGCAAGCTTGGCTACGAGATCAACGCAGAACTCAAGATTGAGGTCAAAGAAGGTTAAGACAATCTGCCTATCATTTTCCGGAAGGATGTGAACATCTATGGACGAAGAACTGCTTCAGCGGCAGGTTCCTCAGGCATTGGAAGCGGAGCAGTCTGTGCTCGGCTCCATGCTGATCGACGAGCGCTGCGTGCCTGACGTAGTCGGCATGCTGCAGCCGGACGACTTCTATCTCCGGCAGAACCGCGAGATCTACGAGACGATCTATACGATGTTCAACTTCTCGGAAAAGATCGACCCTGTTACCGTACTCAATAAAATGAAAGAGCGCGGCGTGTACGACGAGCAGCGCAGCTATGATTATATCGCGCAGCTTTTGAAGATCACGCCGACCGCCGCCAACGTTAAACAATACTGCACGATCGTGCATGACAAGTCACTGCTGCGTGCACTGGCGACCGCGTCGTCAGAAATTACGGAAATGGTCTACGACGGCGTCGGCACGGCGCAGGAGATGCTCGAAGTCTCGGAAAAAAAGATCTACTCGCTCCGTCGCGGAAACACTGGCGACAGCCTGCAGCATATCGGCAAGGTCATGATCAACGTCTACGACCGGCTGGAAGAGTTGGCAGCCTCCGGCAGCGACATTCCAGGCCTTTCCACAGGACTTCATGATCTTGACCGCAAGATCAATGGTCTGAACAAGACCGACCTGATTTTGATTGCTGCCCGCCCCGGCATGGGCAAAACGGCTATCGCACTCAACATCTGCCTGAATGTGGCGAAGACCTATGAAAAGACCGTCGCGTTTTTCTCGCTCGAAATGTCGCGGGAGCAGCTGGTCACGCGTCTGCTTTCTACAGAAAGCTTTGTCGAAAACCAGAAGCTTACGACCGGCCATCTGGAGGATGAGGATTGGGGCAAGCTGTCTATCGCTTCGTCCGCACTCAGCCAGACAGACATCCGCGTGGACGACAATCCGGCGATTACGGTTGCAGAGATCAACGCGAAATGCCGCCGGCTCGATAATTTGGGACTGGTACTGATCGACTATCTGCAGTTGATGACTGCTGCTGCGCCCGGAAAATCTGGCGATAACCGTGTAACGGTCGTCAGTGATATCTCCCGCGCACTTAAGATCATGGCAAAGGAACTGAATGTCCCGGTAATCTGCCTCAGCCAGCTGTCCCGTGCGAACGAATCGCGTACCGATAAACGTCCGATGCTGTCCGACCTTCGTGAATCCGGCGCTATCGAACAGGACGCAGACTCGGTCATGTTCCTCTACCGCGACGAGTATTACAACCCCAACACGCAGGACAAGAACATTGCCGAGTGTATCGTTGCGAAAAACCGTCATGGCGAGACAGGAACAGTCAAGCTGCAATGGCGGCCGCAGTTCTTCACGTTCTCTGATTTGGAATGGAAGCATGAAGGATAAGGTTCTTTCGTGGATGCGCGAACAGCGCATGACCGCGCCGGGCGATACTGTGATCTGTGCCGTCTCAGGCGGAGCGGATTCTGTCTGTATGCTGCATGTTTTGCTGTCCCTCCGAACTGCGCTCGGCATTACGGTCGAAGCTGTACACTTCAATCATCATCTGCGCGGCGCGGAATCAGACCGCGACGAAGCGTTTGTCCGCGCGCTCTGTGCCAAACTGGACGTTGCGCTGCATATCGGAAACGGTGATGTACGCGCCCGTGCGGCAAAGAGGCATGAATCCGTCGAGGAAGCGGCGCGTGCGCTTCGCTACGCGTTCTTCGCTTCCCTTCCCGGCCTTATTGCAACGGCACACACGCAGGACGACAATCTGGAAACTGTGCTCCTGAATCTTACACGCGGAACCGGCCTTGCCGGGCTCTGCGGCATTCCGCCGAAGCGTGAATCTTTTATTCGTCCCATGCTTGCCGTCTCCCGCACAGAGATTGAAGCATATCTCGAGCAAAATGGCCTTTCTCATGTGACCGACAGTACCAATTTTCTGCCGGACGCGCGGCGCAACCGCCTGCGGCAGTCTGTCATTCCGCTACTCAAGGCGGAGAATCCATCTCTCTGCGAGACGGCATTCCGCATGTGCAGGCTTCTGGAAGCGGATGAAGCGCAGCTTTCTGCGCAGGCCGAGGTAGTGTTGCAGCAAGCCAGGCTTGCGGATGGCGTTCAGTGCAGCATTCTTGCCGCGTATCCGCAGGCCGTTCGCACACGCGCCGTCAAGCTGCTTCTTAGTGAAATCCGCGCACCGAAGCTTTCAGCGCGGCATATCGACGCCGTTGACCGGTTGCTGTTTTCTGCGTGTCCATCTGCCTGCATATCGCTGCCGGGCGGATACACTGCACGGCGAGAATATGACCGGCTGCTTCTTACCACTGACTCCCCTGCTTCGTTTGAGCCAGTCGTTCTCTCAATCGGAGAATCTGCCGTTCTTCAACCGTCTGGACTCCGCGTTTTCTGCGAATGGCAAGAAAATTTTTCAGAAATTCAAAATACACTCTCCACTTTTGCTGTAAAGTGTGATACGATAGATTCAACTACACAGATCCTGTTCCGTCCGCGGCAGATGCACGACGAAATGCGCGTCTCCGGGGGGCGGAAAACGCTGAAAAAACTTATGATCGACCGTAAGATCCCGTTGAACAGGCGCGGCCTGCTCCCTGTGGCTGAGGACGAGCAAGGAATTCTTGGCGTCTATGGGATCGGCGTCAACTTTGATCGTGCCGCTGCCCCCGGTGACCGCGCGGTCATCATTAGAATAGAAGAATTAGAGAAAGAGGATTCGCTGTATGATTAACAAATCTGACATGCTTCAGGACATTGAACGCGTTCTTGTTTCCGAGGAGGAGATCCACGCGCGGATCAAAGAGGTTGGCGCACAGATCGCGGAGGATTACCGCGGCAAGTGCCCGATTCTGGTCGGCGTTCTCAAGGGCGTCGTTCCGTTCTTTGCGGAAATGGCCAATGCTATCAGCATCCCTGTGCAGGAAGACTTCATGTGCATCACCTCCTTCGAGGGCGGCACGGAATCCACCGGCAAGCTGACGTTCCGCAAGGACATCGACCATGATATCGAAGGGCGTCATGTGCTGATTCTCGAGGATATCATTGACTCCGGCAGTACGCTCAAAATGATCTGCGAAATGTTCCGCGAGCGCAAGCCGGCATCCATCAAGATCTGCACGCTGCTCGACAAGCCCACGGGCCGCAAGGTCGATCTGAAGCCGGATTACACCTGCTTCACCGTTCCGCCCGCGTTTGTTGTCGGCTTCGGTCTGGATTACGAGGATTATTACCGGAACCTTCCGTTCGTCGGCGTTCTGAAGCCCTCTGTCTATCAGGATCAGTAAGCTGACCTCTTATTCTATTCTTTCCAAAGGAGACGACCCGTGAATCAACAGCCCAAAACCGTTCAGACAATCGTTCTGATCGCAATTCTGGCGCTGGTGCTTGTGGTGATCTCTTCGTCCCTGCTCACGCAGAACAGCGGCAGGCTTGCTTATTCCGACGTGCTCGACCTGTTTGAAACCGAACGGGTCGAGTCGTTCGTTTTGCAGGGCGATACGCTGACCATGACTCTGTATGGCAGCGGCACAGAGCAAGCAGGCACAGCAGCCGCCAAAATCGGCGACATTGAGACATTCCACAAAGACCTCGACGAAACTATTGCCGCACAGAGTGCGTCCGGCATTCTCAAGTCCTACAACTACCTTCCTGCCGTCACTTCCGTCTGGCGGTCCGCTCTCCCATATTTGATTGTTGGCATTGCGCTTCTGTTCGTCTGGTTCATTCTGATGAACCGTTCCGGCGGCAGTCCGAACGCCATGGCGCAGTTTACGCGCGCAAATGCACGTTTTGGCGTTCCAAATGGCGAAGCCGTTACCTTCAAGGATGTTGCCGGCGCAGACGAGGAAAAGGAAGAACTCTCTGAAATTGTAGAATTCCTGCGTGACCCGGAGAAGTTCAAGCAGCTGGGCGCAAAAATCCCCAAGGGTGTTCTTCTGGTCGGTCCTCCAGGCACAGGCAAAACGCTGTTGGCGCGAGCCGTTGCCGGTGAGGCGAACGTCGCATTTCTTTCCATTTCCGGCTCTGACTTTGTCGAACTCTATGTCGGCGTCGGCGCGAGCCGTGTGCGTGACCTGTTCGATCAGGCCAAGCGCGTTGCGCCCGCCATTGTATTCATTGACGAGATCGATGCGGTGGGCCGTCAGCGCGGCGCAGGTCTTGGCGGCGGCCATGATGAACGTGAGCAAACGCTCAATCAGCTGCTTGTGGAAATGGACGGCTTCTCCGCAAACGAAGGCGTCATTGTGATCGCAGCGACCAACCGCAAGGATATTCTCGATCCCGCCCTGCTCCGCCCCGGTCGGTTCGACCGGCAGATCTATGTCGGCGCACCGGATTGGCGCGGACGTGCAGAGATCTTACAGGTTCACGCACGCAAGAAGCCGTTGGCAGACAATGTTGATCTTCCGGCCATTGCAAAGGCGACCGCTGGCTTTACTGGCGCAGATCTTGCGAATCTGCTGAACGAGGGCGCGCTGCTCGCTGCGAGAAACGGCAAGGCCGCCATCACGCAGCAGGATCTGGAGACAGCTATGATCAAAGTCATTGCGGGCCCGGAAAAGAAGAGCCGGGTCGTCAGCCACTCTGAGAAAATGCTTACCGCCGTTCATGAAGCCGGACATGCTGTTTGCATGTATTGTCTAGACTCACAGGATCCGGTTCATTTGATCACTATCATTCCCCGCGCGCAGGCGGGCGGCATGACCATCAGCCTGCCGCAAGACGATAAATCCTATGCCTCTCGCAATGAAATGTTTGAGACGATCGTTTCCTTCCTTGGCGGCCGCGTTGCGGAATCGCTGAAGCTTTGTGACATCTCTACCGGCGCTTCAAACGATCTTCAGCGCGCGACGAAACTTGCGCGGGATATGGTTGCGACCTATGGCATGTCGGACGCCATCGGCCCAGTCTCCTATTCATCGAGTCAGGAAGTCTTCATTGGCCGGGATTATGAGAAAACGAAGCCCTATTCTGAGGCGACAGCCGGTGAGATCGATGCGCAGGTGCAGGTCATTATGCGCGAAGCGTACAAGCGCTGCGAGGAAATCCTGGCCGCCCATTCGGAACGACTGGATAAGATCGCGGGCTTCCTGATGGAAAACGAAAACATGAATCGCACACAGTTTGAGGCTATCATGCAGGATGAATCTCTGGATGCCTCTGAATCGTAAAGAAACAGCTTGCGCGCCGCAGGAATTGCGGCGCGCAGATTATTTGGAGGATCTATGTATTATCGCTCTCTGAATGCCTATCTGCGCGAAACATTTGGCTGCAAGGTCTACAAACTGGCGCTCTCGGCAGGGTGCACCTGTCCGAACCGCGATGGGACACTCGGATCGCGCGGCTGCATTTTTTGCAACGGCAGCGGAGAATTTGCAGCCTCTGCTACGCTGCCAATCGACGAACAGCTTACGCAGGCAAAGCAGCTTGTCGCAGTGAAAGCCGGGCCAGATGCCAAATACATTGCCTATTTTCAGGATTATAGCAATACCTACGCGCCCGCAGATACGTTAAGACCACTGTTTCTGGCTGCAATCGACCGACCTGAGATCTGCGCACTGTCCATTGCAACCCGCCCGGACTGTTTGCCGCCGGAAATCCTTGCGCTGCTCTCGGAACTGCGGCAAAAGAAGCCCGTTTGGGTCGAACTCGGCTTACAGACAGTCCACGCATCTACCGCACGCTATATCCGGCGCGGCTATCCCCTATCCATATTTGACAACGCCGTCCAGCAACTCAAAGGCCTTGATCTTCATGTAATTGCTCATATGATCTTGGGCCTTCCCGGCGAGACGCTGGAGATGATGGTACAAACTGCGCACCATATCGGCCAGAGCGGCGCAGATGGGATCAAGCTTCATCTTCTGCATGTGCTCTCCGGGACCGATCTCGCAGAGGAATATGCCGCCGGAGCATTTGAGACCATGCCATTGGAGGCATATATTTCTGCATTGGAATCCTGTCTGCGTGTTCTGCCGCGCGAAATGGTCATTCACCGTATGACCGGCGATGGCGCAAAACGCAGTCTGATCGCACCACTGTGGAGTGCAGATAAAAAGCGTGTTCTGAATGCAATCAACCGCCGGTTTCTGTCCGACAATCTGGAACAGGGCTCTGCACTTGTTGACGGGGATGTTTCTTGATTTATAGATTTTTCGTGATTACCGAATGGAAAATAGATTGACAATCGTGAAAAATCGTGTTATTCTGACTTTAGAATAACAAATGCGGGCAAAATGCCCGCATTTGTGTCGTTTTCGATATTCTTATTCCAGAATATCGAACTTCGGCGAATCAAGTTCGACTATATCGGAGGAAAGAGAACATGAAAAAAGAAAATCTGTTCGTCATTCTGACCGGTGTTGTCATCGGCATCGCGGCACTTGTGCTGACGGCGCTCGGCAACCCGGCCAACATGGGCTTCTGCATTGCGTGCTTTGAGCGCGACATTGCAGGCGCTGTCGGTCTGCATTCTGCGGCCAAAGTTCAGTATGTCCGCCCAGAAATTATCGGCCTTGTGCTCGGCAGCTTCCTGATGGCGCTGGCCTCTAAGGAGTGGAAAGCAAGAGCCGGCTCGTCGCCTGCGCTTCGCTTTGTGCTCGGCGCATTCGTTATGATCGGCGCGCTGGCCTTCCTCGGCTGCCCGCTGCGCATGGTGCTCCGTCTGGCTGGCGGCGATCTGAACGCCGTTGTCGGTTTGGCGGGCTTTGCTTCCGGTATCTTCCTTGGCACGCTCTTCATCCGCAAGGGCTTCACG
Organism: uncultured Eubacteriales bacterium; assembly: GCA_900545925.1. Lineage (GTDB taxonomy): Bacteria > Bacillota > Clostridia > Oscillospirales > Oscillospiraceae > CAG-170. The sequence goes on along the minus strand of URAZ01000063.1, from coordinate 2,304 downwards.
CTTCAGCGGAACTACGCCACCAAGACGCTTGATGGCACGGTGCTGCCTGCCGTGATGGTTGGCCTGCTGATCCTCTTCCTGGCTGCTCCCACGCTGTTCAAGCTTTCTGAAGAAGGCCCCGGTTCCAAGCATGCGCCGTTCCTGATTGCGCTGCTGATTGCGCTAGTCGTTGGCGCACTGGCGCAGAAATCTCGTATGTGCATGGTCGGCGGTCTGCGCGACACGATGATGTTCAAGGATATGCACCTGCTGTGGGGTTTCATCGCCATCTTTGTCACTGTTCTGATCGGCAACCTTGCCATGCATAACTTCAAGTTCGGCTTTACCTCGCAGCCTGTCGCCCATTCCAGCCACGTTTGGAATTTCCTCGGCATGCTGTTGGCAGGTTGGGGCTCTGTCCTGCTGGGTGGCTGCCCGCTGCGTCAGCTGATTCTCGCCGGCAGCGGCAACGCAGACTCTGCCGTCACTGTGTTTGGCATGATCGTCGGTGCAGCGTTTGCACACAACTTTGGTCTTGCCGGTAATGCAGACTCCGTGAATGAGGCTGGCGAATACGTCGTCGGCGGTATCTCTACAAAGGGCAAGGTCGCTGTAATCCTCGGCATCGTGATCGTTCTGGTCGTGTCTTATGTAAACAGCATAAAGAAACAGGAGGCGCAGAAAAATGGTTGATGCAAGAGGCTACCTTTGCCCCATGCCGGTCGTGATGGTGCAAAACGCAATCAAAAAAGACCAGCCTGCCACACTGGAGGTACTGGTCGATAACGAAACTGCTGTCGAAAACATCAAACGTTTCGCCGCACACAGCGGCTACCAGGCTGCGTCCCGCGAAGACGGCGATGATTACTGCCTGACGCTCACAAAGAAGTAAGCGTTTATATACTTACAAAGCCCTCTGCTTTCGAGAAACGAAAGCAGAGGGCTTATCATCCCGGTTTATCCCTTGACGAAACCATTGGTTAATTACAAGGAAGAGTGCTGTTTCAGATAAATTACCGCATCACAGCCTGACAACGGCGAATGTAGTTCGCTACAACGGTACGCTGTACTGCATTTCCAGAACATAGAGTCATGAAAACATGACAAAATATTGCAGAATCCGCCCTGCTGTGCTATACTTCTAATGGTTAATTGAAGCCACGCACAGGAGGGCTATTTTCATGACTCACAACTATAACAGGCTATGGAAACTGTTGATAGATAAAGGCATGGCAAAAGCACAAATGCGCTTACAGGCGGAAATCAGTACAAATATACTTGCTAAAATGTGAAAGTGCGAACCTGTTGCAATGGAAAGCCTTGCAAAGATTGCAATCACCTTGAATTGTGGGCTTGACGATATTGTAGAGATATAGGGCGAAGGAAAGGATTGCTGAAATGGGTATCAATCTTGATAAACCACATTTGTGGAAACAGGACATTATTCAATCCGTAGATTTATACAATACATGGTTTATGGATTTTGCACCTAAAGCATTCAGAGAAACACGCGTTTCTACAGCAAAGAACGTTGAAGAAGCACTGAAAGAAACAAACTATTTGAATAGTATTTCTCCTGCTATCCTACAAAGACATCCCGAAGTGTTACCTATACTACGGATGTCCACTTGTCCTCCCATTGCAAGGGATAGATTGATAGGGCTTGCTGGAGTGTCTAAAAATCTTGTGCAAAAATATGGAGGATTCTGAGAATCCGCGTGTTTCACCAAGAATGAACAGCGCACAGCTAATCACGGAATTGCAGCACATTTCCAATATTATTATAAAGATGGCTGATCCAGATATATTTACATGGCTACCAAAAAAACGTAATCCGGATGAAACAGAAATAATCCGTTCGTCTACCATTATCGCAGATAGATTATGTGGAGCCGTTGCTGACCCTATCATTCGTAACGCACAAGAAAAGCGGCAACTTGCAGCAATTTCTGAACTATTACAAAGCAAGGGGTATTCATTAACCGAAAACGGAAGGCGTTTTAATGAAATGACCCCTGGTTCATTTTCGTTTCATACAAACATTCCGGTTTATGTCGCAGGAGAACAAGGCGAAGCAGTTAATATTCCTGTTGATGTTGCTATTATGCCGCTTTCAGCACAACCGGGCGATATGCCTGTGTTGTTAGAAGCAAAGTCAGCAGGAGATTTTACAAACGTAAATAAGCGCCGTAAAGAAGAGGCTGTAAAAATGCAACAATTAAGAAATACCTAGGGAGCATGCTATGCCGAAGTGATATCTCTGTCACAGATATGCTTGGTATTCAAAGTCAGTTCCTTCGCTACTCCAAATGGGTCGCTAAGGTG
>URAZ01000062.1 GCA_900545925.1 uncultured Eubacteriales bacterium | reverse complement strand
AAAAAATCCTCTCATTACTAGTAGGGATAAAAATCGCAGTTTTGACAGCCTGTTTTCAAAAAATTCGGAAATTTTTTCGCCGGTCAAAACATCTCCCTATTTAATCCGACACTAAAAGCCGTTTTTGTTACCCTCCTTCGCAAATTTTCTTATTCAGAGGGGAAGATATTTTACGTCCAGCAATAACGCCCTCTATTTGATCCGACAGATTTTTGCGTTTTGAGCGGTGTCCCTTCGAAAAAATCCCCTCACTGCATAGGCCACGGGAAAGCAATTTTTAGAAGCCCTTTCGAGAAAATTCACAGATCATTTACATTTCCGCGCCTGCGTTGCCTGTTCGAACCCCTCCGAAAAAGTCTCTCATGTGGTAGGCAGCGAGAACGCACTTTTTAGAACCCTTTTCGCAAAAGTTCACAAAATGTTCACTCGAAAATGCGTCGTTGGCGGTTTTGAAAAGTCCCCCTATTTGATCCGACAGAAAATCGCTGTTTGAACAGCCTGTTTTGAAAAAATATTTTGGGAACGCAAAATGACCACCGCCCGGCTTTGGCGACGGTCATATAAGAAACCGGCAACAGGAGCATTTGCTCCCGTTGCCGGTTTCAATTTATATTTCGTTTTCCACTCTGATCGTATCGTGACAGAGACATCTTGCGCCTGTGCTTTACTTTCGAGCCTCAAAGCAGCGGCGCAATCGCTTTTGCATAAGTTTCCGCCAGCCAACGTGCGCCGGTTTCATTCAGATGCACACCATCGGCCGTAAATGTGTCGCTGCCGCGCGCGGCAGCAGCCTGCTGTGCGAGCTCATGTGCTGGGAGAAATACGTCGGCATATTCCTTGGCCAGTGCACGGACGCATGCCTGCTTCGGCGCGAGATCCTCCGCAAAATACGTTTTGTCAGGGACTGGGAACAGATACTGCTCGATCACCATGAGCTTCGCTTTTGTCTCGTTACGAATGCGCTCCAGTACCTGACGATAGCGTGCTTCAAATACGGACAGCGGCATCCAGTCCCGTGCGTCCGCGTGGTGCCATGTGTCATTGATGCCAATCAGCAGCGACACCACGTCCGGCTGCAGTGCGATCAGATCCGGTTCGATTCTTGCGAGCAGATGCTGCGTTTCGTCGCAGCCGATGCCGCGGTTCCAGAACGTGAAATCAACATCCGGGTGCTGCGCGCGCAGAAGCTGGGCGGCGTAATAGGGATAGCCAGTACCAAGATCCAGCGGATTTTCGCGGACGCGGTCGGCATCCGTAATGCTGTCACCCTGAAACAGCAGCTTACAGGTTTTCATGTTCATTCGTCCTCCCGTTCAGAATTGCGCAAATGGTTTCAAGCGGCAGCTTCGGTGTGCGGTCATAAGTGAGCAGGCCGTTTTGCTCCGTCTCCACGTCTGTCAGCTGCGTGTAGCAGTATCCATCCACCAACGGACAGGCGCGCACCGCATCAAACAGCTCCCGGAGCTTTCCTGCGAATGCGGCGCAGGAATCTGCCTCGCAGTAACCCCACGAGTGCTGTGCTTCTGTGCCCGGCACAAACTTCACGCCGCCAAATTCCGACAGCAAAATCGGCTGTCCGGCATACGCATGCCTGCCTACAAACAGTGCGCGTTGTGCAGGGCGCAGCGCGAGAATTGTGTCCATGCTGCCAAGGTGTGCGCGCAGCATCTCACCGCTCGGCGAATAGTCGTGAATGGTCAGCAAATCGCCGTTTGTGTGCTCCCAACCGTCGTTATCAACCACTAGGCGCGTGGTGTCCATAGATTTTGTGATTGCGACCATTGCCTCGCTGTGCGCCTGCTGGCGCGGATCGGTCTCAATTTCTTGGACACCCCACGATTCGTTCAGCGGCGTCCAGACGACGATGCAGGGGTGGTTATAGTCGCGCCGAAGCACGTCCAGCCATTCGCGGTAGATGCGGTCGGCATACTGCTCAGAGTAGAGATAGGCGGCGCCGATCTCGCCCCAGACAAGCAGGCCCATGCGGTCAGCATGATAGAGATAGCGCGGATCCTCCACCTTTTGGTGCTTGCGAACGCCGTTGAATCCCATCGCTTTTGTCAGCTCAATATCCCGAATGAACGCTTCGTCCGATGGTGCGGTCAGCAGCGATTCTGGCCAGTAGCCTTGATCGAGCACCAGCTTCTGATAATAGGGACGGTTGTTCAACAGAAATTGCCCGTTTTGTATGGATACCTTGCGCATTCCGAAGTAGGACTGTACGGCATCCACCTCACACCCATGTTCAAGGATGCGGAAGGTCACATCGAACAGGTTCGGCTGCTCCGGTGTCCAGACGAGGTCCTCCTGATAGTTCCACGCCGATAGCGCCGACTGGTCGATCTGCCAGTCAAACGCGCCGCGCGCAGACGTGGGCGTTACACTGACTGCGCCCGCCGTTTTCCCTCGGAACGTGATCTCCGCCGTCAGTGTCACGTGCTGCGGCGCGGCACTGAGCGCATACGAAAAGCGGACGCTGCGCTCGTCAAACAGCGGCGTGATCCGGCAGGAGCACAGGTGCATCGGCGAAACAGCTTCCAGCCAGACGCTCTGCCAAATGCCGGTCGTGCGTGTGTAGAAAATACTCTCGGACTCCGGCTTCCAATACTGCTTGCCGCGCGGCATTTCCAGATCGGCGGGATCATCCCGCGCCTCCAGAACAATGACATTCTCACCGGAGGCGTTCAGCGCGTCGGTAATATCGGCAGAGAAGCCGCACTGTCCACCGGTGTGTTCCCGAATAAACTGGTCGTTCACCCACAGGCGGCAAGTGTAGTCTACCGCGCCGAAGTGCAGCAATATCTGTCTGTCATGCATCGGCTCCGGCAGTGAAAAGCTGCGGCGATACCAGACAGCATTGTGAAAGCTGGTGTCGTGAATGCCGGAAAGTTTCGTTTCACACGCAAATGGAACTAGAATTTTCTGGTCAAAAATTGGTTCGTCAAAGGAAAAATCCCATTCGCCGTTCAGCGGGAGCCACTTTTCCCGCTGAAAATCCGGCCGTGGGTATTCAGGTCTTGGAATTTGATTCATGGATTGCCTTCCTTTTATTGCATTGTCATCACAAACGAGGCATCGCCTTTTTCTATTGTGGTGGAAATTGGCGAAATTCTCAAGTAACTATCGTAATGACGAATATATTGTCCGGGGAAATTGACGGATTCGAACGAAACGCCATTCGAGCCGTCCAAAGCACGATGCTGAATCCAAGTAGCGTCCTGCTTGAAAAGATTGCTGCCATCATCCTTTGAAAGAATGATTTTCCCCTCGAAGTGCCTTAAATAATACCCCGGTTGATCGACTGACATCAAAGAAATCCCTGTGTCAGCCAGTCCCGGTACGACTTTCCACTGTGACGCAGATAGAAGCATCGTCGTAGATTTGTTGGCAATTAAAAGTTTGTTCGACGCATCATGATACACATGACAATCCGAGATATTGCTGGAGCGAAGCCGTGCAACTTCGTATACTCGCTCTACGCGCCATTTTTGCGTCGCACTGGTGTTCCAAGCGGATTGTACCAGATTTGCATGTTCTGCTGTGGATTGATTTTCGGTGTCAAGATACAATCCGCTATATGCATTTTGAATCCGGAATGCGCCATTTTCGCAAGGAACAAATCGCCACTGCTGCGCCGGCGCACGGTTTACATCCCATTGCACCATACGCGTTCCTGCGGCCGTAGATCCTGATGGGTTATCAAGTGCAAGACCACTGTAATTGCAAACCAGATTGAAATATTCGCCGGTCACATTATCCGTATGCCACTGCTGCGTGCCAAGGCCATTCGCACGCCATAAAATCAATTCATTTCCCCACTCCATGGAGCCAGCGGCATCGTCAATGCAATAGCCAGTTGCTTCATTTACAAGGCGATAGTCTGCATTTGACACAATCAGTTGCGAGCCGTACACATATCCAACACCGCAGCGAATCTCGTTGTATTTTCCAAGATAAGCGTTATTCAGCTCAAACAACCGATTCCCGTCGGCAATGAATGTACCACTCCAAGAACTTCCGTAATCTTCATTCCGAATAGCCGTCAAGGGCGCATCAATCAATGACCATGTCTGGCCCGCATCCGTGGAAGTAAAGCATTGACTTGGTGAACAATTATCGTTCATTCCACGGAGAATGATACGTCCATTTGCGCTCCCATCGTCAATGCAGGCAATCATCGGGCATTGATAGGCAGAAAAACCATCGCTTGTTATAACCGAGGTTCCCAAGTCTGCCTTGCCGCCCCAATGAATTCCGTCGGATGACGTCCGGCAAGTAATAATGCCGTTGTTCTTAACTGCAATGTTCTCATAGGACAAGAAGTAAGTCCCATTCGGCAGCTTTGCTACGCGCGGCATTCCCGGCCGCCACATGGACGGATCAACACCGCGAACCCATGTTGGATCGCAAGTGCCAACAATCGTTGTATAATTCCCCCATGTGCGTCCACCATCATTTGACGTTTCAAGCGCCAAGCACTGATCATATCCCGGCTGACGTTCATCGGAATAGTAGCACACCAGTTTGCCGTCACTGCTAATGATAAATTCCGGTTCCCAGACGGTTGCGCCGTCTGTCCCACGCGCAGCCAAATCACCATGCCGCTGCCAAGTTGCGCCGTTATCTGTGCTGCGCCAAATATGAATACAATACTGCGCATTTTTATCCCAATCAGATACAGCAAACAAAATTGTACCGGCCGGATACTCCCCAACGGCCTGCGGGAGTACATACAATCCGGGCATTCCTGTTTTATCGCGAGATAATCCATCGTAATTGCTCGGGTCTAACGAACTATATGGTAACCACGAAGATCCGTTATCACTGCTTTTGAAAAAGATATAACTTTTCATCCCGGACCAATTTGTTTTGATTGGAAATTCGCGGCACCAAGTTGCCAAAAGATCGCCATTTGGGAGCTTGACAGCTCGTTCATAAAAGCACTTGTCATCTATTACGTTTCCAAAGAAACCGGTTCCAGCTGCATCCATAGCTGCGGCTGGAAGAACAAAGAACGATGCGATGAGGATGAGAGATAACACTACTGCAACAATATGCTTATATGTTCTTTTCATAAATGTCCTCCTATCTTCCATTGCATTACAAGTGGTTTCTGACTGATATTGTGGATAGCTTGATATTACAGTTTCGGCAATGCAGTCCGGCACAGCCGGTCATAATTGGATTCGTGTCCACATAGGACAGCAGCTCCGTGCCGCCAGAGGAAACGGTGATAGTGTCTGCAATGCAGCGCACAGTCAGGTCGTATTCCGGCTGTACCGGAAGGGGTGCGGACGCAAGCAGCACCTCGTCATAGCTGTGCTTATAAAGGCGCACCTGTTCATTGCAAACTGCAACGCGGTAGCCGACGAAGAAGTTTGTGCCGAGCTGCTTGTCGTTGCCCTCGCCGCCGTTCGCAAGATTCTGCGCGCGAAGCAGGATTCCGGCTTCCCAGCCGTCGCCGCATTCGCGTGGGCAGAGGTGCGCATGGATTTCTGCATCCGAGAAGCGAATTTTCCCGGTCTGCTTGTCCCAGCGCTCCATGGACGCGGTCAGTGTCTCTTCCTGTATGGTGTCCAACGGGTCGAAGCGGATGCGGCAGTTCTCCATGCAGGAAATCTGCACGTCATGCAGTCCGGTGGAAAGTGTCAGGCGGAAGGTTGCGATGTTGTCGGTTTCACACTGCGGCAAAGCTTCTTCGCCGTCGACGCGCAGCCGTACCGGTATGTCGCTTTGTCCGTAAAGCGTACACAGGTATGCGCCATCGGTGGGTACGGCAAGCGAAAACACCGAGAGCGCCGGGACAAGCGTCTGCGTTGGGACGCAGAGCAGGTCTGTAACGCCAGAGATCGTGACACTTCCGAAGCGCGCCGCGCCGTCGGCGAAATAGCCGATGTGCGTCTCCGGCAGCGAAAGCGTCAAGCCGTGCAGCAGCAGATGGTCCAGATGCACGGTACTGTTTTTGTCCCAGCGGAGGGTCAGGCAGTGCAGCGCGTCATGGCGGAAGCCTTCGGGCAGCGCCATCTTCCAGCGCGTCGCTCCATCCGCGTCCAGCAGCCGAATTTGGTTTGCCTTTCGGCAAATCGAGAGCGTCTGCCCAGTGATGAAGATTCCATATGCTTCGGTTTCTTCCGATGCGGCAGCAACGTGCAGCTCCGCCGCGCCGTGCTCCGGCAGCAGATGCACGCAGGCGGTACGAATCGCGCCATTGCTCACACGGAATTCATTTTCCACACGCCAGCTGCCTGTTTCCATCCGCCATTCTTCGCCTGCTTCGGCGGTAAAGAGATCCTGATAATCCGGGCGCTTGGGCGCCGGCATCGGCGCGGTGGTCGGCCCAAGCAGGAAGCTGTCGCTCCCGTGGAACAGAACGCGGTCAAGGTCAAGATCTCGCGTCTTGTCTGGGTTCAGATTGTGGTAGAACGTCCAGTCGCTCATCAAATCGGGGCCGCCGACCGTGCTGCTGTGGCCAAGGCCGACCACTGCGCCCTCCGTCCGGACAGCAAGCGGATTGTGGTCATAGTCCGTGAACGGCCCCAGCGGATGCGCCGCCGACGTGCCGTGGATGCGGTATCCTTTGGAGAGAAAGTGGTTTCCAGTGTAGGTCAGATGGTACATCCCGTCGCGCTTGACGACGAACGGGCCTTCCGTCCAGCCATGCAGATACGCACCGATGTACTGCGGTGTACCAAATTCCGTGGGCGACACCATACGGCAGCCAAGGATCCCGCGGTCGTCCGCCCAATAGGCGTACCACGCGCCGTCGTCGTCAATGAAAATGGAAAAATCGATGGCATGGCCGATATTCGGCGTGATCTTCCGAAACGGGCCGAGCGGTGAATCGCTGCGCAGAACGTAGTGTCCAAGGCCATGCGGCGAGGTATACATATAAAACCAGCCGTTTTCGTACACGACTTCTGGCGCAAAAGGCACCAGTCCCGGAAACTCATCCTCTGGTACGACCTCACCCATCATCGTCCAATGCAACAGATCGTCCGACTGCCAGCAGCGCACACCGGGGTTGGTACAATATAAGTAATAGCGTCCATTGAAACGAAGCACAAACGGATCGGCAAAATCTCCGTGCTTCTGAATGGGATTTTGATACGTTGTCATGCGTTATCCTTTCACGCCGGTAATGGCAACGGAGTCTACAAAGTATTTCTGGCAGGTGATGAACAAAATCAGCACCGGCAGCAGCGCAATCAGCGACGCCGCCATAACCAGCGGGATATCCGTCTGCTGCTCATAGTGCGAGCTCATCATGGCAATCGCCACCTGAATGGTCTGGCGTTTGTCGCTGTGGATAAAGATCATCGGGTTCATGTAATCGTTCCACGTCGCCATAAACAGCATGATGGCATTCGTGATGATCGCGGGTTTGCAGAGCGGCAGGAAAATGCGCCAATAGGCACCGAAGTAGCTGCATCCGTCAATTTTTGCCGCGTCCAGATAGGCGCTCGGCAGTCCGGTCATGAACTGCCGGAGGAAAAACGTATTGCTGATATTGCACAGCGACGCGGGAATGATGAGCGGCAGCAGCGTATCGATCCAGTGCAGCTTTGTGTACACGATATATTGCGGCACAAATAGAACCGCAGCCGGAACCATCATCGTAGACAGCAGCATCAGAAAGATCAAGCGCTTTGCCGGGAATTTCAGCTTTGCAAAGGCAAACGCCGCCATGGAGGATGAAAGTGTACTGAATAGCAGCACCAAAACCGTCACGATCAAGCTGTTTTTGATGCCGCTCAGCAGATTTGCCGCCGACCAGATGTCGCGGTAATTTTCCCAGTCCACCGGATCCGGGATCCACTGCGGTGGGATAGCATAGACCAGATTTGCGTCTTTCAGCGACGTAGACAGCATCCATAAAAATGGCAGCACCATGGTGCACGCGCCAATGACCAGCATGATAAATGCGATGACACGCTTGGGAGAGGTTTTTCGTTTTTCCATTGTCTCATTCCCCCTCATAGACCCATTTGCGGGACACAGTGAACTGAACAGCAGTCAGAATAATCATCGCAACGCCAAATACCGTGGCGCACGCGCAGGCATATCCCATCTGGCTGCTGTCGAACGCCTTTTGCCAGATATAAAACACAATCGAGCCGACGCCATAGCCGCGTCCGCCGTCCGGCGCAAACAAGTTGACCTCCAAAAATGTCTGGAGCGAGCCGATCATACCGGTGACAATCAGATAAAACGTCGTAGGCGTAAGCAATGGGAGCGTGATTCGCTTAAACTGCTGCCAAGAGCTAGCGCCGTCGATCTTTGCCGCCTCATAATAGGTGGACGGAACGTTTTTCAGCGCTGCGATATAGTAGATGGAGATAATGCCGATCATTTTCCAGCTGATCATGATGACGATCATCCGGCGCGTCCACACTGGATCGCCCAGCCAGTCCGGCCCGGCGATACCAAACAGCCCTAAGAACAGATTGACAAGGCCGTATTTCGCGTTAAACAGCCACTTCCAAATCAGCGTCAGCGCGACGATGGAGGAGATGAACGGAAGATAGTAGAGCACACGGAATACTTTTTCGCCCAGAATCCTTTTGTGGCAGCTGTACGCGAACGCCAGCGCAAACGTCAGATAGAACGGAATCGGAATGAGGTAATAAAGCGTATTCTTGCAGGCCGTCCAGAACTTCGGGTCGGAGAACAGCTTGTCAAAATTCCGCAGGCCAACGAATTTTCGCAGCGGGGATAGGATGTTCCAGTTGGTAAAGCCCGCATAGACGCAGATGCCAAGCGGCAGAAGAAAGAAGACCAGAAAGTAAATGATCTGCGGCGTGACGAGGAGCAGACCTGCGATGCCCTCTTTGCGTCCCAGCCTGCTGGAATGATGTTTCATGTCAGTCCTCCCATCGGTGCGATAAATGAAATGCCAGTGCGGTCGGCAGGATTTCGCCTGCCGACCGCGTTGCTTGCGTAAATTATCCGGCGTATTCGGCCTTCAGCTCGTTGCACTCGTCCAAAAGGCTCTGGACCGTGTCGTTGATCGAATTGCAGTATTCCTCAGCCGTCATTTCGCCCTTGAATACGGCTGCGGTGTTGGAGTTGAACTCCGCAAACCAGTCCTGATTGAACGTTCTCGACTGGGTCGCAAGACGTGCCGTGTGCTCCAGCATATCGAAGAACACCTGTTTGCTGGCGGGCTTGTCATCGCACTCCATGTACTCACCATAGGCCATGTCCTTGAGCGTCGGGATGGCCTGCCCCATCTGATAAGCTGTGCACTGCGTATCCTCGTTGAATGCGAGGTAAGCGGCAAGGTTGCAGGCGGCTTCCGCATGCTCAGTCGCAGCAGAGACGGCAAGGCCCGCGCTGCCGAACCAGATCGCAGTGTTGCCGGTGTTCGGGCTGACCGGCCACGGCATGACGTCCCAATCAAAGTCGCAGTTGTTCTGGAAATCGGCAAGGCTCCAGGTACCAGCGCCAACCATGGCGAGCTTGCCCTGCTTGAAGCGGTCATAATCGCTCAGGGCGCTGCTTTCTTCTTGACTCGGTGCAACGCCGTGTACCAGAGACAGGTCTGCGCAGAACTGAAGCGCTTCGGTAAACTTCGGGTCGGTGATCTCCACCTTGGTCAGCGTTTCAGGATCGACCCACTCCGCGCCGTTCGACCAGACGGCGGATTCCAGCGAATATGCGCCGGTGCCATAGATCTTGTCCTCGCCCTCGCCGGTGGTGAGCTTCTTCGCAGCTTCGACAAAATCGTTCCAGTCCCAGGGATTCTCAGCGGTCGGCGCTTCCACGCCGGCAGCCTTAAAGAGGTCTACATTATAGAAGATCGGGAACGCGCTGACGTCCTTCGGCAGTGCATAGATGTCGCCGCTGCCCTGATTCTCGCCGTCATAGCGATAGAGATCATTGAGGCAATCCCAGACGTTGTTCGGGTCGAAAATCTCGTTGTTGTTGACATAGTCGGTCAGACTCAGAAGATTGCCGGTCGCGGCATACTTCATCATCTTGTCGATGCTGCAATAGAACACGTCCGGCGCCTGACCGGAGCCGATCATGGTCTGGAGCTTCGTGTCAAATTCATTGTCGGCAACGACGATATATTCGACCTCAACGTCGGGATACGCTGCCTCAAACTGGTCAATCATCGCGGTGTATGTCGCGATTTCGGCGTCCGTGCCCCAGCCCATAAAGCTGATTTTTGTTTTTTCGCCCGAGGTGGTCGTCTCGTCCGGCTGTGTATCCGGGGTTTCGGTCTCCGGCGTGTTGCCCGTGGCTGCGGCGGGTGCGTCCGGGGTGGTAGTCTCCGCCTGCTGGCTGCTGCATCCGGCAAGTGCCGTCAGCACCATCAGAACTGCCAGAAGCAGCGCAAGATACTTTTTCATTGCAATTCCTCCATCATTTTTATTTTTGTATAGAACAAGTTTTATAGAAACGTAAAACTTGTTCTTTGCTCTGAAATCAGTATAATACGGCGGGCGTTTTGTTGTCAATACATCCATAAAATTCTGTGTTTCTCTCTGTTCATTGGCGCATTTGAACAAAAAGTATATTTCTATCGAGAAAATTAAAACAGAAATTTTAGATATATACTGGACAACCTCCAAAAAAGCTGTTACACTGGAAGAAAAAAGGAGGGCGTACCATGGCAAAGATTCTGGAGCTTGACCTTGAAAATGAAGAGCGTTTGTGCGCGCTTGGCTCGGCGCTGTCCTCGCCCGCACGAATTCAGATTTTAAAGCTGCTGTACCACAACAGCTTTAACGTGGCAGAGATTGCGGAAAAGCTGCAAATCCCCACCTCCAGCGCAGCGGTGTATATCCGCTCTCTGGAAACGGCGGGCCTGATCAACACCAAGATGCAAAAGGGCAGCCGCGGCTCTATGAAAATTTGCAGCCGGAAATACGACAACATCAACATCACCCTGACGGCGGACGACCCGGACGTGGATAAGGTGTACAGTCTTTCCATCCCCATCGGTTGCTACAGCGATTGCGAGGTCATGCCGACGTGCGGCATTGCAAGCGAAAGCGGGATGATCGGCCACGACGACCGTCCGGACGCGTTCTTCCTGCCGGAGCATGTAAACGCACAGATTCTGTGGACGTGCGGTGGATTTGTGCTGTACAAAATTCCGTGGCAGTTTGACGAGCCGGTTCATATCAAGCGGATCCTGATCACGTTTGAAGCCTGTTCCGAGACATTTAATTATAAAGAGGACTGGATCTCCGACATCTCCATCTCGCTGGACGGTCACGACTGCGGCACATGGCGCTCCCCCGCCGACTACGGCAGCCGCCGCGGACGGCTGAATCCCGCGTGGTGGCCCAGCGGCAGTACGCAGTTTGGCGAGCTGGTCACACTGGAGATCAACGAACAGGGCTGCACCATCAACGGCAAGCTCTCCTCTGCCGTCACCGTTCGCGACTTTGTCTTCCATTCCTCGAAGCCGATTTCCCTCAGAATTGAAAATAAAGCCAACGCAGAATACGTCGGCGGCTTCAATCTATTTGGGAAACACTTCGGTGACTATGAGCAGGATATCTCGGTGTCGTTTGTGTACGCGATCTGATTTTCCTTTATTCTTTGTTTACGGCGGCGCAGAATCTGCGCCGCTGGTTTTCTGGTCTGACCCAAACCGTGACCCAAACGCGGAAAAATCAGGCGGATTTATCCGTATCGGAAAGGATACCGCTGTGAAATTTTCCGAGCAGAAAGGCGCAGAAATGCCCCGACATGTCCGCTAAAAATATCCGACCAACCTTCGGGACCAAGAGGCCTCGGGTTCGAATCCCGACACTCCGACCAAATCCGGCTGAAATCTTATGATTTCAGCCGGATTTTTCTGCATATTCCGAACTTTTTCGATGGAGAATTCTGTGACTTTTCAGTCTGACCCAAACCCGACCCAAACGGGCGTTCGGAGCGGAACGCGCCGGAACGCACAAAGCCGCTGCCTGCCGGAGCATTTCCGGCAGACGGCGTGCGCTTTTCTGCTCATTTCTTGCCGTTATCCGACGCTTGCCATGAAGCCGCTGATTTTCTGCGCGGCTTCTTTTTTCATACCTGCTGTCACATGGGTGTACACGTCCAGTGAGAATTCTGCCGAGGCGTGACCGAGGATCTCCGCGACTGTTTTCGGGTCGATTCCGCTCTGGATTGCCAGCGTCGAGAATGTGTGTCTGAGATCATGAAATCTGACGTGTTCCTCAATACCAGCCTTTTCGAGCAGCTTCTTGTGAATCCGCCCGACGCAGTCCGGATCGTACATTCCGCCAGTCTTTGGTGACGGGAACATATACGGACTGAACGGGTGATTCTTACGATCTTCGACCAGCAGCCGGATTGCTCCGTCGCTGAGATAAATCTCCCGGACGGAATTCTCCGTTTTCGGCTCTGTCACGACCAGTTCTCCCTTGCCGCGCGACACGGATTTGGACACGGTCAGTGTTTTCGTCTGCAAGTTCAGGTCGCTCCACAGCAGTGCCACCAGCTCCCCGCGCCGCAATCCGGTACTCAGTTCCAGATAGAACATCGGCAGGACGCCCCATTCCTCCGCCGCTTTCAGGTAATCCCGAATCTTCTCCGGCGGGATGATCTGCATTTTCTTCTTTTCCTTTTTCGGCAGGCGGCATCCGTTTGCGGGATTGTACGGAATCAGCCGTTCTGTCACCGCCTGCTCCAAGCATTGCCGCAGCATCGTATGCAGCCCGCGAATCGTCTTGTTGCTGAGACTCAGATCGTCCATGTTTTCGTACCGCTGCACCTGCCCGCGTGCCTTGGTCTCGTTGTAGAACTTTTGGATTTGCAGCATCGTGAGCGCCGTCAGCTTGATGTCCCCGATGCGCAGCTTGATATGCTGGTCGATGTAGTTCTTGTAATATGCCGCCGTGGATGCGCGGACGGATGGCCTTGCGTAGTTCTCGTACCAGAGCTGCGCCCACTCGCCTACCGTGTAATCCCGCCGCTTCGTCACATCGATCTTTTCGAGTTCTTCCATCGCCTTTTGCAGCTTCTCTTTGCATTCGCGCTGCGTCCGCGCGAGGACATTCTTCGCGATTGGCTTGCCCGTTTCCGGGTCGATGCCTGCTGTGTACCGTCCTTCCCAGCGTCCGTCTTTCCGCTTGCGGATGTTGCCCTCCCCATTTGCCCGTTTCTTCGCCATGTGCATTCCTCCTTCCTTTTGCTGTATCAACAACTACCACGCAGGAGACAGAATAGCAACCTCCCGCGCGGAGAGTTATCAGAAAGTTATCATTTCGTTTTTCTTTGTCTATAGCAGTGTAGATTTTGAACCGCATTACCAGCCCATCGACATGGTGCTGCTCGTCTGCTCCTGCTCGTGATCGTCCGCCTTGTGTCCGGCGGCAATACGCATCCGGCGCAGCTTGGCAAGGCGTTTGCGGTCGATCTGGACACCGCAGCTTTGCGGCGCAGGCGCGCTGCTCTGAAAGATCTTTCCCATGTGATAGAGCAGCCGCGTTGCCGAGAGCAGAATGTTCGGCGGCTCCTGCCGCTCAATGCGGTCCATGAAAAATCCTGCATAGTCGTGTCCCTGCGCCTGCGCTTTTTGAAACCAGTCGTAGGCAGCGTCCTTGTCCTGCGGCACACCGTCGCCGCTGAGATAGAGCTTTCCCAGCAGGTACTGCGCATAGAGATTGCCTTGCTCAGCAGTCATGCGCACATACACCGCTGCGCGTTCCGGATTTTTGGGCGCACTTTTTCCGCTGAGATATTCCTTGCCCAGCCGGTAGGCAGCATAGTCGCTGCCATTCTGCGCCGCCCGTTCCAGCCAGTAAAGCCCTTGTGTCGGATTCTTCATTTCCGGATCATCTGAGAGGAGCAGCTTACCCAGTGCATACTGCGCTGCTGCATGATTCTGCTGCGCAGCCAGTCCCAGATAGTGCTGTGCTTTTTCCGCGTCCGGAATCAACAGTCCGCCGTCACGACAGAGGATTCCGGTCAGGTATTGCGCGTATCAATCTCCGCCGTCTGCCAGCGCTTCCAACTGCTTTGCGGCTTCGTCGCGTTCCGCCAATGGCAGAGTTTCGTCCGTCGCCATTGCATACCACGCATTTGTCGGATACGGAATGCTGTAGGTCTCATTTTGCTCCGCATCCTGCTCTGCGCCTGCGTCCTCGAACGTGATCTCGTTTTGCCATACCTGTTCCGCCACCTGAATGACCGCATTCTTGATCTGCCGGAACTCCTTTTGCTGTGAGAGCGGGATGCGCTCCTGGGGCTTATCGTGGTAGTAGCTGTCCACCTCACTTTGGAGAGCGCACCATTGTTCGTAGCACTCACGGACCTCTGGCAGCTCCTCCAGCTTGTCCACTACCTCGTCCACGGTTTTCTTGACGGACTTGGGCAGGTAGCCGTAGGACTTCTTACCCTTGACCGTTTTCAATTGTGCAGAGAGCGTCTGCATCAATTCCTCCACCTCCGGGTGGTTGCAGATACTTCGTGCCATCTCCTGTGTGAGTTTTCGGATGGCCCTGTGTGTCTCCCGCACCAACTCATCCCGTGACCGGGATCTGCTCGTAGGTGTGTAGCATCTCCTGCTGGAAGATTTGATTGGTCAGCTTTGATTTGATATTTCGGATGCCTTCCCACGTCAGGTATGCCTCGCTTGGCACCGTTGACCATGCCATCATATGGACATGTGGGTGCTCACCCTCGTCATGGAAGGCGGCATACCAGCGGAAGTGATTCGGCGGGATGTTCATCGCGGCGGCGATGTCGTTGCAGTTTGCCCGGAGCAAATTCATCCACGCCCTGGCATTGTCGTAGCCAAGACGGGCGGCATCCTCCCGCTTCAGGGAGATGATGTGGGTCCACACGTTGCCGGTGTACTGATCCAACTCCCGCATTGCTTTCTCCAGATCCACGCCGTCCTCGTCCCCAAAGAGGCCGTGATCTCCCAGTCGCTCCGCCCTGGGCCGGGTGGCGATGTACTCCATGTAACCTTCTAACTGCTGCACCGCCGACCAGTTTTCCTCCAGCACCCTGGTGATGAAGGCCAAGGTATTGGCCTTGGTATGCTTGGCTCCGTAGTCAGAATACTCCTCCAACTTTTTGGATGAAGGGAAATCTTTCGTCAGTTTTCTGACCAGCTGCTCCTGCTTCCTGGTGGGTGGACGGTCATCCGGAAGGATCTCCACACGCTCCCGTGTCCCAATGTACCGCAGGTAGCCGCTGACAGAATTGCTTCCATCGCACTTGAGATAGGGACTTTTCAGAATCAGTCTTGCCACTCATCGTTCTCCTCCCAGGCTCCACGCGCTCGCTGTTCCAGCGAGATGCGTCCATTGGTTTTCTTCACATTTTGCACACTCTCCGACCGCCGGCGGCGCAGATCCTCGTCGCTGAACTGATAGGCGTCCGCTAGGATGCCGGCCACCATGTCCTGCTCCACCGCGCCGCGCGGCGCAGTGCAAAGATCGATGATCTCCATGGCCCGCACCTCAGGTATGGGCCGCCCCGTCCAGAGTCAGGGCATCGATGGCGGCGCGAAATTCCGTGGAATCGCGCACGGTGAGGTAAGAGACGGT
>URAZ01000061.1 GCA_900545925.1 uncultured Eubacteriales bacterium | reverse complement strand
ACGGCGAAAAAGAAATCCATAGCGACTATTGTAACGACTACAAAAGGCAAAAATCTGAATTTCAAATTTTCATAGCGACTAATGTAGCGACTACGGAATCCAAAGTGCAGAGAACCCAGATTTTCTGCGATGTACGAAGCGGTGGCATGAGACGCAGGCTGCGTTTTAGGCTTTTCTTGCGGTACAAGAAAAGCGCAAGCATAGCATTTTGGTACCAAAATGCGGCTTGCAGGGAGAACCCTGACCCCAATGCCGCCTCCGGGCGGAAAGTTGACGGTTGAACTACGAATCGTTCATCGGCGCAGCCGTTTGCTCTGCGGTGTGGGGCGCGTCGTGCCGACGTGTGTGGTTTTGCATGCTGCCCGCGCATCCGCGCAGGTCTGCGCCACGCAAACGCCGCGTCCACCCACCGTGGCGGCGTGAAGAAAATTAGGATGAAAAACTTCGACTGGGTAATTCTTCTCGGCCATTCACAAACCAATTTCGATTCCCAGCATGGGAGAAAGGAAACCAAATGAAGCAGAAGCAGTATCACTCGCTGGAAGAATTGCCCCTGATGATGAACATGACAGACGTTGCCGCCGTCCTTGGTATTTCCAGAGCCGGAGCTTATAAGCTGGCTCATGACAGCCGTTTCCCCGCATTTCAGATTGGCAAACGGATTGTCGTTTCACGCGAGAAATTCCTCGATTGGCTGAATCGGCAGTGTGAGGAACAAAAATGCGCGTGAAGGAAGATTGGACTTGCAATTCGGCTGTGCTTGTGGTAATCGTGTGTGCTAACCGAAAACAAAGGAGGTAAACACGATGCCGAAACGACGAGCCAACGGCGAAGGCAACATTCGAAAGAGGAAAGACGGACGCTGGGAAGGCCGGTACACTGCTGGATACGATGCAAACGGGAAAGTGATCACAAAAAACGTACTCGGCAAGACGCAGGCAGAAGTCAAAGATAAATTGCGTGCGGCCATTGAGGACAGCAAAAAACTTGACCCAGCGAAAGCGGGGAACTATACGCTCGAACAGTGGCTGAAGCTGTGGTACTCCGTTTACGTCGAGCCGCAGGTGCGATATTCGACCAAGGAATTTTATCACAATGCTATCGACCATCACATCATTCCGAAGCTCGGCGGTGTGAAGCTGGAAAAGCTGACGATGCTGCAAATCCAGCAATTTTACAATGAGCTGCTCAAAAGCGGCCGTGTGCAAAAGAAAAACCAGCCGGAGCTGAAAGAACACGGGCTGAGCCCCCGCATGGTACAGTGCGTTCATGTGGTGCTGAATAAGGCGTTGGAACATGCAGTGGAAGAAAAACTGATTCTGGCGAATCCGGCAAAAAAGTGTAAAATCCCGAAAAACACGCGCAAAGAAATGAACATCCTGCCAGAAGCATTGATCGGTCCGTACCTGAGCGCAGCGAAAGAACATGGGATTCTCGCGCCGATGTATCTGGAGCTGACCACGGGCCTGCGCCGTGGAGAATTGCTGGCCTTACGGTGGGAGGACTTGGACGTTCAGAACCGCACGTTGTCCATCAACAAAAGCGTCGCGCGGCAGGATGGGAAACTGGTCATCAGCACGCCAAAAACGCCAAATTCCATCCGAACAGTGTTGCTCCCAGCAGATACGGTAAAACTTCTCGTGGAAGAACACGCAAGACATCCTGCAAATCCGTATTTGTTCCCATCTCCACGCACAGGTGAAACGTGGGATCCGGATGGATTCCGCAGGCTCCATGACAGGATCGTCAAAGAAATCGGCGCGGAACATGTGAGATTTCATGACATGCGACACACATTTGCAACCTTATCGTTGAAAAGCGGTGTGGACGTGCGAACATTGTCTGAAACGCTGGGTCACTTCAGCGCAGGATTCACGCTCAGCACCTACGTCCACTCGACGCCGGGTATGAAGCAAAGTGCGGCAGACGCGATTGGAAACACCATCCGTAACGCGATCTGAAGCAGAAAATCAAAGCGGCGGCTGCAAGTTGCAGCCGCCGTTAAAATATTCGGGAAACGATTGAAAAATAGTATATTCGTGCTGTTTTGTCAAATAAATCTCAATAAATCCACCGCGTTTTCGCGCCCGTTTGGGTCAAATCTGGGTCAGGTCGCATGACTGCAAAAAAGCGGCCGATTATTTGCGGAAGAAAGTGAAGAAAAAGTCCTGAAATCGTGAGATTTCAGGACTTTTCTGGTGGAGATAAGCGGGATCGAACCGCTGACCTCATGACTGCCAGTCATGCGCTCTCCCAGCTGAGCTATACCCCCATCGGCGGAATTATTCTATCAGATCTTTTCGGAAATTGCAAGTGTTTTTTTCGGAAATCCGAAAAAAATCTGTGCGAATGTGTGGGAGTCATGTACGGTCAGTCGTTTCGAGCAGTTGGAGAACGTGGGCCTTGGCGGAAAACAGAGTGTAAAGATCCGCTTCGGCGTTTTCAGAGCAGACGAGCAGATGCGCTGTTTCGGAAGCGGCGGCATCCGCTGCGGAAACCGGGGAAGCCGGCGCGTAGAAGGCGCAGTAGCCGTCGGGAGCCTCTGCATTGGCGGATAGGAGCGCGAGGAGCGTTTTCTGGCAGGTGAGGGCGCAGAGCGCGTCGTTTGCGCGCGCAAGCGCGGCAGAGATATCTTCTTCATCCTCCCCGGCGGTGACACCCAGCGCGTGACCTGCGGCGAGCAGTTCAAAAATCAGCGACGGGTCGGAGCGGATCTCCGCTTCTGTCAAGAAAAATGTTCCATGCAGATTGTAAGTTTCCAGCGCTGCCATGCTGTCGCGCATGGTTTCGCTGCCGGTGAAAGCAAGATAGACAGTCGCGGGCTTTTTCTCGGTTGCGGGCTGCTCCTGCGTCCCCTGCGCGCCGTTGTTGGGGCGGTCGGTGGGCTTTTCCTGGGGCTGTGAGCCGCTCTGGCTCTGCCGGACGCGGTAGGCAATCAGATTTTCGGCCTTCTCAACAAACAGGGAATCGTCATAGACCTCGCTGCCATCGGTAAAGCGCAGGATCTGATAGCCGCCTGCGGATTCCAGCATCGTGGTCTTGAGGCCGAAATGTGAGGCGCAGAACGTGAGCGGCAGGTAGAGAATACCGCCGCGGTACAGCACGTTTGCGGTCGAGACGCTGCCGCTTTCGTCGCTGACGGTTCCGGCAGCAAGGTCGAAAATCATCTGGCGGGTGCGGCTGAGCAAAACATAGGTCTGCTTGGTCTGATTGTATGACGGCGTAACGCCGCACGGCTGGCTGTCGAAAACCTGATAGGGCACATAGAGCGTGCCGCCGGAGTAGGTCGGGAACACACTCAGCGTCAGGGGGATGGTGTCGTTGACGGCGACGAAGAACAATTCGCCATCGGCAAGCGCAGGCGTGCACAGGCATACAGTCAGCACAAGACACAGCAGAAAGCAGACCCATCTGCGCAGCTTCATTCCCTCGCCGCCTTTCTTCTTAAAGATTCTTACACAGTATACCATAAATCGCGGATAAGAGCAAGGATTTCAGTTGCTCTGTAAAAAAGAGTATGATATACTAATCTGAAATCAGAGTTTGCGGAGGAGCGCGCCATGGAACGGATCGTAAAGGAAAACTATTATCTGGACATTGCCGAGACGGTGCTCGAACGTTCGACGTGTCTGCGCCGGCAATACGGCGCGATCATCGTCCGCAACGACGAGATTGTCGCAACCGGGTATAACGGCGCACCGCGCGGGCGGAAAAACTGCTCCGACCTCGGCTACTGCGTGCGCGAACAGATGCGTGTGCCGCGCGGGGAGCGGTATGAACTCTGCCGCAGCGTCCATGCCGAGGCAAACGCCATTATCTCCGCTTCCCGCAACGAGTGCATCGGAGGGGACATTTATCTCGTCGGCCACGACGCGAAGACAGGGGCGATCTTATCCGATGCAACCTCCTGCTCCATGTGCAGGCGCATGATCATCAACGCTGGACTGCGGCGCGTGGTTATCCGCAACACAGAGACAGAATTCACGGTCGTTTCGGTACAGGACTGGATCGATCAGGACGATACCTTGGAACCGTAAGCATGAAACTGGGAAATTTGGAAATCACGGGCGATCTGATGCTTGCGCCGATGGCGGGGGTAACGGATCTGGCGTTCCGCACGATCTGCGCGGAATTGGGCGCGGCGGTGACGGTGACGGAAATGGTTTCGTCTCGAGCACTGATCTATCAGGATAAAAAGAGCAGAAGCCTGCTCCACAAAACACCCATCGGCGTCTGCGGCGCACAGATCTTCGGCAATGACCCGTCTGTGATGGCGGACGGCGCAGTGCTGGCGCTGGAAGCGTCGGGCGCAGATTTTATAGATATCAACATGGGCTGCCCCATGCCGAAGATTGTGAACAATGGCGACGGAAGCGCCTTGATGAAGGACCCGGAAAAGGCGGCGCGCATCGTCGAGGCTGTTGTGAAGGCGGTGCCGGTGCCGGTCACGGTCAAGATGCGCAAGGGTTGGGACAAGAGCTCATGCAACGCGCCGGAGTTGGCTGTGATGCTTGAACAGGCCGGCACAGCGGCAATCGCCGTCCACGGCAGGACGAAGACGATGCTCTATTCCGGCGTCGCCGACTGGGACTGCATCCGGGCTGTCAAGGAAGC
The DNA here is from genome assembly GCA_900545925.1 of uncultured Eubacteriales bacterium. Lineage (GTDB taxonomy): Bacteria > Bacillota > Clostridia > Oscillospirales > Oscillospiraceae > CAG-170. Next base: position 10,953 of record URAZ01000061.1, on the reverse strand, counting down.
CGTGGAGATTCCCGTGATTGCCAACGGCGATATTTTCACGGCGGAGGATGCAGTCAAATGCAAGTCGCGCACGGGCGCGGATATGCTCATGCTGGGCCGAACGACGTTCGGCGACCCATGGGTGTTCCGGCAGGCGCAGGCCGCGCTGCGCGGCGAGACCGTGCCGGAAACGCCGCCGCTTTCCGAGCGGGTCGATACAGCCCTGCGGCAGTTTCATCTTGCGGCGCAGGACAAGGGCGAGTATATCGCCTGTCTGGAGGCGCGGAAGCATTTCGCGTGGTACCTGCGCGGCGTTGCGCACAGCGGCTATTATAAAGAAAAAATTTCGGCGATCTCCTCCATGGAGGAAATCGAACAAATCGCAAGCGGGATCAAGAGAGATTTGAGGTGAAGCCCTTGCAGGATGACAGCCTGATCCGCAGAGCGGCCGCGCAGGACGCGGCTGCATTTGAACAGCTGATGCTGCTGCATCAGAAACCGGTCTATAATATCTGTTACCGCATGGCGGGAAATGCCGAGGACGCGCTTGATCTGTCGCAGGAGGTGTTTCTGAAGCTGTGGCGAACGCTGGCGCAATATCAGTTTGACGCGGCATTTTCCACTTGGCTCTACCGGCTGACGCAGAATGTCTGCATTGACTTTTTGCGCAAACAGAAGCGGCAGCAGCACGTTTCGCTCACATTTTCCGACGACGAGGACGAGGGAAAGGAACTGTCGGTTCCGGACCCTGAACCGCTGCCGGAAGAACGCGTGATCTTCAACGAAAAACAAGAGGCCATCCGGGCCGCCATGAACGCACTGCCAGTCGATTTCCGTGAGATTCTGGAACTTCGTGTGGTGCAGCAGCTGCCGTATGAGCAGATCGCGCAGATCATGGATCTTCCAGTCGGGACAGTCAAGTCGCGGCTGGCGCGGGCGCGGCTCCAGCTGAAAAAAAGATTGGACGCCGGGAACTTTTTTGAAACCGGTACGTCTAAACATTCGGAATAAACAGGAGGTGGGCGAGCCATGAACTGTGAAAACGCGCTGGAACTTATGAACCGGGAGTTGGACGAGGCGCTGACAGAATCGGAATCGGCAGCACTGCGGACCCATCTGGACGCCTGCCCGGACTGCCGGGAAACATGGCGGCAGCTGCACGAGTTGGACGCGCTGCTGCAGGATGGCGAACTGGAGCCGCCTGCGGCGCTGCACGACGGTGTGATGCAGGCGATTCGGCAGGGGCAGAAAAGGAAGCCGCGCCGCGCCTGGCTTCCCGCTGCGGCCATTGCGGCGGCCGCAGCGCTCGTGCTGCTGGCGGGCAAGGTGGGGCTGATCGCGCTGCCGGGCTTTGAGCAGACCGACGTGATCTCGGTCAATATCGGCTCGGCGGTCGAGCAGATCTTTGCGCAGACCGGTGCGGAAGCACCGGACGAAGCCGCCGCACAGCAGGCGGCGGAGCTTTCCGCCGAGACAGGGCTGGACGTGCTGCTGGTGTGGGACAGAGGCGTTCCGTCCGAATTGGAACCGACTGCATATGAAGCGAAGCAAAACGGTGCCCAGCTGTACCGTGTAACAGGCCAGCTGGCGCAGACGATTCTGGACGAATATCGCGCGGCGGTCTATTCCCCCGACGACGTATTCTCAGATCTGCCGGAAAAAGAAGCGGCATATGTACTGGTGCTGCCGTAACAGAAGCGTCAGCACCGGAGATCCCCATTTGCATAATGGAAGCACTCTGAAATATGCAGCATATTCCATCCATCATTTGCTTACACAAGTGCCGCCTCCCCTTACCATGCAGTGCATGGCAAGGGGAGGCTTTTTACGCGGCGTGTCCGTGTCAGCCCACAAGGGCTTGACAGAAGCACGAAAATGTGAAAAAATAAACGCAATACAAGGAAAGCAGGTGCCTTTAATGGAAGAAATGACGACCGGCCTGTGCCCGAATTGCGGGCATGCGCTGCAGATCCCGGCAGAACTGGAGAGTTTCTCGTGTATGTACTGCGGCGAGCGTCTGACGAAGCGGCAGCTTCTTACACAGGCGGCTGCGGCGCAGCGTTCGGAAGAAGACTGTGCTGCAAGCTATGACCGCGCCGTGGCGCGGCTGGGCTGGTGCGTGAAGAACTTCCGCGGCTATCAGAAGAAGATCCTGCGCGACGCGTTTTTTGAGGCCTTTGAAACATATGAAACCGGCTGCGCGCCGGTCATTCAGGAACTGAACAACGGAATAACCCCCGAGCGGCAGACAGAACTGCTTGACCAGGCGGCCGAGGCGATGCTGGACGAACTTTCCGCAGGCTGGGAGAAGAAAACCGACATGGATGATGAAAAGATCATTCTGGCAATCTTCTTCGTGCCGATGGTGCGCAAGCTTCAGCTACCGGTCAGCGAGGAATTTGTGACACTGCTGCAGAAAAAGTGGGTCGAGCGGTATCCGAAATCCCCGTTCTATTTGGGCGACTACGACTCTATTTCCGGCGGCTTCCGCAAAAAGTTCCTCGGTCTGTGCTTCATTACGACCGCCGTCTGTCAGGAACTCGGCAAGCCGGACAACTGTGCGGAACTCACTGCCTTCCGCGCCTTCCGCGACGGCTATCTTGCGTCGCAGCCGGACGGCGAAGCGCTCATCCACGAGTACTATAATATCGCGCCGGGCATCGTGACGTGCATCAACACCTGCTCAGACCGCCATACGACCTACGCCCGCATCCGCGAGGAGTATCTGGCCCCGTGTTATGAGGACCTGCTGGCCGGCCGCAATGCGCGCTGCAAGACGCGCTATGTGCAGATGGTCCGCGATCTGGAACAGGAATATCTGAGTTGACACCGATCCCGCCGCAGGCGCCTCAGCCTTGCGGGGCTCAGCAGTGAATCTCAATCGAACGGAGACATTTTTATGGACGCAGTCGCGCTGCAGCATGTAGAAAAATCCTATACATCTTATTCAAGCGAAATCGTCATCACTGGTCAGACGCGCCAGAGCCGCACGCGGCAGGTCCTGCGCGATCTTTCCGTGCGCTTCCCTATCGGGCAGCTTACGGTCATCGTTGGCCGCAGCGGCTGCGGCAAGAGTACGCTATTAAAGCTGCTGGCCGGGAAGGAGCAGCCGGACGCGGGACAGATCGACATGCCGCAGGGCTGGCACAGCGCGCTTCTGAGCCCGGACCCATATGTCATCACATGGACAAACGTGCAGCGAAATGTTGCCATGGCCTGCGGCGTAGGAAAGACGCCGGAGGAACGGTATGAAAAGGCCGCTGATTTTGTTCGGCTTGTCGGCCTACAGGACTACGCCGACCTCACCCCGCCAGAACTTTCCACGGGCATGAAGCAGCGGCTTGGTCTTGCGCGGGTGCTGGCCAGTCAGGCGCAGCTGCTTTTGATGGACGAACCGTTTGCCTCGCTGGATTTTCTGACGCGCGGCGAACTGCAATCGCAGCTGCTCGCCATCCAGAAAAAGCTTCCGCGCACCATCGTCCTTGTCACGCACCAGTTGGAAGAGGCGCTGCTCCTCGGGCAGAAAATCGTCGTCATGCACCCGGACAGCACCATCCGCGAATTTGATCTGTCTGCCCTTCCCTACCCGCGTGATGTGGAGCAACCCGCGCTGCGCGCGCTGAAGTCCGAGATTACAGACGAATGCCGCAGGCCCAGCACATCCGCATAAAAAACAGGAAAAACCGCCGGTTCCCACATGGGGACCGGCGGTTTCTGGACGATGGAGATCAGACCTTTTCCTTGACCTTTGCGGCCTTGCCAAGACGGTCGCGCAGATAGTACAGCTTTGCGCGGCGAACCTTGCCGTGACGGACGCACTCGACATCAACGACGTTGGGCGCGTGGATCGGGAAAACCTTCTCGCAGCCGACACCGTAGGAGATGCGGCGGACGGTGATGGATTCTTCGATACCGCCGTGCTTCTTGGCGATGACAGTGCCCTCGAAAATCTGAATTCTTTCGCGGGAACCTTCCTTGATTTTGACATGAACGCGAACGGTATCGCCGACCTGAACTTCGGGCAGCTCCTGCTTCATGTACTGGCTGGTCAGAGCCTTCATGAGATCCATAATTGTGTCCTCCTTCAAATTAAGAACGTTCATACCGCAAGGAAATGCCGCTGCACCTTCGTGCCGGCTGCGGCAGAGGACCATCCTTTTCACAGACCAATGTATTCTAGCACACGAACCGCAGAAAATCAAGCGTTTTTTCAGGAAAATCCGCTTGTTTTTATCTGTTCCGCGCTCTATAATAATGTCTGCCATATTGTCTGTAAAGGAAGCGAATGCCATGGCGTCCAGAAAACGAATCGTTCTTTGCTATATCCTCCTGCAGGCCAGCTTCTGGGGCATGATCAGCTCCATCTGCGCCTATCAAGCCGCGATCGTCCTCGACCGGGGCTTTACGACCGGACAGGCCGGAATCTTCTGCGCGCTGTGCTATCTGGCAAGCCTGTTTACACAGCCGGTCATCGGCGGCTGGGCTGACCGGCACCCGAGCGTCCCCATCAAGCGGCTGCTGATCATCATGCTGCTGCCCGCCGCCGCGCTCAATCTTGTCTTTTATTTCACGCGCCCCGGCTTTCTGCTCACAGCGCTGATCATTTTCCTATTCGGCGTACTGGAAACGAACTCCTATCCGCTGATCGACTCGATGGGCATGCAGTATGTGAACGCAGGCGTGGAGATCCCCTACAGCTTCGCGCGCGGGATGGGGTCGCTGACCTACGCAGTTTTATGCGTCGTGACGGGCCTGCTGACGGCGCGGTTCGGCATGCAGACGGCGCTTCTGGCGCATTGCGCCGAGCAGCTTCTGCTGCTGGTCTGCCTGCTGGCGTTTCCGAGCATTCCGGCGCGTCTTTTGCCGCAGCCGCAGGCAAAGGCGGCCTCCAGCCATTCGATCTGGCAGATCTTAAAGAAAAACGAGGTCTTTACGCTCATGCTGATTGCCTGCTTCTTCGGCATGATGGGCGTGATGCCGATCAGCAATTTCCTCGTCTCGCTTGTAAACAGCCACGGCGGCGGCAGCACAGCGCTCGGCGTCGCGCAGTTTTTGATGGCCGCCTCGGAGCTGCCGTCGGCGCTGGTGTTCGGGCTGCTACAAAAAAAGATGAGCAGCGCGAAAATCCTGCTGATCTCGATCATCTTCATGGTGGTCAAGCCGCTGCTGATCCTCGCGTCCGGCTCGCTTGGCATGCTGCTGGCTGTGCAGCCGGTACAGATGCTGGGCTACGGCCTGTTCTTCCCTGCCTCAGTCTATTTTGCCAATGAATCGGTCTCCCCTGCCGACCGGGTACAGGGCCAGTCCATCCGCACAATTCTCGCCATCTCGCTCAGTACGCTGCTGGGCAGTCTCGTCTCCGGGTATCTGATTGACCTCGGCGGCACGACGCTCATGCTCTGGTTCTCGACCGGCTGTGCGTCCATCGGCGTGCTGATTGCGCTCGGTGCGCTGGCTGTGCAGAAAAAATCAGTGCGCGTGTAAGCCTCCGGAGGTTCCCATTATGTCCAACATTCTTGTTTTTGTATTAGAACTCATCGGCACTGTCGCGTTTGCCGTTTCCGGCGCCATTGTCGGCATCAAAAAGCAGATGGATCTGCTCGGTGTGATCGTCCTCGGCGTCTGCACGGCGGTCGGCGGCGGAATTGTCCGCGACCTCATTCTCGGCATCACGCCGCCCGCGACGTTTCAGGATCCGGTCTACACACTCACGGCGGCCGCCGTGTCCGTTCTCATGTTCCTGCCGCATGTGCGCGCCCGTGTCGGGCGGCATGAGCCGGTCTTTGACCGGCTTCTGCTGGTGATGGACGCGGTCGGCCTTGGCGTGTTCACGGTTGTCGGCGTCCAGTGCGCATACCGGCAGGCGGAACACTATACGCTGTTCCTGACCGTTTTCGTCGGCCTCATTACCGGCGTGGGCGGCGGCGTGCTGCGCGACGTGTTCTCCGGGGAACGGCCCTATATCTTTGTTCGGCATTTCTACGCCTGCGCGTCAATTATCGGCGCGCTCATCTGCGCGCTGTGCTGGAACCGGCTGGGTGCGAACGCGGCCATGCTCTTCGGCGCAGCAGCCATCGTCGTGCTGCGCCTGCTGGCAGCATATTACCACTGGAGCCTGCCGAAGTCTGACTACCACGACGATACGCAGACTCCCACCGCACTGCGGAACTGACAACTCAGAAGCTGGAGAAACCATGATGACAAATAAAAAGTTGAATTATCTCGAAGTTGGAAAAGAAGCGGCAATCTTGACCGCAGCGGTGGCAATCATTGCGGCGGCAGTCTTCTTTTTTCTATCTCCAAGCCACACCTCTGTCAGCAGCATATCCGGTCTTGGAATCGTGCTGTCCAATTTTATTCCGCTTCCACTGTCGGCCATCACAATGATTTTGAATATCGTCCTTCTGATCATCGGCTTCCTGACCTGCGGCAGAGAGTTCGGAGCAAAGACCGTCTATACAAGCATCACGCTCCCGCTGTTTCTAGGACTGTTTGAAATCCTGTTTCCGGATTTTGAATCCATGACCGGCAGCCAAGAGTTGGACGTACTCTGCTATATTCTGGTCGTCAGCATCGGTTTGAGCATCCTTTTCAATCGGAACGCATCGTCCGGCGGACTGGATATCGTGGCAAAAATTCTGAACAAATACCTGCGCATGGATCTAGGAAGAGCCATGTCTCTGTCCGGTATGTGCGTGGCACTGTCCGCAGCGCTTGTCTACGACAAGAAAACCGTGGTTCTGAGTATCCTCGGCACATATTTCAACGGGATTATTCTGGATCATTTCATTTTTGACCACAACAAAAAGCGCCGCGTCTGCATCATCACCGAAAAGGAGGAGGCGCTGCGGCAGTTCATCATCAACGAACTGCACAGCGGCGCCACGATCTACGAGGCCATTGGCGCATACAATTTGCAGAAACATAACGAGATCATCACCATCGTCGATAAAAGCGAGTACCAGCGGCTGATGACCTTCATCAACCGCGAGGACCCAAAGGCGTTTATTACGGTCTATAACGTCTCCAATATGCAGTACCAGCCGAAAATCTGGAAAAAGTGACAATTTAGAATTTCAGGAGGCAGCTATGCTGAACAACAAAGGATTTGACCTGTGGGCAGATGGATATGACAAAAGTGTCGGTCTTTCTGACGAAGCGAATACCTACCCGTTTGCCGGATACAAAAAGGTACTTGCCGCAATTTTTCAGACTGTCATGCAGACCCCAAACGCTTCTGTGCTGGACATTGGGTTTGGAACTGCCGTGCTGACGGCAAGGCTGTATGAACAGGGCTGCACCATTTACGGACAGGATTTCTCGTCCAGAATGCTCGAACTGGCGTCCGAAAAAATGCCGGGCGCGCATTTATATCAGGGCGACTTTACGCAAGGTCTGGTAGAACCGCTGCAAAACCCCCGCTATGACTATATTGTCGCAACCTATGCGCTGCACCATTTGACAGACACGCAGAAGGTCGTATTCCTGTCCGCGCTGCGCGGCTGTCTGAACGAAAACGGAAAAATTCTGATCGGCGACGTTGCGTTTGAAACCCGCGACGCTCTGAACCGGTGCAGGCAGGAAGCGGGAGCGCATTGGGACGACGATGAAATTTATTTTGTCGCGGAAGAAATAAAAAAGGATTTTCCAGACCTTTTATTTACGCAGCTATCCCCCTGCGCCGGTGTTCTGACAATCAGCAAGTGATTTGTAGGGGCCGACGACTCTGTCCACCGCGCGCAGAGAGCACCTGTTCTACAGAAATCCCCCAGTGCCCCGTATGCACTGACATATTGCAATGTAGGGGCCGATGCCCACATCGGCCCATTGGGAAGTTACGAATTCGCCGCAGATTTCCGTAGAAACAGTGCATTCTGCCGGGCCGATGTGGGCATCGGCCCCTACGGCGAATGGAGGAACAATATTTGGAGGGCTTATGAAACAGGTTCTTTTAAGCGCAGACGGCGAGATCAGCGTGTACTGTGTTCCGGATGCAGTGGCGGATGATCTCGAAACATACTGTCTGGAGTTCAGCTGTCATTGGCTGCACGAAAGCCCCGATGCTGCAAGGTATCGGGTGAAACGGGGTTCTGCGGTCGTGGTATGCTATACCGAAAAGGACTTTATCGAGTATCTGAACCGTTATATCTGCACAGATCCGTCTTCGCTCGTCACAACACTTCACAATGTATATTGCAAAGAGGAACTGCCGGAGAAATACCGCGGCCTGCCGTATTTCAATTTTTGACTTTAGAAAAACTCCTCCGTATGCCGCGGCATACGGAGGAGCGTTTTTTACTGTCTGGATTTCATCAGGGCACGCATTCTGGCTGAATGGTCGAGTTGGCGCTTGCGCATACGGAGGTTTTTCGGCGTGACCTCCAGCAGTTCATCGTCGGCAAGGTATTCCATGCACTGCTCAAGCGACAGAACCGTCGGCGGAACGAGGCGGATGGCGGCGTCGGAACCTGCCGCGCGCATATTGGTCAGCTGTTTTTTCTTGCAGACGTTGACGGCCATATCCTCATTGCGGTTGCACTGACCGACGATCATACCGGCATAGACTTCCACGCCCGGCCCGATGAACATCGAGCCGCGGTCCTGCACGCCGCCAATGCCGTAAGCGGTCGTCTCTCCGGTTTCAAACGCGACGAGCGAACCGGTCAGACGGCGGGAAATCTCGCCCTTGACGGGTGCGTAGCTGTCAAGCGTCGAGGCCATAATCCCCTCGCCTCTCGTATCAGTCAAAAACTCGTTGCGGTAGCCGAACAGGCCGCGCGTCGGGACGAGGAATTCCAGCCGCATGCGGCTGCCGATCGGGGTCATGGAGACGAGATCGCCCTTGCGCTGGGAGATTTTATCGATCACGGAGCCGACGGAATTTTCCGGCACATCCGCGATCATGCGCTCAATCGGCTCGCAAAGCTTGCCGTCGATGGTCTTATTCAGAACGTGCGGCGTGGACACCTGGAACTCATAGCCCTCGCGGCGCATCGTCTCGATCAGGATAGACAGGTGCATCTCGCCGCGGCCTGCAACGTTAAAGGCATCGGTGCCCATCTCTGTCACATGCAGAGAGACATCCTTGAGCAGTTCTCTTTGCAGACGGTCACGCAGGTTGCGGGACGTGACGTATTTGCCCTCGCGGCCCGCAAACGGAGAATCGTTGACGGAGAAGGTCATTTCGATGGTCGGGTCGGAGATCTTGACGAATGGCAGCGGCTCAACGGTCTCCAGATCGCAGAGCGTACGGCCGATGGTGATATCCGAAATGCCGGAGAACGCGACGATCTCGCCGGCAGATGCCTGCTGGATGGGGCTGCGGCCAAGGCCGGTAAACTCGTACAGGGCGACAACCTTTTCCTTCTTCTTGACGGACGGGTCGTGGTAATCGCAGACGATGACCTCCTGGTTCTGGTGGATCGTGCCGCGTTCGATGCGGCCGATGCCCATACGGCCGACAAATTCGTTATAGTCGATGGACGAGACGAGCACCTGAAGCGGTCCGTTTTCATCGCCCTTCGGGGGATCGATATAGTTGACGATTGTCTCAAACAGCGGGATGAGATCGGTGCCCTTGTCGTCGGGGCCGTAGGAGGACGTACCCTCGCGGGCGGAGCAGAAAATTGTCGGGGAGTCAAACTGTTCTTCAGTCGCATTGAGATCGAGCAGCAGTTCGAGGACCTCGTCCATGACCTCATGCACACGGGCGTCCGGGCGGTCAATCTTGTTGACGACAACGATAACCTTATGGCCAAGTTCCAGCGCCTTCTGCAGCACGAAGCGCGTCTGCGGCATGGGACCCTCCGCCGCGTCAACGAGCAGCAGAACGCCGTCAACCATCTTCAAAATACGCTCGACCTCGCCGGAGAAATCGGCGTGGCCCGGGGTATCGACGATGTTGATCTTATAGTCTTTATAATGGACAGCGGTATTCTTGGCGAGAATGGTGATGCCGCGCTCGCGTTCGAGATCGCCGGAGTCCATCACGCGGTCAACGACCGCCTGATTCTCACGGTACACGCCGCCCTGCTTGAGCATCTGATCGACCAGCGTGGTCTTGCCGTGGTCAACGTGCGCGATGATTGCAATATTCCGAATTTTATCCTGCGTCATACTTGGCGCCCCTTCCTTCTTTGCCTGAATAAAAATCTCACAAAAAAGAATTTTAACACAGACATCTTGGAAATACAAGATTTTTCTGCGAGAAAATCGTGCAAATTTGCCGCTTTCGTGTGGGATTTTTTGTGAAACCGCACAATCCGGCCTCGCAGCGCATACGATGAGGCGAAGGAGGGAGATCCCATGCAACCACTCACGGAAAAACAGGCGCAGCGGGTCTGGAGCCGCGTGATGAGCGCGCAGGCCGTGCCTGCTGCCCAGATGAACGAGCAAATCGGCTCCGGCAGCGCTGCGGCCGATTCCCTGACGCCCGAAAAGCTGCTTGAACTGATTGCGGACGAACGCAATGACAGCGCGCTCTATGCGCACCTCGCCTGCCGCATGAAGGGCAAGGCACAGGCGATGCTGCGTGAAATGGCCCGGCAGGAGGCCTGCCACGCGAAGCAATTCGGCGCGGTCTATTTTCTCAAGACCGGCAAAAAGGCCTGCCCCGGCAGGCCGGAAGCGCCGTGCGTCACCTGTATCAACGAGACGCTCCGCCAACGCTATTCCGAGGAGCACACCGCGCACGAGGCATATGAGACGCTTGCCAAGAACGCCGGAACGCACCGCTGCATGCTGCTGAGAATTGCTGAAGAGGAATGCGAACATGCGCAGATGATCCTGTGCATCCTGCAGACCTGTCTGTAACGCTCCATACACAACCGGCCCGCTGCAACATGCAGCGGGCCGTAGCCTTTCAAAACAGCCGCAGAAAATCATGCCTGTTCAGCAGTTCCTGTTTCAGCGTTGTGCACTTATTTCAGCTTCCACGCGAGGTCGTTCAGGAACAGTTCCTGCTCCAACCCCTCG
>URAZ01000060.1 GCA_900545925.1 uncultured Eubacteriales bacterium | reverse complement strand
ATCGTGGAATCACTCAGCCCCGGCTGCTTTCCCTTCTGCGCTTCGCGGAGCCGTCCGTGTTCCCGCAAGTCCTTGTAGAGCCATTGCAGGTCGCGGCCTGTCAGTTTTTTCAGCGGAATGTCTCCGATACGCGGTACAATGTGTAGTTCAATGCCGCGCCGGTAATACTCTGCGGTCGAAAATCGCAGATGCGGCTTTGCATATAATTCGTACCATGTTTGCAGCCATGTGCCGAGGGTGTACTCGTCTGCCCGACGCACATCGACAGTTTCCGCTTCCGCGACTGCCTTTGCCAGCTTTTCTTTTACCTCTGCCTGCGTCTTGCCGAGGACGTTTTTAATCAGTCGCTTACCGGTCTTTTCGTCATATCCGGCTGTGTATCGTCCTTCCCAGCGCCCGTCCTTCCGCTTTCGAATGTTGCCTTCTCCATTCGCTCGTTTCTTTGCCATGTCTGTGCCTCCTTTTCTTTGGTAGCACAAACAACTACCACAGAACAGGCACAAAGTCTACTGATTTTTTCGGAAGATCGGAATATTTTCAGACGTTCTCACACGCGGTGAAAACTCTATTCTTTGTTTACTGCGGCGCAGTTTTTGCGCCGGTCAGATTCCTTCTTCATCCTTGACTTCTTTGCTGTCTGCTTTATAATGGTGTTATGTAAATTTGTTTTCGCTTTGATTTGCAAAAAATCCGGAAAGCAACCAATACTTGCGCAAAAGCAGCCGATTTTTGGTTTATAAAAATCGCGGTAACCCATAAAATCAGGAGGGAGAAAAGCATGACACTTGGTGAAAAAGCTGCCGCAAAGCTGATCGTTTCCCGGCAGAGTGTGCGGGAGTTCATATGATGAAGAGCGGCGACATTGCCGGGCTGCTGATCCGGCAGGCCCGTCTCAGGCTCAATTGGAGTCAGGAGGGTCTGTGCCGGGGAATTTGTGCGCCCTCGTATCTGTCCAAGATCGAGCAGGGCAAGGCAGCGCCTTCTCCGGAGGTGACGGAGCTTCTGCTGCGCCGGTTGGGCCTGGTCTGGACGCCGGAACCCGAGAGTCTGGAACCATGCTGGAAGGCCCTGCTCTCCGGCAGCCCAGACTTCGTCTCCTGCTATGAGCGGCTGGTGCAGCCCCGGCAGGAGATCCTCGCCTGCAGTCCGCTGGCGGCGGACGCCCTGCTGCTGGATGCCTTTTATGAGGATAATATGCGCTCTCTGCCGGAAGAATGGGAGTCCTTTCTCTCCAACCGGCAGCTGGCGCTGCAGCGCGGTCTGCAGGGCCGATGGGAGGAGGCGGTACGGCTGGAACCGCTGCCGCTTCTGGTCACACTCCGCGGAAAGGCCCTCTACGTCAAGGGTGATTACACCGTTGCCATTGAGGTGCTGCGGGACGCCTGCCGCTCGGCGGCAGACGCCGGGTATCCCCACCTGATGCTGTCCTGCCGTCTGTGGATGGGCAACTGCTACTCGGATCTGGGCCGCATGGAGGAGATGCTGGCCCACTTCGCCGTGGCGGAGCGTCTGGCGGAGGCCTTGGGTGACACCGACAGTCTGGGTTCGCTCCGTTATAACATCGCCGCCACCCAACTGGAACTGGGCCAACCAGAAAAGGCCCTGCTCTATTTTTCTGCCCTCCCGCACCCCAGCCTTCTGGACCTGCACAAGCTTGCCATCTGCCACGAGCAGCTTGGGCACCGGGAGCAGGCGCTGACAGCCGTTCAACAGGCAGAGCTCCTGTCCTCTGGTGAGATAGAGCGGCAGATGCTGGCGCTGGTGCGCTATCGGCTGGAGCACCCGGGCTACCTCCACGACAGCACCTATGGTGCTCAGCTTCTGGACTGCTTCCAACACTTGCGGGACACATACCCCATGGGCTTCACCCGGTTTCACCTGCCGTGGGTGCTGGCGTGGTACAAAGCCAACCGTCAGTACCGTCAGGCGTGCCGCCTGCTGGAGGAGTTTCCTGCAAAATAGCAGTTTCGTGCATCTAAGCGGGTCGTCACGGGAATATTTTTCCCATGATGACCCGCTTTTCTTTTGTAAGCGGCTATGCGATAATCATAGCAGTGAGGTGAATGCCATGAAACGAACACTCTGGACGCGGGACTTTACCCGTATCACCGCCGCGACGGCACTTGGCGCTGCTGGCGGCATTATCAGTCAGTTTGCCCTGTCCTTTCTGGTCTTTGACGAGACGGGCAGCACACTGGCCGCAGCACTGTCGGTGGCCATTCAGCTGATTCCCATGGTGCTGCTGCCGCTGATCATCGCCCCCATGATGGACCGCCTGCCGCGCAAACCGTTTCTGGTATGGGGCGATCTGCTCAACGGCGTATGCTACGCCGGAGCGGGGATCTTCCTGCTGCACAACGCCTTCTCCTACACCGCCTATCTGGCCTTTTCTCTGCTGGTGTCGTGTCTCGGCGCTTTTGACGAGCTGGCCTACAACAGCTTTTACCCTCTGTTGCTGCCGGAGGGGCAGGAGGAGCGGGCATACACCGTTTCTGCCATGCTCTACCCTGTTTTGAAGGTCCTGATGATGCCATTGGCGGCGCTGCTGTATGATACTCTGGGCGTGGGGCGGCTGCTGCTGATCCAGGCTGTACTGTCGGTGCTGGCCGCCCTCATCGAAAACAGCATCCATGTGCAGGAGAACCGCCGGGATCAGGAGCCATTGCTGTCTCTGAAAACCTGGTGGCGGGACGTCCGGGAGGCCGCCGATTATCTGCGGCAGGAACGCGGCCTGCACGGTCTGTATACGTACATGGCCGTCACCAACGGTATGGCTATGGGCTACGCTCCCCTGCTCATTGCTTTCTTCCGCACGGCGCAGGGCTTCACCACCGCCATGTATTCCTTTTTCTCTGTGGCGGAGTTCACCGGGCGTACCATCGGCGGAGTTGTCCGCTACCGCTTTTCCCTGCCGGAGCGAAAGCGGTTCGGCTTCCTGTTCGGGGTATATCAGACCTATGAGCTGATGGACGCCTGCCTCCTGTGGCTGCCGTACCCCTTGATGCTGGTAAACCGGGCTCTCTGCGGCTTTCTGGGGATCCAGAGCGCCACCATCCGTCAAGCAGCAGTACAGCGCTATATCCCAGACCGGCTGCGTGCCCGGCTCAACGCCTATGAATCTTTGCTCTGCACGGCGGCGGGCGCGGTGCTGTCGCTGGCCATCGGCGCGCTGGGGGAGGTCCTGGACTACCGGCTCTGCATGACCATCTGCGGTCTGACCACTATGCTCGTGTGCTGGCTAACAGTGTTCCTGCGTCGGCGTCAGGTGCAGCAGGTGCTGGCCAGCCGCCCAAACGCGGCCCAACCCGGCGTCCCGCAATAACGCGCTATCTCTGCGCACTATTTCCGTTGAACCCCGTCGTTTTCCTTGAAACGGCGGGCTTTTTTCAAATCATGACCCCACAGGTGCTATTTTTGCCCGCTCAACAACTCCTTCGTAAATCCCCGAAACTGCCCGCACGGCGGGCAGATGTGACCGCCGCGGGATGCGCACGACCCCGCGGCTTTGTCCTGCTTCGCCGCTTGCGGCTTCTCCCTCTGCCGAAAGCCGCCTGCAGGCATCCTTCTTCTGCGTTTGCCATTTCCGCAACGCTCCCGCACACCGGCGCAACGTCCGGTCTTCGGGCTTCCGGCTGGTACACGCTCGGCTGGGCTGCGAAAGCCGCACAAACTGCCGACACAGGCGCGACAGTGTGGAGGCGGCGTATTATCCGGTTTTGTTCTCCGAAGCAGAATCAGCTTGCACGGCGATTTCCAGCAGCTCCTGTGCGATTTGTTCGTCTGGGAGGCGGATCAGGTTGTCGTCGGGTTTTTCGTTTGACAGTAGGTTCATGCTGCCGTACCAGACGAGGCGGCGGTCTAGGATCGCGAAGTGCTCGCGGCAGGCTTTGGATGGGAGCACCTCAATGCCACACTGGCGCAACAGGGCGATTTTCTCAGCGGCCTGATATGTGTCCTGCGCATCGGGGGCAAGCGTGAGAATTTTGATCTGGACACCCGCTTTCTGCCGTTCGCGCAGGAGTTCCAGAAAATATGTGACCTTTTTGCGACTCAGTGCGGGGCTGGAAATCAGGATCTCTCGCTGCGCGGCTTGCAGATCGCGTTCATAGACTGGTGTGTAGGTCTGCGCGTCGAAAATAGTGCCAGTCTTCTCCTCCTGCGCAGCTTGCAGGTTTGCGCAGATCTCGAAGCCGATCTGGCGATAAGCGCGCAGGCGCTTATGGTACATACGTTCCAGCGTCGGCACGTGCGCGTCGATATAGTCAAAAATGATCACATCCTGTTTGCCGTCGTAGTCGCGGTTCAGACGGCCCGCGTACTGTTCGACATTCCCCTGCCACGAGATCGGCATGGCCAGCAGCAGCGTATCGAGGCGCGGCAGATTGAAGCCCTCGCCGATATATTTGCCGATGGCGACCACGATCAACGTGTCTGTTTCCGGCACGGCCAGCAGCGCGTTCCGGACTTGCGCGCGTTCTTTGCTGCTCTTTCCGCCCTGCAGCAGGAAAACGTGGTCTGCACTCCCCTGCAAGCGCTGATACAGCAGCCTTGCATGCTCCTTGTACTTCGTCATAACCAGCGGCGTCCGCCCATTTTGGACGCAGGCGATCGTATCCGAGAGAATCTGCGCGTTGCGGTCTTCGCTTTCGATCACCAGCTGATTTAATTCTGCCATCGCGGGCGGTTTCTCGGAAAGGTGAACAAACCTTGTAAAACGGGGATAGACATAATGGCCGATGCCCTGCTTCTTCGCACGATCCTTCGCCGTGTACCGGAAGCGGATCGGACCGAGCTGCAGGAAAATCTTTCGATCCTGCCCGTCGTCGCGCTTCGGTGTCGCGGTCAGGCCGTAAACATACTTCGCCGTAACGGAACGCAGCACGGCAGTATCCGTATCCGCGCCCGCATGGTGGCACTCGTCCATGAGCACCATGCCGTAGCCCTGCACGAGTTCTTCCAGTCGTTCGCTTTTTCCCAGCGACGGGATCATCGCAACGTCAAGAATTCCGGTCAGGGTGTTTTGACCGCCCTGTAATTTGCCGATCACGCTTATCCGCCACTTGACGCGGCCCGCCGGCGTTGTGTAGGTCGGTGGTTTTTCTTCAATCGTCAGGAATTTTTGCAGATCCTCCTGCCAGTTTTTCAATATCTCGGCATTATCGACCAGAACCAGCGTATTGACCCGCCGCGCCGCAATCAGGTAAGCGGCGACGGCAGTTTTGCCAAAAGCCGTCGCTGCGCTTAGAACGCCGATGTCATGCGCCAGTAGCGCGTCCGCTGCGCGCTGCTGCTCTGGGTATAGCTGCCCAGCGAAGGAAACCTTGATTTTGCGGTCCGACTGCCGTTCGTCTGTGATGTGATATGGAATTGCTGCTTCCTCCAACAACTCCTTCAGCCTCTCCACACAGCCACGCGGGAGGCAGATAAAATCGCCGTCGTCATGGCCGCAATAGACAATGCGCGGTATTCCAAGCGTTGAAAAGCCCATGGCCAGCTTCTTATGGAATTCCGGGTTTTTATAGGCTGCAAGCCTGCGGAGCTGGTTTTGAAGCCGCGGCTTGAGATTCGTGCTTTTAATATAAACACCGTTGGCATATACAAGATCGACCGCGCCCTCCACATCCTCCGGGTGCAGTGTAAGCTCTGTTTTTCTCCACGGCTTCTCCGGCAGGAAGCTTTTCTGCGTGTTTTCCTCCGCCTCCTGCGGTTCCTCGGCCAGTTGTCCAAGAAGCCCTGCTTCCGGTGTCCATGCCGCGATTTTATCCTCGATTTCCTTTACGCTCAGCTTTCTTGCGCTTTTCAGTGCACCCCATTGATCCGGGTACGCATTCCAGTTTTCGTCGACAAACGCGCTGTTTCCATTCCGCAGCGCCCGGCCCTGCAGCGGCAGCGCAATCAGATTGCCGAGCTTTCCCTCCGGCAGATGCTCCTGCAATGGCAGCATTCGATCATATGCGCGAAAGCTTTTCAGGCTGACCACCTCCGCACCCTTTGTCAGCAGTGCTGTTCCAAACTGCCGTGCCTTCTGTGCGGAAACGGGCTCAGAAAAGAAGATCCAGACATGCGCGCCCTGCCCGGAACGGGAGCGCTCGACCAGTGCGTCGATCTGTTCCAGTTCGCATATTTTGCGGAGCGCGTCGACTTCGTCCCGCCATGAGACCGTTTTTTCGCTGCCCTGAAACGTGCCCTCGTGGTCGTCGAAATCGAACACAAGGAAATAGCAGGTATCGTCCGGGAGCAGCGGATAGATGCCGACGACATCGCTGCTGTCCTCCCGCTCGCCTTTCAGATGGGCGAGCAGAGCGCGGATGTTCAGCGGCTTATAGGACCGGTTCGGGCAGTCCCTGCAGGCAATTTTCTGCCCTGTCGTTTTCGGGCAGAGTTTGTGATCCCAAAAATGCGTACAGGCCGGAAAATAACCCGCTTTTCCGTCCTTTGGGCGGCTGCGGACGCTGTATACATCTTTGCGGCCTCTGAAATAGGTATAGAAAAACGAGACCATCTGCGGTGTGACCTCGTTTTGAAGCATACGGCTGCCCTGATTGGCAATCGCGGATATTTGATTTTCAGCCGTCTCCGGATACGCAATCCCGTGCTTTTTGAGCAGCGCCCGCAGCGCCGCGTTTTCCTGTTCAAGCTGCACGATCCGGGCTTGCAGTGTATCCATGGCCCGCTCCTTCTCTGACAGTGTCAGGCGTTTGCTTTTTGCAGATAAAACTCGCTTTCCGCCACGCGGATAACGAAATCATATTCCAGGCGTGTTGCCTTAGACGGGGTGATATTGTAGCGCTTGAAGACCCTGCGCAGATAGGCGAAATACTCCCTGTCCTCCTGACTCAGCGGCGAAACCCATCCGCTGGCAGCTCCGGATTCTTCCGCGTGGAGCAATTCAGATCGATTCATATTCATCCCTCCTATATTCAGAAATGAGCGCTTCTGCGGCGTCTTCCCAAAGAACAAGACGGAACGGATCATAGGCCCCGACCTGCCGCGCGCCAAATTCGCGCATATAGTATTCCAATAATTCGCTCGTTTTCGCCTTAAAAATGAGTACGCCGTCAAATCCAGCTTCCTTGGATATCTGGACGGCATATGCAAACATTGCCTTTGCAATGCCGATATATCGCTTGGCCTCGCCTGTCGCATGAAGAAGATTTGCGTTGCTGTGCCGTGCGCTCTCCATGTAGAGAACCTCAACTGCAAGCCCACGTTCATCCAGTTCATAGGACATCAGACCAAGCAGTTCGTAATTGTCTTTTCGATGAAGCGCGACTTTATTGGGCAGTTGCCTCACATATGTTGATTCCCAGTTTGTCTGCCAGTCATGTGTTGCAGCAAGATCCTCTTTTGACGCAGGATCTATTTCCGCAGGAACCTTTTCGCTGGACACAGCATCCAAAACATAGAGATTCAGCATCGTATCACCCATTTTCATGTACTTTCATTGCTAGTATACCACACTCTCTGCACTTACGGAAGATATTTTTTCGATATCGCCTTATACTTCCAACTCAGAGGGTTTATGTTCATCCGACAAATGGACTTCATCTTTGATTACTGCGGCGCAGTTTTTGCGCTGGGTTTTCTGGTTTGACCCACACGCTGACCCACACGGCGAAACGAGCGGACGGAAACAGCGAAAATAAGAGGTGCAAAGAGCATCCATTTCCGAGCGGAAAGTGCTGGAAACGACCAAAAAACGTTGTTTTTGCGTTTTTTCTACTCTTCGTAATCAGCAGGTCGCCGGTTCAAGTCCGGCCACTAGCTCCAGAAACCGGTGAAAATCGTGAGATTTTCACCGGTTTTCTCTTTTATTTGTTCGGTTTTTCAGGTGTCAAAACCGCCTGACCCACACCGTGACCCACACGGCGAAATGTCCAAAGAGCGGCGGAGAGGATATGCTTGGTATCCTCTCCGCCGCTCTGTGTTTTTTGCTGCTTGTTCACATCACTTGTGCCATGAAATTACCCATCTTTTCGGCGGCGCTCTCCTGCATTTGCCGCGTGACGTGGGTGTAGGTTCTCAGCGTGAAGCCCGCGTCGAAGTGGCCGAGCATACTCGATACAGTTTTCACGTCCACGCCGTTTTGTAGTGCCAAGGTCGCGAATGTGTGTCGCAAGTCATGAAATCTCAGGTGTTCCAGTCCTGCGTCCTTCAAAATCTTCTTGTGGATGTTGACCACCGAATCGGGGTGGTACATTTCGCCTGTCTTGGGTGACGGGAACATCCATGGGCTGCCGGGATGCTTTTGGTGTTCTGCGACCAGCAGATCGACGGCATCCTGCGGTATTGAGATTTTGCGGATGGAGTTTTCCGTTTTCGGGCGCGTGATGTCCGGCTCGCCTGCGTTGTTGCGTCCGGCCTGCTTGCTGACGGAAATCGTCTTGTTTTCGATGTCCAAGTCCGACCATTGCAGCGCAACCAGTTCACCTTTGCGCAAGCCGCTGATGAGTTCCAGATAGAACATCGGCAGGACACCGCGCTGCTCTGCTGCGGTTAGGTAAGACTTGATTTGTTCTGGCGGCAGGATCTTCATTTCGTGCTTCGGAATTTTCGGCGGTACGCAGTCGTCCGCTGGATTTCTGACAATCAGGCGTTCTTTCACTGCCCGGTCGAGCGCGTTGTGCAGCATTGTGTGGATGCCGCGGATCGTGGAATCACTCAGCCCCGGCTGCTTTCCCTTCTGCGCTTCGCGGAGCCGTCCGTGTTCCCGCAAGTCCTTGTACAACCCTTGCAAATCGCGTCCGGTCAGCTTTTTGAGCGGAATATCGCCAATACGCGGCGTGATATGCAATTCGATGCCGCGCCGGTAGTATTCGGCAGTCGAGAACCGTAGATGCGGCTTTGCGTAGAGCTCGTACCACGTTTGCAGCCATGTGCCGAGCGTGTACTCGTCTGCTCTCCGCACATCGACAGTTTCCGCTTCCGCAACTGCCTTCGCCAGTTTCTCTTTTACCTCTGCTTGTGTCTTGCCGAGAACGCTCTTGATGATTCGCTTTCCGGTCTTTTCGTCATAACCGACCGTATACCGCCCCTCCCAGCGCCCGTCTTTCCGCTTTCGGATGTTCCCTTCCCCGTTTGCCCGTTTCTTCGCCATGTCTGTGCCTCCTTCGTTTTGGTAGCACAAACAACTACCACAGAACCGGCGCAAAGTCTACTGATTTTTTCAGAAGGTCGGAATATTTTTAGCCAGATTTGTACACGGCAAAAATCCCTATTCTTTGTTTACTGCGGCGCAGATTTTGCATATATTTTGACATTGTACCGTAAACAATTCACTTCATGACTCCGGCTCTACACAATTTGGAAGAACTATGTTATAATTTCATGCATCATGGGAGGAGTCACAAATTATGATGATCTATTTGCAGACAATCGACACCGCAGAAGATCGCTCGAAATTTGAGCAGCTTTACGAGCAGTACAAGCAGTTGATGTTCTATACTGCTTTCCAGATTCTAAAACGCCCTCAGGATGCCGAAGATGCGGTTCATCACGCCTTTTTGAGCATCGCAGAAAATATTTCAAAAATTTCTGACCCGGACTGTCCAAAAACGCGCGCCTACATCGTTACAATAGTTGAGAGAAAAGCAATCGATATGCTCCGGGCGGAGCGGCGGCACCCATCCGTGCCGCTGGATGAATCAATCAATGGCGTTTCTGTGGAATACAGTGGAGACAACGCGCTGACAAAAGCAATTCTGGCGCTGCCAGCAGCCTACCGTCAGTGCATTCTCCTGAAGTTCTATCATGGATACAGCACGAAAGAAATCGCTGGGATCATGCACCTTTCTCTTGCAAACACAAGTAAGCTCCTTCAACGGGCAAAAGCCAAGCTGAAGGAAATTTATCAGGAGGGAGGCGAAAGCCTATGATCACGGATGATGTGCTGCGGGCCGCTGCGAAAGAAGCCAGTCTTGCGCTAGCAGAGACGTTGGTACATGGCAGCAGTCAACAGCCGCCTTACATCCCAAGCAAGTCCTTTACATGCAAAATGAGCCGTCTGTGCCGCCGTGAACGCCACCCTGTTTTTTACCGGACAATCCAGCGCGTTGCCGCTGTGTTTCTGGCATTGCTTCTTACCGGAATCGGCTGGCTTACGGTTGATGCGGAGGCCCGTGCTGCAACAATTGCATGGTTCAGAAGCATTTCACAGAACAGCATCGTATATCGCTTCCTGAATCCCGCGCCGCAGCAGACGTTGCCGGACTATACTCCGACATGGCTGCCAGACGGCTTTGATGAACAGGAGCGCCACAAGGATGATCTGCGGTCCAGTTGGTATTACGTTTCCGGTTCAGACTTCATTGTCATTGAAGTTGACGTATATCACAGTGGTACGGTTCTATCGTTGATAGGAGATCATTCTGGCTACGAGGAAGTCCATGTAAATCAATTTACTGCGTTGTTTGTCCCAGCTGATGGGAATTCCGGTATCAGCAATCTGGTATGGATCGATGAGCAGAATGGGCTCATGTTCTCAGTCGGTTCAACTCTTGAAAAATCCGTCATGTTGCACATTGCCGAAAGCATAGAGTTGTTACAATCTCCAAATTAAAAAACTTCTTGAAGATCATGTCCAAAAGCACCTCCTTTCTGCGTTCTAATAGATAAGGCGAAGGAAGGAGGTGTTTTGTAATATGAAAAAGCGTATGGTCGTTCTATTGCTCGTAATGATTATGATTTCTGGACTATGTGTAAATGCCATGGCAACCGAACGTGCTTCGCAAATCAAACCAAAACTTTCGTTCAGCGGGAAAACGGCAAATTGCAGTGTAACTGTGGTCGAAGTCGGAAAACTGGATGTCACACTTGAACTGTGGAATGGCAGTGAAATGGTTGATAGTTGGAGCGATTCTGGGACGAACTACCTAAACGTTTCTGGCAGCCATGCAGCAGTCAGCGGAACAACATATACTCTGATTGCGCATGGAACGATTGGTAGTAAGCATTCCGCTATCATAACCTCAGTAAGTGCGGGAACTGGGGTGAATCAAATTGTAGTGGCCTCAAAGTGGGGGTACTATGGCGTTTATTCACACATTTTGTCGGACTGCCCATATTATACTGACGCGGAACATGGAACGACTCATTATCTGACCAATGTCAAGTATTACAGATTATCTCATCAGTATATCTTGTCCGGAAACTACTATTATTGTAAATGCTGCGGATATAAAAATCCCACCATGGTGGTCAGCGGGGTGACAAAATGAAAAAAACGCTGCTTCTTCTGTTCTGTCTGGCCCTGACGCTTTCTGCTTGTGGGCAACCGGCGATGACAGCAGGCGAGGAGGTTTCGCCTGCTGTAGATGTGACGACCCCGTCTGTCCCTGGAGCATTTGAAGAACCGCTCCCATCCTTCCCGCCTGCCGGGGAGATGCTGGAGGTGGACTGTGGGGAGTATGCTCCCCTGGAGGACGACGGAAGCCGCCGGGTAACCATATGGTACGCCTATGCCGATGGGACGGAGGCCACGGATACCTACGACCTCTCCAGCACGCAGGCAGAGAAAGGCGGTCCCACGCTGACTATCAGTCGCGAGTGGGCCACCGGCGCTGAGGCCCCTCATACCTGCATCCCCATCGATGACCAGGCGGACCGGACTTATCTGCTGGAGCGGCTGGAGGCGGCGGTGTTCCAAGCCCCGGAGGAGGAGCTTGCATACGCCTCCGGAAACCTCCGCCTGTTCATAACGGATGGAGACATTCAGTTGGTCTATCACGTCTTCCCGGACGGTACGCTGACCCGGCAGAGAGAGGATGACTCTCTCGAGGCGGCCTACGGGGCGGTGGACTATCTGCGGCTGAGCGCTATCACCTACAAATACGCCAGCATTCCAAGTGATGTGGGCCCATATCCCTATGAAGACTTGTTGGTTTCAATCCAGCTGGAGCGGCGTCAAGAAAGTATGATCCCCGAGAAGCTGGCCGACCAGTGGGAGGACATCTTCCCCACTCCGCCGGCAGAGCACTATCGGCTCTGCATACAGGGCGATGGCTTCCACGCGGACCTGGACCGGGAGCAGGCCCTGCTCCTGTTCCGCACCCTGTTCAGAGAAGCGGATACGGGAAAGATGGCTCCGCTGGACTTCGCCGTGGCGGACTGGGACTGGACGCCGGGGGAGGAATGTCTCCGTCTGACGGAGTATCTGGATACCACGGGGACCCCCTATGAAGACAGCAGCCGGATCGTTCGGGAGCAGACCCTCTTCCTCTACCCGGACGGCACAGCGGCTCGGGTCCTTATGTCGCCCCATAACACATATTACTATTCCTGGGCCCGGGACATAGGCGGTATATCGGAGGTGGAGGAAATCACCCCCTCCTGGACGCGGGTCCACATTGCGGAGGACGTTTTTTCTTGGGATAACTTGAACGCCTGCCTGGAGGCTCTAAGCGTTGCCTGACTATCGGCCCAAATGAACGCGCGTATACAAGAGATCACCGAAGAGTGTTACATGATTCCGTGCCGCACGACCTTTCCTTATGCGATAAATGCTGATACGGTTCAATCCTTAGCAAGGAACTCCATCCAGAAAACGGATTTAGATAATTACTATTATCGAGTTGATGCAGCCGAAACCATTCTTTATTGCGCAGACAGACTTACAGAACCAGCCGATGCGTTGACTTCATACAACGCTGGCTATGCGGAAGCCCTGAAAATGGAGGCTGATTTAGACATAGCGGCAGTACCACAAACGGTCTCGAATGCCGACTATACATATGATCGAATCGCAGCACGCGACTGGGCGTTGGATAATGCTTGGGCAGACCCTGAATATCCATCGGATGTAGTTCCCGGAAGCGATTGCGCAAATTTTGTTTCAAAAGCGCTCTGCGCAGGAGGGATACCCGAAGATGTTCCCGGTCTATGGTATGGTGCAAGCACATGGGGCGGATGGCCTGGAAAACACTGGTTTCGAACTGGAAACGGAACGGATGGGGGTGTCGTTCCATATATGGTAAACAATGAATTTTTTTATCTGCAAAACGATCTCACCAAAATCAATGCAGGGTGTATTATGAGTTGGGTCAATATCTCCCATGTTGCACTGGTAACCTACGGAGATACACATACAATTAAGTATACAGCTCATTCGCAGCCAGCGGAGAACGTTGTCTATTCAACCAGCGTTCCTGCAAACTTCTATATGTATAATTAACCCGTTAAGGAGGTGCGTATTTTGAAGAAGAAATCACTTGTGTGTCTTGCGTTCCTGTGCTTTTTGATGAGCTTTATGGGCGTCGGGTGTTCTGCCACGCGTGAAAGCACAGATTCGTCGGCTTCCAAAGCGCATGAGGACACGCAAATTACAGAGCATACCGGTCACGGCGCTGAGAGCAGTACAAAGGCTGAGACGGAAGAACCTATCCTCCAGACCGTGATTATCCAACAGGTACGCGATCATTCTATTACGGTCGAACACATTGTCCTTCTAAACTCATATCTTGAGGAAGATCTGCAAACACTCAAAGACCTGAACATCCCACCGGAGGAATATCAATACGGATATTATCGAAAAGACACCGGCGAAATTTACACCTACGATGTAGACCCAGGCACGCCCGTCACGATTTACGACATCTCTCAGGAATACGGTGCGGGAGAAGACCGGCTGTATACGTTTGAAACATGGCAGGAATTTGTTTCGGCTGTTCAGGCCAACGAAAGACTGCTCATCCAACCTTATACGCTGACCATACAGGACGGTGTTGTAACCAAAATCGCGGAAAAGTTCTACAATTAGGAAAGCCGCTTGACACTTCTAAAAACTATTTGATGCTAAAATCACACTGAATACAGCTTGCAAGTTTTTCGGCTTGCAAGCTGCTTTTCTCTATAAACTCAGAGTCGTTTCTGCTGACGGAGCACCTCCGGGAACGAGATTTGTCCGTTTGTCCGCAGCACCTCCTGATAGCTCATGCCGCGCATTTTCTGGTATGTTGCCGCATCAATATCTGTGTCTGATGCGAGAATATGATTGCAGACGTTCTGCTCGACCGCTTGCTTCAAAAGCAGCCGCCCGATGCGGTCACCGAACATACTGAGGATCGCTTCCAGCGTTTCGCCGAGGATTTTCGGCAGGAAGTCTCCGGCATATTCGCTTTGCAAATAGCCGCAGTAAAACAGAATTGCTTTTGCAATGAATTCGTTTTGCGTGCTGCATCCGTCGCTTTTGTAGTGTTCCTGCACCCGCTGCCAAACTGTATCTTCCATCCAGACTGTGTGGCGGCTTCGTTCTTCTGTTTTCATGGTCAAAACCTCCCAAAATCGTAATAGCGTCAAAATTGTCCTTGATTTTACTGGCTTTTTTCGGCTTTTGGGAAATAACAGCGTCATTCCATTTTTGACAGCCGCAGAAAAGCGCCATTTTCATCCCCCGAAACTGCCCGCACTGCGGGCAGAAGTGGACGGGCTGGCGCAGAAAAGCGCCAGTCCTTTCTCCTGCTTCGCCGCTTGCGGCTCGTTCCTCCGCTGAAAGCCGCCCGCAGGCTCTCTTCTTCTGCGCTTGGCGTTCCCGCAACGCTCCCGCACGTTGGCGCAACGTCCGATTTTCTGGTGCTAGGCGGGTACGCGCTCGGCTGAGCTGCGAAAGCCGCACAAACCGCCAACACGGGCGCGACGGGCCGTAACTTGTGTTTTAGCCGTGTGTTCAACCTGTATTTTCAATAAAATCGGCATATTTCCTCTTTGCCATGTCCTCATCCAGCTTCTGCATCTGCCGGTCATAGCCCTGCTGGAGCGCCGCCTGAATCGGTCGGATTGTGAACAGCAGGTTGCCGTTGTGCTTACATCCATTCTTCGTCGTAACCATCGTCGGCTCTGTGACGAGCAGCCCACGTTCTTCGAGCGACCGGATGTGTTTGCGAATCGTGTTCTGACTCAGCCCAACCGCTTCACCGATTTTTCGGTAACTTGGCCAGCATTGGAACGTCTGGCGATCCTCGCAGAACAGCAGATAAGCGTAGATGGCGATCTCGGCTGCGCTTAGCCCCAGCGAGAAAATTTCCTTCGGCAGTGGAAAGTAGTCGCGGATAGAATCGCGCGTTGGCCAAAGGCTGCGCTTCATTCGTGCGCTCCTGTGTGCTGCTCCACCCATTGGATGAATGCTTCCTTCGGAACGACGATCCGATTCCCGATTCGCAGCGCGGGGAAATCCTTCTCGTGCATCAGCTCATAGGTGCTGGACGGCGCAATGCCCAGCACTTTCGCTACTGTCGCCGCGTTCAGGAACAGCGGCAGTTCGTCGTAGCTTTTGTAATTTGATTCTTTCATGTCTTCCTCCTTTGTTCGTATCTGTTTTTCTGCCCGTACTTTGTCTTTCCGAAAAACACCTGCTACCCTTTATCCGTATTCAGAGGGCTTTTGCACCAAACTTTTTTCAAAAATTTTTCTCCTCGCCTTTAATTGCACAATTTTTACTGCGTTTGTACGAAAAAATTTTGGTCATCACAAAAAAGCCGCTCATTACTGATAGGGATAAAAATCGCAGTTTTGACAGCCTGTTTTCAAAAAATTCAGAAATTTTTTCGCCGTTTAAAACATCCCCCTATTTAATCCGACACTTTGCGCTGTTTTTGTTGCCCTCCTTCGTAAACTTTTTTAACTCAGAGAGGCAGATATTTTACGCTCATTAAAAACTCCCTCTATTTGATCCGACAGATTTTTGCGTTTTGAGCGGTGTCCCCTCAAAAAATCCCCTCACTGCATAGGCCACGGGAAAGCAATTTTTAGAAGCCCTTTAGAGAAAATTCACAAATCGTTTACAGTTCTGCACCTGCGCGGCCTGT
>URAZ01000059.1 GCA_900545925.1 uncultured Eubacteriales bacterium | reverse complement strand
ACGAAGATGTGGTCGCAATTTATGAGAAATCTTACCGCTAGCGAAGTAAATATAATTGTTGAATGTGAAGACTTGAATAATCAGGGATTCTGCCGGCATCATAATGAACGCTTTTTAAATCGCACAGCTTTACACCAGAGCGAGCGTAAGATTCAAAGTCGATCAAGATGTTATCCAAGTAATCATTAATCGAAAGCATTTTACGCACCCCTCTTCGCTATAATCTTTGTTTCAGAAATGCCAAAAGCTGCATTTTCCAAAACGAAAATGCAGCTTGTAATTTGGCGCGGGCATGGGGACTCGAACCCCAACGGATTACTCCACGAGAACCTAAGGGTGACGTCACCTTGGTGAAAGAAAAAATACAGAAATATGTTGGCGGAGTGAAATGTATTTTGTCTACAGAGATTCAAGTGCAGTCTGATAAACTGCCGGTCAGGCATACATTTGTTCGCTCCCAAATCTGTAAAACGAGCCGAAAATCCACCAAATAAGCGGCAAACACGTCTGAATAGGCAGAGCCGATTGAACAATATGTCGGATCCGATTATAATGAATTTGCACAATATCAAAAATTGCTTATCTATGATGAGGTAATTCATGAAAATCCACGATGTTATACATGGCTTTGCCATACGAGCTGTTCATGAGCTTTCGGAAATTCGCGGTAAACTTTGGGAAATGGAACATGTAAAGAGCGGGGCAAAATTGGTTTGGCTGGACCGCAAGGATGAAAACAAGACATTTTCCATCACCTTCCGCACATTGCCATCGGATGATACCGGAGTATTCCACATATTGGAGCACTCGTTGCTCTGCGGTTCGCAACACTACCCAGTGAAGGAACCTTTCGTAGAACTGATGAAAAGCTCCATGCACACCTTCCTCAATGCCATGACATTTCCTGATAAGACGGTGTATCCTGTTTCCAGCCGCAATGACAAGGATTTTATGAACTTACTGCGGGTATATATGGATGCAGTACTGCACCCTGCAATTTATTCCCACCCGGAGATATTTTTCCAGGAGGGCTGGCACTACGAATTGGATAAAGACGGAAGCATCGTTTATAAGGGTGTGGTGCTCAACGAGATGAAAGGCGTTTTCGCCTCGCCTAATGCCATTGTGCAAAAGGAAATATCCCGCCTGCTATTCCCGGACACTTCCTATCGCTACGTCTCCGGTGGAGATCCTATCCATATCCCGGAACTGACCTATGAGCAATTTATAGAGCATCATCGTCGTTTCTATCGTCCTGATAACGCCTATATCATTCTGGATGGCAGCGTAGATCTGGAACTTGTGCTAAACGTGCTAGATACGGAATATCTTTCTGCCTATGATAGAGAAAATACGCAGCTTTCCATTCCTATGCAGCGTCCAATCAAGAGCGTTCCGAAAAAGGCTTATTACGAACTTCCACCTGATGAACCGGTAGTTGGCCGCGCACGGCTAATTTGGGGCAATGTTCTGGGCGATTTCCGCAATAGAGAAGCACAGATGGCATTGCGCGCTCTGGCGGATACGTTGTGCGGCAGCAATCAGTCCCCTCTGAAAAGGGCTCTCCTATCCGCCAAACTTGCGCAGGATGTCCGCATCAGCCTGATGGATGGTATCCAACAGCCCGTTGCCATTCTGGAAGTCAGAAATATGGATGAAAGCTGTATAGCTGCAGTAGAAAACACAGTTCAATCTGAACTGAAACGGCTTTGTCATGAAGGGTTGGATCACGAGCAGCTTGCTGCCGTCCTTGCCAACTATGAGTTCCAGATGCGGGAGCGGGACTACGGCAGCATGCCCCAAGGGCTCGGTTTCAGTATGGATATTCTGGACAGCTGGCTCTACGGCGGAAACCCGGCAGCCAATCTGGAAACTGGAAAACTGTTCACCTCTCTGAACCGGAAGCTAGAGGAAGGCTGGTTTGAACGGCTGCTTGGGCAGATATTTATGGATAATCCCCACAACTGCCAGGTGCTGCTGCTGCCTTCCGCCACTTTGGCTAATGAGAAGCGGGACGCTGAGACGGAGCGGCTGCACGCAGTCAAGAAAAGTTGGGGCGTGGAGGATATTTCTGGTCTTCAAAAGCGTCAGGCAGCGCTCATTGCATGGCAATCCGCAGCAGATACACCTGAGGCGCTTGCGGCGCTCCCAGCTCTGCAGCTTTCTGACATTGCGGTACAGCCGGAACGTATCCCCCTTGAAGAACGAACTCTGGCGGGGCGCTGCCTGCTGCGCCATGACATTTCTACCGGCAGGATCAGCTATGTCAATCTGTATTTTGACGTCAGTGATTTTTCTCAGGAGATGCTGCCTGACGTCTCGTTTCTCTGCCGTTTACTGGGGAACATGGACACGGAAATCCACGGCAACTTACAACTGCAAAGGCTGTGCCGTCTGAATATAGGCAGGATAAATTTCTCTGTGGAAGCCTATGGAGGCGTCAACGCACCGGAGAACTGCCGCACATTCCTCTGCGTATCCTTCAGCGCCATGGATATCAACTTGGAATCAGCCGCGAACCTGATTGCTGAGATCATCACCGGAAGCAAGTTTGATGACCAATGTATGATCCATGAACTTCTGCGCCAAGCCATCGTATGGATGGAGCAGAATATCATTGATTCCGGCTCCGGGTATGCCATGACCCGAATTGCTGCGGGACATTCTGCGCAGGGTGTTGTCCGGGAGTGCACAGGGGGCTTTACATACTTTCAGCGGCTGAAGACACTGGAAAAGAACTTTCAGCGGTATGCGGCAGAGTTTTCTCGGGAGTTGGCTGCACTGAGCAAGGAGATTTTTGCAAAGAACCGGTTGACCATCAGCATCACCGGTACCAATGATAATGCCGAGGCTATTCTGGAAAATGCGGTTATCTGTGTCTTGCCGGTATCAAGGCAAAAAGAGACTGTCTGCTCCATCCGTCCATGGAGTAAACGGCGCGAGGGCATTGTGATTCCAGCCGATGTTTCTTTTACAGCCATGGGTGGGAATCTACTCCAATATGGCGGCGCATATAACGGCAGCCTGCAGGTTTTGAGTCGTATTGTCAGCCTTTCCTATCTGTGGAATGTCATCCGCGTCCAGGGTGGCGCCTATGGAACAGGGCTATCTTTGAGCAATTCCGGAAATGCTTGCTTCTACTCCTATCGGGATCCCACCGCCGCCCGATCCCTGAATGCCTACAGGCAGACTGAAGGTTTCATCAAACAGTTTTGTGGTACAAAGCCTGATTTGACCAGATTTATTGTGGGCACCGTGGCGGAGATGGACCCGCTCATGCTGCCCGGCAGACAAGGCAAAGCGTCAGATCGTTGGTATCTGACGGGGATTGAGTATGCAGATCAGTGTGCCGAACGCAGAGAAATCCTGTCGACTACGCCGGAGAGGCTAGCAGCCTTTGCGCAGCTCATGTATGAAGTGAGCGAGAATGGCAGCATCTGCGTAATCGGATCCAAGCGGCAGATCGAGTCCTGCGGGGAAGAAATTGACAGCATCTGTATACTGTAAGGAGAAGAAATATGAATGAGGTTTTGTATAACGCTTATGTAAAGATTCTGAAAGAGGAATTGCTTCCCGCAATGGGCTGCACGGAGCCAATTGCGGTGGCATACGCTGCGGCTCTTGTCAGAAAGACACTGGGAACAATCCCTCAGTCCGCAGAGGTTCACGTCAGTGCCAATATTATCAAAAATGTGAAGAGCGTGGTTGTCCCTCACACCGGCGGTATGCGCGGCATCGATGCAGCAGTGGCGGCGGGGATCATTGCAGGGAATGCCGACCGGGAATTGGAAGTCCTGTCAGATGTCAACGAGGAGGAAGTCAGGGTAATGGCGCACTATCTGAAGCAGACGCCCATCTCCATTACAGCTTCTGACAACGGATATATCTTTGATATCCAGATCCGCGCCAATGCTGGGGAACACACTGCCTTCGTCCGGATCGCCGGAAGTCATACCAACGTGATCCGGGTGGAGAAGGATGGTACAGTTCTGCGCGATCTGAAGTATGAAGAGGGCGGTCGTGCAGAGGAAACGGATCGGTCGCTCCTGAATGTGGAGAATATCATTGAATTTGCAGACTGTGTGGATATTAAAGACGTGAAAGCTGTCTTGGATCGGCAGATTGACTTCAATGTTGCCATTGCAGAAGAGGGACTCAGCAGAAAGTGGGGAGCAAACGTTGGACGTGTTCTTCTAAACGCCTACGGAAACAATGTGGCCAACCGGGCAAAGGCCATGGCGGCGGCAGGGTCTGATGCCCGCATGAGCGGCTGTGAGAGGCCCGTTGTCATCAACTCCGGAAGCGGCAACCAGGGAATGACAGCCTCCCTGCCCGTTATCGTCTACGCAAAGGAACTGAAGGCATCACAATCTCAACTTTACCGGGCGCTGGTTGTGTCCAATCTGGTGACCATCCATCTCAAAACCGGCATTGGCCGTCTCTCCGCCTACTGCGGCGCTACCAGCGCAGGCTGCGGCGCAGGTGCTGGAATCACCTATCTCTATGGCGGTAAGGCCAATGAGATTTCACATACCATTGTCAACGCCGTGGCGATCAACTCCGGCATGGTCTGCGATGGAGCAAAGGCTAGCTGTGCAGCCAAAATTGCCTCCGCGGTGGAGGCTGGGCTGCTAGGCATGCAGATGCAAATGCAGGGTGAGCAATTCTATGGCGGCGATGGAATCGTAGTCAAGGGTGTGGAGAATACCATCCGCAATGTGGGACGGCTGGCTCGCTTTGGCATGGCCGAGACGGACAGAGAGATCATCGACATGATGGTTTCCAGTCAGCCGCAGAGATGCTGACCCATGCGCATCCTGCGAGGATGAGAGCGGAGGAATGTTGATTGAAAGTCGTCAAAAAGCGCTGCAAAAGTGCAGTTTGGACCTGCATCTGCATTTTCTTTGGAAACGCAATCATTGCTTTTGCGATTGCTGCGTTTGTTATGCCACACGGCCTGATCATGGGTGGGGCAACGGGTCTCAGCATCTTAATCAACCGTGTTCTGAGGTCGGATATAGCCGTGGTGGTTCTGAGCCTGAATCTTTTGGCATTGCTGCTGGGCTATGTTGTATTGGGAAAGAAATTTCTGATCACTACAGTTGGCAGTTCGCTGCTGTATCCTGCGCTGCTCGGACTTGCGCAGAGGATCCCGGGCATTACAGCCCTGACGGACGATCTGCTGTTGGCCTCACTGTTGGCGGGAGGACTGATCGGGATTGCTGTTGGAATGGTAATGCGTGTTGGCGGTTCCACGGGAGGCACAGATGTTTTGAACCTTGTTCTTCACAAATGGTTCCATCTCCCAGTCTCTGCTTTCGTCTATCTGGTGGATATCATGATTCTGGGAGGACAGGCCATATTCTCCGATCCTGAGCAGGTCCTCTACGGTGTTGTTCTGCTGGTAACGGAAACCATCGCACTGGATAAGATTATGCTGATGGGGCAATCGCAAGTGCAGCTGTTCGTGATATCTGACCATTTTGAAGAGATTCGGCAAAAGCTCCTGTTGAAGCTTCATGCCGGGGTGACCATGATGCTGATCGAGACTGGATGCACAGGCACCCAGCAGAAGGGCGTGCTGTGCGTCATTCCGCCGCGCAAGCTGTTTGCCGCTAAGGAACTGATTCAGTCCATTGATCCTGATGCATTTATTACTGTCACACAAATCAAAGAAGTCCGAGGGCAGGGATTTACCTTGGAAAGAAAGGATTATTTTCCGCCTTGTCAGCGAGACGAATGACAGCCCATCAGCAACTGACAAGCATCCATGGCTCAGCCCGCCCGGCATCATTCCGGGCGGGCTGATGTGTATCTTATGGTTTTCATGCGGCGCGCAAGATGCACAATATGAGCTTTTTTGCGCGCATGTCTCCGGATTTGACAGCAGGCAGAGCATATTGAGCAGGAAAACAGGCCGAATAAGCAAGAATTCCGGCCTGTGAAACGGAGCGTATTGCTAGATAAGAATCTCATCTGCTATACTAAATCCATAAAAAACAGAGAGGAGCGCGGAGTATTATGGACAATTTGCTGCGAATCTGCAGCTTGGATCAGCTGGCTGATGACACGGAGATGCAAGACTATCTGACAGTTCGAATCAGCCAGAGACAGCTGGAACAGACTGCTTTTGAGGTGAAACCTGTATTGGGGCCTGTGGAGAAGGGTGACTACCTGGTTGTTACGCTGCACAGCAAACAGAAACGGTATCAGGCAGAGCAGGCACGCATCTGTGTGGGAAAGGGCCTCTGGAACGCAGCCTTTGAAGCGGCTTTGGTGGGCCTAATGCTGGGGCGCAACTGCATTTCAGTGGACGGTGTGGCCATTACCGTAGAATTGCACTCCATCAAGCGCAAGGTTCAGGCTGAAATTACGGATGCTTTTGTCAGGAGGCAGTTTCTGGATGGGGTTGACACCCGTGAGGACTATCTGAAACGTCTGGAGGAGCAGCACCGGGAAACAGAACTGGCCGTGCGGAAAAAAATGCTCACTGTCCGCACACTGGAAATGCTGCGAGCGCGCTCCTCTTTTCCACCGTTGGAGGACCGAATTGAGGAGCTTTACCGGCAGCAGATAGAAGCGAGGCGATATAAGGCAGAACGCAAGGGCTGCACGCTAGATGAGGTTCTTGGGCCAACCCCGGAGATTCGAGAGGAGAAAAAACGGGCTTATCGGGAAAAAGCTACCCAGTTAGCCCAGTATTATGAGATTGTTGCGGAACTGGCCCGCAGAAATGAACAAGAACTTGCCTGTGAAAACTGGGGGCCGCAGGCCATGGAGATGGCCGTTTACCTCATCAAAAGCGCCTTTGGCGATCAGTTTCGGGTGGTTTATGAAGCGTGAGTCAACAAGCAGATAAGCAAATGAAAAGGAGAGAGACGATGAAAGTCAAAGCGCAAGACAGCATCTCCGCCAGAGAACTGTGGCGGGATATGCTCCAATTCCTGCGGCAAGCAAGACTGCCATATTTGCTGATTGTTCTGGCAACGGTAATTGCTCTGGCACGATCCAAGATTGCCCTGCTCATTCCGTCCTATATGCAGCAGTTCTATGCCGGCGATTTCAGCACGCACATCATACTTTTGCTCATTGGAACAGGCATTCTCCGGTATGTCATCTCCATGGTAGTGGACTGGATTAACCGCCTCTGTGCCGCCCGGATTACTCGGAATATCCGCAAGAGTCTGGTGTCCCGGCTGTTCCGGATGCCGGTGGCATTTTATGAGAAAAATACGCCAAAATCGCTCATTAGCCGTACAACTGATGACACCACAAAAATGAGCGCGTTTGTTTCCACGGTGGTCGCCGATGTCATTTCCAGTGTCTACGGCATAGCGGGCGTCTGTGCGCTTCTCTTCACCTACCACTGGAAACTGGGCACCACCATGCTTCTTATCATTCCCGTCTCCATTACCATCTTTGTCCTTTGCGGCAAGCTGAACTTTAAGGTCAACTTCAGCGTTCAAGGCAAACTGGCAGAACTGACAAAGAGCATCATGGAACGCGTCCTCCGTCTCCGACTCATCAAGGCGTCTGTCAACGAGCAGGAGGAGGAAGCAAACGGCGGTCAGGACATTGAAGAATTCTATCGGACCAAATTGAAATTCGGCGTGGCTACTAGCGGTATTTCTACTCTGGACATGTTTAACCAGTATTTTCGGCAGGTCATCGTTATTCTTGTCGGCTTTGTGCTGGTTCGTCAGGAAGCCATCGGTGCGGACATATTCATTGCGTTCTATCTGTTTGAAGAACAGCTGTGCGGTTACCTTGTGAAACTCATGAACAAGTGGAAGGAATTTAAGGGCTGTCAGGGCTGCGTGCGGCGGATATCCCACATTTTCTCCGAGCCGGAGGAAGCCCTCTCAGGGAAAGCGCCGCAGGAGGACGGTCAGATATGCTTCGATCAGGTATGTTTCTGCTACGATGACAAGCAAGTACTCGATCATGTCAGTTTCCGGATTCCGGAGCGTCAGCTGACTGCCATTGTAGGCCGGAGCGGCGCCGGAAAGTCCACCATTCTCAAGCTGATCTCTGCCTATTACCCGGTACAGAGCGGTGAGATCCGCATCGGCAGTCAGAACATCTCGGCGCTTGACAAGCAGCAATGGCGGCGTTCAATCAGTTATGTCTCTCAGGAAATGCAGCTTTTCTCAGGAACCATTCGGGAGAATTTGCTCTATGGGATTACACGTGCCGTGAGCGAATCCGAGCTTCAAAACGCACTGAAAACGGCTTGTGCAGATCAGTTTATCGCAGCTTTTCCAAAGGGACTGGAGGAACAGGTCGGCGTCAACGGCGCTAACCTCTCCGGCGGACAGAGCCGACGGCTGATGATTGCGCACGCTTTGCTGAAAGGAACAAACCTGCTGCTTCTGGATGAGATTACCGCGAATCTGGATGTAGAATCTGCCCGAGCAATCAACAAGACCATTCGATCCATCGCAGCGGAGAAGACCGTTCTCATGGTTTCCCATGACATGAAAGCAGTAGCGGATGCGGATAATATTCTGGTTTTGGACGGCGGTACAGTGAGTCCCATGGGTACCCATGAGGATTTGATGCGAACAAATGATGTGTACCGGCAACTGCAACTGGCTGCTGGCGTATAAGGAGGTAACGGCATGAAAACGAGAAAAGCAGACTGGAAGGCATACTTTCAGCTTATTCGTCGGGCAAATATCCCTCTGCTGGTACTTCTGGGTTATTTTTTGGTTCAGCTGGTTTACTCCCGTATATCTACGGATCTGGTGCCATTCGCATCAAAGATATACACCGGAGAAATACTCGATACCGCTCAAATCGGTCAATATGTGCTGCTGGTGGCGGTCATGATTGCCATATGGTTGGTGCAAAATCTCTTTCAGTACTGGTTCACCTATCGTACAGACCGGCAATTCCAGCTAGTCACGTGGCAGAGCATGGTTCATCTCCCCATGGCTGCTTTGGACAAGCAGAATGCTGCAACGCTTCCAAGTCGTGTCACCAGCGACTCCACAAAACTCAGCATGCAGTTTTTGCAGATGGTCGGAGTCCTGACCAGCGTGTATACCATCTATGTGACGCTCTCCAATGTGCGAAAAGACAGCGCGTTTATGGCCGGGTTCATGCTGAAAATGCTGGGGGTCCTCTTGCTCTGGATCATCCTTTCAAGCGTTGTCTGCGGACGTTTCAAGTTTAGGGCTTCTCTGCGGTTTCAGGAGACATACGCTGCCTTTACGGATTATATCACGGAGCGCCTGTCCAACATCCCGCTCATCAAATCATCCGCAGCGGAGGAGACGGAAGTCATCCGGGCTGTGAAAGAGATTGATGGGCAATACCACGCGGAGATTCATCAGATCAACGTGGAATATATTACTACATTCATCTCCCAGAGCTGCATGTACATCTTCCAGGCATTGGTACTTCTTACCGGAGCCGTGATGGTTCGCAGCGGGACACTGGATCAGGCCGGAATGCTGACCGCTTATCGCTACTCTCTCACATTGCCGGTATATCTGATAACAATTATGAACGCTTACCTCACTGTGAAAGAAAGTCAGGGCTGCGCTGACCGAATCAGCGAGATTGTCGCTGCCGAGCCGGAGCGCTGCCAGCGGAAAAAGGCTTTTGCAATGGAGGATGCAGATATTACCTTTGAAAATGTTACATTCCGCTACGGAGAAAAGCGGGGGCTATGCAGCGCCAGTTTCACAATTCCGGCGAACAGGGTCACGGCAATTGTAGGCCCCAATGGTTCCGGTAAATCTACAGCGGTCAGCCTGATGGAACGCTTCTATTTGCCGGAGACCGGCTGTCTCCGTTTTGGCGATTGCCTCGTGGAGGATATCCATCTGAATGAATGGCGCCGCTCTATTGGCTATGTTTCTCAGGACACCACCCTCATCTCCGGTACACTGAGGGAAAACCTAACCTATGCTCTCCACCGGCCGGTGGAGGAGACCGAACTGCAGCAGGCGCTGAAAATTGCCAACTTGGAAGACTTCGTAGCCGCACTGCCCAAGGGCATGGATGCCGACCTGGGTGAGTTGGGAGAAAAACTGTCCGGTGGTGAGCGGCAGCGCATTGCAATCGCCCGTATTATTCTGCGCAACCCGGAGTATCTGATTCTGGACGAAGTTACCAGTGCGTTGGATGCGGAGAACAAGGCAGCGGTTATGGGTGCTCTGCGAAAACCGATGGCGGGAAGGACTTGTGTACTCATCTCCCACGATATGGACATGGTGCGCAGCGCAGACCACATTGTGGTTCTTGACGAAGGAAGCGTTCAGGCGGAAGGCAATTGTGATCAAGTCATAAAAAACAGCGCTTATTTTGCAGAATGCTGCAGCGCGGCGTGTCAATAATTAGGGGGAACAAGCGATGATGGATATATGCGGCTATGAGTACCACCCAGATGGTGTATGTGCCTACCAGATCCGTTTTGATCTGATTGATGGAGTCGTTCGGAATGCTGAAATCCGCGGAGGCTGCGATGGCGGACACCAGGGGCTTTCCCATATGGTAGAGGGAAGAACTCCGGAGGAGATTATTGGGATCTGCAAGAAGGTCGGCTGCCATGACGGAAATTCCTGCCCAAAACAGTTGGCGCTGGCGCTGGATGAGTGCCTCGGGAAAATTGCTGCCTATCAGCAGAAGGAGGCCAGCATCTGATGGAAAAGCATTACGAATATAAAAACGCGCCGCAGGTATGCTCGGAGACGATCAGCTTCGACTATATTGATGGTAAAATCTTTCATGTAAAAATTAGAGGTGGCTGTATAGGAAGTAATTTGTCGCTATGCAAGTTGGCCGAAGGTCTATCGGCGGAGGAAGTTATTGCTCGCTGTGCAGGAATCAATTGTAACGGCATAGGTACTTCCTGTCCGGATCAATTGGCAAAGGCAGTACAGGCATGTATTGACAGCCTTTCATAACAACTATGCCAGGATACGACTCGAACCATTGAGCTGTATCCTGGCATCTTTATTTGACGGAAGATTGAACTGACTATAAAAATGTGGTATTATTTAAAAAAGTAAAGATGAGGGGGCAAAGTAGATATGCGCAGCTTTGACATCTTTGTAACGCTCTGCGGTGCAGTAATCGCCAGCTATGCAGCGATGGGCTTTCCTCGAAAGATGGTTTTGCTGTGCAGCATCCCGCCACTGTCGCTTCTGTTTTTGGCCAATTTGTTTTTAACCTTACCCCTAAATCTGTACGGATGGCTATTGCTTGGGACACTTGTCTGTTTGGCAACAGCATGGATGTACAGCGAGAAGCATGAGAGACTCCTGACCTTTTCTGCTGCTCTCCTGTGTGCAGAGACAGCCCTTGCGTTCCAACAGCTGTGGTTGCTCTGCCAATACTTTGACGCAATTCTTGCTCAAATTATACAGATAACACTGATGGTGGGCGGCGTATATGCGGCACTATCTGGTAGGCTTCGCCTTGTAAACCGTGAAAGGTGGCAGCTTTTGTGGGATTCAGCGTCAGAGAAGGATTTTCGTGCCCGGCAGATATGGATTGTTCTGGCGCAGCTTTTTCAGACTGCTATCCTGATTGCAATGGCATATCTGACGTCCGGTATCGCAATGGCAGGCCTTTGGCTGAGCGTGTTTGCGTTCTTTGCCATTGGAATGTATGTCGCGTTTTCCTATTCTTTGCTGATCAGCGAAGTTTCCTATCTGGAAGATGCTCAGGAAGCTTCCCAGCGCTTTTTTCACGCCATCCGGTCTCAAAGACATGATTTCTTGATTCATGTCCACACGATCTGCGGGTTGCTTTCTTCTAATCAGATTGATGCTTGTCGTGAGTATACAGAAAAGCTGTCAGAGGAAGTTCGCCGAAGCAACGAGGTAATTCCACTGGATGATCCTGCGGTCAGTGCGCTTATCAGTGACTATATTGCCCGCGCTGAACAGCAGGGAATTTCCATTATCTGCTCCATCAAGCACGATATGAAGCAGATTGCATGCTCTGCATTTGAGCTGAACTGCGTTCTGGGCAATATGCTGCAAAATGCAATGGAAGAAGTAACACAGTACAAAGCTCCAAACCGATGGATGGAGCTTCTTGTCATGAAACGGGCTGGCCGGTCTGTCATCAAAGTAACAAATCCGTTTCTTAGGGATCCGGACAGCTTGACTCATGCCGCTGAAATGAATATCAGCACAAAGCCGAGTCACGAGGGGATTGGACTGAAGAATATCGAACGTATTGCAAAAAAGTATGGTGGAGCTTTTTTTATCGAGCTCGATGGGCAAAAAATCAGCATAGTGGTACAGATTCCCGACAGGATCAATCAGAGCGAGGACGGACATGAAAATTTTAGTAATTGACGATGATGCTGCGTCTTTGGCAGCTACCAAAAGCATGTTGGAACAATCTCCATTGGTGGATAAAGCAGAAATCGCAAACAATATGGATGACCTCAGCGCCTCCCTCCGAGCTGACCCGCCGGATGCCGTGCTAGTCGATGTGGAAATGGGGCGTGTATCAGGCTTCGAAGTTGCTGCTTATTTGCAGAAAGCGTATCCGCAGATCCCATATATATTTTTAACGGGGCATGCTGAGTGGGCGCTAAAAGGCTACGATTATTCTCCATTGGA
Organism: uncultured Eubacteriales bacterium; assembly: GCA_900545925.1. GTDB lineage: Bacteria > Bacillota > Clostridia > Oscillospirales > Oscillospiraceae > CAG-170. The sequence continues at coordinate 3,271 of URAZ01000059.1, read as the reverse complement.
TTTTCTGACAAAGCCGCTTTCGTCTTTTCGCTTGGAACAGTCATTGGAAAGAATTGCGGCATCCCATGCGGCTCATGGAAAGGAAGCAGAGCCGTCCAGTAGAAAAATAGGGATAATGGTCAGCCAAGGGTATGTCTTTCTTGCAGAAGAAGAGATCCTATATATTGAGCGGATCAACCGGAAGGCGTGCATTCATCAAAACAACGGCGTGTCCATAACGCTGAATGATACACTGAAAAATCTGGAGCAGATTTTTAGCAAAGACAAGTTCTTTCGATGCCATCAGTCTTTCCTGGTTAATCTGAACTATATTGAGGGTATCCGCGTTGAAAATGGAGGAAACGTATTCTTTTTACAACTCCATGGTTGTCAGGATTGCATCCCATTAAGCAGAAAGGCGTATCCCGAGCTGAAAAAATGTCTGGAGGCACACGGAATTTGGTTCCACTAAGGCAGCGCCGACACGGACGTCACTCTAAATCCATTATAGTTGATTCAGTTCCTCCGCCAGCGCATCTGCGATGCGCTGCCGTTCTTCCTCACTTTCTGCACGCGCATACGGTTCCAGCGAGGCGTCCCGCTTGCATTCTGCGTCGCGCGTCCATGCTTCAAACTCGGCCTTGGTCATGTCCTTCCGCATCGTGCGTGCATAATATTTCTTGTATGCCCGCTGCTGCACCTGCCAGACTTCATTGTTCGCAACTTTGTCCTTAAAGCTGCTGGCCGCGCCGATCTCCCGGCAGGTTTTGGTCGGGTCTTCCGGCGCAGGACCAGCGCAATAGGCAAAGGTCGCGCCCGGCGCCTGCAAAAACCAGCGCCCGCAGTTGGCGCAGCGCTTCGGAACAAAGCCGCGCTGTAAGCCCATCATGAACTCTGCATACACAAAATCCAGCAGCCGGTCAAAGTACATTTTTTCGACCACCTCTGCTTCGCGTCCAGTGCCGCGGATGCAGAACTGCGTGTTCACCTTCGGCGCGTCCACCTCCGGGCTTGCGCCAAGGCTGACGCCGCTGACAAACGGCTCCAATCCCTTTTTCTCGATCTGCTGGGCCAGAGAAGTTTTTCTCTGGCCCTTTTTCTTTTCAAATGGCTTTCCCGCAAAAATGCCGTCCAGAAACCACGCATAGCGCTCCTGAATCAGCCGGATAGCGTCCAACTGCTCCTGCATGAACCGTGGCAGCGTATCGTCCTGCATCACATATTCGCAGAACGCTTCCTGCGCGTCTCCCACAAACAATTCGCTCACATCCATGCTTGCAAACAGCTGAACGTCATTCCAATACAGGCGGTAAAGCGGCAAAGACGCAAATCCATTTGCCACAGCCTGAAACGCCTGCGCTGCCTGCTCTGCATCCCTTTCTGCAACGGCCTTCCGATATGGATTCAATAATTCCTGAAACGGCGCAGCGTCAAGATTCAGAATTTCTGTCAGCACAGCGCCGTAGGGCTGCATCGCCGGATTGGATTCTACCCAATAGCCGGACGCGCCGAACTCCACCTTCGTATTGGTGCGAGGCCGATGAAAATCCAATAAATCTTTTCCCAGAACGCCCATGCGCGTGCCTCCTTTGTAGAGAATGTATTTTCGCTTGTGTAGTGTATTCGCATAAATGATACATTACCTATTGTGGATTGTCAATGGTTATGCTATTATCCTATTGTAGAGAATGTATCTACTGTAAATAAAATCGAAAGGAAGTGAACAAATGACGAAACTCGAAACCATGACCGCAGAGCAGCTGCAAAGCGCGCCGTATGCGCCGGTTCCGTTTCTGGTAGACGAGCTGCTTCCAGAGGGCCTGCACATCCTTGCGGGCGCGCCGAAGATCGGAAAATCGTGGCTGGCTTTATGGCTGTGTCTCTGCGTTTCGCAGGGTCAGCCGCTCTGGAATTTCGCAACAACGCAGGGCGAAGTCCTGTATCTCAGTCTCGAAGATTCGTTCCAGCGTATCCAAACGAGACTATTTGACCTGACGGAAGATGCGCCGCCGACGCTGCATTTTGCAATTATGGCGGACACACTCAAGCACGGGTTGGAACAGCAGATCGAGCAATTTTTAGCAGAGCATCCAACCACAAAGCTCGTTGTGATCGACACCTTGCAGCGTGTCCGCAGTGCGGGCAGTGACAGCAATTTGTACGCGAATGACTATCAGGACATTGGGCTTCTGAAAAAACTTGCGGACAAGCGGCACATTGCAATCCTCTTGATTCACCATCTGCGCAAGCTCCACGACGATGATCCGATGAATATGATCTCCGGTTCGACAGGTTTAAGCGGCGCGGCAGATTCAACCTTTGTTCTCCAGAAAAGTTCTCGCCTTGCCAACATTGCCTCGCTGCATTGCACCGGGCGGGACATTCCGGATCGGACATTAAAGCTGGAGCTTGGCGAGGAAGATCACGTCTGGAAACTGCTTGAGGACAGCAAAACTTGCAGTGGCGCTTCTAGGATTTCAACGCTTCGGATTGAAAATCTTCTCTCTGAACTTCTGCAAAAAGAGTCTGAAATCAGCGCCCCTGCAAAAGCGTTGTTGGAAAAGATCGACCCTGCCGGAAGCGAGGACTGGACGCCGAACAGCTTCTCGCATCAAATCCGAAAAAGCGTTGATACTCTAAGGCAAACCGGTATTTTCGTATCGTTCCGAAAGAGCAACGGGGAGCGCCTCATCTGCCTGAAAAGGGCCGTTGGTGCCGATCTTCCTACCACGGAAAAAATCGTCCCTATCGACCCTGCGGGTGTGTCGAGCACCCGCAGTGCGCCGTGAGGCGCGTGTCGCCGCTGTGTGCGGCTTTCGGGGCGGACTGCGAATGTGTGCGCGGCACAACAGCAAAAGTCCACGTTGCGCCAACGTGCGGGCAAGTCTCGGAGCAGCGCAGAGAATCCCCGCCGCAGCGGGAAAATCCTCCCGCTCGGGAGGAGCCAGCATCGCGTTTGTCTGGTCTGCGGCAACGCCGCTGCCCGCCTTCCGCACAGTTTTGGGCAGAAGCCCAAACCCACTTTATCAACGATAGGAGAAGATATGAAAAAAGACATCAAATTCAGCACCCGCATGGCATCCGAAGACCGCGAAAAAATCCGGGCATTGGCGCAAAAAGCCGGTATGTCCATGAGCGACTATGTGACCGCCTGCTGCCTCGGAAAGCGCATTGTTATCATGGATGGCCTCAAAGAAGTCCTGCGGCAGCAGAAGGCCATCGGCAACAACCTGAACCAGCTCGCTGTGCTGGCGAACACGGGCAAGGTGCAGTTTGCCAATCTGGACGCAGC
>URAZ01000058.1 GCA_900545925.1 uncultured Eubacteriales bacterium | reverse complement strand
TTTGTCAAGAACTTTTTTCGATCTTTCCAATCTTTTTTCTTGGCTTCGTCCGATTTGCTGCGCTCCCTCAGAACGCTCGGCTATGATACCATCGAAACCATGGTTTGTCAACCCCCTTTTTCATTATTTTTCACTCTTTTTTATATTTACTATCACTTGTGTTAATATCGGCACCAGACCCCAAAATACAGCCGCTCCCACAGCCCAGACCCACATTGGAACCGCATATGCAAAGAAACTTCCCCCGAACGCCAGCAGACAAAACATGCCGCTTTCGTTTTCTCCAATCCGTTTTCCTCTGACTGCCGCCGCCATATTTCCTGCTGCGCACGCCAGCATTGTCAGCAGTGCAAACAGACCCAGCAGCTGCGCGACCGACAGCAACAGTTCAAACCGCTGCATGACCGACATCACAGAAAGACTTTTTGTCAGCGTGAGAAACGGCAGCGGCTCCTGCCGCGCCAGTTCCGGCGACAGGCAGGCCGCCGTCAGAAACGCCGGAACTGCCGGCAGAAGCGCAGATACCGCCGCAGTCCCAATCGAATTGCGCGGCATTTCCTCTTTTGCTGCGATAAATGCCAGACACGCGGGTGCCAGACACAGACAGAGTGCCAGTGCTGCATCTGCCGGCACCCCTTCCGGCCGGCACCAAGCTGCCTGCACATGACGCAGGGATGCCGCGGTAATGATCGCATACAATCCCGCAAGGCATAAAGCCAGCGCCCCGCAGACACGCCCGACGGCCAATCTCCCCTTTTGCCCAGCCAGCGCTGCCAGCAGCAGCGGAATCGCAGACAGGAACGGCCCCAGATCATCCTCAAACGCAATCTGGCTGGCCGCAGCTGCGCCGGAGGCTGCAAACAGCAGCCACAAAAGTTCTGCCGCTGCCGCAACCCGTCCGCCGCCTGTTCCGAATGCCTGGTCAAACGCCTCCCGCATACAAAGTCCAGAACGCCGCTGCATTACCTGCAGGCAGACTGTGAGCACGCAGGCAAGCACGCTCCCGCCCAGCACCCAGAGCCAGCCGCTGCTCGGCAGCGCCATCGCCGCCGGAACGCTCAGCGCGCACAGGCTCCATGCGCGCATCTGCCGCGGCGTCAGCTTATCCCGCAAGAATAATCCCTCCGTTTTCTCCCGGCAGCAGAACCGCCGGGCTGAGCGTTTCGCCGCGCAGGAGCGCGGCGTGCGCATCCGCCAGCGTCACGCTGCCGGGGTGCGCCTGCAAAAAATCCACGCAGCTTTCTGCGTCCAGCGCGTCCATCCGCGCCAGATACAGCTTTGCCGCCGGGCGGAACTGCCGCTGCTGCACCACTGCAGGCAGAAGCGCCTGTGCGCTTTGCAGGAGAATAATATGCTCTGCCGTGTCCAGGAAGAGCGTGCCCTCTGCACCTTCCCGCATGGCCGCAAGCGCATCCGGGAGGGTCGCGCCGGAGCCGGACGCGCCGTTGTCGCTTTCCACGGTGATCCGCCCGTCCTTCTGCGCGATCATAAGCACCTGCGCGGGCAGGAGTTTCGCCGCATCCGTCCCGGTGCGCGGCAGCATGCACAGACTGACCACCGAAGTCGCAGCCAGCAGCACGATACTGATTTTATTTGCGATTTTCATCCTGCCCGTCCCCCTGATTCTTCAGATCCTGTGGGCGCAGCGTCGCTTCGCGCCATTTCTGCCGCGCCAGAAGCGGACGCAGCACGGCGCGTCTTGCCCGTGCGTCGGAAAACGGCGCGAGATAGGATACGTCCAGGCTTGTCAGCCCCGACAGGTGGATCAGCAGCGCAATGCCGCCCGCCGTCAGCGCGAACAGGCCTCCCGCTCCCGCTAAAATTGCCAGTGCGAAGCGCCAGATACGAACGGCGTCTGATAAATCCCGGCTCGGAAGCGTAAAGCCGCAGATCCCGGCAGAGGCTGTGACGATCAGCGCGGCAGGCGAAACGAGATGCGCATCGACCGCCGTTGTGCCAACGACGAGACCACCGATGATGGAGACTGCCGTGCCGATGGCCTGCGGCAGATGAAGTCCCGCCTCCTGCAGAAGTTCAAACGTGGCAAGCAGGCCAATCACCTCGAAGACCGTGTCGAACGGCACCTCGCGCTTGGATTCGATGATCGCCAGCAGCAGCTTCGTCGGAATCATCTCCTGATGATACATTGCCATGGCGACATACAGCCCCGGCAGCAGCAGCGCGGCCAGCAGTGCCAGGTATCGCAGCACCCGCAGGCAAGACGCCGAGAGATAATCGACCGCGCGGTCCTCCGTCGATTTCATCAGAATGCCGAGATTGACCGGCGCCAGATATCCCAGCGGCAGCCCATCGACAAGCAGACCGACCTGTCCGTTCAGAAGCCCCTGGCAGAAGGTGTCCGGACGTTCGGTATATTGTAATAGTGGAAATGCGCTTCTTCGTGAACCGGTGACGTATTCCTCAACGCTCGCGGGTGTGAGCATGCCGTCAATATCGATTGCCCCCAGCCGCTTTTCCATGCGCCGCACCAACTCCGGCGCGGTCAGATCCGCGAGATAGCAGACTGTGACGGCGGTTTTCGTGCGCAGACCGACGGTCTTCTGCAAAAAGCGCAGCTGCGCTGTGCGCAGATGGCGGCGCAGGAGGCTTGTATTGATGCGCATCGTCTCGGTAAACGCATCCTTCGCGCCCTTGACGGTGTTTTCCGACTCCGGCGCGGAAGGGCCGCGCCGCGCGCTTGTTTTCGTTTCAAAGCAGAGCGCCGTATCCGTTCCGTGGAAAAGCACAGCGCAGTAGCCGTGCAGCAGCTTGTCCGCCGTCTGCGCAGGGCTTTGCGTACGCTCGGCGACGGCACAGTAGACTCTCGCCCGCTCCGCCTGCGTCAGAACCTCCTGCATGCTTCCCGGCGTGACCGTCTCCATCAGCGGCTTTAAGACCTGCTCGGCGATATCTCCGCCCGAGGTCAGCCCATCCAGAAACAGAAGCCCCAGCGTCTGCCCGCCGACCGTGATCTGCCGGGTATTGAGATCCGCCGTATCGCCGAAGCACGCCTGCACGTCCTCCATGCCCCAATGCGCCATCGTTTTGCCTCCTGTGTGGATGATTCTTCTGTCATTTTTCCGCAAATGCAGAAAAGTATACCTGTTTTCCGCACCGCAGGTTTGCATATCCCGTCTGTTTGTGGTAGACTATAGCGAAAGCGATTTGAAATCACACATATATAATATGTATCTGGAGATGTACCGCCATGTATGAATTGATCACCGACAAGACGCTTGCAGAATACGAGGCGTTTTTACAGAGTCATCCGAAGGGCCATTTTGCGCAGAGCAGCCTCTGGGCCAAACAGAAGCCCATGTGGACGTGGGACGCCGTCGCTGTGCGCGGCGAGGACGGAAAAATCAAAGGCTCGCTGGCCCTGATGACCCGCAGAGTTCCCGGCATCGGCCGGACGCTGATGTACGGCTGCCGCGGCCCGGTCTGCGATCTGGACGACCGCGAGACGTTTGCCCAGCTGCTGGAGGGCGCGAAGGCGCTGGCGAAAAAATATAAATCATATGTTATCAAGCTCGACCCGGACGTGCCGTCGAGCAACACGGCATTCGCCGCGCTCATGCAGTCGTTCGGCTTCCGGTGCAAGGAGGGCGGGAAGAATTTTGAGGCCATCCAGCCGCGCTATGTCTTCCGCCTGAATGTCGAGGGTAAAACAGAGGAGGAACTCATGGCCTCCTTCCACCAGAAGTGGCGTTATAACATCCGGCTGGCCGAGCGCAAGGGCGTGACCGTACAGATCTGCGGCAAGGAAATGGTTCCGGCGTTCGCCGATCTCATGCTGACGACCGGCGTGCGCGACGGCTTCGTCACGCGCCAGCCCGAGTATTTTGCAAACATGCTCGACAATCTCGGCGAGCACGCGCGGCTCTACATGGCGTTCGACCCCGATGGAACCCCCATCGCGGGCACGCTTGCCATTCACTACGGCGACAAGGTCTGGTATCTCTATGGCGCGTCCAGCAACGAGCACCGCAATCTGATGCCCAACTATCTGCTGCAGTGGCGCATGATCCAGTGGGCCGTGGAAACCGGCTGCCGCATCTACGATTTCCGCGGCGTATCCGGCAATGTGTCCGAGGATAACCCGCTCTACGGCCTGTTCCGCTTCAAGCAGGGCTTCGGCGGAGACTTCACCGAGTTTGTCGGCGAAGAGGATCTGGTGCTCTCGCCGGTCATTTACTGGGCTGTGGAGCACGGCACGTCGGTCTTCAAGGATGTGCGCAAGGCCGTCTATCTCATCAAAAACCGCGATAAGAAATAACGCAGGAGGCGCAGCATGAAAGCGTATGTCGTCGATTCCGCCGCCGTGCGGAGCAATCTGCAAATTTTAAAGGAGCGTGCAGGCAGCGCGGTTCTCTGGGCCGTTTTAAAGGGAGACGGCTATGGCCTGGGCCTTGTCCAGATGGCCGCGATCTGCCGGGAAGCAAGTGTCACGCACTTCGCCGTGACGGAACTTTCCGAGGTCAGCCGTCTGCGCGCGGGCGGGTTTCAGGATTGTGACATTCTGATGCTCCGCCCGACCGCCGACGCGGACGAGTTGACGCAGCTGCTGAACCTCGGCGCGATTCTGACCGTTTCGAGCCAGAATGACGCGGCAGTCCTGAACGGCGTAGCAGAAAAACTTGGCATGCAGGCGCAGGTGCACATCAAGATCGACACCGGCATGGGCCGCTACGGCTTTCTGCCGGACGAATTGGATCAGCTGCTGCCGATCTTCAAATACATGCCCGGCCTGCATGTGACCGGCATCTATACCCATCTGCACTCTGCATTCTGCAATCAGAAAGCAACCATCGCGCAGGCCGAGGCGTTTCAGGGCGTTCTGGACAAGCTGCACGCCGAGGGCTGCGACACCGGCATGGCGCATATGCTGAACTCCGCCGGGCTTCTGAAATACCCCGAATACGCGATGGACGGCGTGCGCGTAGGCTCGGCCATCCTGGGGCGTGTGTCTGTGCGCGGAAATTGGGGTCTTGTCCGCATCGGCGAGTGTCAGGCAACGGTGGAAGAACTCCGTTGGCTTCCGAAGGGCCACAGCTGCGGCTACGGCGCGGGCTGGACAGCGAAAAAACCCACTCGCGTGGCCGTTTTTTCCGTGGGCTGGTACCACGGGTTCGGCGTGGAGATGGGAAACGATCTGTTCCGTTTCCGCGACTGTCTGCGCGGCATTCTGCGGAATCTGAAGCAGATGATTTTTAAGAAGCATCTTTATGTGACGGTAAACGGGAAAAAGTGCCGCGTACTGGGCCATATCGGCATGCTGCACACCTGTGTGGACGTGACGAAACTCCAATGCGCGGTCGGCGACACAGCGATCTTCGATATCAAGCCGCTGCTGCTCAAGGGTATTGAAGTCGTCTACCGGTAAGGAGGAACCATGTCTGATAAAATTGCCGCCATTGCCACGGGCCACGCCCGCACGGGCATCGGCGTTCTGCGTCTATCCGGCGACGGGTGCATTGAGGCCGCGGAACAGGTCTTCCGGCTGAACTCCGGCAGGCCGCTTTCTTCCCTCTCCGACCGCAAGCTTGCGCTCGGCACGCTCTTTGACGCACAGGGACGGCCCATCGACCACTGCATGGCATTCATCTCCCGCGCCCCGCATTCCTACACCGGCGAGGATACCGCCGAAATTCAGTGCCACGGCTCCCCCGCAGCACTGACCGCCGGGCTCGAAGCGTTGTTCGCCGCAGGCTTCCGGCAGGCGCGGCCCGGTGAATTCACGCGCCGCGCGTTTTTGAACGGCCAGATGGATTTGACGCAGGCCGAAGCCGTGATCGATCTCATCGACGCCGAGACAGCCGACGCGGCGGCAAACGCCGCCGGACAAGTTGCAGGTGCGATCCGCAAAAAGATCGACCCGATCTACGACGGCTGGGTCGATCTGTGCGCGCATTTCCACGCCGTGCTCGATTACCCCGACGAGGATATCGACCCCTTCACGCTCTCCGGCTATGAAGCGTCTCTGACAGAAAGCAGCCGTCAGCTTACCGCACTGCTTTCCTCCTGTCGTCGCGGCCGGATGGTGCAGTCCGGAATCAAGGCGGTCATTCTGGGCAGTCCAAACGCCGGAAAATCCAGCCTTCTTAACCGCCTGTCCGGCTTTGACCGCGTGATCGTCACCGACATTCCCGGCACGACGCGCGACACGGTCGAGCAGACCGTCACACTCGGGCGGCACCTTGTCCGTCTGGTTGATACCGCAGGTATCCGCGACACGCAGGATGTGATCGAAAAAATCGGCGTTGACCGCTCGATGGAAGCCGCGAAGGACTGCGATGTAGCGCTGTATGTCCTTGATGATTCCAAGCCTATGACGGAAGAGGATCGCCGCGCGATGGGCGCGGCGCTCGAAGCGCCGGAAGCCGTTGCGATTTTGAACAAACAGGATCTGGCTGCCGTGATCGAACCGTCCGATCTGCCGTTTGCGTACATTGTCCCCATCTCCTGCAAGGACGGCACGGGCTTTGATCTGCTGGAGCAGGCGTTTGATATGCTCTTCCCGGACGATACGCCGTGTGACGGTTCGCTTCTGACGAACGCGCGGCAGGCCGGCGCCATTCTGCGCGCAAAAAAATCCGTCGATTCCGCCGTGCAGAGCCTGCGTGCGGGTATGACGCCCGACGCGGTGCTGGTCGATCTGGAATCGGCGATGGATGCGCTCGGCGAGGTCACGGGCCGGACGATGCGCGAGGATATCACAAACCGCATTTTTGAGCGGTTCTGCGTTGGAAAATAAACCACAGAAATCAGGTTTTACTATGATCTATCTCGATAATTCCGCCACCACGCGCCCCTGTCCCGCCTGCGTGCGGGCCATGACAGAGGCGCTCACGGACTGCTGGGGCAATCCGTCGTCCGTCTACGCCCTCGGTATTGATGCCGCCCACCGTCTGCGGCAGGCGCGGCAGGCGGTCGCCGCCGCCCTCGGCGCGGAGCCGGACCGGGTGTTTTTCACCTCCGGCGGCACAGAGGCCGACAACTGGGCCATCCTTTCAGCCGCTGAACGTCTCGGCAAGCGCGGCCGCCACATCATCACGACCGCCGTGGAGCACCACGCTGTCCTGCACCCCATGCAGAAGCTGGAAGCAAAGGGCTTCGAGGTCACATATTTGCAGCCTGACCACGACGGCAATATTACAGTCGAGGAACTGAAAAAGGCCCTCCGCCCCGATACCATTCTCGTTTCCGTCATGATGGTCAACAACGAGACGGGCGCAGTCATGCCGATTGCCGACATGGTAAAGGCCACGCGCCGCGCCGCGCCGCTGGCGCTGTTCCATACCGACGCGGTACAGGGCTTTCTGAAGGTCCCGTTTCGGGCAAAGGCGCTCGGAGCGGATATGATCTCCGTCTCCGCGCACAAAATTCATGCTGCAAAGGGCACGGGCGCGTTATATATCCGTCCCGGCCTTCCCCTCCCCGCCTTCTTAAACGGTGGCGGACAGGAGAGCAACTACCGCTCCGGCACGGAAAACATGCCCGGCATCTGCGGCTTCGGCGCAGCCTGTGCCGATACGGATGCGAAAGCAGACATCGCGCGCATGGCGCAGCTGCGCGATCTGGCCCGGGAAAAGCTGTCCGGCATCGACGGCCTTGTTCTGATCGGCAGCCAGACCGCGCCGCACATCGTCAATCTGTCCCTGCCCGGCCTTCGCTCACAGGGCATCATCAACTGCCTGCAGTCGGACGGCATTTATGTCTCAGCAGGCTCCGCCTGCTCCAAGGGCCACCGGAGCCATGTGCTTGAGGCCATGCACCTGTCCCCCGCCGTCATCGACGGCTCCATCCGCGTCTCGTTCTCCCGTGACAACACGGAAGCCGACGTTGACGCGCTCTATCACGCGCTGCTGCACGCAAAGCAGACGCTGAAGGGCTGAAAATGACACGAATCCCCGCTTGCTTCGCTGAAAACCCCAGTGAAGCAAGCGGGGATTTATTAAGTGTTGCCCCTGTAGGGGTCGATGCCCACATCGACCCATTGGGAAGTTACGAATTCGCCAAAGACTCCCGTAAAAACAGCACATTCTGCCGGGCGGACAGAGTCGTCTGCCCAACGGGAAGTTCTGAATTCGCCGAAGATTACCGCAAAAACGGCACATTCTGCCGGGCTGGGTGGGCATCGGCCCCTACTCACAAAACAGAGCGCCTTCCGTAAAACAGCCGCCTCTGCTCAGTTCTTCAGGCTCTGCATCGGAGCCGGGATTCTCCCGCCGCGGGCGATAAAGTCCGCAGAGGATTCCGCGTGCACCGGCATGATGGGTGCCGCGCCGAGCAGGCCGCCGAAGGAGACTTCGTCTCCAACTGTCTTGCCCGGAGCCGGAATGAGGCGCACGGCGGTCGTCTTGGAATTGACCATGCCAACGGCGGCTTCGTCCGCGATGATGGCGGAGATCGTCTCCGCGCTCGTGTCGCCGGGAACGGCAATCATGTCAAGGCCCACCGAGCATACGCACGTCATGGCCTCCAGCTTGTCAAGCGTCAGAACGCCGCTTCTGGCCGCAGCAATCATCCCCTCGTCCTCAGACACCGGGATAAACGCACCGGACAGCCCGCCGACGGAACCGGAGGCCATCAGGCCGCCTTTTTTGACCGCATCATTTAAAAGCGCCAGAGCCGCCGTCGTTCCGTGCGTCCCGCACGTCTCAAGTCCCATTTCCTCCAGAATGCGCGCTACGCTGTCGCCCACAGCGGGCGTCGGCGCGAGGGACAAATCAACAACACCGAACGGCACGCCCAGCCGCCGGGACGCCTCCTGCGCCACCAGCTGGCCCATGCGCGTGATGCGGAAGGCCGTTTTTTTGATGCACTCGGCTACCTCGCCGAAGGGCCGGCCCTTCACACTCTGCAGCGCGTGGTACACTACGCCCGGCCCGGATACACCGACGCTTACAACTGCATCGGCCTCACCCACGCCGTGGAACGCGCCTGCCATAAACGGGTTATCCTCAACCGCGTTGCAGAATACGACAAGCTTCGCACAGCCAAGGCCATCGCGTTCCTTCGTCAGTTCAGCCGTCTTTTTGATTGCCTGTCCCATGAGCCGCACCGCGTCCATGTTAATACCCGCTTTCGTTGTGGCAACGTTGACACTCGAGCAGACAAGGTCTGTCTCGGCCAGCGCCTGCGGGATGGCAGCGATCAGCCGACGGTCGCCGGAGGCCATGCCCTTTTGCACAAGAGCGGAGAAGCCTCCGATGAAATCCACGCCGCAGGTCTTTGCGGCGCTGTCCATCGCCTTGGCAAACGGAACAAAATCCTCCGTCTCGCACGCACTTGCGACCAGCGCGATGGGCGTAACGGAAATGCGTTTATTGACGATGGGAATGCCGAGTTCCCGCTCGATCTGGCAGCCCGTCGTGACCAGATGCTCTGCCTGCCGGCAGATCTTGTCATGAATTTTCCGGGCGCAGGCCTCCGGGTTCGGGTCTGCACAGTCCAGAAGCGAAATGCCCATGGTAATGGTGCGGATGTCCAGATGCTGATGGTCGATCATATCGACCGTGGACATGATATCGGAATGGTTCAGCATGGTCTATCCCCTCCGTCAGATGGTGTGCATGGCCGTGAAGATGTCCTGCCGCTGGATGCGGATGGACAGGCCCATCTGTTCGCCCTTTTCCGTGACGCGGGTCTGCACCGTGTCAAATTCCGGCGCGCCAGCCGTCCATTCGACCAGCATAATCATGGTAAACGTGCGCTGCATAATGGTCTGGCTGATTTCCACGACGCTGATGTGGAGTTCTGCCAGCAGCGTGCATACCTCTGCAATAATGCCGACCCGGTCAGGGCCGACGACGGTGATAATGGCTTTCATGTGTCGTTCCTCCTGTGCGCGGATATGGAAAAGGGGCCGTGCGGCCCCCTTTTTATTTTTAGAATTTCGTATGCTCGGCCAGCCAGTTCTTCAGTTCGCTGATGGGAACGCGAACCTGCTCCATAGAGTCGCGTTCGCGGATGGTAACAGCGTTGTCCGCCGGGGTCTTGTCGTCGCCGACGGTCGCAAAATCGACGGTGATGCAGTACGGCGTGCCGATCTCGTCCTCGCGGCGATAGCGCTTGCCGATGGAGCCGGTGTCGTCGTAGTCGAGCATAAAGTCGCCGCACAGATCCTGATAGATCTTTCTTGCAGGCTCGGCCAATTTCTTGCTCAGCGGCAGAATCGCAGCCTTGTACGGGGCCAGCGCCGGATGCAGGTGCAGGACCACGCGCACGTCGTTCTTTGCCTCGTCGATGACCTCCTCGTCATACGCTTCGCACAGGAACGCCAGCGCCACGCGGTCGCAGCCGAGCGACGGCTCGATGACGTAGGGGATATAGTGCTCGTTTGCTTCCTGATCGAAATAGGTCAGATCCTTGCCGGATGCCTCCTGATGGCGCTTGAGGTCATAATCGGTGCGGTCGGCAATGCCCCAGAGTTCACCCCAGTCGGTGAACGGGAACGCATATTCAATGTCGGTCGTGGCTCTCGAGTAGAAAGCCAGTTCTGCGGGCTCATGGTCGCGCAGGCGCAGGTTTTCCTCGCGGATGCCGAGGCTCTTGAGCCAGTTCACGCAGTAGTCCTTCCAGTACGCGAACCATTCGAGGTCCGTGCCGGGCTTGCAGAAGAATTCGCATTCCATCTGCTCAAACTCGCGGGTACGGAAGGTGAAGTTGCCCGGGGTAATCTCGTTGCGGAACGCCTTGCCGACCTGGCAGACGCCGAAGGGCAGCTTGCGGCGGGTGGTTCGCTGGATGTTCGCAAAGTTCACGAAGATGCCCTGCGCCGTTTCCGGCCGCAGATAGCAGGTCGAGGAGGAATCCTCGGTCACGCCGATAGCGGTCTTGAACATCAGATTGAACTTGCGGATGGGGGTAAAGTCATGCTTGCCGCAGACGGGGCAGACGATATCCTCGTGCTCGGCAATAAACTTGTCCATCTCATCGAAACTCATGGCATCGACGTTGACCTCATGGTGCTCCTCGCCGATCAGCTTGTCTGCACGGTGGCGGGCTTTGCAGGCCTTGCAGTCGAGCAGCGGATCGGAGAAGCTGGACACATGGCCGGTCGTGATCCACGTCTGCGGGTTCATGATAATGGCCGCGTCGAGGCCTACGTTGTACGGGCTTTCCTGCACGAATTTCTTGATCCAAGCCTTTTTGACGTTGTTCTTGAATTCAACGCCGAGAGGGCCGTAGTCCCAGCTGTTGGCGAGGCCGCCGTAAATTTCGGAGCCTGCAAAAACAAAGCCGCGGTTTTTGCAAAGGGCAATGATCTTGTCCATGGACTTTTCGCTGTTTTTCATCATACTTCTCGTCCTCCTGACGTATATGATCAAGGATTTTATCTTATTATTATAATGAAAAAGCCCGCAAAGTCAACTGCGCGGAAGAAATTTGAAAGACCTGTTTTGTTTTTTTCGCAGATGTGGTATAATGCAGGAAGTTATTTTTCCGGAAAGGATATCTTCATCTTGAAAGCAATCGGAAGAGTCATCTCATCTGCGATCCTTCTCGTCCTGACGGGCCTGATGGTCGCGTTTGCAAAGGCCGCGCCAAACGTGGTCTTCTCGTTCTACCCTGCTCTCTCCAAGAGCATCCTGTCGGCAATCGCGTCGGTATCTAGTCTGGTGCCCATCGCGCTGTGGGAAGTGCTGACCGTTTTGCTGGCGCTGTGGTTTTTTTATACGCTTATCCGCGTGTTCACGGGGCGCCGGAGCCTGCTGCGCTGGCTGTCCGGCGTTCTGCTGGGACTCAGCACGGGCGTATTTCTGTTCGTTGCCATCTGGGGCCTCGGGCATTTTGGCCCGTCGGTAGATAAATCTCTTGGGCTCGATGTGCGCGAATATTCCAAGCAGGAACTGATTGCCGCAACAGCCTATTACGCTGCGCAGGCAAACGAATATGCAGAAAAAGTCGAACGAAACGTGGAAAATCTGACTGTCTATCCGGCGTTTTCCACACTTTCCAAGCAGGCCCCCGACGGCTACACGGCACTTGCGCGGCAGTATGACCAGTTCACAGACGGGCTGGGCCCTGTAAAGCCGCTGGCCTCCTGGCGGCTGTTCAGCCAGACCGGCACGACGGGCATTTTTATCTGCTTCACAGCCGAAGCCTGCGTCAACCCGGACACCTACACCGCATGGATTCCCTTCACCATGTGCCACGAACTGGCCCACCGGCAGGCCGTCACCGCCGAAGACGACGCGAATTTCTGCGCCTATCTGGCCTGCATGGCCTCGGAAAGCGACGATTTCCGCTACTCCGGCGCGTTTGGTGCGTATATTTATTGCCACAACGCGCTGTCAAAGGTCGATAAAACCGCCGCCAGCCAGATCTGGAGCACGCTGTCAGACGGCGTCATCGCCGACATCCGCGCCGCGAATGAGCATTACGCCCAATACGAGGGCAAAGTGCAAAACGCAGCCCAGAAGGTCAACGACACCTATCTGAAGGCCTTCTCCGAAGAGTCCGGAGTCCAAAGCTACGGCGAAGCCGCCGATCTGCTGATTGCGTGGTATCTGAAAAATAATACTTGACAAATGCAGCGGGATTGAGTATAATAACCCCGCTGATGGACAGTTAGCTCAGCTGGTATGAGCACATGCTTGACGTGCATGGGGTCACAGGTTCGAGTCCTGTACTGTCCACCATAAAAAGCTCCGAAATCAGTTGATTTCGGAGCTTTTTCTTGCATTTTGCAGCAAAAAAGTTCAACCATATTTTTGAAGTCGCGTTTTGACCCAAACCGTGACCCAAACCGCGATGTACGTCGGTGTACGAAACGGTACGAAATAGCACGAAAAGACCATTCCGCAGCGCATAAGACGTACATAAAATCGGTATTTTTTCACGAGAAAAGGGGCGCGCTGCCAAATGGTAGTACTAAATAAGTAAACATTGAAAAAATCCAGCAAAATTAATGCTTTTCATGCTGCAAACGCGGTGTGAGGGCAAAACAATTGAATACTGACAGGCTCGCATGGCGTTGATATGCAAATAGAAGCGTCCTTTTCCTATTTCTACGCCATATGTATCTGCCCCTATGGCATTTTTTACATTCGCAGAGGCTTTTCCCATCGAAATCAACACTTTTCCAAAACCAGAGGAAGGGAGGTGCGAAAATGACTGTATTCCGTATTAAAAAACAAGAGATTACACGGTTGTGTCCAACTATCATCTGCGGGATATGTCGCCGGCACTGAAAGCGAAGGTTTTTTTATCCCTCATACCATCCCTGCTGGAGAATTGGGACTATACCATGAAAGGTCTTGCACGTATCTGCGAGGACGGCATTGGCAGCATCAGCAGCAGTGTCCGAGATCTGGAGACGCATGGCTACCCTATCGACACAAGGAGCAAAGAGAGCAATTTCGAAACTTCTTTATAACAAAGCGAGAGTAACGCCTTTTGAATTGAGACGAAGGTGGTTACTTTCACTACGTTATCTGATATAAATTCGCAAATAGCGAAATTATATCTTTACTTGTGGCTTGTAATTTGCTATTATAGTATTGCAGCGAAAAGTAGAGCAGGTGCTCTGCTGGTCTTCTCCCCCAAATTGGAGTGCATCCGCACTCGCGGAACATCTTGACGGTGTTCTACCCCACGGGGGCGGCACACGGCTTGACCCTCGATGCGCCGTTGCCCGGCATGGCCCAAGCCGGGAGCTTGGACCATGCCCAAAGGAATTAGATGGGTTGTCCTGTATGCACCAACTCTTTCCCGGGAGGGAGCCACACCAACTATACTTCGTGGTTCTCGAAAGAGGTATGTTATGCAAAAGCATAAGAAATCGCTGTTCATGCAGGACAGTCTCGGCAACTCGTCGGTTCCCCGGACTTCTCACCGTTCCAAGTTCAAGCGTAAATGGAGCAAGACCGTATTCCGGTTAGCGTTTAAGGCGCTTGAAGTGCTGCTGGTGGTTTTACAAATCATCCAGTGCTTTTGTGAGATGTTCAAGAAGTAAGACGAGGTGGTGCAGCAAACGGGAAGCCCATCTAATTTTTGTTTATTAGGCCAAGTGGCTTTGATATTATAGATCGAACCTTAATAGCTGGGAGGTGGCAAGAATGATTGGAGATGTATTGAAGCGTACGCGTATCATTTATGGATATAAGGCCAGCGAAATGAGTTCAGAACTTGGCATCTCTGCGAGTTACCTTTCGGAAATTGAAAACAACAAAAAGCAACCATCTTTGGAATTACTTCAAAAATATGCGGATATTTACGGCATCCGATTATCTTCTTTGATATTGCTTTCTGAAAACATGGATGAAGCAGAAAAGTCTGGCAAAGGAACTGCCTTTGTCAGAAACATGATGGCACACTTGATACAAAGTATGTCTGCGGCAGCAGGTGATCCAGATGAAGAATAAAGCGCCGATTAGAAAATATGACATCACGCAATGTGCTCTTTATAAATGTCGGACGAAAAAGCGTCTTGAACATCTTCTGTGTCTTGAACCCGGTGGTCTCAAAATAATTGATAGTATCATCGGGTATCACAAATTTGAAATCGATAAAAAGCATTCTAATGAAAGAAGAGAGATAACTGCTCCGGATAAGATACTTAAAGCTATCCAGCGCAGAATCCTTTACCTGCTTCACCGGGTCATCCGGCCCGAATGGCTTATCTCTGGAGAAAAGCAAAAATGTTATATAGACAACGGAAAGGCACATCTCGACGGAAAATATGTTCTGACTATTGATATTAAAAAGTTCTATGATAACTGCACACGAGAACCTGTGTACCAGTTTTTTGTGCAGAAATTGAAAACTTCCCCTGATGTGGCCAAAAAACTAACTGACATCATAACATACAATGGTGGCATCCCAACCGGGTGTCCAACAAGTCAGATTATGGCTTTCTATGCTTATTCTGATATGTTTTCAGAAATCGCTGATTTGGCGAAACAATGCGGTTGCAAATTCACTTTGTATGTGGATGATATGACCTTCTCTAGTACAAAGCCTTTTTCTCCCAATCAGTTGAGGCAAATGATTGATTGTGTGCTGAGAAAATATGGTCACAAGCCTAAATATCCCAAAGTAAAGTATTATGGTCCGTCTGACTACAAACCAATTACAGGAACGGTAGTCACGCCTGAACAGTCCCTTGCTGTACCTAATGGACTTCAAAATGCCATATATAATGCGTTTCAGACGCTGAAGCCCCTTGTTGGTCCTGAAACCTGTTCTGAAGAAGATGCAAAACAAATTCTTTCGCTAAAAGGCCAAATACAGGCAGCCCGCAATATCGAAGAAGGAAAGTTTCCTGAAATTGGACGGTTAACGAACCAAATCAAGGTACCAGATGTTCAATCTGCATCAAATCAAAAAAGACAGATTCGCAGACACAACAAGAAAATCCGTATAAAACAACGAGCAGCTACTAAGTAAGTGCGAGAGCGCCGCCTTCGGCTTAGACCGAGGGTGACGCTCCCGCTTCTTTTTTAGTGCTTAAAAATCGCTTGCAGCATAGTGAATAGGATAGTTCTTGCCTTTCGGTGTGTTTTGTTCTTCACAAACCAGATTATATATCTGGTCCTCTAAGTCTGACCAGGACATATCTTTATGAAAGCCTTTCGCATTATCAGCCCAAACATTTAAGCAAAACATGGCGAATACCATTTCACAACTACGGCGAGGAAATAGCCCCAAGTATGATGAATAAAAGTCTTTTGTGTATTGATAGTGATGTGTATGAATAAAGTCTTTCCATTTGATTGGGATTTCTTCTTCATCGATAATATCAATAACAGAAATTTCTTCTAACTGTCGCTTTTGAGGATCACCCCATGCTTGTTTAAGAAGATTGACTGCACTTCTATCGCTGGATGGAGCACTGTATCCGAATATAGTAATCATAAAAGATTCATCAATTGCCTGTTGAACAGCCTCCCAGCAGTTATGTATATAAGCATCACTCTCGTAGTCTTTTTGAGCAACAGGATAAAGCAGTTTTGTCGGGGAAAGCTTTCTCTTGCAGATAGGACAATTTGCGGTTTTTATCCCAAATTCTCCATGTTCCTCACAATATCCCATTGCAACATTTCCGTGTAAGCAAAGAATATGAGGAAGATTATCAGTTATGCTGTAGCAACGGATATAGGCCTGCAATAATAAAGGGTCCCAATTAAAAGTTGCGATAACAT
>URAZ01000057.1 GCA_900545925.1 uncultured Eubacteriales bacterium | reverse complement strand
GTGCTAAAGACTCCGGCGGCAAAAAGGGATATTCCGATACCGAAGTGTTTGGTGGATTGTCTGAGAGAAACGAAAGAAAATTCCATATCAGATTATGTGATCGCTGACAGCAAAGGAGAGCCACTGGCTGCCTCGCAGTTCCAAAGAGTGTGGCAGTATGTCGTTGTCCGCTCCACTAAGCCCCGGAACTATTATAAGTATGTAAATGGGGAGAGTATCAAATATACGGTTACTCCAACGCTGGGTATGACCCAGAAGAATCAACCCCAAATCAAATATACGCTGGACTTTGATGTGACACCTCATCAGCTGCGGCACACTTACATCACCAATCTTCTCTATGCGGGCGTTGATCCAAAGACAGTACAATACCTTGCCGGACACGAAAACAGCAAAACAACTATGGACATCTATGCAAAAGTGAAGTATAATAAACCAGAGGAGTTGTTTGGGGTAGTAAATGGTGCGTTTCATCAGGCTATCGCTGAATGAAAAAAGGCCGTTTTTTATGGTCCGCACACCGGATAACTGAGAAGCAGAAAGCCGGAAAAGCCCGGAATATCAAGGAAAAACAGCTCAAAAACTTGCGTAGCCCGGCTTGAAGGCAGCTCGCCGCGCGCCGCAGTTCTCCAAGCGTTGAGTTTTCTTTCGATTTTTGTATCCAAAACCCGGACGACCGTGTGCCGTCCGGGTTTTTCTGTTTTCCGACACGCATCGGGCACATGCGGCATAGAATGACACGGGAACGGATGTTCCCAAATCTTTTTCTGGAGGAATACAGAATGGCTTCTTCCTGCAACGGCTGCTTCGGCGGCCTTACGTTCCCGGACTTTGTTCAGCAGCGGTGCTGCAATCCCTGCTGCAGACAGACGACCGGCTCTGTCGGCGGTACTTCGACCACGAATCCCACCTGCACCTGTACCTGCACCTGCACGCAGCCGAGCGGCACGGTTGCCGGTACGTCAACATCGACGGGCTGCGGATGCTGCCGCCGCTGTGACTGCGGATGCTGCCGTCGCTGTGGCTGCGGCTCGTGCGGCAGTGTAGGCGGTACTTCCACTTCGACATCCAATTCTGGCTGCGGATGCAGCCGCTGCTCCGGCTGAGCAGATATGCGGCGGGCCGCTCCACCATCCGGTGGGGCGGCCCACTGTTTTCCGCTCTTTACAAATAGAACAAATCTGTTATAATAGTTCCTGGATAATATCGTCACGTTGCACAACAAGCGCAGAACAGGAGGCATTTCTATGCGGCTTGCAGTTCCGTTTGACCATGGCGAAATTTACGGGCATTTTGGCCGTACTGCACAGTTTAAGCTTTACGACCTGACTGACGGGCGAATCGTCTCGACGGCCATTGTGGATACGATGGGCAACGGTCACGGTGCGCTGACCGGATTTCTAAAGGCATATGCCGTCGATGCACTCATCTGCGGCGGCATTGGCGCAGGTGCGCGCCTTGCACTGGAGGAGGCCGGAATCCGACTCTATCCAGGTGCGGCGGGCAGTGCGGACGAGGCAGTCCATGCCTTTTTGGCAGGGACACTTCAATATCAACCCGATCTCGTTTGCAGCCACCATAGAGACGCGCCGCCGCGCGTCTGCGGCAGTCACACCTGCTCGGCTGCCTGCTATCACGAACGACAGGAGAAAGCATGCCATGAACCGAACTGACGCTCTGTATCAGAGTTTTCTGGAAATTTTGCGCGAGGAACTTGTGCCCGCAATGGGCTGCACGGAGCCGATTGCCATCGCCTACGCTGCGGCGCAGGCCCGCGCCGTGCTCGGCAAGCGGCCCGAGCGTGTGCGCATTGAGGTCAGCGGTAATATTATCAAGAACGTCAAGAGCGTGATCGTGCCGCATACCGGCTCGATGCACGGCATCGCAGCAGCAGCGGCTGCCGGTATCATTGCGGGACGGGAGGACAGGGAACTTGAGGTTCTGAGCGAGGTCACGGAGGCACAGATTGAAGACATGCGCGCCTATCTCAAGGAGGCAGCCTTTGAGATTCGGCCGATTGATTCGCCGTTTATTTTTGATATCCGTATTACGGTCTGCGCAGGGGGCGATCAAGCCACGGCTCGCATTGTCGGCAGCCACACCAATCTTGTGCAGCTGCTGCACGGCACAACGCGCATCATCGACCGCCCGTGCAGCGAAACAGTTTCCGAACGGCGCACGGACCGGAGTGTTCTGACTGTGGAGCGTATCGTCGATTTCGCTGATTCCCTCTGTCCGGAGGATGTGCAGGAGCTGTTTGAACGTCAGATCTCATATAACATGGCCATCGCGGAGGCAGGACTCAGCGGCTCCTATGGCGCGAACGTCGGCAGAACGCTGCGTGAGGCCTATGGCGAGACGGTAAACAACCGTGCCCGCTATATGGCCGCTGCGGCCAGCGACGCACGGATGTCCGGCTGCGAGCTGCCGGTCATCATCAATTCCGGTTCCGGCAATCAGGGCATCACTGCCTCCGTGCCGGTCGTCGTCTACGCGCAGGAACTAGGCGTGAGCCGCGAAACGCTTTACCGGGCGCTGGCCGTGTCCAATCTCAGTACGATCCATATCAAGGCACATATCGGGACGCTTTCGGCCTACTGCGGCGCTGTTTCGGCAGGCTGCGGCGCGGGAGCCGGTATTACTTATCTCTACGGCGGCGGATACGAGCATATCAAGCACACGCTCGTCAACGCCATGGCGATCACATCCGGCATCATCTGCGACGGAGCTAAGCCCTCCTGCGCGGCCAAGATTGCGACCAGCGTGGATGCGGGGCTGCTCGGCTATCATATGTACCGCTGCGGCAACCAGTTCTACGCCGGGGACGGCATCGTCAAATCCGGCATTGAGCACACCATCGAGACAGTCGGCACACTGGCCCACACCGGCATGGCCGACACCGACCGCCAGATCGTCCGACTGATGATGGAAGATTGAAGTCGCCGCTGCAAAGCAGATGAAAATTCTATATTGTTTTTTGATATATACGAAAAGACCGTGCTGCGGTGCAGCACGGTCTTTGTTGTGAAATTGGACTTAGCCGAAGACGGCGAGCAGGAAGCCTGCCGCGATGGCGGAGCCGATGACGCCCGCGACGTTCGGGCCCATGGCGTGCATGAGCAGGAAGTTGGCGGGGTTGGCCTTCTGGCCGACCATCTGGGAAACACGCGCGGCCATCGGGACGGCGGAGACGCCGGCCGAGCCGATCAGCGGGTTGACCTTCTTGCCGGACAGCTTGCACATGATGTTGCCGCCGATGAGGCCGCCGGCCGTGGAGATGCCGAAAGCGACGAGGCCGAGGAAGATGATCTTCAGGGTCTCGGGCTTCAGGAAGTTGGAGGCAACCATGGTCGCGCCAACGGAGGTGGAGAGGAAGATCGTGACGATGTTCATGAGCGCGTTCTGCACGGTGTCGGACAGACGGTCGGTGCAGCCGCATTCACGGAACAGGTTGCCGAGCATCAGGCAGCCGATCAGCGGAGCCGTGGACGGCAGGAGCAGGATGACGAAGATGGTGACAATGATCGGGAAGAGGATCTTCTCGGTCTTGGAGACCGGGCGGGACTGCACCATCTTGATCTTGCGGTCCTCCTCCGAAGTCATGAGCTTCATGATCGGAGGCTGGATCATCGGGATAAGCGCCATGTAGGAATAAGCTGCGATGGCGATCGCGCCCAGCAGATGCGGGGCAAGCTTGTTGGTCAGGAAGATAGCCGTCGGGCCGTCTGCACCGCCGATGATGCCGATAGAAGCGGCCTCAGGGCCGGTGAAGCCGAGGCAGATTGCGCCGAAGAAGGCGACGAACACGCCCAGCTGCGCAGCCGCACCGAGCAGCAGGCTCTTCGGGT
The DNA here is from genome assembly GCA_900545925.1 of uncultured Eubacteriales bacterium. GTDB lineage: Bacteria > Bacillota > Clostridia > Oscillospirales > Oscillospiraceae > CAG-170. The sequence goes on along the minus strand of URAZ01000057.1, from coordinate 12,834 downwards.
CTGCGATCAGGGGGCCGAAGTCGGTCATGGCGCCGACGCCCATGAAGATCAGGGACGGGTACAGACCGGCCTTGACGCCGATGTAGAAGATATCCAGCAGACCAGCGTTCGACAGAACATGGCCATAGCTGTGATAGTAGGGGCTGGTGGAGTCGAGGAATGCGCTCCAGAGTTCGGGATGGTACATGGCGTTGGTCGCGTTCAGATCAGGGTTGACTGCGTCCAGACCGGGGAAGTAGCTGACGTTCGCAAGCAGGCAGCCGAACGCGATGCCGACGAGCAGCAGCGGCTCGAAGCCCTTGACGATGCCGAGGTACAGCAGAACGCAGGCAATGACGATCATGACAAGGTTCTGCCAGCCGCCGTTTGCGAAGAAGCCCGCAAAGCCGGATTCCGTTGCCAGCTTTAACAGGGTATCACCAACATTAAACATCTTTGATCCTCCTTATGCCAGAACGACCAGCGGAGCACCCGTATCCACAACAGCGCCCTTGGTGGTCACGACCTGTGCGACCGTGCCGTCACGCGGGGCAAGGATCTCATTTTCCATCTTCATGGCCTCGAGCACGACCAGAATGTCGCCGGCCTTGACAGCCTGACCCTGGGAGCAGTTGACCTTCAGAATGTTGCCGGGCATCGGAGCCGCGACGACCTCGCCGGCGGCAACAGCCGTGGGAGCGGCGGGTGCTGCGGCAGGAGCGGCAGGAGCGGCAGCGGGAGCCGCTGCGGGCGCGGGTGCTGCGGCGGGGGCGGCGGGAGCAGCGGGCTTATACGCCTCGTACTCATCGACGAGCATGGCCTGGCCTTCTTCGACCTCGACCTCATAGGTTTTGCCGTTGAGCGTGATCTTGTATTTCATATCAGATGACCTCCTTCATCGATTTGAAGCGCAGGGTATTGAGGGGCTTGCCGAGTTTGTTGGCGACAATGGCCATGAGCATGGCAGCTTCGCGGTCGCCGACGTTATAGAGTTTGCATTCGCCGGCGACGCCGGTGGCGAGTGCGGGAACAGCCTTGGGAGCGGAAGCCGGAGCAGCAGCTGCAGCAGCGGGAGCGGCTGCAGGCGCGGACTTTTTGGCGACCATGATCTTGCCGACAATCATAATGACTGCCATCAGAGCGATCAGACCGACAAACACGACGGCATAGCCCAGCAGGGCCACGAGGCCCGCGGTGCCGATGGAAATATCATTCAGAGCAGCATTGACAAAAAACATCTCAGGCCACCTCGCTTACGCTTCTTCGATGACGTAGGTGCAGATGTTTTCTTCCTTGGCCTTGCGGTCCTCGAAGAACTTCATCGCCTGATCCGGATAGCAGATGTAACTCATGACATCCTCTTCCGAACGGGCCAGATCGCCGAGGGCTTCCTTGGCTTTCTTGAAGTCCTCGCCGGTGCGCTTGGCGTCTTCAATGCGGCAGTCAACAGGATTGCCGCCCTCGCCGAGGATCTTGGCCTGCAGCGACTCGGAGACGGGCGCGGGCGCGATGCCGTACTGGCCTCTGAAGTAGTTCTGCACTTCCTTGGAGACGATCTTGTAGCGTTCGCCCATCAGGACGTTGGTAACAGCCTGGTTGCCGACCATCTGGGACAGCGGCGTGACCAGCGGAGGATAGCCCAGATCCTTACGAACCTCGGGGATTTCCTTGAGCGCTGCGTCGAACTTATCCATGGCCTTCATATCGGTCAGGTTTGCGATCATGTTGGAGAGCATGCCGCCGGGAACCTTGTAAACGAGCGCCTGCGCGTCGGTCGCCATGGACTTGGCGCTGATGCGGCCGGAATCGACGTACTTCTGCTTGATGGGCTTGAAGTAATCGTTGACCTTGTTGATGACGTCTTCGTTCAGACCCGTCTCGATGCCGTACTGGCCCAGGGCGTAGAACATGGTTTCGGTGGAGGGCTGGCTCGTGCCGTTGGAGAAACAGGAGGTCGCGCAGTCGATCACGTCGATGCCGGACTCGATGGCCTTCGTCACGGTCATGTAAGCCATGCCGGTGGTGCAGTGGGTGTGCAGGATCAGGGGAATATCGCCGACGGCGTCCTTGATGCCCTTGATGAGATGCTCAGCCTCATACGGGCTCATGGTGCCGGCCATGTCCTTCAGGCAGATGGTGTCGAAGCCCATGGTCTTGAGTTCCTTGCACATCTCGACATATTTCTTGACCGTGTGGACCGGACTCTGCGTGTAGGAGATGCAGCCGGACGCGACGGTGTTTTTGGTGGCATATTTCTTGGTCGCCTCAAGTGCGGTGGCGATGTTGCGGAAGTCGTTCAGTGCGTCGAAGATACGCAGGATGTCGATGCCGTTCTTGATGGACAGTTCGACGAACTTCTCGACGACATCGTCATGGTAGTGCTTGTAGCCGAGCAGGTTCTGGCCACGCAGCAGCATCTGCAGCTTGGTGTCGGGCATGGCCTTGCGGATATCGCGCAGTCTCTGCCACGGATCCTCGCCCAGATAGCGCAGGCAGGAATCGAACGTTGCGCCGCCCCAGCATTCCACGGAGTAATAGCCGGCCTTGTTCATCTCGGGCAGGATATCGGCAAAATCGGAATACGGAAGACGGGTCGCCATTAAAGACTGGTTGGCATCACGAAGGACAGTTTCAGTAATTTGAACTTTTTTCATGTGTGCTCCTCCATTTTTTCACGCCGTATGGCGTTATCGATTATGAGAACCAGACACATGGATGAAAAAACACGCTGCAGCGAGATTGCCGCAGCGTGTCTCGCGCTATCATCCAGTATACCTGATGTCGGGCCGCATGTAAAATCAAGCGGCCGTTAAGAAAATGCTTTGAAGCGTCCGGGGCCCGTTTGCGCGTTTGATACGGGCCTCGGAGAAAGTCAGCTTAGAGCTGCGGGCCAGCTGCGACGAGCGCCTTGCCGGCCTCGTTGCCTTCGTACTTGACGAAGTTCTTGATGAAGCGGGAAGCGAGATCCTTTGCCTTGACGTCCCAATCAGCCGGATCAGCGTAGGTGTCGCGCGGGTCGAGGATTTCGGTGGCAACGCCAGCCAACTCGGTGGGGATCTCAAAATCGAAGTACGGCAGCTTCTTGGTCGGAGCCTTGTTGATATCGCCGTTCAGGATGGCGTCGATGATGCCGCGGGTATCCTTGATGGAGATACGCTTGCCGGTGCCGTTCCAGCCGGTGTTGACGAGGTAGGCCTTTGCGCCGCTCTTTTCCATCTTCTTGACGAGTTCTTCGGCGTACTTGGTCGGATGCAGTTCGAGGAAGGCCTGGCCAAAGCAGGCGGAGAAGGTCGGGGTGGGCTCGGTGATGCCGCGCTCGGTGCCGGCCAGCTTCGCGGTGAAGCCGGACAGGAAGTAGTACTTGGTCTGCTCCGGGGTCAGGATGGAGACGGGAGGCAGAACGCCGAAAGCGTCAGCGGACAGGAAGATGACGTTCTTCGCGGCCGGTGCGGAGGAAACCGGGCGGACGATCTTCTCAATGTGGTCGATGGGGTAGGAGACACGGGTGTTCTCGGTGACGGACTTGTCGGCGAAGTCAATCTTGCCGTCCTTGTCGAGCGTGACATTCTCCAGCAGCGCGTTGCGCTTGATGGCGTTGTAGATGTCGGGCTCGGAATCCTTGTCGAGGTTGATGACCTTGGCATAGCAGCCGCCCTCGAAGTTAAACACGCCGTTGTCGTCCCAGCCGTGCTCGTCGTCGCCGATGAGCAGGCGCTTCGGGTCGGTGGAGAGGGTGGTCTTGCCGGTGCCGGAGAGGCCGAAGAAGATGGCGGTGTTTTCGCCGTTCATGTCGGTGTTGGCGGAGCAGTGCATGGAAGCGATGCCCTTGAGCGGCAGATAGTAGTTCATCATGGAGAACATACCCTTCTTCATCTCGCCGCCGTACCAGGTGTTGATGATGACCTGTTCACGGCTGGTGATGTTGAAGGCAACGCAGGTCTCGGAGTTGAGGCCCAGTTCCTTATAGTTCTCGACCTTGGCCTTGGACGCGTTGTAGACGACGAAGTCCGGCTCAAAGTTCTCCAGTTCTTCCGCAGACGGGCGGATGAACATGTTGGTGACGAAGTGTGCCTGCCAAGCAACTTCCACGATGAAGCGGATGGCCATACGGGTGTCCTTGTTGGCGCCGCAGAACGCGTCAACTACATACAGCTTCTTGTTGCACAGTTCGCCGACAGCCAGATCCTTGACGGTCTTCCAGACCTGCTCAGACATGGGATGGTTGTCGTTCTTGTACGCGTCGGAGGTCCACCACACGGTGTCCTTGGAGTTGTCGTCAACGACGATATACTTGTCTTTGGGGGAGCGGCCGGTGTAGACGCCGGTCATAACGTTGACGGCGCCCAGTTCGCTGACCTGGCCGACCTCATAGCCTTCCAGACCGGGCTTCGTCTCTTCGGCGAAGAGCATCTCGTAGGAAGGATTGTGGACGATCTCGGTGGTGCCGGAGATGCCATACTTGCTCAAATTCAGTTCTGCCATCGTATATTAACCTCTTTCTAAAAAAATTAAAATTTCTGGCTGGTGAAGCATGTTTCCAGTTAGGCCATTGTTCACCAATTAGCAGTATATCACGGTTCGTCAAGAATATCCACAACAATTTTCTGCATTGTGCTTTTTTATTGATTTTGCCGGTTTTTTCCGCGTGTATTCGGCAAAATTGTCCCAGAACCGGTAAAAAGCACAAAAGCATGGAATGGAAAAAAGTATGAAAAACTAAAAAAATTTCAGGTGTCAACAGACACAAACGCCGGTGTGCCCGAAAATGGGGCACACCGGCGGAAACATGTGCGCGCTTACCGCGTTTTGGAAGTATCCGCTTCCATTTTTTTGGACAGTCGCTTCTGCAGCCAGTCTTTGCCGTCAACATAGCGGGAGACGATGAAGGAGATAACGTAATCGCCAGCAGAGTTGACCATCGTTGCGGGGGGATCGACCAAATTGCCGAGCGCCAGTGCGATAGGGAAGGCGACGGCCAGATGCTCCGGGAAGAAGATCGAGCACAGGACGAGTTCGCCCGTGCCGCCGCCGCCGGGGATGCCGGACATGGCGACCGAAGAGAACACGGCAACGATGATCGCAAGGATTGCGCGGCCCGTCGTGAAGTCCTGCCCGAACATTCCGAACAGGAACGCGACCTTGATGATGGCGGACATGGCGGAGCCGTCCATGTGCATCGTCGCGCCGAGCGGGATGACGATGTTGGAAACATCCTTGGAGATGCCGGTTTCCTCCGCAACCTCCATGTTGGTCGGGATCGTTGCGACAGACGAGCAGGTGCCGAAACTCATGGCAGCTGGGCGGAACAGCTTGGAGAACATGACTTTCGCGGCCCCCCTGCCGCCGCCGAAGCGGGCGTAGATCGGGGAGAAGACGAGCATGTAGACAAAACTCAGAATATAATAGATCGCAAGCGCGCGGCCATAATCGCCGATGAGGTCAGAGCCGTGGTAGGCGATGAGATACGCGAAGAAGCCGAAGAAGCCGATAGGCGCGTAATAGGTGATGATCTTGAACGTCTTCATGATGCAGTTCGTGACGTCCTCAAGCAGCTTTGCGGTCTTCGTCTCTGCGCCGCCCGCCATCTGGATGCCGAAGCCGAACAGAATCGCTGCGACGATGAGCGGCAGAATGGCCCTGCGGCTGAACAGTTCAGTAAAGTCGGGCTTCGTGAAGAAGTTGACGATCATGTCGGCCACGCCCAGCGTGCCGCCGACCTCGCCCTCGACCAGCGCATAGTCGCCCACGACCGGCGGGATGAGCCGCACCGTTACATACATGATCACAGCGGCGATCGCGGCGGTCACAAGGAAGGTCGCGATGGTCACGCCCATGATCTTGCCTGCGCGCCTGGCGCTCTGCATATTGGCGATCGACGACGAAATGGAGCAGAACACTGTGGGAACGGCGATGCAGAACATCAGGTTCAGGAACACCGTGCCGAGCGGCTCGAGCACGGTCGCGCCCTTGTCGATAATAATCGTTTCGCCGTCAACGACTTCCATGACTGCGGGCCAGATCGCGCCAACGACGCAGCCGGCGACGATGCCGGTCAGCATCAGAATCAAAAATCCGTAGTTTTTCCAGAAGCTACCCTTTTTCATACTGTTTCCTCCTGCCTTTTCACAAGCTTCAAAATTGCCTCGTCCAGAATCTCGCCCGCGCAGACCATTGCTGCCGGGCCGGCCAGATACAGGTTTTCGATTGCTCCGTTTTTCTCCTCCGCATCAACTGTCAGTTCGCCGCCGTCCATGCGGACGCGGACGTTTTTGCCGCTGACTCGCCCCAGAAGCGTCAGCGCCGCTGCGACCGAACCTGTGCCCGTGCCGCAGGCGAGCGTAAAGTCCTCTACGCCGCGCTCATACGTCTTTTCCAGAAGTTCATCCGGGCCGGTCAACTCGTAGAAGTTGATGTTCGCGCCCTTTGGCAGCGCCGGATGATTCCGGAGTGTCCGACCGAGCCGCCGAAGTGCGTCCTCGTCCTGCTCAGCCAGAGCGGGCATTTCCAACGCCAGATGCGGGATGCCGGGGCTTCCAAGTTCAACGTAGCTGCACCGATATGTCCTGCCGTCTACAGTCAGCTGTTTTTCCAGTTCCACAACGGACGGCGTGTTGAGCCGGATGCGGTATTGATCCTCTGTGATGCGCCAGCCGGTCACGAGTCCTGCGGTCGTTTCTACGCGCTGTATGGGGCCTGCGTAGCCGCGTGCATAGCCGTACCGGCAGATGCACCGCGCGCCGTTGCCGCACATTTCGCCGGGCGAGCCGTCGGAATTGTAAAACCGCATGCGGTAGTCCGCATCGCCCTCCGCCCGTGTCACGAGCATCAGGCCGTCTGCGCCGATCGACCGCCGCCGGTCACACAGCGAACGAGCCAGAGCGGACGCGGCGCTTTCGTCAAACGGCTCCGCAATGGCGTCAAGCAGGATAAAGTCGTTGCCCGCACCGTTCATCTTGGTAAATCGCACCTGCGTCCCTCCCGTTGTCTTTCTGTTGGTATTATATGCCTTACACGGAAAGAAGTAAATGCAAAATCGTGCTGAAAACATTGCATAAAATGCTCTGCATGCCGCTGCATTGACTTTCGCTTTCGTTCACGCTAGAATAAAGAAAACATGCACAGGAGGAATGATACCGTGCAGAAATGCTATAATTGCGGGAAGGAAGTGGACGACAACGTCCTGATCTGCCCGGACTGCGGTGCGCTGGTCAAGCGTTACGGAAGGCCGGAGTCTGCGCAGCCGGAGCAGGAAGCAGATCCATTTCCGCGGGAGACAGCCTTCGATACCCAGCCGCAGCCGCGCGGCGCTGTCTGGCAGCAGGAGGACGGCAAGCTGAAATTCAGCGGCTATGTGACGTTCTGGCTGGTCCTGTGCGCGATCTATCTGGGCAATATACTGTTGAGTTTCGCTGTCACACTGCTGGTCTACCGGTTCCGGGACTTCTATTTTGAGATCCTGGGGCAGTTTGAAGAAATGGCCTATATGGAAGAGTACCTGAGACAGCTGCTGTCGATCATTGAGGCCGAACCGATCCGTTTAATCGTGGTCGGCGTGCTGGTTGCCGTGCAGTTCGGCTGCGTGGTCTGGTTCCTCGCGTCGAAGCGGAAGCTGGCGTTTTATATTCTGACCGTTGCGGCTGTGCTGCTGAGTGTCTTGCAGCTAATTTTGGGCGGCGGCCTGACTGCGCTTATCTATTTGCTCGGCCCATTTACCGCATGGCTGCTCCTGCGCGGCAGCTGGAGATTGCTGCGGTAAATTGCAGCAGCCTTTATGAATCGCGCTCAGGCGGATTGCGCGAATCGAATACCTGCAAAACCCCGGAGGGTGCGTCCCTCCGGGGCTTTCTCTGCCTGCAAAGGGGCTGCCGGGGCATTCATACATAAGATATGAATTGTTCACAAATAATTTAAGTCTGTAGGTATTGACAACGCTGGCAGGCGGTGGTACACTGCGTTTAGCACTCGGGGATAAAGAGTGCTAAGACAAAAAAGGAGGAACGGGCCATGGAACTTTCAGACCGGAAAAAGAAGATCCTGCGTGCGATCGTAGATCTTTATATCCGCACGGCGGAGCCGGTGGCATCCAAGACCATTGCGCAGATGCCAGACATGGATTTTTCCTCCGCGACCATTCGCAATGAGATGGCGGAGTTGACGACGCTTGGGTATCTTGAGCAGCCGCATACCTCCGCCGGACGCATCCCGTCGCCCGCCGGATACCGGCTGTACGTCGATGAACTGATGCAGGACTACCGTCTGTCAACCGATGAGACGAAATCGATCAATCAGGCGATGGAACTCAAAATGCAGGAGGTTGATAAGGTCGTCTCGCAGGTTGGCAAGCTGGTTTCACAGATGACGAATCTGCCTGCCTATGCTATGGCGGCGCGTTCCGCCGGGCTGACGGTCAAGCGGTTCGACCTGATTCTTGCGGAGAGCGGCAGTTTTATTCTGGTCGTGATGCTGAGCGACAGTTCCGTCAAGAATAAACTCATTCGTCTTCCGGTCGAGTTGACAGAGGCAGACCTGAAACTTCTCGGCGCGGTCTTGAATGCAAGCGTCACGGAACTGACTGCCGAGCAGCTGACGCCCGAACTGCTGTCCCGCGTGACCAGAAGCGCCGGAAATGCGTCGAGCCTTGTGCCCGTCATCATGGATTTCGTCACATCGCTTCTGCACCAGGAGCGCAGCGAGGTCTACATGACCGGGCAGGCAAAGCTTCTCGGCCAGCCGGAGTACCACGACATTGACAAGGCGCAGAAAATGCTCTCCGCACTTGACGAGGATGTGGTTTCCAATCTTCCTGCCGCGCTTTCCCCGGACAGCCGGACGCAGATCTTGGTCGGCCCGGAAAACGTGTCGAAGGAACTGCGCGACACGAGCGTTGTCATGACGAAGTTCGATATCGGCGACGGCATGCAGGGCCTGATCGGTGTGGTCGGCCCGACGCGAATGGATTACGCGCAGATCACCGCCCGGCTGAGTTACTTCGCCGAGAACCTGAGCCGGATGTTCCAGAAAAGCCAGACCCCGGCGATCGAAGGGCCGGAAAACAAGCACAATGACCCGGAGGCATAGATATGAGTAAGAAAACAAACAGCAATCCGGCTTCGGAGGAAAAGGCACAGACCGCTTCCGCAGCCGAGCAGACAGAAGAAACTGCGCAGCAGACCGAAGCCGAGGCCGCGAAGCAGTCCGAGGACAAAAAGCCCGAGGAAGCCAAGCAGCAGGAGGCAAGCGAGTTTGAAAAGGCGCAGCAGGCGCTGGCGCAGGAGCATGACAGCTATCTGCGGCTGGCCGCCGAATACGACAACTACCGCAAGCGCAGCCAGAAGGAAAAGGAAAGCCTCTACACCGACATCCGCTCGGAGACGGTCGAAAAATTCCTTCCCGTGTATGACAATCTCGAGCGGGCGCTGGCGCAGGAGACGCAGGACGCCGCGTTCAAAAAGGGCGTCGAGATGACGATGAACCAGCTTGTTTCCGTCATGGAAAAGCTGGGTGTCGTAAGCTTCGGCGCGGCAGGCGAGGCCTTTGACCCGCAGCTTCATAACGCGGTCATGCACGTCGAAGACGAAGCACTTGGCGAAAACGTCATTGCAGAGGTCTTCCAGAAAGGCTTCAAGGTCGGCGATAAAGTCGTTCGATTCGCAATGGTAAAGGTCGCAAATTAAAAAGCACCCTACGCCGGGGATCCGGCAGCATATAAATTTGTAAATACAGGAATTCATATAGGAGGAAATTATTATGAGTAAGATTATTGGCATTGACCTTGGTACTACCAACAGCTGCGTCGCCGTTATGGAAGGCGGCGAACCCGTCGTGATCGCAAACGCCGAAGGCAACCGCACCACCCCGTCTGTTGTCGCGTTTTCCAAGACCGGTGAAAGAATGGTCGGTCAGGTCGCAAAGCGTCAGGCCGTTACCAACCACGACCGTACTGTTGCTTCCATCAAGCGCCGCATGGGTTCTGATTATAAGGTCGATATCGACGGTAAGAAGTACACCCCGCAGGAGATCTCCGCGATGATCCTGCAGAAGCTGAAGGCGGATGCAGAAGCCTATCTGGGCGGCACCGTCACTGAGGCCGTCATTACCGTTCCTGCATATTTCAACGACGCACAGCGTCAGGCCACCAAGGACGCCGGCAAGATCGCAGGTCTTGACGTCAAGCGTATCATCAACGAGCCGACCGCAGCCGCTCTGGCCTACGGCGTTGACAAGGAGGCCGAGCAGAAAGTCATGGTCTATGACCTTGGCGGCGGCACGTTTGATGTTTCCATTCTGGATATCGGCGACGGCGTTATCGAGGTTCTGGCCACCAACGGCAACACCCACCTCGGCGGCGACGACTTTGATGAGTGCGTCATGAACTACCTCGTTTCCGAATTCAAGAAGGCAGAGGGCATCGATCTGTCGAACGACAAGGTTGCCATGCAGAGACTGAAGGAAGCAGCCGAGAAGGCCAAGATCGAACTGTCCGGCGTGACCTCCACGAACATCAACCTGCCTTATATCACCGCTGACGCAACCGGCCCGAAGCATCTGGACGTTACGCTGACGCGTGCAAAGTTCAACGAACTGACCGCTCATCTGGTCGAAGCGACTGCCGGCCCGGTCAAGCAGGCGATGTCCGATGCTGGTTTGACTGCCAACGATATTTCCAAGGTTCTGCTGGTCGGCGGCTCGACCCGTATCCCGGCTGTGCAGGACGAGGTCAAGAAGCTGACCGGTAAGGAAGGCTTCAAGGGTATCAACCCCGACGAGTGCGTCGCTGTCGGCGCAGCGATTCAGGGCGGCGTGCTTGGCGGCGACGTCAAGGGTCTGCTGCTGCTGGACGTCACCCCGCTGTCTCTTGGCATTGAGACGATGGGCGGCGTGTTCACCAAGCTGATCGACCGCAACACCACCATCCCGACCAAGAAGAGTCAGGTCTTCTCCACCGCTGCTGATAACCAGACCTCTGTTGAGGTTCATGTCCTGCAGGGCGAACGTGAGATGGCAGCCGACAACAAGACGCTCGGCAAGTTCCAGCTGACTGGCATCGCGCCCGCGCCCCGCGGCGTTCCGCAGATCGAGGTCACGTTCGACATCGACGCCAACGGCATCGTGAACGTCTCCGCAAAGGATCTCGGCACCGGCGCTGAGCAGAAGATCACCATCACCGCTTCTTCCAACCTCTCGAAGGAAGACATCGACAAGGCTGTCCGCGAAGCGGAGCAGTATGCGGCGGAGGATAAGGCCCGCAAGGACGAGGTCGATACCCGCAACAATGCGGATCAGGTTATCTACCAGTCTGAAAAGACCCTGAACGAAATGGGCGATAAGGTCACCGAAGCAGAGAAGGCCCCCGTCAAGGAAGCCATCGAGAAGCTGAAGACCGCCCAGAAGGGCACCGACCTCGCCGCCATCAAGGCTGCAACCGAGGAAGTCCAGAAGGCGTTCTACGCCGTGTCCGAGAAGCTTTACAAGAACGCGGCCCCGCAGGGTGAGCCGAACGCCAACCCGAATGCCAGCCAGGCTGGCCCGCAGGCAGGCGGCAATGACGACGGCGTCGTCGATGCGGACTACGAAGAGGTCAAGGATAACTAATTCGAGTAACACAGCGATAGGGGCGGCATAGCCGCCCCTGAGACTGTTACTCACCGAATCTGAGGTGAGATAGTATGGCAGATCAGAACAAACGAGATTATTACGAGGTGCTGGGCGTTGAGAAAAACGCGTCCGACGCCGAGATTAAAAAGGCCTACCGCAAGCTGGCCATGAAATACCACCCCGATCAGAATCCCGGTGATAAAACCGCTGAGGAAAAATTCAAGGAAATCAACGAGGCGTATGAGGTTCTGTCCGATGCCGATAAAAAGGCCCGGTATGACCAGTACGGCTTCGCGGGCGTAGACCCGAATTTCAACCCAAACGCAGGCTTCGGAGGCTTTGGCGGAGGCGGGTTCGGATTTGGAGATCTCGGCGATATCTTCGGCGATTTCTTCGGAGGCGGCACAGCGTCGTCGTCCGGCCGCAGAAGAGGCCCGGCGAAGGGCCAGAACGTCGTCAGCGAGATCGAGATCAGCTTTGAGGACGCGGCTTTCGGCTGTGAACGCGAGATCACCTTCTCCCGCATCGAAACCTGCAGCACCTGCCACGGCACCGGCGCAAAGGAGGGCACGAGCCCCCAGACCTGCTCGTACTGCCATGGCACCGGCACGGTGCGCACCCAGCAGAATTTCATGGGCATGACCATGCAGTCTAATCAGCCGTGTCCGAAGTGCGGCGGCACCGGCACCATCATCACCGATCCCTGCACCGCCTGCCGCGGCAAGGGCAAGGTGCGCCACACGAAGACCGTCCGGGTCAAGGTTCCTGCTGGCATCGACGATGGACAGTCCTTCCGTGTGCGTGACGAGGGCAATGCCGGATCAAACGGCGGCCCGAACGGCGATCTGCTCGTGACCGTGTCCGTGCGCAAGCACCCGATTTTTACGCGCGACGGCGCGAACGTCATGTGCCAGATGCCCATCTCCTTTACACAGGCTGCGCTCGGCGCATCCATTGAGGTACCCACGCTTGACGGCAAGGTGCGCTATCAGATTCCCGAGGGCACGCAGACCGGCACGACCTTCCGCCTGCGCGGCAAGGGCATCCCCTATGTCGGCTACAAGACGCGCGGCGACCAGTTTGTCACCGTCGTCGTCGAGACGCCGACCAAGCTGACGCGGGAGCAGAAGGAACTGCTCAAGCAGCTTGAATCCTCTGTCGGCGACGACGGCCAGCCCAAGCGCAAGAGTTTTTTCGATAAACTCAAGGGCTGAACCCATCCATAAAAGAGACAACGAGCCTGCGGCAGTCCGCCGCAGG
>URAZ01000056.1 GCA_900545925.1 uncultured Eubacteriales bacterium | reverse complement strand
GGCGGCGACAGCTTCGCCGGCGGTCTGATCTATGGCCTGAATCATTACGAGGACAAGCAGTCCGCACTGGAATTCGCAGTCGCGGCAAGCTGCCTCAAGCACAGCGTCATCGGCGATTTCAACCGTGTTTCCGTTTCCGACGTAGCCAAACTCATGGGCGGCGACGGTACGGGACGCGTGCAGAGATAAAAGAAACTGAATGATATGCAGCCCGCGTTACTGCAAAAGAGCGCCCCGCAGGGCGCTCTTTTCTTATATCAGGCGAGCTCACTGAAGAAAATATAGCGGCCGGGGCGGCAGAGCGTTTTTCTGCCGTCGATCACGACCTCTGCCTCGACCGGCGTTTCGATCTCATAGCGCCACATATCACGCTGCTTTTCCCAGCGGGAACGGACAAGGCCGTGCCGCGTTTCTACCGACGCCTCCAGCCAGTCCAGCCGCTTGTCTGGCTGCGGTGCGATGCGGACGGCTGCGTAGCCGGGCTTTTCCTCAACGGTCTGGATGCCTGCCGCCACGGTGTAGACCCAGTCGGCGACGGCGCCGTAGGCATAGTGGTTGAAGGAATTCATGTCGCTGCTCCAGAAATCGCCGTTTTCCATCTGGCCGTCCCAGTGCTCCCAGATCGTGGTGGCGCCCTTTGTGACCGGATAGAGCCAGGACGGATATTCGCGGCGCAGGAGCAGATCGTAGGCCAGTTCCGTATAACCGTGCGCGGACAGCGCGTGCAGCAGATACGGCGTCCCGACAAAGCCGGTCTGGAGCTTCGTGCCGCAGCTGCGGATCATCTGTGCCAGCTGGTCTGCCGCCTTCTGCGTGTCCTCTGCGAGCGCAAAATAGACGGTGAGCGTGCATTCCGTCTGCGTTTGATAGACCGGATATGCCTGACGGAACGCACGGACGATGCGTTCGTACAGCGCTTCGTATGCGGAGATGTCCTGACCGAGCACGCGGCCTGCCTTTATGACGAGCGCAGTGGAATGCGCGTAGAACGCAGAGGCGATCAGATCCTCGCGGCTTGAACCTTTATAGCTGCCCGATGGCGCGTCCAGTCCCAGCCAATCGCCGTAATGCTCGCCGCCGATCCAGAGATCCCTGGTCGTGGTGTGGGCGGTGATGTAATCCACCCACTTTTTCATGCTTGCAAACTGTGCGCGCAGGATATTCGGATCACCGTAAGCCAGATAGACCGCCCACGGGCAGATCGTCGCAGCATCGTCCCAGGCGGCGCTGCCGCTCTGATGCAGGACGTTCGGGATGACGTGCCCGACTGCACCGTCTTCGCGCTGGTCGGCGGCAAGATCGGCGAGCCATTTTGTAAAGAAGCGTTCTGCGTCAAAATTCAGGCACGCCGTACGGATGAACACCTGCGCATCGCCTGTCCAGCCAAGGCGCTCGTCGCGCTGCGGGCAGTCGGTCGGCACATCGAGGAAATTGCTCTTCTGCCCCCAGATTACGTTTTCAAACAGCTTGTTCAAAAGCGGATCGGAGCAGGAGAGATATCCGGTACGCTTCATGTCGGAGTGGACAGCGATTGCCGTGAAATTTTCCTGCGCGGCGTGTTCCGCACCGCACGGAAACCGGTCGACGCGAATGTAACGGAAGCCATAGAACGTCAGCTTCGGCTTGTAGCGCTGCGCGCCGTCTTTGCAGAAATAGAGATACTTTGCCTTTGCCGAGCGATAGTTTTCCGTGTAGAAATTCCCGTTTTTGTCCAGAACCTCTGCATGGGAAAGCTCCACGGCTTCGCCTTTGACACCGTCCAGCGCGATCTCCACATAGCCCGTCAGGTTCTGGCCGAAATCCACAACAATTTCGCCCGCAGGTGTTTTGAAGATGCGGGCAGGCGCGATGCGCTCCTGCTCACGGACAGGTTCGCCCTGCTGCTCGATCAGCGTATCGGTCGGGCCGTCATAGAGCGCGGCGGGCGTCCAGACGGACGGCTCAAACGCGGCGTCATACGTTTCCCCGTCATACAGTTCGGAAAAGCGCACGGCGCTTTCCGCCGTCTGCCAGCTTGCGTCCGTGCAGATCGTGTCCGTATGGCCGTCGGGATACCGGAGCGTAAGCTCCGCCGTCAGTGCGGCCGGGAGCGCCGCACTGCTGTTCTGACCCGGAAGCCATCCCGCAAGGCGGCCGCGATACCACCCCTTGCCGACCAATACGGTCAGCTCATTTTCCCGACCGGGACGGATCCGCAGCTCGTACTGCTGCACCTGCAGGCGCTTTTGATAGACGGTCCAGCCGGGTGCGAGGATAAAATCGCCCACGCGGCTGCCGTTGAGCGAGGCTTCATAGACGCCCATCGCCGTGATCCGGAGCGCAGCGGAAACGACGTTCTCCGGGCAGAAAAATGTCTTTCGGAACGCTGGGCAGACGCTGCCATAAGACTTTGCGGGACGGATCCAGTTTGCGTGCCATTGCATATTGCATGCCTCCTGTTCAGGTTTCTGATTGACTTCTATCATAGCAGACGCTAAGATAAATTCCAGACCGTATTATTTACTGAAAAAGGCGGTGAATTTAACCATGACACACAAGACGATCCAAATCGAGGAAAACGCGCAGCATGAAAACGAAAGCCTTGTCATGATGGAGCGTGAGCAGGGGGATCTGCAGCGGCACGACCACCTGTTTTTTGAACTGGCTTATATTACCGGCGGCACCTGTGAGCATACGCTCAATGATATAAAAACCGTTCTGCATCGCGGCGACTATTTTTTTGTTGATCTCGGCAGTACACACCGCTATGAAAACAGCTGCGGGCTGACGCTGATCAACTGCCTGTTTCTTCCGGAGGCCATCGATGAAACGATGCGCTGCTGCCTGAGTCTGAACGAACTGCTGCAGGCGTGTCTGGTGCGGTATTACAGGATGATCCTCGGCGCAAACTGGACAGACTGTGTGTTTCACGACGAAGACGGGCGCGTCGGCGCGCTGCTTGGCGGGATGGTGCAGGAATACCGGCAGATGCAGTTTGGAAGCGCGGAGATTTTCCGCGGGCGGTTGACGGAGATTTTGATCCTGACGCTGCGGAAGCTCGCGCCGGAGCGGACGTTCCATACCGGCTGCGAAGCCGTGGAAAAGGCGATCCTGTATATCAACCGGCACTACGCGCACGACGTAACGCTTCAGGATTTCTGTGCGGGCGAGCATTACAGCGTCCCGTATATCAGCCGCCGCTTCCGGCAGGAAACGGGGCTGACCTTCCGGGAGTATCTGCGGCGGACAAGGATCGAGAAAAGCTGCGAGCTTCTGGCTGGCAGCAGCTGCCCGGTCAGCGAGGCTGCACGCGCGTCCGGCTATGAGGATATGCAGTCGTATTACGCAGCGTTCCGGCAGTATCTGAATATGACGCCGAAGGAATACCGCGCGTTCAGCCGCGCCCAGATGCTTGCACAGAAGACAGATTGAAGAGAGGAAACGATATGCGCCACCGCTTTGGGATCCGAAAAAAGATCATGCTGACAATGGCGTTCATGACGATCATTCCGGTTCTGGTCATGGGCATTGTTTCGACCGCGCAGTCGCGGAATATCATCAAGGAGCAGACCAACACGCTTGCGCGAAAAAACCTGATCATCACCGCGCAGGAGATCAATGAAAAGGTCGATCTGCTCTATGCAACGATTCAGGAGCTGCCGACAAATACTGTCGTGCTTTCCGGCCTGCGCCGTCTGCCGGACACCAGTGAGGCGCATCTTTCCTATCAGGAACAGCTGGAAACGGAGCTTTACAGCGCGCGGAATCTGCTGCGGCTGAAAATGCCCAGTTCCTATGCGCTTGTGTTTCCGGATGGGCCATGCTATTCCACCTATCTTGCGCCGGGCGGCGACGGAAGGAACCGGCTGGATGCCTACGCGTGGTATCAGGCGCTGAGCAGCAGCAATTACAGCCGCGTCTGGTACGGCGTGTCGGACGACCTGTTCAATCTGCTGGGTGGCCGTTCACTCTATGTCGCGGGCAACCTGGTTGTGGACGGACAGACCGCTGCCGTGGCGCTGCTCGGCATCAGCACAACGCAGATGGAGCGGCTGCTGTGCAGCTCCAGAATCACGACGAACAGTCTTGTTTTCTTATCCAGCAGCACTGGAGACTATGTGATATCCTCCGAAGGCGTGCTGCCGGAGCCTGAGCTTCTTGCGCAGCCGAACGGCGGAACCGTCCGGCTGGGACTTCAGCGCGGACAGGTTTTCTCCACGCAGATCGAGTTTCCGGGAAGTCGGGACAAATGGACGCTGACAATGATCGTGCCGGATACCGACCTGTATCGTTCGGTTTATTCGCTTTCATGGCTGACGGCAGCGCTGATTTTGGCAGTCTGCATGTGCATTGCCGTCATGATGCTCTGTATCAATCGCTGGCTGATTTTCCCCGTCACAGCGCTCAGTGCCAGCATGAATCAGGTGCAGCGCGGCGATCTTTCCGTGCGTGTGCAGCCGGGATCGGCAGATGAGATCGGAGATCTGTATCTTGGCTTCAATGACATGGTCGAGGCGCTGGATAACAGCATCCAGACAATTCGCCGCGACGACGGAAAACGGCATGATCTCGAAATCCGGATTTTGCAGGAGCAGATCAACCCGCACTTTATCCGCAACACGCTCAATACCATCCGCTGGATGGCGGAGCTGAAGGGAGCGGTGGGAATCAGCAAGGCGATCAGCGCGTTTATCTGTATGATCAATTACAGCTTCAGCGGGATCGACCATGCCGTGTCGCTCCGCGACGAACTGTTTTATCTGGAAAAGTACATCTATATCCAGAAGCTGCGTTATCAGAATTTGTTCACCTATGAGGCGCGGGTTCCGGGCGAGCTGCTCGATGCGCAGATTCCAAAGCTTATTCTGCAGCCGATCGTGGAAAACAGCGTGCTGCATGGGATCGCAGAGCGTGCGGAGGCGGGCTCCATTCTTGTCACGGCCTCTGCTGCGGACGGCGATCTGACGCTGGCCGTCTGCGACGACGGCATCGGGATGACGCCGGAAAAACTGACGCAGCTCCTCAGCGGCGATCACCTGATGTCCGGCCGCGGGAGCAATCATATCGGCGTGTACAACGTGCAGGAGCGGCTGCGGATGCTCTACGGAAGCGGCTACGGCATTACGATTGAAAGTGAGCCGGAGCGCTATACGCGCGTGTATCTGCGGCTGCCGCTGAAAATGGGAAGGGAGGAAACGCACTGTGATGAAGCTTGTATTGATTGATGATGAGCCGTTTCATCTGATCGGTATGCAGACGGTCATTCCATGGGAGCAGAGTCAGTTTATCATTGCCGGCGAAGCACGCAGCGGGGAAGAGGGAATTGAACTGATCCTGCGGGAACAGCCCGACATTGCGATCGTGGATATCGTCATGCCGGGGATCGACGGACTGGAGATGATTCGGCGCGTGAAGGACGCGGCACCGGAAACCCGCTTCATCGTACTGAGCTGCATGAACGATATCCAGCGCTACAAGGAGGCGGTGAGCCTCGGCGCGGCGGAGTATTTGCAGAAGGATCTGGCGACGCCGGATGTCCTGCTGGAAACGGTGCGGCGCGTTGCGCAGCAGCTGAAACGGGAGCGGCTCCGGAACTCGGACGGCGAAGCGCATGCCGATACGGCGCCGCAGCTGCGGACGGAGTATCTGAATCTGCTGCTCAGCGGTACGGCGGAAAATCTGCGCACAGCGCCGTACCAGCTGGAAAAATGGGGGCTTCTGAAGCGGGGCGCGCCGTTTACGGTCGGCCTGCTTACGGTTCAGATGCCGGATACCGGCAGCCAGCGCGCGCAGCCGCCCTATGCCGGTATCATCGCCATCGCGCAGGAGATCTTCTGCCGTGAGGGTTCCAGCTGTTTCTTCCGTACAGCGGGACGGAATATTGCCGCGCTCCTGCCTGCGCTTTCGCCTGAGCGGATGGAGAAGGCTTTCTCACGTCTGCAAAGCATGGCGGAAAGCAGCATTGACTGCATCCTGAGCATGGGAATCAGCGAAACCGCGAACGATGCCCGGCAGATACCGGCGCTCTATGAGCACGCGCATCAAGCCTGCGCGTCGGCCTATTACGACGGACACGGCAAACTCTACCGGTTCAGCGCATCTCCCGCGCGGCACACAGCCGGCCGCCCGGCTTATAAGCGAACCAACACTTTCAGCGCTGCGGCATTGCACGCCGAACTGGATGCGCTGACGGTGCATCTAAAGAACGCGAGGCCGCAGCTCCCGCATGCGGCGGCACAGCTCACTGCGTTTATTCAGCGGACGATCCTTCTGGCGGAGCAGACGGGGATCATTGCGGGAGCAGATGAGGTCAGCGGCGACGAGATCGCGAAAAGCTGTGCTTCGGCAGCGGAGCTTTCACTTGCGGCAGCCGGCATTCACCGGCTGATCGACGTGCTGGACGCGCGCCGGAGCCAGTCACAGCCGGATATCCTGCTACGGCAGATCACAGAATATGTACAGACGCATCTGTGCGGCAAAATCCGGCTGGAAGATATTGCGCAGGAGGTCTATATGAGCCCTTCCTATGTCAGCCGTTTTTTCAAGCAGGCGACCGGCATGAATCTGAGCGGGTATATCCGAGCACAGAAAATCGAAAAGGCAAAGCAGCTGCTCCGGCTGTACCCGGTCGGCGAGGTGAGCGCGCAGCTTGGCTACACCTCCGTCAGCCACTTCGTTTCAATTTTCAGCGAGGAAACCGGCCTTACGCCCTACCGCTTCAAGCGGCAGAGCCAGCCGGACGGACAGGAAATGCCGTAGAAAATCGCCGCAGTTCAGCTGCGACGATTTTTTGCAGCAAAAAATCGTTATTTTTGCAGCGCGGCACAGCGGGCGGCCGTTTGAACAAAAAAACGATATTTTATGCAAGAAGCTGTATGTTATTTCGCAGATGCTTCCACTAAACTATGAGCAGCGATCCCCAAAAAAGAAAGCGGAGGAATGAAAATGAAACATGTACGCAAATTTCTGGCTCTCACGCTGGTGCTTGTACTGGCGCTTGGCATTGTGGGCTGCGCCGCACCTGCAGCACCGGATACGTCTGATGCGCAGGCTCCGGCAGAGCAGACGACAGACGAAAGCAAGCCCATCAAGCTGACGCTCTGGAGCTGCAACGACATGATCCGCCCGAACGAGCTGAAGGAAGGGCAGGAGACCTGGTACATCTCACAGGCCATCGAACGCTTCCGTGAGCTGCACCCCAATGTGACCATCGAGATCAATGCGTATAATGACAATGCGCAGCTGATGAATGACTTCAAAGCAGCGACTCGCGCCGGGTACGGCCCGGATATTGCCTGCTTTGTGAATGGCCCGGCGCTGATCTCGCTCAAAGACGGACTGCTGCCGTTGAACGACTATCTGGATGATGATCTGCGCACGAAGGTCGTCGGCTGGGAAACCTGCGCCGAGGGCATGAATGCGGATAATACGATCTACGGTATGCCGTACTGTGGACAGAGTGTTGCCTGCTTTGCC
The DNA here is from genome assembly GCA_900545925.1 of uncultured Eubacteriales bacterium. Lineage (GTDB taxonomy): Bacteria > Bacillota > Clostridia > Oscillospirales > Oscillospiraceae > CAG-170. Next base: position 11,099 of record URAZ01000056.1, on the reverse strand, counting down.
TACAACAAATCGCTGGTCAAGCAGGCCGGACTTGACTTTGAAGCAAATCCGCCGCGCACCATCGATGAATTCTATGCGGCGCTTGACGCGATCCGCGACGCAGGCATTCAGCCCCTGCACCTAGATGAAAGCTATCCCGGACTGCTTCTGTATTGCCTCAGCATGTGGTGGGAGCAGCTCAGTGGTCTTGACGGCATTCTTGCCCACACAGATGAACAGGTTTCCTTCGCAGATGACGAGGGGTTCAAGTTCATGATGAACGAATACAAGAAATTCTATGACAACGGATGGCTGAACAAGGATACCGCTACCTCTACCGACAATTACAACGTGTTCCTTCAGGGCGGCAGCGCGCTTCATACGCTCTATTTCGGTGACTATGAAACCTATCATGAAGCGCTCGGCGACGATTTCGGCATGCTGCCGGTTCCCACTGCGGATGAATCACTCATCGATACGGATACTGCTGTCGGCGGCGTCGGCGCGGCGCTTGGCGTGTCCAACTTCAGCGAAAATCCCGACATGGCGGTCGAGTTTGTAAAGTTCCTGCTTTCGCGCGACGAAATGGTCTCCATGTATACCAAGAATACCGCCATACCGATCCGCACGGATATCACCGCCGCGGATATCGGCAGGACCGACGATCCCTATTTTGCGCAGGCGGTCGAGATGGCCGGCGGCCTCTACTTCTGGCCGGACAACTGCCTGAGTGCCGATGTGGTAAACATCTATTGCTCTCTGCCGTGCCAGGTCCTGGTCGGCAACATGTCGCTGGACGAGTTGACACGGGCAATGGACGACGCACAGCTTGACTGACGGAAAATGTGAAGCTCTGTGCCGTGCGGCACAGATACACGGTCACCCGCAGCGCTCTGCGCTGCGGGTGATTGAAAGCAGAGGTGAACCATGAAATCTGGAAAACACAGCGCGCTGCTGCGGCGGGAAAACCGGCAGGGATGGCTGTCCGTTCTGCCGGTGCTTGCACTGGAACTGCTGGTCTGTGCGTACCCCATTGGTATGGTGATTGTAAAGAGCTTTACCAACTGGGATGGAATGTTCAAAAGCGATCCGGTCGGCCTGCGGAACTACATCCGCATATTCTCTGACCCGAATTTCTGGACGCTGTTGAAAAACACCGGCGTCTTTCTCCTGACAATTCCCGTACAGGCGCTGATCGGCATGATCATCGCCGTAATTTTAAATGACCGCATACCCGGCTGGAGATTTTTCCGGCTTGTATATTATCTTCCCTCGATCATTTCCATGACGGTCGTCGGCCTTCTGTACAAGATCATGTTTAGCTACTCCGGCCCGCTGAACGAGGTTCTGCGTGCCATTGGGCTTGACGCGCTGGCAATCGAATGGCTCAATTCCGGCCCGAGCGCGCGCTTCGTCGTGTTCCTCTGTCTGGTCTGGAGCAACATTGGCTGGCAGGTGCTGATCATCTTCGGCGGTCTGACCGGTATCGACCCCAGTATTCTGGAGGCGGCGACCATCGACGGCGCAGGCTATTGGCGGCGGCTTTTCAGTATCACGATTCCCCTTTTGGCTCGCACACTGGAATACTCGTTTGTCAGCGCCATGATCTGGATCTTCACCGGTATTTTCCCGCTGATCTACTCGCTGTCCAACGGCGGGCCCGGCTATGAAACGACGACACTGGACTATATGGTTTACGTCAAGGGCTTTAACGGAACCAAACTCGGCCAGGCGTGTGCGCTTTCCGTGATTCTGCTGTTGATTATCACGGCAATCACGGTCATTCAGATGCGTATGAGCAACAGAGCCGATGATTGGAGGTGACGGCATGGGAAAGAAGCTTGAAAAACGTTCAATTCCGGCGAATATTCTGATCTACCTGATTCTGATCCTGCTGGCAGTTTCCTACCTGTATCCGCTGTACTTCATGGGCGTCAACTCCCTGAAGTCGCAGGCGGAATATATGAAGGATATGTTCTCCGTCGATCTGCTGAAGGGACATTTTGAAAACTATCTGATCATTTTCAAGAATTTCAAGATCGGGCAGTATCTTTTCAATACGCTCCTGGTAACGGTTCTGAAGCTGGTATTTACCATGCCTCTGGCCATTTTCGCCAGTTATGCGTTTGCGAAGCTGCGGTTTCGCGGAAAGAATGCCATGTATCCGCTCATTATCTCAGCCATGTTCATTCCGTTTCAGGTCATCATGATCCCGGTGTATACCATGCTGACGAAGCTGCACATGATCGACACCTATCGCGGACTGATCCTTGTTACCGGCACGATCGGGATTCCAAGCTCAATCATGCTCCTGTCGTCCAGCTTCCGCAGTATTCCGAATGAACTGCTTGAGGCTGCGGCAATCGACGGCTGCGGCTATTTCCGAAAGATCTTCCACATTATGATCCCCATGGGCAAGCCCGCCATCGCGATCTGTACCATCATGGGCTTTATCTCCAGCTGGAATGATCTTTTGCCGCCGATGGTCATCATTAAGAGCGTCAACAAGCGGCTGGTCATGCCAGCGCTGGACGGCCTTGTCTCCATGTACAATGCGGACACGCCGTTCCAACTCACCGGTATTCTGATCGCAGCGGTTCCGGCAATTGCAATTTACCTGATCCTCTCCAAGCAGATCATCATGGGTATTTCCGCCGGCTCCACAAAGTAAATCATCTACACGTCTATCAGAGAGGGAACTGTTATGAAAAAGAAACTCAAAATTGGTGTCATTTCCTGCAGCATCATGGCGCAGGTCCATATGCAGGCTGTCATGGACAACCCGAATACCGAGCTTGCCATGCTCTGCGATCTCAACGAAACGCTTCTGCATGAGGCAGCTGATAAATTCGGCGTAGAAAGGACTGCAGTGGATTACCGCGACGTTTTAAACGATCCGGAAATCGATGCTGTCATTATCGTCACGCCCGATCAGACGCACAAGGAGATCACGCTTGCGGCACTGGCCGCGAAGAAACATGTGTTGTGTGAAAAGCCGATGGCGCTGAAGCTTGACGAATGCAGCGAGATGATTGCCGCTGCAAAGGCCGCCGAAACCAAGATGATGGTCGGCCAGATCTGCCGCTATACGCCGGGCTTTGTCGAGGCAAAAAAACTCATCGACCGCGGCGAGATCGGCGAACTGTTCTTTGTGGAAACCGAGTATGCACATGATTACTCAAAAATTGATTTGCCGTGGCGTCTTGACCCGCTGCGTCATGGGTTCCTTGGCGGCGGCTGCCATGCGGTCGATCTGGCCCGCTGGATTGCCGGCGACCCGACGGAGGTTTTCGCCTACGCGAACCACAAGATGCTGCCAAACTATCCGACCGACGACTGCACCATCGCCATTATGAAATTCCCGAACAATGTGATCGGTAAGGTGTTCGTCTCCACCGGCTGCAAGCGCAATTATACGATGCGCAGCGTATTCTACGGAACGAAGGGCACCATCATCACCGACAACACCAGCAACCACATGACCGTGTTCAAGGATGGCGTCGGCAACGGCGAAACGCTGTTTGCGGATCTGCCGCAGTCTCATGCGATCCCGATTGAGTATCCTGTCACCGTGAACAACCACAATGCAGCGGGTGAACTGGACGAGTTTGTGGACTGCATCGTCAACGACAAGCCCATCCACACCACGGCTATTGAGGGCGCAAAGACCGTCAAGGCCAGCCTTGCCGCCGTCGAATCCAGCAAAACCGGCATGCCGGTCAAAATCGAATATGACTTCTGAGCGTCTTCCGGCGCGAAAGGCCCCTGATGCGAGAATTCTGTGCATCAGGGGCCTTTCGTATGAATTGATTGGCTAAACTCTGGATGTTTCAATTTATTTTAGCGGACAAAATAATTCGCGCGCGGTATGTTGAATATATAGGGAATCAGGCAAAACGTGCATGTTAAAAAAAGGATGGGACAATCATGAGAGTATTGGCAGTTGGCTGCCATCCGGACGATCTGGAGATCGCCTGCGGGGGTACGCTTCGGAAATATGTCGAGCAGGGCGCGGAGGTCTATACCTGCCATGTGGCGAACGGCAATCAGGGCCATGTGGTCATCGAGCCGGAACCCCTGGCGGCGATGCGCGCGGAGGAATTTGAAGAAGCGTCGAAGATCATCGGCGCAAAGCAGACGTTCAACCTGAATGTCGGGGATATGCTGGTCAACAGCCACGATCCGGCGGTCATGGATGCAATGGCGGACGTCGTCTGCTGCACACGGCCGGACGTCATTATTACGCACAACGACGCGGATTACATGCAGGATCACACGGAGACGAGCCGCATCGTGACCAACGGCAGCTTCTGCTCCGGCCTGAGCCACAGGCCGCGCAGCTTTGAGCCGTATTCCAGCTTTATCCCGGTGTTCTTTATGGATACGCTGGCGGGCGTCGGCTTCCAGCCGACGCATTATGTGGACATCACGGATCAGATCGAGACGAAGCTGGCGGCGCTCCGCTGCCACCGGTCGCAGCTGGACTGGATGCTGGAGCATGACAACATTGATTTTGCGGACATGGTGCGCACCTGCTCCAAATACCGCGGGTATCAGTGCGGAGCCGCGTATGCCGAGGGCTTCCGATCCTACACCGTCTATCCGAGAATGGCGGCAAAGAATCTGCTGCCGTAAGCAAGGGAGGATACATAGCTATGAAAAAGGTTCGTTGGGGCGTTATCGGCGCGGGCGGCATTGCCCAGCGCCGGACGATCCCCGGTATGATGCAGTGCGAAAATGCAGAGCTGGTCGCCGTCATGGAGATCACGCCGGAATTGGCGGAAAACTGCCGCGCGAAATGGAACTGCAAAAAAGCGTATACGTCTGCGGAAGAACTGCTGAACGACCCGGAGATCGACGCGGTCTATATCGCGTCACCTGTTTTCCTGCACGCACAGCAGGCGATGGCTGCGGCAGACGCGGGCAAACACATCCTGATCGAAAAGCCGCTGGCCATGACGGCAGCGGAAGGGCAGAAGGTCGTCGAGCATTGCAAGGAAAAGGGCGTGCTGATCGCGGCGGGCTTTATGATGCGTTTCGGTGCCTGCATTCAGGCAATGAAAAAGGCCATTGCCGAAGGGAAAATCGGCAAGCCCGTCTCTGCCTACGCGCAGTTTACCTGCTGGTATCCGGATATTCCCGGCGCGTGGCGGCAGAAAAAGACGCAGGGCGGCGGAGGCGCGCTGGTGGATATGGGCGTGCACTGCATCGACCTGCTGCAATATGTGCTCGGCAGCAAGACTGCCGAGGTCGCGGCCATGCACGGCACGCAGACGTTCCACTATGAGGTGGACGATTCCTCGACGGTTTTGATGCGGATGCAGAACGGCTGCCAGTGCGTGGTGCAGTCCAATTTCAACATCCCGGACAACGCGGCCAAATGGCGGCTGGAGGTGTTCGGCGAACGCGGACGGCTCCTTGGCGACAGCGTGATCGGACAGGTTGACGGCGGCACGATCGACGCGATCTTCCTGACGGAGCAGGGCGGCTATGACGCGCAGCAGGATCACGCGGGCGCGGAGCGCACGGAGCTGCATACAGAGTTTGGAGATATGTATGCGCGGGAGATCGAGAGCTTTTCCAACTCGATCCTGACTGGCAGCCCGCTGGAGGTTCCGGCGTCCGACGCGGTGCAGGTGCAGCGCGTGATCGAGCTTGCGTACCGCTCCAATGATGAAAAGAAGCTATTTGATACTAACATCTTTTTAAAAAGGTTGATAATTTATCACTGTTGATGTATAATGAAGATGGTGATGAGAAATGAAAAGATACACTTTCGGAGTCTGCCATTGAGCGTGAAGTGTATTCTGCGCTGCTCAAAGAGGATGAACCGTATTACAAACTGGTCGGTGCGATTAAGTGCTTAGAATTAGGCACGGCAACAGCAGATGCTGTTGGAACGTTAAAAAAGCTTCAGAACTGTACTGAACCGTTAATATCAAACAGTGCCTGTAGAAATTTAGAATCCTATATGTCCTATACGGAAAAAACAGATGCCAGCCTAAATTGGAGTTCTTGGAGGCTATGACAATGTCTCCTTAGTCGGTCAATCCGGCTGGGGCAGACACGGCAAGCTGACCAGCGCCGCGCGGACAGCATTGCGGGTGCAGCATAGCCAGTGACTGCACCAATAGCACCGGAACAATTCCGTTGAGAACGTTTTCAACGGAATTGTTTTATCCTGCCTGCTTCATTTTTTACTGTTCTGCCCGACCAGACGGAGTACGGCCATTACGGCGCCGTACAGGATGCCTGCGATTGCCCAGATGAACCAGCTGTATTTTGCCTGCGCGTTGCCATACGGCCCGAAGGTGTAGAACATGAAAATGGCCGTCACGATCAGCCAATAGCAGACACTGACTGTCCCGATCAAGCGGCTTTTGGACTTTCTCTGGCGGGTGTAGTCGCCCTCCTCCAGCAGCTTTTCCATCGCGGCGGTCTGCGTCCCGGCATAGACGAACGCAAGGCAGGCCAGCGCGACAAAGCCCAGCAGCAGGCACACCGCACCGATGTACATGAGATCAGAGCCCGTAAGGCACATACTCACAAACAGCGGCAGGACAGATACGATGCACAGAATCGTGCCAATGAGATTCAGGCGGTTCGCTATGGGCTCAAAGTCCTGACGGCGCTGCCGTACCATGCCGCTCACGCCGTATTCCGTCTCAAACGGCTCGGTTTCCAGAAACGCAAACGGCTTCGCCTTCGCGCCGCACGTCAGGAAAATGCCGACTGCGGCGGCGACCAGCACGATCAGGACGCTCAGGCCGATGCCAGCCGCCGCATTTTCTGTGATGCGGGCGGTGTACTCGCTCAATCCGCCGAGCAAAATCAGCAGAATGGGTGAGATCACGCACAAAAACGTGGCCAACGCCAGCCTTGGCGCGGCGGCACGGCGCAGTTCCAGATAGCGCGAGGCCTCCTCCATGCTCACGCGGCGGCGCTGCGGCTGCTCGGGAAGGCTGGGCGCAGGCTCCTGCTCTTCCAGTTCATCCTTTAATAAGTAATCCGTGCTGACGCCGAAAACGCGGCTCAGCTGGACGATCTTGTCGAGGTCTGGAACGGACTGCGCGCCCTCCCATTTGGATACGGACTGCCGCGAGACGTTCAGCTGCTGCGCAAGTTCCTCCTGCGACCAGCCCGCCTTTTTCCGCAGGGCGATCAATTTGTCTGCAAAGATCATGCGTGTTTCCTCCTCTGGTTGATGCCGCTATTCTACGGGATTTTGCAGTTGCATGCCAGCAAGTCCGCCTGAAAATCTGTCAACTGCCGGTTGCGGCACTGTAATTTCAGGATTTCTTTATACTTCGTTTACAAACTGTTCACCACAAACCGGGCAAAATCCGGTATCCTTGGAGCATAAGGAAGCTGCTTCACGGAAAGTTCCGCGGAGAGACAACAGCAGCCTTTCAAATAGACATTCATCCATTTCTCCTCTCTTTTCTCTTTTTCTCTCAAGGAAAGCCGCCGGCAGCGCATGCCGGCGGCTTTTCGCGTCCTCAGCGCGCGGCGAACAGGAAGCCGCTGCGCAGAGAGTGTGCCAGATTGAACCGGCGTGCTGCTGTTTCGCCTTCAAACCGGATATCGGCAAACGGGCCGTCTATGGATACGATACGGCCCATGCCGTATTTTTTATGCCGGATGACGCTCCCCGGCCCGAGCGTCTGCGCGTTCGGCGTTGTCTGTGCTGCGGCAGGTGCTCCCGGCGCCTGCCAGACCTCCGCGCGGCTTTGCTCAAGCAGCATCTGTCCCGCACGCATGAGCCTGTCACCGTCCGGAAATGCAAGGAGCATCTCGTCTTCGCACTGCGCCAGAATGCGTCCCTCGCCGTGCGTTTCGTGGCGATAACGCAGACCACAGGCGTTTTCCGGCACGATGGCAGCGAAATCGTCCTTTGCGCGCACCGGAACAGGCAGATAGCCCTGCGCCTCCCTGATAAACGCGGATGGTGCATCCGGGTAATCGAACAGTGTCAACTCGTCCTTTGCCCGCGTCATGGCGACGTAGAAAAGCCTGCGGTCTTCTTCGTACTCCCGACGCTCGTCCGCCGTTCCGTCTGCCGCGTCCGGCCGGGACGGGAGCACGCCGTCGTGGATATCCAGCAGATACACCTGTTCATATTCCAGCCCCTTGCTTGAATGGATCGTTGAAAGCGTCAAGCGTGCATCCGGCGCGTCCGTATGTACGCGGATGGTTTGCCGCAGCGTGTCCAGCCGGGCCAGAAACGCCTCCGCCGACGGCTCCCGCGCGGCAAGCATCTGCAGAATGAAATATTTTCCGGGATCGAGCCGCCGTTCGGTCACAAAACCGCCGTAGCCCAGCGGGCCCCAGATCGTGCGCATCAGCGCTTCTCCGGGCAGCGTTTCCAGTGCCTCGAACCCCGCCTTTAAACGCCGCACGCGTTCAAGCCCCTCATCCGATAATCCTGCCTGCGCCAGCAGGCAGTCCAGAATCGGCGTGTTTGTACGTCCGCTCTGTATGCAGGCGGCCTGCGCCGCCTCCTTGGAGATCAGGGCACCGAATTTATAATAAATGCGCAGAAAGCGTTCGGCGTCGTCCGGCGTTGCGGCGAAGCGCAGAATGTCCTGCACGTCGCAGACAATGCGGTGGGTAAAAAACGTGTCGTCAAAGCTGCGGCAGTGGTATGGAAGTCCGGCGCGCTCCAGCGCGTCGATCAGCGGAAGGGCGCTATCGTTGTTGCGGTACAAAACGGAAAACGGCGCGCCCTGCTCCCCAGCCAGTGCCAGCAGATACCGGTACTGCGCCTGCCGCGAGGCTGCGTGCGCAAGATGCACCCGGCGGCCCTTCGCCCTTGTTGCGCGGATGGTCTTGGAATAGCGCTCCCGGTTTCCCTCAATAAACATGCCTGCCAGCCGCAGAATTTCCGGCGTAGAGCGGTAATTGTCCTCCAGCAGCAGCGTCTTCGCGCCCGGCCAGACCGCAGAAAAGCGCAGCAGCGCCTCCGGATAGGCCGCGCGGAAGCCATAGATGCTCTGGTCCTCGTCGCCGACCATGAAGAGATTCCCGGTCTTTTGCGCCAGCAGTTCAATGATCGCATGCTGCACGCGGGATGTATCCTGCGATTCGTCCACGCAGAGATAGGGATAGTGTTCCTGAAATTCTGCCAGAATTTCGGGCCGCTTTCTGAGAATCGCCAGCGCGTAAGCCATCTGATCGTCGTAATCCATCTGCCGCGCTTCGCGCAGCGCAGCACAGTAGCGCGCGTAGAGTTCGGCAAAGTGCGGCAAGCTGAAGTCCTGCGCGGCGATTTCGTCCGTGCTTAGCATCATATTCTTACAATAGGTGATCGCCGTGCGCACCTCGCGGATGGTACTGTCAGTGGGATATTCGCCGTTCAGTTCCTGATAGATGCGCCCGACCAGTGAGGCCAGTTCTCCGGCGTTCTCCAGCAGTTCAAAGGCTGGGCCGCGCTGCCGTCCGCAGGCCTCAATGATTTTAGCTGACAGCCCGTTGATCGTGCGGAATTCCGGCGTTCGCCCGGCAAGGTCCGGGAAACGTGCGGTAAAGCGTGCGCGAAGTTCCCGCGTAGCAGCGACGGTGTAGGTCACGGCCAGAATGCGTGCCGGGTCGATGCCGCAGCACAGCGCCATATAGCCGAGCCGCGTCACCAGCACTGTCGTCTTTCCGCTTCCGGGCACGGCCAGCAGCAGAACCGGCCCCTCCGTCTCCATGACAGCGGCCTTCTGCTGCTCACTGAACTGCGGCATATAGCGGGCGGTAAATTCCTCCTGCGTCATACGGACAGTTCCAGCACGACCGGGCAGTGGTCGCTGCCGAGCACGTCCGTGCGGATTTCCGATGAAACCACGCGCGGCAGCAGCCGTTCGGAGACAATAAAATAGTCAATACGCCAGCCTGCGTTATTTTCGCGCGCATGGAAGCGGTAACTCCACCACGAGTATACGCCCGCCAGATCCGGGTGCAGGCGGCGGAACGTGTCGGCAAAGCCAGAGGACAGAAGCCGCGTCATCTTTGCGCGCTCCTCGTCGGAAAACCCTGCGTTCTGCCGGTTTGCTTTCGGGTTTTTAATGTCGATCTCTTCATGTGCAACGTTCAGATCGCCGCAGTAAACAACCGGCTTTTCCGCGTCCAGCCGCAGCAGATATGCGTGCAGCGCGTCCTCCCACTGCATGCGGTAATCGAGGCGCTTCAATCCATCCTGAGAATTGGGCGTATAGCAGCAGACAAGATAAAATTCTGGGTATTCCGCAGTGATGAGCCGCCCCTCGTGGTCATGCTCGTCGAGTCCGAGTCCATACCGAACAGAAAGCGGGGCCTGCTTTGTCAGAATCGCCGTGCCGGAATAGCCCTTTTTCTCGGCAGAATAAAAATAGCGGTGATAGCCATGCAGTTCAAAGACCGCCTGCTCCGGCTGAAGCTTTGTCTCCTGCAGGCAGATCACATCGGCGTTTTCCTGCGTGCAGTAGTCAAGAAAGCCCTTGCCGAGACAGGCCCGCAGACCGTTGACATTCCAGGATACCAGTTTCATAGATACCTCCAAGTGAAAAAAATCTTCCCATGAGAGGGAAGAGTCAGGGTGCATAAAGACTTTGCGGATTTATAGGGCAGTACGGATTTGCGGCAGTCCTGTAGGGGCCGATGCCCGCATCGGCCCCTACAATGAAATTTGGTGGTGCACACGGGGGTGCATCGGTCTATGCTTTTCGCCCCTGCCTGCTGCAACCCATTAGGCGCTGCGCGCCAGCTCCCCTTTCAGGGGAGCCGTTTATTCTTCCGGCTCCTCCGCGGCTGTCTCCGGCAGCTGCATATCGTCGAAGGCGTTCTGTGCGTCGTCGAAGATCACCTGTACCTCAGCGAACGCGTCCTGAAGCCGGGAAAGGCCGGTGGACAGGTCGGCTGCCAGCGCGGCAATCTCCTCGCCGGAATCCATATAACGGGTACGGGCGTCCTCGCAGAGATTCGACAGTTGCGCATAGATGCGCCGGGCGCGCACAGCCGCATTGCGTTCGGTTTGCTCGGCGCGGCGGTAGGCGGTCAACTCTTTTTCGGTAAGCGACGGTTCCTGCACCGGTTCATCCGGCTCATTTTCTGTTTCCGGCTCTTCCGGCTGCGGCACCGGCTCCGACGGCTGCGGGTCG
>URAZ01000055.1 GCA_900545925.1 uncultured Eubacteriales bacterium | reverse complement strand
GCTGCGTCCAGATTGGCAAACTGCACCTTGCCCGTGTTCGCCAGCACAGCGAGCTGGTTCAGGTTGTTGCCGATGGCTTTCTGCTGCCGCAGGACTTCTTTGAGACCATCCATGACGACGATGCGCTTGCCAAGGCAGCAGGCGGTCACATAATCGCTCTGGGTCATGTGCGCCTGAACCGCTTTTTGGCGGATTGTCTCTAAATCTTGTGCTGAGATTTGAATGCTGAATTGCTTATTTTTTGCATGTTTTCCTCCGTATCTTTCGTTTCCCTCTACCAAACAAAAGCCCAGCGAAGCGGGTTTTGTTTGGAACTGAGGAGCAAGGGAGCGGAGCGTGGAATGCCCTCTCCCGCAGGGCGTTACACGCGCAGCGGACTTTGTGACGAAGTAGTGGGTGTGGGCTTCTGCCCGCAAACAGCATTTGGCAGGGCGCCGGAACACCGGCGACTAGCCAAATGCGATGCTGGCTCCTTCGTCGGCACAAGCTCCATATCCTTCGCTTCCGCGCAAAGCGCGAAAGCTCATCCATTCCGCTGCGCCTCCTCTCAAAATCGCAATCGCTTTGCTGGATTGCGATTTTGTTCTTTGCACGTCGGTGCAACGTGGGCTTTTTCTGCCGCGCCGCACACACACTCGCTGTCGGGGCAGAAAGCCGCACACAGCGGCGACACGCACCTCACGGTGCGGTGCAGGCGTTCGGCACACCCGCAGGGTCGATCGTGCCGATTATTTTCACAGGCGGAAAATCGGCACTATCGGCACGTCTGAGCGAAATCCGCCGTTTTCCGTTGCTGCGGTAGGTATCTGCCAGAATTCCGTTTTCTCTTAGAGCCGCAACGCTTTCCCGCACCAGCCGGGTGATCTTTTTTGGCGTGATACCAAGGCTGCCGGCAGGGTCGATCTTTGCAGACAGTGCCGATGGTGAGCCGAGGTATGTAGGATCGGCACGGAGCAATTCAGAGAAAAGATGTACGAGTTGAAGCGTTGAAATCTTAGAAGTCGTGCTGCAAGATTTGCTGTCCTCAAGCAGTTTCCAGACGTGATCTTCCTCGCCAAATTCGAGTTTTAATGTGCGATCCGGAATGTCACGGCCGCTGCAATGCAGCGAGGCAATGTTGGCAAGACGAGAGCTTTTTTGCAGGACGAAGGTTGAATCTGCCGCGCCGCTTAAGCCCGTCGAGCCAGAGATCATGTTCATCGGATCGTCATCGTGGAGCTTGCGTAGATGGTGAATCAGCAAAATTGCGATGTGCCGCCTGTCTGCAAGCCGTTTCAAAAGTCCGATGTTCTGATAGTCGTTTGCATACAGATTGCTGTCATTTCCTGTGCTACGAACGCGCTGCAAAGTGTCAATCACAACGAGTTTTGTGTCAGGATGCTCTGTCAAGAACTGCTCGATCTGTTGTTCCAACCCGTGCTTGAGCGTGTCAGCCATGATCGCAAAGTGCAGCGTTGGTGGCGCGGCCTCGGTCAGATCAAAGAGCCGTGTCTGGATACGCTGGAACGAATCTTCAAGGCTGAGGTACAGAACTTCACCTTGGGTTGTTGTAAAATTCCAGAGCGTTTGTCCCTGCGCGACGCATAAGCAGAGCCACAACGCCAGCCAAGACTTGCCGATTTTCGGCGCGCCCGCGAGGATATGCAAGCCTTCCGGAATGAGTTCGTCGACAAGAAACGGCGTTGGTTCATACGTCCGATTTTGCAGATCTTCTGCGTTGATAGTTTCCAGTTTAGTCATTTTTTCACTTCCTTTCGATATTATTTATTATAGATACATTCTCTACAAATCTACAATCGGATGATAGCACAGCCATTGACATTCCACAATAGGTAATGTATCATTTAAGCGCATACACTACACAAACAAAAATACATTCTCTACAAAGGAGGCGCACGCACATGGGCGTTTTGGGGAAAGATTTATTGGATTTTCATCGGCCGCGCACCAATACGAAGGTGGAGTTCGGCGCGTCCGGCTATTGGGTGGAATCCAATCCGACGATGCAGCCCTACGGCGCTGTGCTGACGGAAATTCTGAATCTTGACGCTGCGCCGTTTCAAGAATTATTGGATCAATATTGGAAGGTCGTTGCAGAAAAGGATGCAGAGCAGGCAGCGCGGGCGTTTCAGTCTGTGGCGAATGGATTTGCGTCTTTACCGCTTTACCGCCTGTATTGGAATGACGTTCAGCTGTTTGCAAGCATGGATGTGAGCGAATTATTTGTGGGAGAAGCGCAGGAAGCGTTCCGCGAATATGTGATGCAGGACGATACGTTGCCGAGGTTCATGCAGGAGCAGCTGGACGCCATCCGATTGATTCAGGAGCGCTATGCGTGGTTCCTGGACGGCATTTTTGCGGGCAAGCCGTTTGAAAAGAAAAAGGGCCAGAGAAAAACTTCTCTGGCACAACAGATCGAGAAAAAAGGGTTGGAGCCGTTCGTCAGCGGCGTCAGCCTTGGAGCAAGCCCGGAGGTGGACGCGCCGAAGGTGAACACGCAGTTCTGCATCCGCGGCACTGGACGCGAAGCAGAGGTGGTCGAAAAAATGTACTTTGACCGGCTGCTGGATTTTGTGTATGCAGAGTTCATGATGGGCTTACAGCGCGGCTTTGTTCCGAAGCGCTGCGCCAACTGCGGGCGCTGGTTTTTGCAGGCGCCGGGCGCGACCTTTGCCTATTGCGCTGGTCCTGCGCCGGAAGACCCGACCAAAACCTGCCGGGAGATCGGCGCGGCCAGCAGCTTCAAAGACAAAGTTGCGAACAATGAAGTCTGGCAGGTGCAGCAGCGGGCATACAAGAAATACTACGCGCGCACGATGCGAAAAGACATGACCAAGGCCGAGTTTGAGGCATGGACGCGCGACGCGGAGCAAAAGCGGGACGCCGCGCTGGAACCGTATGCACGCGCAGAAAGCGAGGAAGAACGACAGCGCATCGTGGCTGAACTGGAGGAAAAACTCAACAGGCTGTGACACATCGCTTTTGCTTATCTCCTACTTGAGTATTTCTTTCAACACCGCATAAAATACAAGTAAATTCTGCGCAGAAAAAGTCCCGGCAAGCCATCGGACGATGGTTTACCGGGACTTCGTGTTTCGGCTGATTACGATTTTGTTTCTTCCTGCTCCTGCAGTTTTTTCTCCAGCGCAGACTGCTTTGCAAGAATGGCATTGACCTTATCATAAAGATCCTCGATCATGATCTCGGTTTTGAGATTGACCTTGTAATCATTTTCCGCGCGGCGGCGGTCCTTTTCCTCCTGCCGGTTCTGGCTCATCATGATGAGCGGTGCCTGGATCGCCGCGACGCAGGAGAGAACCAAATTCAAAAGAATAAACGGATACGGGTCAAAGGCTTTTGCTGCCAGAATCGTATTGACGACCATCCACAGGATCAGCACGCCTGTGAACGCGAAGATAAACGCCCAGCTGCCCGCGAATTTCGCAATCGTGTCCGCCGCGCGTTGCCCGAGCGTGTATTTTTCCGTTGCAGGACTTTCGGAAATCTTGCTGTCTGCCAGCAAATTCAGGACTTCCTCGTCCGTCATATCATGTTCAATATCCTTGAGGACTTCTTTCAGAAGTTTTCGGTTTTCTTTCATAAAGCCTGCCCTTTCATTCCGGAATTTCTGCATTATTATAGTCCGCAATTCCGACGCGGTCAAGCCGCTTGTCCGGCACGGGCGCTGGGGCTGTCTGCCGCAAAGCAGGAAAATGCCCGGAGGCAGAAGACCTCCGGGCATTTTCTGACTGAAAGCGTTACGGCGTATAGCTTCTGGCCAAGACGGTCAGCTCGCCGTGTTCGATGGTCGCCAGCGTGTTGTTGGCGGTAAAGCCGGGTTCAGACGCAGCCAGCTCTGTGAGGTCCGCTGCGGCATACGTTTCATCCGGATGCTCGGGGTCTGCATTGTCCGTCAGGACAATGCCATCGGCAACCGGCACGGTGACCTTGCCGAGCTCGTGATACGATTTTGTGTCATCCAGACCAACGGCGTAGTAGACGCCCGAATCGTCGCTCGTCAAATCGACGCCACCCTGCTCCAGACCTCCGTTGATGGTGACAAAGCCGTTCTCGTCCTCTCTGGACGTGACGACCATGTCCTTGCCGTCCACAACGATCGTATCGCCAACGGCAAGCTGCGCGATATCGACCATGTCATAGATGTCGTAATCATAGACCGTCAGCGTGAGTTCCGTTTTGCCGTCGGTTTCGGAAATGTCGTCTGCGCCGAAGCTCACCGCGACAGTCGCATCGGTCAGCGCCTGCGGATCAAGGCTTTCTGGCATCGGCTCGACGCGCTTTGCCTCCTGTGCGGGCTGCTGCTCTTCCGAAGCCTGTTCTTCTCCCGCCTGTTCAGAAGCGTCCGGCTGCCCGGTCGTTTCTGCGGCAGGAGTGTCCTGCGTATCCGGAGCTGTCTGTTTGGCCGCGCAGGCACTCAGCGCCAGCACCGATATGGCCAGCAGGATCGCCAGTACTTTTTTCATAAGTCAAACTTCCTTTCCCCAAGGGATGTTCCGCTTTTTCGAACTGCTGTCAGTGTGACAGAAAGTTGTAACGAAATCTTGCTGGAGCTGTAACCGGATTATGAATTTTCAGCTGACGGCTGCGGCGACCAGATGGGTTGGGACGCAATGAAGTCAGATATCTTTGCAAAAACAGAAATACGGCTTGTTCAGCGCTTGCTGGAGACAAGACTGTTGAAATCTGTGGCCGTGCCGTTTTGGAAAGGCAGGGCATAATTATCTGCGGAGCATGACCTTTGCGCAGAACAGACCGTCCTGATAGGTGACTGTACTCACCCCACCGGATTTTTCTGCGATATGGCGGACGGACTGGATACCAACACCGTCTCCTTTTCGCTTGGAGGACAGAAATACCCCGTCTTTTTCCCGAATAACTCCGTCATAGGTGTTTTCAACCTGAATCAGTGCCAGACTGTTGCCATGCAGATAGGCGGTCAGCTCGATTCTGCGTCTGGCAGGTGCAGTACGCAGGCTGGCTTCCAGCGCATTCTCCAGCAGATTCGAGAGGACCAAGCACAGATTGATCTCGTCTACTGGAAGACATTCCGGCAGATCGAGCTGCACGGAAAATGGGATCTGCTCCCGCTTCGCAAGTGCGCAGTAATACCCGACCACGCCGTCTGCCGCCCGGTTTTCACAGAAATGCAGCTCCAGACTCGGGATTCTGGAAACTGCGCTGGAAAGATAGGCTTTGATCTTTTCAAGATTCCCTTCTTCTGCAAGGGCGGCGAGCTGACATAGCTGGTGGCGCAGATCGTGCCGCGCCTGCCGGGCTTCCTCAATGGCAGCTTTCAGGCTTTCGTAGCGCTGCTGCTGCATGGAAAGCAGCTGGTTCTCCTGCTGCAATCTCACATTCCGGTTGATGCTGATCGCCATCAGAAGGAAGATTGCGTTGAAGAAAAGCATCAAAAACAAAAGTGCGATGCTGATCACAAAATACCCCTGCAAAACACGCCCGGTATAGAGCGTGTCCGCATACTTGGGGATCATAAACAGATTCAGCGCAATGAACACCAGCGGCAGCACCCAGAACACATACCAGGTCTGCGCGAAATTTTCATCCTCGACCATCCTCCGCACGCTATGCGTCGCAGGATAATAGGCGATGGCAGCAAACAGCCAGCAGATCGCATGATAGCAAATCGCAGACCGCAGACAGAACCATGGCGCAGCCTGCGCCTGCGGCGAATCGATCAGCATTGCGGCGTTGATCGCCCGGCAAAGGCTGTTGATACAGGCAAATACCGCACAGACGGACAACGCAATCGTTCCGGATTTCCAAAGCGAGATCCGGAGCGTTTTTATGTAGATCACGACTGCAAGCAAGGTTAGGCCTGCAAGCATCGGCGCAGTCGGCATGCGGCGCGCATAGCACACCACGCCTCCGGCGGCGCAAAGCAGCGCAAGCAGCGGAACAAGCCACAAAACAAGCTTTGACAGCGGCTGCTTTAAGCTGGATTTTGCCGGGAAGTAGGCAAGCAGCATGCCGGGAATCACCACGCCGAGCTCCAGAATTGGACGCAGCAGCTCCATTATGCCATCCGCCCCCTTTGAAGCAAGAACTCCATAAGCGCCTGCCGGGCGCTTTTCAGAAGGTCCTGACTGACAAACACGCGGCTTCCGTCCGCCATGCGGAAGGCGGCGCCTTCCAGATCCTTCGCGTGTTCCAGATTCACGATCACGCCGCGCCCGCACACAAAAAAGCGTGTGTCATCCTTTAGTGGGGAGATGAACGACTTGAAGGGTTGGCGTGTGGCAAGTGTCTTTTGAACCGTCGTATGGACGTAGATCATGTGGGCAAAATGCTCGGCATAGACAATATCCCAATACCGCAGCCGGAACTCGCTCCCGTCTACCCGCAGTGTCATAAATTTCTCCGGCTGCGGTACGCGGGCAAGCAGCTCGTCCGTCAGCGCATCGATGTCCTCCTCGGTGAAGGGCTTGACCAGATAGTGCAGCGCCCGGACCTGAAATCCCTCCAGCGCATGATCGGTGGAGGTCGTGGTAAAAACCAGCAGACAATCCGTATCGGTTTTGCGCAGCTCTTTTGCCGCCTCCATGCCTGTCATGCCATTCATATAGATATCCAGAAATGCGGCAGTAAAGGGGGCTTTCCTTACTGCTTCCAGAAATTTCTCGCTGCTTTCGTATTCCAGAATATCTGCCTGCACATTTCTCCGGTGAAGCTGCTGCTCCAGCCGGTCTTTCAGCAGTGCACGTTCCGCGGCAAGATCGTCCACAATCGCAATTCTCATGCAGCGAATTCTCCTTCCTCTTCCTGCACATATTCCAATCCAAAGTGATTATATCACAGAGCGTCAAGGTTGGAGAAGCCACAACCCCGGAATTCGTGCCATAATCGTCCCTTTCGTGCCACGGCGCTTGAAAGACCGGCAGAACCTTTTTATACTGAGCGTAAGCAAGGCGTCAAATTGGATTCAGGAAGGAGGGCGGTCTGTGTATCGTATTGCCGTACTGGCAGAACAGGAAGCGGAGCGGCAGCGCTATGCCGAGCAAATCACCCGGTTCTGTGAATCGAAGGGGCTGTTTCCTCAGGTCGTGCAATATGACGACCAGGAACGCTTTTTTGAAGCGGCGCAGAAAGATGCTCCAACCAATGCTGTCATTGCACTCTCCGGGGTGGCAGGGCTGAATGCAGCGGAGCACCTTCGTTCCTTATGTCCCGTGTGCCGGATGATCTGGTGCAGTGATCTTGATTTCTCGCTTCACGCCTTCCGACTGCGGGCCGATTATTTCCTGCTGAAGCCCGTTTCTGAGGAAGCGTTTCAACTGGGACTTTACACCTGGCTCGCATAAAACCCCAACAAACTGTATGAAAAATAAATAAACGGAGGATATTTTGATGAAAATGGAAAAAGTATTACGTTCTGCGCTGCTCCTGCTGCTGGCTGCTGCGCTCTGCCTGAGCATGGCAGCCTGTACACAGACGCCAGCCGAGTCTTCCCCGGTCTCTGAAACGCAGACGCCCGAAACGGCCGCATCAGAGAAAGCCTCGCCGGAGGATGATATGCCGGAGGACGCTGGCACAGAGGAGACCCCGGCGTCCGACGCATTGTCCTCTGCACTGCCGGTCAAGACGCTGCGCGCCAAGCGTGTCGACGAAAACCCCTATATGGCAAAGAGCGACGCTAACATCCACCACGACGGCTACAATACCGACTCCACGGATGAAGTTCTGCCGCTCGGCATCTACCCGGAAATCAACGTTTCCTATGAGAAAACCAACGCGAACGCTTCGCCTGCCATTTACTTTGACAGCTATGGCCACGCGGTCGTGCCGCTGCTTGGCGGCATCGCCATCCGCGACCTGAACGCGAAGGAAACCACGACGCTGGGCTATTTCTCCCCGAAGCAGCATGACGGCGGCGGTTACGTCATCCAGAGCTCCTATACGTTCTTGGACTCGGAAAACCGCATCGTCTGCCCCACCAGCAACAACCATGTGCTGATGCTGCGCGCAACGGACGAAAACGGCAATGTCATCCCCGAGTTTGAAAAGGTGCTCGACATCGACATCAAGGCGGCAGCCGAGGCCGCGCTCGGCAAGGAGCTGACGCAGAATCTTCTTTCCGTGGTCTTTGACTACGACGGCAACCTCTGGTTTGCAACCGGCGGCTTCCGCATCTACCCGGAGCGTGAGCAGCAGGGCGTACTGGGATATATCGCACGTTCCGCCATCGATGCGATTCTAAGCGGCAAACAGACTGATCTCTCTGATGCAGTCTTTGTCTACGAGCTCACTCCCGGTGAGGGTGCAGAAAACGGCATTGCCGCCTCCAAAGACGGCGCGGTCATCCTGACGAACCAGAACTGCTATCTGCTGCGCGCGAATAATGGTGTCGAAGCCGTCTGGTGCACGCCGTATGAGAGTGTCGGCGCAAAAGTCAGCGGCGAGGGCGACAAGACCACCGGCGGCGGTCTTGCATGGGGCGGCGGCTGCTCTCCGTCGCTGACGCCGGAGCTTGTGATGTTCACCGACAATGCTGACCCCGTCAAGCTGCTGGCTCTGGATATGAAGACCGGTGAGATCGTTGCAAGTCTGCCGGTGCTGGACGATCTGCCCGGGGGTTATCAGGTGGCGGTTGAAAACTCTGCCATCGTCTATGACGACAGCGAGGGCACTGTCAGCACCATCGTGTGCAACTGGTTCGGCGCAGGCAACGCAGGCCTTGCCGACCCCAACAACGACTCTTCGATCCAGAGCTACGCGAATATTTACGACCAGAACTGGCTCATGAAGGGCAATGTCATGATCGCGCCGGGCGTCGAGCGCGTGGACACCGTGAAGACCGCTGACGGTTACGAGATGAAGAGCATCTGGTGCCGGAACGATCTGAGCGACACGTCGATCATGAAGCTCTCCACCGCGACGGGCTATGTCTACGGCTATGTGCAGGATCTGGAAAGCGGCATGTGGCAGTACATCATTCTGGACTTTGAGACCGGCGAGACCGTCTTTACGATGGATGTTTCCAACAGGTTTGGCTAC
This sequence comes from uncultured Eubacteriales bacterium, assembly GCA_900545925.1. Lineage (GTDB taxonomy): Bacteria > Bacillota > Clostridia > Oscillospirales > Oscillospiraceae > CAG-170. The sequence goes on along the minus strand of URAZ01000055.1, from coordinate 11,471 downwards.
AACAATATGGCCATCGGAATGTACGCCGGAAACAGCGGCAACGCCCTCTACTGCCCGACGGGCTATCTGGAGCTGCTCAGATTGCAGGATCGCTTCGTCTATCTACCCGAAATGCCGTACCGGCAGGTCGATCTCGATAAGGCCGCGCGGAACGTACTGACACAGGAACAGTTTGAGCAGGACGGCGGTGACGGCACGGTCGCCAGCTGGCGCAATACTGCGACGGTCGAAAATGTTCATCCCAACACGACGGTCGCATTCCGGATGAACAATCTTTCCGGAAGCGCCGCTGAGCTGAAGCTCTATGGCTACGGTGCAGACGGAAAGCTGGCGGAGGTCGGCAATGAGCTGTGGTCGATCACGGATGAGACAGGCGCTGCCGTGGATACCCTGTCCGATGGCACACTGTATGAGCTGCGTGTGAGCATCGCAGACGGCGGTGCGCTTGATCTGAGCGAGGCGGAAAAGGAGATCAAAATTTCCGTTGTGCTTGCAAAGTAAGGCTCAATCATAACCACCGGCACTGAGCTGGTTGTTTTCTTGATACAAAAAGGCTCCGGCGCCAAAAACGCCGGAGCCTTTCTTCAAATTTGCGTCTTAAAATTGCGAATCAATCCTGCAAGTAGGAATATCGAAGGATGAAAAAACGCGGCATTTGCCTGTTGCCCGATGCGTGCTATCTCTCTGAGCTCAATGTTCCCGGCAAACCGAACCGTACAAACCTTGGAGAATGTGCTGCAATATCCCCACCGGCTTTATTCCATATTTCAATCCTCGTGATCGTCCCCAGCGTGTCCGAGAGCGGATTTCTTTTGCTGCAACTTCCTGCGGCGCTTGTGGTCGATGTAAGTTGGCAGAACGGCGGCATCGCGCGGTGGCGTGCCATCCGTCATCTGCTCCACAGCACGACCAAACTGCACAGCGCCGCGCAGCAGATCACTGCCGTAGCCGAGATCCACGCGGACAAAATTTCGCAGGAAACGTTCTCTGCGTGAAGCAGGAAAATGCAGCAGGAAAAGGAGAAATGTGAGAATGGCAAAATCTCAATGGACGAGTTTATACAGTGGCTGAAAGAGTCTTGAAGGAAATGGAACAGCGAAGCCTGTCACAACGAACCTGCCTCGCTGCCTTTTGATATTCTTTCAGAATCACCGTTTTCTCGGCTTTCTGTGATACAAAACTGCAAAAAGCATTGCTACGGCGAAAACCAGCAGAGATACTCCGTACAGGATCAGATTCTTTATGGATGCTGCCGAGGATGTGCTTCCAGTGCTGCTGGGGAAGCTACCCATAGATGACCTGCCGCTGAAATTACTATCTCCGCCACTCTGTGTATCCTCGGCTGTCTGCTGCGTATTGCCAGAGGCATCCTGACTTCCTCCGACAAATTGGGAGGAATCGAATCCGCTTGGCGGTTTGTCACCGAACTGGGATGCGTCAAATCCATCCGGCATTTCGCCGTCGAACTGGGATGGGTCGAAATCAGAGGATGGTGTATTTCCAGGCTCGGCGAACCCATCCGGCGCAGTCTGCGTTTCGGAAGTATCCTGTGCCGCATCCGGCGTATCTGAGGTGTTTTCAGAAGCCGTCGGTGCGTTGAAGCCAAACCCACCGCCGCCACCGCCGGTGTTCATGCTGCCCATCACGCTGATATCCAGCGTGGAGGCATCCACCAGCGCGTCGCTGCTGCGCTGCTCCGCTTCGATGGAGGGGATCGTCCCGTCAAGCTGTCCCTGAATGGACTGCCCCCGCAGCTTCACCACCTGATAGAGGGTATCGACCGCCGTCAAATATTCGTCGTAGGAATAGAACGCAGTGGGGTCTGTCTCCACAAGCTCGTTGATCTGACCGCGGACCCGCTCATAGAAAGCGTCAAATCCGCCGCCATCAATATACTCACTCACGAGCTGTTGCAAATAGGTGTAATACTGACTGTGGTATGTCTCATCCTCCATCAGCGTATCGAAGAAGTTTGTACCAGAGAACGCATTGTCGATGGCGTCGTTGACAACACTGGTGGTGTCACTGCTGCCGCCCATGCCGCCAAGCGCCAGATTATAGTCCCATGGGATCAGATTCAGTTTCCCTCCGGATTCATAGAGATAGTAGTTGTGCGCCATCATGCCGGACAGGCTGTCCTCATTGACAGAAAATACATGAACGGCCATATAGCGGAGCAGATTATCAATGTCCATATAGGTTTCGAGATCATTGCCCTCCGAGATATTTTTGAGCGCAGTGACCACGCGCTGGTGGTCAGCCTTTGTGGTTTTTGTGACCTCGCCATCCCAGATGGTCTCGTAGCTGTTCAGTTCATCATCCGTGTAGTTGAGATCCACGCCGCCTCCGCTCATGGAGAAGCCGCCCCGGCCGCCTGCAAAATTGAAATCCATCGACGGGCGTTCCCCGGAATCGGTTGAAGGCTCTGCCGAGGTTTCACCGCTCGAATCACGGTTCTGAGGTCGGCCAACGGTATCGGGTGTCTGGCTTGGAGCGGAGGAATTTGCCTGATTGGCATTTCCCTGTGTATCTGGCGGGGTCATATTTCCAAAATCCATATCATCAGCATTGAAGTCGCCAAAATCTTTTCCGTCGCCTATGTTCATGCTGTCCGGCTTATAGAGTTTTCCGCTTTGCGCACCGTAGTTACGGAGCATGAAGCTATCCTCCACCGCTTCCAGTGCGAGATAAACACCCCAATACTCGCCGTTGACGGAGATTTTGGCATAATTGTAGAGGGATGCGTCTGCACCGAGATACTGGTACATATCGTAGATCAGCGCCTCTTTCATATTGGTGGCATCGGCGTAGTTATTGTTCAGGATCAGCTTGTCCAAACCGAAGCAGCTCTGCCCGTCCACATAATGGTCAAATTCCAGCTTGAAGCTGTAGCGGTCGGTGGTAGGGTCGCTGGCAATGGATGTCAGGCTGGTGTTTCCCTTGGGACGGATACCCACACGATAAAAGGTCGTACCATTGATCTCTACATCGCATTGGTAGTATTCCTCAGCCGTGGAGTTTTCCAGCATGGCGTTCCAGTCTGCGTCATCCATCAGGATGTTGACGCTGATGACGCTGTCCGTGTCAAAGAGCGCCGTTTCGTATTCCATGGAAATGCCGGTATCTCCGGCAGCCGCTTTGATCTGCCGGGAAAATGCGACTGCGCAAAGGCATAGACAAACAGCGACCGCCATGACCACAGCGATGATTTTCGTGATGTGTTTATGAGCGATCATATGCATCCTCCATTACGACAGGTATGCAGCGGCTATATCGGAAATATCCGCTGCGGAGGGAATAAGCCTGCCCCGCAATTCAAACGGATGACGGCGTGGGATATCCGCCAGTTTGCAGGATTTCCTTTTTTCGCAGGATTCTCTAAAATAATAGCAGAGAATCAAAGAAAGAGGAGGTTACTCTCATGGCATTTTCTCTCGACAGCAAGGTAAAGGACATTCTGAAGAATCCGGCGGCAGCAGCTGTTCTGGACAAGTACAGCCCCGATGCCTCCAAGAATCCGCAGATGAAGCTCGTCGGCGGTCTGACGCTTCGCAAGCTCGCCAGCTTCCCGCAGTCGGCGTTCCTGCAGCCCCATCTGGAGGAGCTGGACAAGGAGCTTCAGGCGATCGAGTAATTACCCAAGCCAAAAAGGAGCCTGACCGCAGGCTCCTTTTTGTATGCTGCATGAAAGGAAAACAATATGGATCTGAAAAACTTGTTCGGATATGAGGGGAAAACGGTCGTCGTTTCCGGAGCATACTCCGGCATGGGACTGGCTGCGGCACAGCTGCTGCAGGAGCTCGGGGCAAACGTTTATACGGTCTGCCGCCGCAACGGACGGCACAGTAAGCTGGATTTTCCGGTCACAGGCGAGCTGTACGCCGACTTCGGCGTCAAAGCAGATCTGGATGCGCTTGCAGACGCGCTGCCGGAAACGATCGACGCCATGTTCCTCTGCCACGGCATCGCGCTGAAAGCTGATGCCTCCAATGCGCTGGAGGTGCAGAAGGTCAATTTCCTCGGGCACAAATATCTGTTAGAAAAGACGCTGCCAAAAATTGCGGACAACGGCTCTGTCAATATCATCGCTTCGACTGGCGGCTTTGGCTGGCAGGATGCCTTTGCAGACTGCGCAGCGGTCGTAAACGCCCCGAGCTATGAAGCCGCGCTCGACTGGTATGCCGCGCACCCCGATGTCATTCAGAACGGCTATGTCTTCTCCAAGCAGTGCCTGTGTACATATGTCAAAATGAAAGTCCACGCGCCGGAATACATCGACCGCAAAATTCGCCTGAATGCCATCAATCCCGGCAATACGATCACCGGATTGACCGATGATTTTAACCGGAACACCTCGCCGAATGGCGACGCAGCCGAGGGAAAGGCCGTCATTGAGGCGATTTTTCTGGACAGCTGGAACGGTCGCTGGGCAACCGCAGAGGAAATGGGCTATCCTCTGGTCGCCATCGGCAGTCAGATCTTCTCTTATATGAGTGGTCAGATCATTTATTTTGACTACGGCATGAGCAGCGTCTGGGAAACAGATGCGCTGGACGCAGCACTCGACTGATTTTGCCCGCTTCATCCCTTCAAAACGGGCGGCGCTCCGATTGGAGCGCCGCCCGTTTTATGTGCCTGTCAAATCTGCGGGACGAAGATTCCGGCGTTCTAGCCGCCGTCGGCGAGAATGTCCACACCGTTGATGTACCCGGCCCCGAACGAGCAGAGGAACACCGTCAGCGCGCCCATCTCATACGGATGACCCCAGCGCCCGGCGGGGATCAGCTCGAGCTGGTTTTCCGCCGTCTCCGGCTGATTGTCGATAAGCTTCTGGTGCATGGGCGTGAGATAGCAGCCGGGCGAGATCGACAGGATGCGGCAGTGCTTTTCCGCAAATCGGGAGACATTTTTCTGCGTGAAGTAGATCACAAAACGCTTGGACATTGCATAGGCCAGACCTGCACGGAAAAATTCCTCCTCATCACCTCCGGCTTCCCCTGCAAGCGCCAGCATACGGTCATAAAAATCCGGCGCATCCCACGCTTCAAACGCCTGCGTCCATTCGTCCGTCTGCGGCATGGTGTAGGCGGCGACAGAGGAGAAATTGATCATCGCGCCGCCCTCGGCCAGAGCCGGATAGAACGCCTCAACCATATTGACCGTGCCGACTGCGTTGATTTTAATGATGTTTTCTGTTGCCGTATCGCTTGGCGATACGCCGGAGGTGTGTATGACCTGCAACACGTCACCGAGCGATGCAGCATAGTCTGCCAATACCTGCACCTGTGCGCGGTCCGCGATGTCTATTTGCAGAGACAGCTCTCCACGCCAAGCTCGTCCAGCTCCGCTTTTGCCGCTTCCATCTTTGGAAGGTTACGTCCCGCCAGCACGATCACGGACGTTTTTCCGAGTTCCTTGCAGATTGCCTTTCCCATGCCACCGTGGCCGCCTGTCACGACCGTAATTGTTTTCTTCATGTGTGACTCCCTGATTTGGATACGGCACAGGCGGCTCTGTATGAGCCGCCTGTGCTGTGTTTTCATTTGTATTCTCTCAGAAGCACGTCCAGCCGCCGTCGCATTTGAGCTCTTCGCCGTTGACGTAGCGGGACTGATCGCTGGCAAGGAATAAAATCGCGTCTGCCAAGTCCTCCGGCATGGCCAGCTCGCCGGAGAAGTCCAGAAGCTTGCTGGTCCGGCCAAAGCCAAACTCGTCGGAGGGCGGCATGACCAGTGGGATATCGGTCACGACGCCGCCGGGAGAGACCGCGTTGCAGCGGATGCCCTCCTCCATGTACATGAACGCCGTGTTCTTCGTCGCCGCCAGCACCGCGCCCTTGCTCGCGCAGTAGGCCGCGCCGGAGGTCTGGTGTGTCGCGCCGACGGAGCAGATGTTGACAATCACGCCACCGCCATTTTGCGCGAGATACTGCCGGCATTCCTCACGCATTCCGTACATGAGGCCAAAGGTGTTGATGCGGAACGTCTCATGGAGCATTTCATCCGACAGATCGGCAATGGCGGTGTTGTCGTCCATGATACCGGCGTCGTTGACGGCAACGTCCAGCTTTCCAAACGTCTCGACTGCCTTTTTGACCATGCCTACAGCTGTTTCCGGGTCGCCGACGTCGCCCGCGTACCAGACAAGTTCGCCGGGCAAGTCTTTGCATTCCTCCGCCAGCTCCTTGAGCCGCTCCTCGCGGCGGGCGACCGCCACGACCTTCGCGCCCTCGCGGCAAAACAGCTCCGCCGTGGCGCGCCCGATCCCGGCGGAAGCGCCGGTCACGATGCAGACTTTACCATCTAATCTTCCCATAATGTCCTCCTCAGCAGAAAACCTTGTTTACGACAACAGCGGGCGAATCGTTGCAGCCGACGGTCAGCTCCGCACCGTCTGGCACGTCCGCGCGGACGGTGGCGAAGCCAATGTTTCTGTCCACGGTGTAGCCGTAGATGGTCTGCGCGCAGCGGCCGACCTCAACGCCGTACCAGTATACCCGCTCCCAGATGGAGATGTCCTCGGTCGATTCGCGGGAGAATTCCAGACCGACCATACGGTATTTCGGGTGCTCCTTGCGCGCGAGTGCCGCTTCCTTGCCGATAAAGTCCTTGTCGGCGGCGACGGCCCAGCCAAGGCCGCACTCATACGGGCTCAGGTGCTTGAAATCCTGCTTGAGCGCGAAGCCCTTTTCCATCGGGATGGAGCGGACGTAGACCTCGAGCGTCTGAAGCTCGCGCCCCCCGATGGCCTCGACTGCCTTCAGTGCCAGATCATGGATTTCTGCGCTCTTGTCAAATGCGGAGTAAATTTCATAGCCGTTTTCGCCGGTGAAGCCGGAGCGGTGGATGTAGACGGGAATGCCGCCGAGCTTGCGTTCGCAGATGCCGAAGCGCTTGAGATCGTCAACCGGCGCGTCCAGCATGGCGTTCATCGCCTTGAGGCTGTCCGGGCCCTGCACGGCGTACATATCCCAGTCATAGGTGATGATCTTCGCGTGAATGTCCGCCCCGCCCTTGTGCTGCTCGATCCACGGCAGCAGGCGCGGACCGTAGAGGTCGGAGACCCAGTACAGGCCGTCCGCCATGTGCATGACGATCACGTCGTCGATGACTTCACCGTTTTCGTCCAGCGAAGCGGTGTATTTCGAGCGCCCGACCGCGACCTTGGAAATGTCGCTGATATAGATTTTTTGCAGGACCTCCAGCGCGTCCTTGCCGGTGATCTCCACGAGATCGTGCGTCCAGCGGTAGAAGCCTACGCCCTTGCGGATGGCCTCGGCGTCGGCGCGTGCGACTTTATCTTCTCTGAATAACATCGTTCGGCACCTCCTTACAGCATCCGCAGGTCTTCCTTGCGGATGACCTTGATGTACATGTCTTCCTCATCGCGGTCCTCGATGACGCAGGACCATTCGGGGCTGACGAGCGTTTTCGCCGCGCCGTTCCACTGCGCCTCGTAGGCATCGACCAGCTCGTCGAGCGGCGCCATCTCATAGCGGGCTGTGAAGTCCTCGCTCTTGACCTTGATCCACGTCTCGTCCTTCGTCCAGCGCACCATCTCATACGGCACCTGCTGCACATCGAGCATATAGCGGATGTAGCCGCCCAGAATTCTGCCGTCATTCTCATCCATCTCATGCGGCACGCCGAGATAGCTGCGCAGCCCCTCCTTGGCAAAGGGGTCGATGAACTGATTCTTGCCGGCCGTGGCAAAGACGATGCGGAACACGCGCAGGAACTCATCCTCGTCGGGGGCCATATCCTTGATGGCCATCATTGGGAACTGGATCGACCAGACCCAGCCCATCTGCGCGACCCAGTGATAGGCTTTTTCGAGCGACGTTTCTTCGCCGAAGTTCTGCGTGTACTGGCCGTTGCGCAGGCATTGGCCTTCCTTCACCATGCGCTCACGCGGCGTGTCGTGGATGGGATCGACAGGCTGCTGCATATGATCGAGCCACCCCTGCTTTGGGAGGTTATACACATCGCGGCGCTCTGCTACCACACGGCAGTGCTTGTTGCCGCAGCCGCGCGCCTGACACATGTTGAGTGCGACCTCGTTCTCCGTGCCCTTAGACGAAGCCAAGTCAAAGTTTGCCGTGAACATACTGGTCGTCATGTTGCACAGCTCGCTACCGACAATGTCCCACGGGCAGGTGTCGAGTTCTTTTTCCACACGGTTGCGTGTGAACTGCACGACGCGGCCCGCCATGTTCTCCCACTCGTCGCCGGAGTCGCCGGTGATGCCGCCGAGCCAGCTCGACTTTTCGCACAGCTCCGGGATGTTGAACGCCTCATAGAGTGATGTGTTCACATAGTCCTTCTGTTCCTCCGGCGTGCCCGCAACTGCCATGTTCATCATGTTGGCGATGTCGCAGATGGCCTCGGTGCGCTTTTCCCAGCTCGGCTCGAAGATGCGCATGACCTGAAACAGATTCGCGGTCATGGCCGCGATCTGGCGGTTGAGCTGCCGGTAGGCTTCTTCCTCCGTGATGAGCTTGCCCCACGCGGTCGGGAAGCATTTCCGCTGCTCCAGTTTTTCCTTTAGCATGGTATTCCTCCTAGTTCTTTTTCTGCGTTACCCTTATTATAGAAAATACCCCATGCCGCGGAAATGCTGCAAATTGCGCGGTTTTTGCCGCTTTGTGCCGTACAGTTTGTACGGAAGCAAATCATACAATTTGTATGTGCAGATTTTGTGCAATACCACTATTTAAGCGGCAAATAGTAAAGCACCCATACAAATTGTACGGGTGTTTCGTTGACAGCCGCTTTCCGTCGGATTATAATAAAAAGCAGAAAAGAAATTGGAGGAAGATCCCATGAAGCTGTGCGCGGACATTCTCTATTGGAGGCTGAAAGAGGAACTGAAGACCGTCGAGCTGCACGGCGCGGGCAGTCTGGAGCTGACGCTGAGCCGTCCGGAGTTTTATCTCGACCGGACGCAGACGTTCGAGAAAAACCGCGTCTACGTCTGCTCCGCCGACCATCTGCCCGCGCGGCCGTCGCTGCGCGAAAACGTATGTCTCGTCTGCCTCGGGCAGCACTGGAACCTGACGGCGTTCTATGACCGGTGCAGCGTGATCGTGGTCGAGGCAGACACGGACATTTTCCGGGTCTTCAATCTGGTGCAGCATATTTTTGACCGATACGAAGCATGGGAAGAGCGCCTCTGGCACATCCTCCGCCACGGCGCAAATCTGCCGCAGATGCTGGAGATCAGCCGCAGCATTTTTTCAAACCCCATGCTGCTGATCGGTTCGGACTTCCGGTATCTTGCTGTGACAGACGAGGGATATTTCCAAAAAAATCTCGGTATCCGGCTGGATACCGAGACGTTTGATGCGGAGAAAATGGCGACGTTTCTGTCCCTGCACGACCTTTCCACCCATGTGCATGAGCCGCTGCTGCTGGAACTGCAGGACACACGGACGCTGTCGGTCAATGTGTTCGATCAGGAGGAATACCTCGGCTGTCTGACGATCTTTGAAGCCTTCCGCCCGCTCCGGGACTCTGATCGTTCTCTTGCGGTCTTTCTGGTCAAGCTCCTGCGGCAGGCGATCCAGCAAAACCCGGTGCTCGCCAGCACCCGCTCTGCCGTCCGCCGCGCACTGCGCAGCGTCATTGCCGGGCAGCCGGTCGATTTTGAGCTGCGGCGGGCGCTCAGTCAGGAAAACGGAAAAACGGACTGGGTCTGCGTTCGCCTCCAGCCGAAGCATGGCGCGGCGCCCCTGCCCGGTGCGTATCTGTCCGCCGCACTAGAGGAACGGCACCCCGGCGCGATGGCATTCGAGTTTGAGAGCACCGTCGCCGCGTTTCTGCCCGCCGCGCAGGCCGAGCGCGAGACGACGGCGCAGCTGCTGCCGCTTTTGGACAAACTTGGCCTGATCTGCGGCGTGTCCGGCGCGTTTTCCAATCTGTACGAGGCCAATCAGGCGTGGTTTCAGGCATCCAGCGCGCTGCAGAACGGACTTTTGCAGGACGGGAACGCCACGGTCTTTTACTTTCAGGACTATCTGCTGCCGCAGCTTCTCGCCGGTGCGCTGGCAGGCAGACCTTCGTGGATCTATTACCCGGACGGGCTGAAGAAGCTGAAAGCGCACGACGAAAGCTCGCAGGTCTCGTATTTGGAGACGCTGCGCGTCTATCTCGACAACAACCTTTCCGTCACCAAAACGGCGGCGGCGCTGTATCTGCACCGCTCGACGCTGCTGGACCGCCTCGCCCACATCACACAGATGCTCGGCTGCGACCTCAAGGATCCGGACTTCTGCCTGACCCTCGGTATCCTCCTCCGCGCAGAATTGCAGCAAAAGCGAATCACTCAGCCAAAACCATAATTTGCATCTGACTACTGTTTGACTACTACCATCCGCAAAACCGAAAAAGCTAATTTTCCCAGTGTTTTCAATGGTTTTCGTAAAGTTCAGAGAAGCTGGCTGTTCTCGTTAAAAACCGTACAACCCTTGAAAACACAGCATTTTATCCGTTAATGCCTGAAAACTCCGACTCTGTAGGTCGCACGTTCGAATCGTGTCGGACGTACCAAAATGTCGTGAAAGCGTATGATTTCACGGCATTTTTATATAAAATTGTTCAAATTATCTGTTTTTACAGCGTAGCGCAACCGGACAGAGCTTTTCGGGAGATAGCTCAGATCTCCAAGCTGCTTTGCATGATCTGGCTGGCGGCTTTCTTGTTCTTATCGAACGCGTGGGTGTAGATATCCAGCGTGGTCGATGGTTGACTGTGTCCGAGAAGCCCCGCAACCGTACCGACATCCGTGCCGCTGGCGATGAACAGGCTTGCTGCCGTGTGGCGCAGGCTGTGGACGTTTAGGTCAGTAGGCAGATCGTTTGCTTTCAGGATTTTCTTGAAGCGCCATGTGAAGGTCGATGGTGTCATCGGCAGTTTCATGCCCTTTCTGCGGAACACATAGTCATCTTTGGTCTGCTCGCGCCGGTCGTAACGCTCTGTTTCCGATGCGCAGAAGGCTTCGTATTCGCGCAGAAGGCTTTCCATCTCTGCCGAGAAATAGACGTAGCGGTTGCCCGCCGTGGTTTTCGGCGCTTTCACGATGATCTCATCGCCGGTCGTTTTGACTGCGTTCCGGCAGACGTGGACGCTGCGCTCGGCGTAGTTGATGTCCTCCCACTTGAGCGCACAGCACTCACCGCGCCGCATCCCGGTCGCAATGATGAGCTTGAAGTAGGTTTCGTACAGGATGCTCACGGTTTCCAGCGCCTGAATCAGCTTTTTCACCATTTCATTGTCCGCAATCTTCTTCTCCTTCTTCTGTCCTGTGTATTTGTAGGTGCGCCACGCGGGATTGTGATCAATATAGCCGCCCTCCATCGCGTCGGAGAGGATACCGCACAGGCAGCTGTGGACACCTTCGACCGTCGCTTCGGAGAGCGGCTTTCCTGTCGCTTTATTTTTCTGCTTCCGCAGCTTTGTGTACAGACTGCGGAA
>URAZ01000054.1 GCA_900545925.1 uncultured Eubacteriales bacterium | reverse complement strand
AATCATAACCACCGGCCGTGCCGGTGGTTTGCACAGGCCCCCTTGGGGCCTATTACCAGCCGAACCTATAGGTTCATCGAATCTTCTTTCTACTGCATGATGCGCCCTACTGCTATTGAAATAGCGGCTTGGCGCATTTTGCTTTTCGTTTCTCCCTGGTTATCCGTCTTTTTGAATCACACCTTATCGCCCGCTTTCCAGACTTGTTCCTCGCTTCGCTCGGATATTTTTTCTGGGCATAGCTAAAGCTTTTTGGAACCACCGGCATTGCCGGTGGTTTTCTTTATACAAAGAGAGCAGGCGCTCCGTGAAAACGGGGCGCCTGCTTTTCTTCTGGTCTGTATGTGGGGGGATGTGTCAGCCTGACGCGTCCCCTTTACATCATAATGGTTTTTGCAGCGCAGACCGGGCGGCTGCTATCCAGCCAGAATACCTTTGCGCGGATTGCACCGGGGTCAACCGAGGCTGTGATTTTTTCTGCCGCAGGATAGAACTTCACGGAGCAAAGCTGACCGTTTTCCCGATAGCCTGCCACACAGATCTGCCCGGTGAGCGCGTGCTTTGCGGATAGAACTTCCGTTTTCCCGCCGAGTGTGACGGTGATCTGCGTTTCCGGCTCCTCTACCGTAATTTTCCCTGCTGAATACGTCAGGTGCAGCGGTTCAAAATCCTGATTGTAATTGACGTCATCTCCGTCAATATAATCCCCGTTCATGCCTTTGTAGTAACTAATCGTGATCGGGTATTCCCCTACTGCTTCAACGCTGATCTGGAAGTACAAAACGGCAAGCGTTCCGTTAAAGGTGTTGTTGCTCGTAGCAACCCAGTTGAGCACATATGGCTGCTGGAAAAGATGCTCTGAAGTTGTAAAATTGCCGCCCACCGCAGTATTTTGTTCAACCTTCACCAACTGGAGCGCCGCTGCGTCATACTCGATCTCGAGGCTGATGTCTATAAAGCCAGTATTGTCGGATAATTTGACAGCAACTGCAACCGTATCACCCGGCCCAGCCGAAACAGACTGCACAGAAACATTGGGGCTTTCCTTAGCCATCGTACCGGATGTCATCGTGAGCAACACCAGTACAGCCAAAAGACAGGCTGTTATCTTTCTTGTCATGGCCGCCTCCTCAATGCAATGTCACGTCCCACCCCGCAATGTAGCGCAGCAGGTGTACAGCGTCCTTGGAATTGATTTTCCCATCGCCATTTACGTCAAGTGCGTCTTCTACCAGTCCATCCAACTCCCAGCCCGCGATATAGCGCAGCAGACAGATTACATCCTTGGAGTTGATCCTGCCGTCGTCGTTCAGATCCCCCGGCGTATAGGAATATACCGTAACGCTTCCGTTGACATAGATAATCGGCACACGGTTGTCATCTTGATCATAATTGACATCCACCCCGTCTATGTTATTTCCGAACTTCCCCTTATAATAGCTGACCGTGACAGGATAGCTGCCCAGTTCTGCAGAGTCCTTGATCTGGAACGTCAGCGTCACAAGCGTACCGGTAAAGGTGTTGTTTTCAGTTCCTTCGACCCATTCGAACATATACGGCAGATCGGTAAGCTGCTGTGAGGTCGTGAAGTTGCCGCCAACAGCGTTGTTGGGTGTTACATTCGTCAACTGCATTACGCCGGTATCGTAGCTGATCTCAATGCCAAGATCAGCAAAACCGGGATTATTCTCCAGTGTAACCGCGATCTCGACCGTCTGGCCCGCTTTTCCGCGCACTGGAACGACTGAAACGACCGCCGCATTCGGGTCGGGTTCAGCTGCATTCGGGTCCTTCGCGGAGCAGCGGGTACAGGTTCCATTTACATAATTGTGTCCAAGCGCAGGCAAAATCGTCTTTTCCGCAGTTGTTTCATTTGCGGCGTTCGCGTCAAGATAATACTTGCCGCAGTCTGTGCAGAGCCAGTATTCCACTGTTCCGGTATTCAGGCACGTTGCATCCTTCCGCGTATGGTGCTCCATCGTGTGCGTGTGCGCATTTTCTTTCCAGATGGCATAGAGCTTCATTTCAAAGCCGGGCCAAATCCTAATTGGTCCTTCTTCATTTGTGTAATATGCTTCTGTTTCATCTTTTACGCCTGACCATCCGAGAAGCGTATACCCTTCCCGTTCGATATTGTAAGCGTTTCGAAGAATCACCGCACTTGGCCAACGCCCAACACTTGTATCTATCTTCTGCACATATGGGAGTCGATCGTCAAAATTGGGATAGTAGTAAATGTATGCAGGGTAGCAAGCGTAGCAGTTGTTGTCGTCTATTGTTGTTGTCGCACCACATTCACATTCGAGATAGTGCGGATGAACCTCAGTTGAATCCGTCTCGTTAAACAGATGGTTGACCTGCACATCGCTCAATGAGAATTCCGAGATGTAGTACTTTGGATCGCCGTTATAGAAATAACGCTTTTCTCCAGTCGAAAGAATGACATAACCATCCGCGTAAATTTCCATCTCCTGATTTCCGAATGAATATGAATTTCCATCGGGAACCGGTGTCGTGTACAGGCTTTCATACGGGAGCATCGTTATTTTTGAATAGCATATTACACTTTTTACGACGGAAACTGCATCAGGGTTTGTACAAAGCTGGCAGCTGCTGTCATAATAAGTTTCTCCGATGCCGCACTCGCACATCTGCCAATGCGGATGCGCTTTGCGCGGGGCAGCAAAGATGTGATTGTGTGTATCATTCTTTTCCCATACTGCATAGAGGTGCAGCGTTTTTCCTGGTGCAAACACTGACATATCATAATAATTCATACCAGCATAAAAATCGATCCGTGTTGCTGCTTCGTTCTGTGACCAGCCAAGGAAAGTTATAGTATCACTTACCGGTTCCAGTTTTGGTATATTTAATAAAAATTCTGGATAAGTTCCTTGATTGATGTTGTATACATAGTCGCCTAATGTATCCGCGTTAATGTCATTGCTTACAATTTTGGCCGGGTAATCCGTATAATAAACGACCTTTGCCGGATAGCATGTATAACATTTTGCGTTCTTACTCGTTGATTCCTTCGTTGCGCCGCACTCACAGCTTTGAATATGCGGATGTTCCGTAGCAGCCTCACCATAGGTATGGTCTGGAACAATGCTGTTCAAAGACGTTGTCGGCACATAATATGTGTGAGTTTCGTTATCTCCTCCGCTTACTGCGTTAAAGTAATAGCGCCGTTCGCCGTTTGAAAGATCCACATAGCCTTTCGCCCAGATAGACGTTTCGTCTTTGAACTTATCCCATGTTGGGTCTGTCACTGCGTTGGTTGTAGCGCTCCTGTAGAGTGGCGCGCTGGCTTTGATCGTAATGCGAGTAAGACATTTTACGGTTTTGTTAACCGTCACCTTCGAAGTGCTCCCTGGATGTTTCCAAACGCCCTCAAAGCTCTTGGAGAGAATTTCGCTCAATGTTTTGCTTTCAGAATCGCCCCAAAAAGTCCCCCAATTTAATTTGCACCCAGACTTTTCTCCGCCAAAGCACTGTGCAACGTACACATTTTCGCCACTGACATACCATACAATTCCGGAATGTCCATCTCCGCGGACATAATCTCCCGGTTCAAGCGTAACTTTGCTCGGATCTCTTACGCATGTCCAGCCGTTGCTGTCTACATACCCATCTGAAAACATGGAAACATTTTGCGGATAACTACCGAACAACAAATAAGCAATATGTCGCGCAAACGCATAGCACTGTTTGCCACCGTAAAGTTCATTGCAGGTATAACCATTTACTCCGCAACGTGTGTTCGTGACATAATATCCGTCGTAACTATCACCAGCTTTGTGATTCCAATAAGTATTTGACGGATATGAGTTCTTCAATTGATTCATTTTTTCCGTGATTTCAGAGGCCGATAACGCAGAACTCGACACAGAAAGACCTGTAAGTATAGAAACTGACAGATATACAACCAACAGAAGGCTCAAAATTTTCCGTTTCACCGCTAACTCTCCTTTTCTTTTTTATAAAATGTTATTATATATCCTATTCGGATACATAAAACATTCTACCATATCCTAATCGGATATACAATAATCTTCAGAAAATTTTTTCAAAAAGGAGGAAATAGGACTGGAACTGGATTATACTGCGATTGGGGTTCGCGTCCGGCGGTATCGGAAGGAGCAGGGGCTGACTCAGCAGGTTTTGGCTGAAATGTCGGAGCAAGAGCCATCCAATATCTCGCACATTGAACGCGGCGCAACAAAGCTGAGTCTGCCGACCATCGTCAACATCGCAAACGCACTCGGCGTGAGTGTCGATACCCTGCTCTGCGACAGTCTGTCTGCCTCGACAGATGTTTATCTTCGCGAGATCGACGCGATGCTTTCCGGCTGTACGCACCGTGAACTGAAAATCATCACGGCAATGATCCGCTGCCTAAAAGAAGAATTAAAGAAGGACGCATACGAAACGCCATGAGTGTCAGCGAATAATCTGACATTCATGGCGTTTCTGATTATCTTGGGCGCTGTGCGCCGCTGGTTTAGATGATATTGTATTCCTTCAGCAGCTTTTCAATATCGGTGTTCTTGATCTTGCTGAGGGCTTTTTCGAGGGCTACCTTCTGGACAAGGGAGAGTTTCATGTCGGTGGGCTTTTTGCCATCGCGGAGTTGAACGGTGGCGTTCAGCAGGTCGCGGATATCGTAGACGCTGCCCCAGACCTCCGGGACGCCGCGGTCAACGTTCAGAAGCGTATAGACGGCCTCCATGCCGGTGCGCATGGAATATTCGGTGGTGAAGATGGTGTCGCGCGGAGTCTCGGCGAACTGGCCGAGGAATGCGAAGTTTACAGCGCCGTCAGGCACGACCTTCGGGCGGTCGCCATAGGCGCGCGGCATGAAGAACGCGTCGATATACGGCATCATGACGGGAACGGTGTTGGCGCTGTTCGAGGCCAGATCTTCAATCTGATTCTCGGGCACGCCGATGTGGTACAGCCACTCCATGCAGATCTCCTTGCCGGTACACTCGCGCATGGGCTTCTTCACATAATCGCCGGGCTTGTCGGTGAACAGCGCGTAGACCCAGACAAGGCAGTGGTCCTTGGGCTGCGTGCGGAACTGCGGCTGGCGGTTGATTGTCCAGCTCATGAGCCAGCTGGAATCTTTGACGGTGACGATGCCGCCGGTAACGACATGGCCGGTGAACGGGTCACGCTTGCAGATGTTCTTGATATAGGGAATGATTCTCTGGTCGAGTGTTTCAACAGTCGCGCTCATCCAGTTCGTCTGCTCGGGGTCATAGCAGAACTTGTCAGGATGGCCGAAGGACGGGTCCTGTGCGGCGATCTTGCGCCACATATCCCAGCCGCCGCCGGGTTTGATCTCGGTGTTATAGGGTGCGGGTTCGTTCTGGCTGCCGCGGGAAGAATTTTCGACGCAGCCGCCGTTCGTGATAAAAACGAGATCGTTCTCGGTCAGATCAATGGCGTCTTCCTTGCCGTCACGGATGATGTCGATGCGCTTGGCAAGCTTGCGGGCCGTGGTGCAGTCGAATTCTACATTCACGACCTGTACACCGTAGTGGAACTGCACGCCGAAGCCCTTGAGATACTCGATCATCGGCAGGATCATGGACTCATACTGGTTATACTTCGTGAAGCGCAGGGCCTTGAAATCGGGCAGACCGCCGATATGGTGGATAAAGCGCTGGATATAGAGTTTCATTTCCAGGGCGCTGTGCCAGTTTTCAAAGGCAAACATGGTACGCCAGTAGAGCCAGAAGTTGGAGTTGAAGACCTCGTCGTCGAAGAAGTCCGTGATGCGCTTGTCCTGAAGCTCTTCATTCGGGGTGAAGAACAGCTTCATGATCTCCATCGCGCCCTTGTCGGAAATGTCGAACTTGCCGTCGGTATGCGCGTCCTGACCACGGTTGACGGTTGCGCGGCAGAGGGAATAGTTCGGGTCTTCCTTGTTCAGCCAATAATACTCGTCAAGGACGCTTACGCCCTCGGTTTCAATGGACGGGATGGAGTGGAACAGATCCCACATGACCTCGAAATGATTGTCCATCTCGCGGCCACCGCGCATGACATAGCCGACGTTTTCAAACTTATAGCCGTCGCAAGCGCCGCCGGGAATCGAATCCTTCTCCAGAATATGCACATGCTCGCCCTTCATCTGGCCGTCACGAACAAGATAACAGGCTGCCGTCAGAGCGGCGAGGCCGCTGCCGACGATATAGGCCGATTTCTGATCAACGCCTTCCGGCTTTTTGGGTCTTGCAAACGCTTCATAGTTACCGCTCGAATAATACATGATTCATACCTCCATAAAAAGTCTGGAAACATTGCTTTATGTTTCCCTTTCGATGGTATGAGCATACTACGGATTCAAAAAATGCACAATAATCAGAAAACGCCCTGTGATAAAGTTCTTATCACAGGGCGTTGATCTGTTCAATTTCTTATCAATCAGCCGGATTTGATGGAGTGTCAATCCGGAAACGGCCAAGCGCGGCGGAAACGCTGCCGTGGATGACGCAGTCCAGCCGGTCGATGATTTCTTTCGGTTCGCCCTTCATATCGTGCTTGATCCAGTCGAGCATGAGGCCGACAAAGGCGTATTTATAGACGTTTGCAATAAACGCCTTGTCTTCTGGGCGGACAGACATACCAGCTGCTTGCTCTTCGACTACGCCTTCAAGAAGATCATATGTCAGCTTATAGAGATAATTTTCAACCTGTTCCCGGCTGACGGAGTGATAGACGTTCATGATGAAAGGTTTGTTTGCCAAGACTGCCTCGAAAATCTGTTCAAAGCCCTGCTGCCATGTCTCATAGGTTTTCTTCCCTGCCAGCGCCTTTGCTGCATCCTCTTGACATGACCATTCAACCAGATCGTAGATGTCCTTGAAATGATAATAAAACGTCATGCGGTTGATACCGCAGTCGTCGGCAATATCGCTGATGGTGATTTTATGGAGCGGCTTTTGCAGGAGCAGGTTTTTAAGCGACTGCTCCAGCGCACGTTTGGTCAGATCGGACATATGGGCCTCCTGTCTTGAAAAGCGTACAAGCGCTTTTTTTCAGAGTACCCGCTTTTTGCAGAAATGTCAAGATAGCGGCTTGACAGGTAAGTGTACTATGTGTATAATACAGCCATCAAGTGTATGAGTTGAGTAATACGGTGGTGACGGATATGGTGTCGTTTGAAGCGTTCCGAGCAGTGGACGGAACGCCGGTGTATCTGCAAATTATCAATTTTATCAAACGGGGGGCGATTGCCGGGACGATTCGGGACGGCGATGAACTGCCGTCCCGCCGGGTTCTGTCGGCGCTGCTCGGCATCAATCCAAATACGGTGCAGAAAGCGTTTCACATGCTGGAGGAAGAACATCTGATGGAGTCCCGCACAGGCACAAAAAGCTGCATGACGCTGCCGCCGGATATACTGGATGCGCTGCGGCGGGAGGTCTTATCAGACGAACTACGCACCATGGCCCGCACACTGCGGCAGCTGGGAATTTCCAAAGAAGAGGCGCTGCGACTCATTGAGCAGGCGTGGGAGGAGGAAGATGAATGAAAAAACAAGTATCTGTGTTCGGACTGCATGCGCGCGCAGCGCTGAACCGGCTGCTGCCGGTGGTATTGGGGCTACTTGTTGTTGAGGGAATCTTCGCCGGCTTGTGCATCGCGCATGGAGCAGCGCTTACCTTATCGGGCAGCAATCTAGAAAGTGCACTGCATTATTCGTTCCGAGCAGGAATCCTGGCGCTTCAGGTGCTGCTGGCATCCAGCCTCGGTTCAAACAGCCGGTACGGCTATACGCTGCGGCGGCTGCGGATATCAGAGCGCTGCGTCTTTCTGTGGAGCTGCGCATGCAACGCGCTCTGCTATGCGGTCTTGTGGTGTGTGCAGATCATGGCGGCTGTGGGCGCGGCATTCTGGAACGCAAAAAGCGCCGTGTATTCGGCTGGCCCGCAGGGCGTGTTCGTGGATTTCTACCGCAGCGGCTTCCTACACGGGCTTCTGCCGCTGGCGGACGGATATGTATGGACGCGCAATTTGATATTCGTGCTGGCGCTGGGCTGCGTGACCGCGTGTATGCAGCTTGGGCTGCGCAAAAAAGGCAGCCGCAGCTGGCTGGTCTGCATGGGCCTGACGTTCCTGCTGGTGCTGAACCTGTCAGTCCAATATACGGCGGGCAGAAGCACGGGCATTTTCCATGCGCTCACGGCGCTGCTCGTCGGGCTGGGCTTTCTGGGATCCGGGCTGACACAGGCGCATAACGGAAAGGACGGGCTGGCAGATGAAGTGGAGTAAACGTCTTTCGCGGTACACGCTGCCCGGAATGGGGCTGAATTGGGACGCTTCATATTTTGGCCTGCTGTTTCTGGCGGTGCTTCTGGTCGCATTGTACACGTTCCTGCGGGACTATCAGGCCGCGCTGCGTGAACTGTACATCTTTCGCTATGGGACACAGATTTTGCGGCAGGGCGCCGTCATGCCGACGCTGAATACACTCCTGCGGCACAAGCTCGCCGTCTTCTGGGCCTATGCGGGCTTCTGTGCGCTGCGTGCATTTGCCAACTACTGGTCGTTTTTCACGGAAACGAAGAGCATTTACCTCATGAAGCGTCTGAAGGATCCAAACGAGCTGCGCAGGCGCTGCATTGCGATCCCTGCGGCAGCCTGCGGTGCGGCGCTGGTTCTGCTTTTGCTGGTGCTGCTGATATTTGTTCTGATTTATCGAAACGGCGTTCCGGCGCGCTGCATGCCGCCGGAGGAAACTTTGAATATCTGGGGGGCGTTTTTCTGATGCTGGAACTCAAAAATCTCTGCAAGCGCTACGGCCAGACGCAAGCGCTGGACAACGTGCAGCTTTCCGTCGGACCGGGCGAGATCGTCGGGCTGTTCGGTGAGAACGGCGCAGGCAAGACGACGCTGATGAAGTGCATCTTACAGCTGATTGCATATGATGCAGGTGAAATTACGCTGGACGGCGAAGCGATCACGCGGCAGAATATCGGCCGTTTTTCCTTTGCCACCTGCGAGCACAGCTTCTTCCCTGCCCTGACTGCCAAAGCCCACCGGGAATTTTATGAGGAGCACTTTGAGACGTTCCTCGGCAGGCGCTTTGAGGGGCTAATGGACTTCTTTCAGCTTCCGATGGACAAGCCCATCCGCAGCTTCTCGACCGGGCAGAAAAACCAGTTTGAAGTCATCATGGCCCTGTCGCAGGGCGCGGATTATATCCTGATGGACGAACCGTTTGCGGGAAACGATATTTTCAACCGGGAGGACTTTTACAAGGTCCTGCTCGGCATTCTCGAGCCGCATGAGACGGTGATTCTGTCCACGCATCTGATTGAGGAAGTGACGGGCTTCATCGGGCGGGCCGTTCTGCTGCACAAGGGCCGAATCGCGGGCGACGTGCAGACGGCGGAGCTGGACGAACAGGGCAAGACGCTGATGGACTATGTCAAGGAGACGTACAGCTATCAATCTGACCGCGTTTCCAGAGCGCTGACCGAGCTGACCGGCAAGGAGGACGAGCATGCGTAAAACGCTGATGATCTTTCTGGCGCTTGTACTGGTGTGTGGCTGCGGCACGGCATTGGCTGCGCAGGCGGTCAGTGCGCCGCGCGAGGACATTGTGTTTCAGGAGTATGTCTTCTCCGGCGACCCTGCCGCGGCGGACGGACTGACCGTACATTTGAAAGCCGCTATGCGGTACAAACTGAACTGGGAGAGCACCGTACAGTTTTCCGCGCAGGATTATCGCGCGGAAACGAACTTCCGGTTCTCGCCCTCCGGACGGACAGCGCAGCGAGAGGTTCGCTACCGCGGCGTCGAGATCAATTTTTACCACGACGCGGCCACGACCGGCAGCGACGATGTCTTCGGCTTCTCAACGGCGTATCAGTCCCTGCTGGACACACTTTCGCCCGGCGAAAGCGGTTCCATGACGATCCGGTTTGCAGACTATTACGACGAATATCCGTTTGAGTTTTCCATCGATCTTCCGGGCGTTAATTATGACCCCCTTGTCAACTGGCAGGACGCCTCAGCGGACAGCGAATGGATTGGTGAACGTGCACAGGTCGCGCTGGGCTGCTTTTTCCGCATCCCAGTTCTGCCGGATGAATATATCGAGCTTGGTATCGACAAGAATATGGACGGCAGCGGCTCTGCCCGGAGCATCTCCAGTGTCAGAGAGGGCGACCGGTTCTGGATGAACACGGAAAGCGTGGTGACGGATGACGCCTGCTTCTTCTGGTTTGGCAACCGGACAGAGCAAGACCAACTGGTCGATACGAGCCGCATTCCGGGCGGCTATGGTGTCTATATGCTCCCCTATGGGCCGCTTGCCCCGGATTCCGAGGCCAGCGCGTTTTACGGCGGGAACGTAAACGAGGTCTATACCGATCAGCTGACCTGCTTTTTCCCGGTCAATCCGGAGGCACGCATCGAGCATCTCGGGTTGACGCCGGACAATACGCGGCTGCTGCTTCATACGGTTGAAAATAACACATATTATGTAACCTTAATTGACTGCAAAACAGGTGACACTCTGCAAAAGCTGGCGGTATCGGATTTTGAGCCGGAAGATGATTATGTAAACATAACCGAAACGGAGGAGTTCGTCTGCATCCAGCAGATCCAGGGGCGCATCTGCGTCTTGACGCAGGATGCAGACGGACTGTACCAGATTGCGCTGCGTTCCGATTATTTGCCCGATGATCTGTACGCGCCAGTATATGCGACTGTCCGAGCGATGGCCTTTGACGGAAGACGGCTTGTCATTGTAAACAACGACGAGACAGTTTTGTCTAATGACGGGCCCAGTGCTGCAGCCTATCTTGCCGGAAGCACCGAGGCGCTCATCACGCCGGACGGCACCTATGTTGACAACTGCGGGTTTGTTCTCACAGTTTTTGATGAAACAGGACTGGCCTACAGCGGTGGATATGTAAGCAGTCTGGAAGGCTGCAATTATGTAAATGGAAGAGCCATGCGATACGAAGACTTGATCCAGCCGGATACGATCACGCTCAGCTGGCAAGCCGACACGCCATAATATCCGCACTTCCCTACCCTCTGTCCATCCGGACAGAGGGCATTTTTATTTTGGGGCTTGACAAATACAACTCTTTGTGTATAATAATATTAGTAATGATTATTATTTCTATTTTAGGAGGATATCCAATGAAAAACAATTCCAACACACTCGGCCTGCACAATATGAACGGGCTGTCCGCAGACGACAAGCGCACCTGCGCCCTGAATGACATGAACTGCCGCGCCGGTCAGCCGGAGCAGACTGCGTCTTTGCAGGATATGAACGCGGCGAACGAGCAGCCGGACATGGCCTGCAGCATCACGAACATGAACTGCCGCAAGGACTGACACACCACCTCCCCCGCCTGTATGCGCAAGCGTGCAGGCGGGGCTTGTATATCTGCCCGCTGTTCACGGAAAACTATGCAAAAAAGGAGGTTTTTCCATGAACAAGAAGCAGAAAAAAGAGCCGTTCAGTCTGAAAAACATGAACGGTCTGTCCCACGACGATGCGCGCACCTGTGCGCTGGACGATATGAACTGTCTGAACGGGCAGGAGGAACACCGTTCCTCCCTGCAGGACATGAACGCCGCCCGAAGCAGGCCTCACAGAAAGTATCACCTGACAGATATGAACGGCGAGGACGGGCGGTAGGTTTCCAACGCGCCAGTTGTAGGGGGCGTTGCCCACATCGCACCGGCAGAACGCACCGTTTTTACGGAAATCTGCAGAGAATTCGTAACTTTCCAGCGGGCCGATGTGGGCATCGGCCCCTACAATCGTTCTAACAAGTGTATTCCGCCCCTACGCAAATATCCGAGATCCTGCGAACTGCTCATTTTCAAACATTCGTAAAATGATAGGAATGCCCCAGATCGTAGGCCATTTTGTCGCTCTCGGAGATAAAGTCCATAAACCGGTTCGCGGCAGAGGTCGGCGCAACGTCGCGCAGCGTGCACATACAAACGGAGCGCGGCGGAATCTCAAAATCGGTGTGCAGCGGCAGGATGACGCCCCTGCCAAGGCCGGACTGCGAAAATTCCTCTGTTACGCAGGCAACGCCAAGGCCGATGCGGGCCAGCGAAATGAGCAGATTGTGCGACCCCAGTTCGATCTCCGGTTTGATGCTCACGCCGTGTTGCTGGAAAAACTGCTCAACATAGACGCGGGAACTGGCCTTGCGTTCAAGCAAAATCAGCGGGAAGGATGCAATTTCTTCCATAGAATGCACATGGTCAAAATCACAGTCATAATTCGGCGCAGCAACGAAAAGTTGATGTGTATCGAAGCAGTGCCGGACGGAATACGCGTCCTTATCCTTCGGTTCGCTGGCAAACGCAATATCAACCTGACCGGCGTGCAGATAGTCGAGCACCATCTGGCTTGTGCCATTCAGGATTCGGATCTGGATAGCAGGATAATTCTGGTGGAACGCCTCAAGGCGCGAAACCAGATAGGTCTTCGTGACCGTATCGCTTGCGCCGATGATGAGTTCACCCGTGAGCAGCTGGCGCGACTGCGCAAGCTTTTCTTCGCCGCACTGGATGAGGCCCAGACCGTGCGAAACATAGTCAAGGAGAAGCTTTCCCTCACTGGTCAAGACGACACCGCGCGTGCTGCGCGAGAACAGCCGAACCTGCAGCTGCTCTTCCAGCTGCTTGATGGACTGGCTGACTGCCGATTGTGAAATAAAAAGATTCTGCGCCGCAGCAGAGATATTCCCCATGCGGGCGACCTCCTGAAAGACGCGGTATAATTCCAATTTAACGGCCATAGCTGCCTCCTGTCATTACTTATATTTATGAAGCTAATAGCAATGATTAAAAACATCTATTTTACTTATTGCTTGATTCCGATTATAATAGCTAAGACTTAAATTGTCCAGCACGAAGTTCATATCGTTGCCAATATAGTTCCGGATGTACGGCCCGGATGTCTCTACCGCAGCGCCAAAGCTGCGACTATTGGAAGTTCGCTCACGCAGGGCTTTGCTGTCCTGCGCGCGTCTTTTTGTCATTGGCAGCAGGTTTTATTCCCGCTGTCTATTTTATTATGTTTTTGGAGGAAGCTATGCAGGAGTTGAAGGATCGCATTGTCAAGGAGGGCAAGATTCTGCCCGGAAACATTGTAAAGGTTGACGGGTTTCTCAATCACCGCGTCGATTGCGCATTCATGGGACGCATTGCAGATGAATTCAAAAAATATTTTGATCTCAATAACGTAGATCTCATTCTGACCGCAGAAGCCAGCGGCATTGCCCTTTCCGCGATCTGCGCGTACCGGTACGGCAAACCCATGGTTTATGCGAAAAAGGCCAAGAGCGACAACATCGAAGGCGGCCTGTACCAGAGTGAGATTTTTTCCTATACTTACAAGAAAAAGGTCACGCTGCTTGTCTCCAAGGAGTGGATCCATCCTGGCGACCGCGTGCTTGTGATCGATGATTTTCTTGCGCGCGGCGAAGCGCTGCGCGGTCTGTGTGAAATCGTGCAGGCTGCAGGTGCTGAACTGGTCGGTATCGGCTGCGCCGTTGAAAAGGGCTTCCAGGGCGGCGGCGACAAGCTGCGCGCGGCGGGCGTGAACCTGCACTCGCTCGCTATCATCGAAAGCGCGGAGCCAGGCCACATCGTATTCCGGGAGGAAGCATAATGGAGACTGTTCTGATTCTGGACTTCGGCGCGCAGTACAGTCAGCTGATTGCACGCCGTGTGCGTGAGCAGAACGTATACTGCGAGGTCAAGCCTTGCTCCATCTCCCCTGCTGAGATTGAGAAGATTGCCCCCATCGGCATTATTCTCTCCGGCGGCCCGCAGAGTGTTTATGAATCCGTTTCCCTGCGCGTGGACCCGGCGCTGTTTGCGCTCGGGATCCCCGTTCTTGGCATCTGCTACGGATGCCAGCTCATGGCATATTCGCTGGGTGGCACTGTTGCAGCAGCGACGGAAGCGACCGCCCGCGAATATGGCAAGACGCTGACTGAGTTTGACACACACAGCGCAATCTTCCAAGACCTCCCCGCGTCCAGCGTGACGTGGATGAGCCACGGCGATTATATTTCCCGGGTACCGGACGGCTTCACCGTCACAGCGAAGACCGCCGTGTGCCCCACAGCCGCGATGGCGTGCCCGGAGAAGAGGCTGTACGGCGTCCAGTTCCATCCGGAGGTACAGCATACGGTAGAAGGCAGTGAAATGCTCCGCCGGTTCCTCTATACCGTCTGTGGCGCGTCCGGTGATTGGACGATGGCAGACTACCGCCAGACTGCGATCCGCTCCATTCGTGAAAAGGTTGGCTCCGGCCGCGCGCTGCTTGCGCTGTCCGGCGGCGTAGATTCCTCCGTTGCGGCAGCGCTCATGGCGGAGGCTATCGGCAGCCAGCTTACCTGCGTGTTCGTCGATCACGGCCTGATGCGCAAAAATGAGGGCGACGAAGTAGAAGCCGCGTTCAACAAGTGGGATATTCAATTTATCCGCGTCAACGCCGAAGAACGCTTCTTATCGAAACTTTCCGGCGTTTCTGATCCGGAGACGAAGCGCAAAATTATTGGTGAAGAATTCATCCGTGTCTTTGAATCGGAAGCAAAAAAAATCGGTGCAGTTGACTACCTTGTACAGGGTACAATCTATCCGGACGTGATCGAGTCCGGCCTCGGCAAATCCGCCGTCATCAAGAGCCATCACAACGTTGGCGGCCTTCCAGATTATGTTGACTTCAAAGAGATCATCGAGCCGCTGCGCATGCTGTTCAAGGACGAGGTACGCCAGCTTGGCCGCGAACTCGGTTTGCCTGAGTACCTGGTCATGCGCCAGCCCTTCCCCGGCCCCGGCCTTGCCATCCGCGTAATCGGCGATATCACGAAGGAAAAACTCGATACGCTACGCGACGCGGATTTCATTTTCCGCGACGAAATCGCCAAAGCCGGTCTTGCCCGCAGCCTCAGCCAGTATTTCGCCGTGCTCACCTCCATGCGCTCCGTCGGTGTCATGGGCGACGGTCGGACGTATGATTATACGCTGGCCCTGCGCGCAGTGAATACAAGTGATTTCATGACCGCAGATTGGTCGCGCATTCCCTACGACATCCTCGACCGGATCTCCGTCCGCATCGTCAACGAAGTCCGTGGCATCAATCGCATCTGCTACGACATCACCAGCAAACCGCCAGCGACGATTGAGTGGGAATGATTGCATTAGTGAACTACCAGACCTCTTTAAACGAGTCTGAGTGGCATATGGATAGATTATCTTAAAAATAATAAAAATAATAAAAAGGCATTACTGACTTTTACGGTCGGTAATGTCTTTTTGTATTTGTATTTATTTGCTTAAATCGCAAAGTGTATTTTCAAGCTTGTTGGTTCGGATATATCACTGTATATATAGTAAGCATAAAAAGGCTCTGCTGACTTTCTGTGAAAGATGAGCGGCAGAGCCTGAATTTATGAAATGAAAACGAAGGCGTTGAGCAGATGAACGATCAGGGGCGTTCAGGCCGGATTTTCTTTGTTTTTCCGAAAAAGCTGTTGCCAAACGACGTTTAGTGTGCTAAAATGCAGCTGATATATGGAAAAAGCGTGGATCGAGGCGTCCTGCCCGAAAGGGCCGGGTACAGAGAGGGCGGAACTGCTGGAAACCGCCTCCCGGTGGGGCTACAGGGCTTTCTCTCGTGAGCAGCCGTTTGAACGGGTCACTTCCCTACTAGGACGCGCCGGTTATTGCCGCCGTTATCTGGCATAAAAAGCAGCGCAGATTTTTTCTGCGAACAGCGGGTGGTACCGCGGAAGCATGGTCTTTCGTCCCGATCTCGGGCGAAGGGCTTATTTTTTTGTATTATCACGAAAAGGAGTATTCGTTTATGAAGGAACAACTCGAAAAGATCCGGCAGGAAGCGCTCGGCGCGCTCGAGAGCGTCAAGGACGCCGGAGAATTGGACGCGCTGCGCGTGCGCTTTCTCGGCAAAAAAGGTGAATTGACCGGTGTTTTGAAGACAATGGGCAAGCTGTCTGCAGAGGAACGTCCCGTTATGGGACAGGCTGCGAACAATGTCCGCGCTGCCATTGAGGAAAAAATCGAGTCTGTCCGTGCCGAACTCAAGGAAAAGGCCATGGAAGCCAGGCTGGAGGCCGAGGCAATCGACGTGACCATCCCCGGAACTCCGGTTCAGCTGGGCCACCGCCACCCGATGAACAAAGCGCTCGATGAGGCCAAGGATATTTTTATCTCCATGGGCTTCAAAATTCTTGACGGCCCCGAGGTTGAACTTGCCGACTATAACTTCACCAAACTGAACATTGCGGAGAATCACCCCTCCCGTGACCGCAGCGACACGTTCTATGTGACAGATGACGAAGAAGTCCTCCTGCGCACACAGACCAGCCCCATGCAGATTCGCGCCATGGAAGCCATCGGCCAGCCGCCGATCCGTATTTTGGCTCCGGGCCGCGTGTACCGCAAGGACGAGGTTGACGCGACGCACTCCCCCATGTTCCACCAGATTGAAGGCCTTGTCATCGACAAGGGCATCACAATGGCTGATCTGAAGGGCACACTTGAAACGCTCATCAAGGCCATGTACGGGCAGGACTCTGTCGTCCGCTTCCGTCCGCATCACTTCCCGTTCACGGAACCCAGCTGCGAGGTTGACGTGCAGTGCTTCAACTGCCGTGGCAAGGGCTGTTCGACCTGCAAAGGCGAAGGCTGGATTGAACTGCTGGGCGCCGGCATGGTACACCCGAAGGTGCTCGCGGGCTGTGGCATTGACCCGGAAATCTATTCCGGCTTTGCCTTCGGCATCGGCCTTGAGCGTATGGCCATGCGCCGGTTCAAGATCAGCGATATGCGCATGATCTTTGAAAACGACATCCGCTTCCTGTCTCAGTTCTAAGGAGGGTACGACATGAATATTTCGAGAAAATGGCTCCGTGAATTCGTTGACATCACGGCTACTGACAAAGAATACGACTCCGTCATGACCCTCGCCGGTCAGAAGGTTGAAACGACCGAACGCATGGATGCGGAGATCAAAAACGTCGTCGTCGGCAAGGTTCTATCGATGAAAAAGCATGAAAACTCCGACCATATGTGGGTCTGCATGGTAGACTGCGGCATCGGTGAGCCGGTGCAGATCGTGACCGGTGCGCAAAACGTCCATGAAGGCGATCTGGTCCCCGTCGCGCAGCACAATTCATACCTGCCTGGCGGCATCCACATCACAAAGGGCAAACTGCGCGGCGTTGAGTCCTGCGGCATGCTGTGCTCGTATAAGGAACTCGGTCTGACAGAGCACGACTGCCCCGAGGCGTATGCAGACGGTATCTGGATTTTGAACAACGAAGGCTGCAAGGTCGGTGAGGACATGAACGTCGTCATCGGCAACGATGATTCCATCGTCGAATTTGAGATCACAAACAACCGTCCGGACTGCTACTCGCTCATTGGCCTTGCCCGTGAGACGGCTGCCGCATTCAATGTGCCGATGAAGCACCATGAGCCGGTCGTCAAGGGCGGCGCAGAAGGAAATCTCTGCGATTTGCTTGATGTTGATGTGCAGGCGGACGATCTGTGCCCGCGCTATACGGCCCGCATGGTACGCAATGTCAAGATTGCGCCCAGCCCCAAGTGGATGCGCCAGCGTCTGCGTTCGGCGGGCATCCGCCCAATCAACAATATCGTTGATATCACGAATTATGTCATGGTCGAATACGGCCAGCCGATGCACGCGTTTGACTACCGCTATGTTAAGGGCGGTAAGATCGTCGTCCGCCGCGCAGGCGCGGACAAGACGCTCACGACGCTTGACGGCAGCGTGCGCGTGCTCCAGCCCGATATGCTCGTCATTGCCGACGAGACGAAGCCGGTCGGCCTCGCAGGCGTCATGGGCGGCGAAAACAGTGAAATCGTAGCCGATACGGTCGATGTCGTATTTGAATCTGCCAACTTCCTCGGCTCTTCCATCCGCAAGACAGCGCTGGCACTCGGCATGCGCACAGATGCTTCTGCAAAGTTTGAAAAGGATATCGACCCGATGCTGACCGTTCCCGCTGTCAACCGTGCGTGCGAACTGGTCGAACTGCTTGGCGCGGGCGAAGTCATGGACGGCATGATCGACGTTCTGAACTACGTTCCGCAGCCTGTCACCGTTAAGCTGGAGCCGGAGCGTATCAACGCACTGCTCGGCACAAATATCTCCGAAGCCGATATGATCGAATATCTGCACCGTGAGGAAGTTCCCGTTGTAGACGGCATGATTCAAGTCCCGTCGTGGCGGCCCGATCTTCGCGTGATGGCTGATATTGCTGAAGAGGTTGCCCGTTATTACGGCTATAACAACATTGAAACGACACTCATGCGCGGCGCGACCACCATGGGCGGCTATTCTGACGAGCAGAAGCTGGAGAACGCCGCAGGCGCGGCCGCAAGAGCCCTTGGCTACAGCGAGATCATCACCTACTCCTTCGTTTCGCCGTCTTCGTTCGACGCGATCCGCATCCCCGCTGACAGCCCGCTTCGCAAGACTGTCAAGCTTGTCAACCCGCTTGGTGAGGATACATCCATCATGCGCACGGTCATTCTGCCAAGTATGCTGGATATTCTCTCCCGCAACTTTGCCTTCAAGAACAAAGGTGTCAAACTCTATGAGATCGGCAAGATCTACCTGCCGGTTGAGGGTGAAAAACTGCCGAACGAGCCCAAACGCATGATCTTCGGCACTTACGGAGAACACGAAAACTTCTTCACGCTCAAGGGCGAGGTCGATGCGTTGCTTGAGCAGCTGAATGTGCACCCGGCAACTTATGTTGCGGACACGAAGAACCCGAGTTATCACCCAGGCCGCTGCGCCGATATCATGATTGACGGCAAGAAGCTTGGCGTGATTGGCCAGATTCACCCGCTGGTCGCCGAGGGTTACGGCATCAGCGGCGAGGTCTATGTCGCAGAACTGGACTTCACAGGGCTTCAGTCTGCGCTTGCGCCGGAGCGCGTATTCCACAGCCTTCCCAAGTTCCCGACCGTCAGCCGCGATCTTGCGCTGGTATGTGACGAGGCGATGACCGTCGGTATGCTCGAAGCCTGCATCAAGAAGGCGGGCGGCAAGCTGCTGCGCTCCATTCAGCTGTTTGATATCTACCGCGGCCCCGGCATTGCCCCGGGCAGAAAGAGTGTCGCGTTCAGTCTCGAACTGCGCGCAGACGACCGCACGCTCACCGATGAGGACACCACGGGCGTCACGAATGCCGTTCTGGAAAAACTTAAAAACGACCTCGGTGTTACCCTGCGATAAATCTGCAAAAGGACGTGCCGTGTGGCACGTCCTTTTCGTAAAACGAACCCCCGGCAGATTGCCGGGTGGTCGTAAGACAGTATTGCGCTAAGATTGACGAAGCGGCACAAAACCGCATGGAGCTGATCATGCGGTCGCTGGCAAAGCAAAACGGCGTGACCGAACAACTGAAAGCCGAAAACCAAATGGAATGGGTACGTCAGATGAACGCTTGCAAGGCACAGGCAGAGGAAGTTGTGAAGTTTGAGCTGATTTATGACTGATACTGAGAGCGCCTGGACAAATAAAGTTCGGGCGTTCAGAATTTCCTGAACGAACTGTATCTTTTTCACAAAACCTATTGACAAGAGAACTTGGCAAAGGTATAATTAGGATATGCAAAGAAAACTTGGAGCGGAGGTGTTCATATGAAAAAGGACGATATCTTAAACGCAAGTCGAAAAGAGCATAAGAACAAAGACTTAGCAGAAATAGAAGTGATATATCAAGCAGGAAGTCATGCAGGCAGAGTAGGTGCTTTAGTGTGTTGTCTCCTGTCCTTACTATCCTCTATGCTTGCTCATACCATGATTTATAGTCCGTGGGTTATATACTTCAGCATTATTGCAACACAATGGTTAGTTCGTTTTATCAAAATGAAGCGAAAGAGCGATTTGGTCTTGACTGTTCTGTTTTTTGTGCTTTCCATTTTGGCATTTGTTGGATTTGTTAGCCATCTTTTAGAGGTGAGAATATGAAAGAACAATTACAACTGAAAAATCACTTAAAGGAAGTTCGTATGGCAGCAAATCTTTCTCAAGCACAGCTTGCAGAAATGGTGGGTGTGTCGAGAAACACTATCAGTTCTATCGAAACAGGGCAATTCAACCCAACAGCAAAGTTAGCTCTTATCCTTTGCATTGCCTTAGATAAGAAATTCGAAGAACTATTCTATTTTTAGGAGGACAGCATGGATAATTTGATATTATTGATTTTGGGGTTGTTTATTTCTGTGCTTGGCATTACAAACATCAAAGGTAATATCAGTACGATACATTCGTACAACAGACGAAAAGTAAAAGAAGAGGATATACCTAAGTACGGAAAAGTCGTTGGCACAGGCACGCTTATAATGGGAGTATCTTTTATCTTAGGGTACATTGCTTTGTTTTGGAGCGAGACCGCTATGGCAGTTATCATCCTACCGGGAGTAGTTGTTGGTTTGGGATTTATGCTCTATGGACAGTTCAAATATAACAAAGGAATTTTCTGAAAAGCGAAAACGGAAAATCCCTTTAGGAACTAAAGGGCGCACTTCTATACTCTCTGTCGAGAGTAGTGCGTCCTGCGGAGCTTCATTCCCGGTCAGCAGAAGAAAACTGCCCGACCGAGAATGTTTCGACACTTCGTTCCGTCAAGGGAGCTACACTCCCTTGCGCTGCTAAAGCGGCTATCCCCTGTGGACTTGCCGTCCGCAAACGGTTTTGACAAACCGTTTGCCGCCAGCAAGTTTGAAGATTAGACATAAACAAATCCTCCG
>URAZ01000053.1 GCA_900545925.1 uncultured Eubacteriales bacterium | reverse complement strand
TTTTGAAAAAGTCCCCAAAGCTATTCCAAGTAACAATACAGCTATAGTATTTATAATTTTTCTATTATTAGATATTGTTTTTTCTGCATTCCTGATATCATTCAAAAACTTTATCATAATTACCCTCACAAATACCGAGTTGTCTGCCCCTTAAAGTCCAAGTCCTTCAACCCACGCCGCAAGCTCCTGATGCCCGACGTTGCCCCTGGCGACCTTGCCGTCCATCAGCTTTGCGCCTTTGCAGCTCGGCATAAGGCGTCCAATACTTTCGAAGAGGCTGCGAGAGCGTGTTCTTCGAAGTTGGCGGCGAGCACTGCATGTCGTTGCGCTCCTTTCGCTTCTGAGTTTGCAGCTTGCATACCGTTTGCCTTTCAATTATAGGGGACAGCGGCGGAAAAAGCAATCACAGAGACACTGAAACATGTCAGCATGATTTGATAAAAGGCAAGCTGCCGCCCATTCCGAGCGGCAGCAGATTTTTTTCTGCTTGGGTCTCGTATTAAAAAACCAACGGCAGTCTGCGCGTTGACGGAATGCTGCTTTCAAAACAGGGGGAAGACGGCCGCAGATTCCTGCTGGATAAAAGCTGGACTGGCGGCAACAAGCAGATTACAGACAGACATCTTTTGAAAAACTGGCAAGTTGTCGTACAAATTGCACTTTTAACAAAAAAGAAAGCGGGGCAAACAGCCCCCATTTTTGCATCTATCCAAAGATTTTTTGGGATAGCCGGTTTGTGTTGACGATGCCTAAATACGCTGGTATTATGCAGGCAGGAATTATATGAAATGCTAAGTAGGGGATGCTATGAGCCAAGTTGAACATCGTGCAGAGCGGAGCTTTGCGATCAAGGGAACGCTGGTTTTTACCGCACAGCGGGATCAGTTTACCATCATGGAAGATGCGTATCTGGTTTGTGAGGGAAAAAAGGTTGCAGGAGCCTATGACACGCTGCCGGATCAATACCGCCAGATCGATGTCCTGGATATGGGCGGCAAATTCGTCATTCCCGGTACCTGTGATATCCATGTCCATGCCTCTCAGGCATCCTTTCAGGGAATCGGGCAGAATATTGAGAACGGCCAGTGGAACACATGGTTTGACCGCTATGCGTTTCCCGATGAGTCCAGATTCAATGACATTACATATGCGGAGCAGGCATACACCCGTTTTGCTAAGTCTCTTCTGGCTACACCGACAACGCGCCTGTGCGCCTATGCAACGACCAGCCGCGAAGCGACAGAGATTCTCATGAAAGTCCTGGCAAAATACGGATTTGCAGGCTATGTCGGAAAGGTGAATATGGACCGGAATTCTTCGCCGGGTCTGCTGGAAACGACACGGGAGACGATCGCGCAGACCCGCCTTTGGCTGGAAGAGACAAAGAACGGAATTGGTGCGATTTATCCGATTCTCACGCCGCGATATTTTCCCAGCTGTACGGAAAGCTGCCTGCAGCAGTTGGGACAGCTTGCAGAAGAATACCATATCCCGGTGCAGTCGCACCTTTCAGAGGGGCTGGATGAAATTGACTGGGTGCGGGAGCTTGCACCGGATCTTGACTTTTATGCACAGGCCTATGACCGCGCGGGGCTGCTTGGATCGCAGACACAGGCAGTGATGGCACACTGCATATTCTCATCCCCGGAAGAGGTGGAAACACTGAAAAAGCGCAATGTGCTGGTAGCGCATTGTCCGCAGTCGAACATGAACAGCTGCGGCTGCGCGGCGCCGATCATGGACTATCTGGACGCTGGGATCAAAGTCGGATTGGGTACAGATGTCGGCGGCGGCAACACACTGAATATGTTCCGGACGATGTTTGAGGCGATTTTGGCTTCCAAGGTCTTTTGGGCTTCCAAAAACAGTGCGCGAAATATGGACCAGCGGAAAGTTCTGTCTCTGCCCAATGCGTTCTACCTTGCAACAAAAGGCGGCGGCGTTCTCTGGAAAAGCGGAAGCTTTGAGCCGGGATATTGTTTTGATGCGGTGATTCTGGATGACAGCCGTCTCTGTGACGGCGTGCAGCGGACGCCCTATGAACGGATGGAGCGCCTGATTACACGGTCGGATGATCGGGATATCTGTGCAAAATACATTGATGGTGCCTGTGTCTACAAAAAAGGAGAATAAACCATGACAGCATTTACAGGGGACATTCAAATTCTTCTATATACCGAAGAGGTGGATTTTTCTGCCTGCCGGGACTTCTATCAAACGCTGCTCGGCCAGGAGCCGTATTACAGCTGGGACGAAGGAACGCAGGATCGCGGCGCAAAATTCCGGGCCGGCCGCGGCACAATCAGCGTACTCTGTCAGGCACATGACAGAAAGACCGGCCCTGTGATCGTCAATCTGGAAACCGAAGATGTCGATCAGACCTATCGGGAGCTTACGGCTGCAGAAGGCATCCGGATTGTGAGCAAGCCTGTCACACAGAGTTACGGCACACGGTACTTTGCCGTTGAAGACCCCTGTGGAAACCGGATTAACCTGTATCACAGCAATCACTGAGTTCAGACGATCCTGCGGTTCAGCTGATATTTGATATAGTCCGTGTCCGAGTAGATCTGTGAGCTGATAAACGGTTCATTGTGACTATCCAGACACATGCTGCTCAGAAAGAGCAGCGGATGCTGCTTGTCCTCGAGCAGGGATTCAAGGAACGGGTAGTCTTCCGGTTGGGCAACGGAGATTGTGGTTTCGTCCTGACAGGCGGCGCGGCCGGTTGCGTGAAAAAGGAAAAGCCGCAGATCGGTATTGTTTGACCCAAGCAGCTGTACACACTGACCTTCCGAGAGGAAGGCCATCGGGAAACTGTCTTCAGCCAGTACACAAAAATGTTCATCTGCCGTGTACAGGCAGCGCCGGGTGAGGATCCGATCTTCTTCACCGATGTGAAAACGGGTGGAAAAGAAAGCTCCTGCGCGCTGCTGCACAAATCCGAGC
This sequence comes from uncultured Eubacteriales bacterium, assembly GCA_900545925.1. GTDB lineage: Bacteria > Bacillota > Clostridia > Oscillospirales > Oscillospiraceae > CAG-170. The sequence continues at coordinate 17,914 of URAZ01000053.1, read as the reverse complement.
TGCCGCATGGCGGGCGTGTGTCCCTGCTTGGAGATCAGCGTCGGAAAATCGACAAAGTGGAGCAGGCTTTCATCCTCCAGTAGCGGCTGACGACGCACATAGGTGCCGCTTCCTTGCCTGCGCTGGACGAAGCCTTCTGTTTCCAACTGGCTCATGACTTCCCGGATCGTGGTTCGGCTGACATCGAAATGCTTTGCAAGCGCAGGCTCTGAAGGCAGCCGCTCACCGGGTTCTGCATTGCGCAGCAGGAGTTCAAGCTGTGCGCGCACTCTGGATTGTTGTGTTTGTGAGGATAGACGGAGCATAGAAGCAGCACCTCCAGCTTTTTTGCTGATTATAGTCATTTATTAAGAAGTTTACAAGTAAATATATGTATTTCGGGTCGATATCCGAAACGGAAGAAAGGAAGAGAAGTATGCAGCACAGGGATTATTTTGAAAAAGAGGTACGGACGGTCCTCTGCGTCAGAGACTTGGAGCGGAGCCGGAACTTCTATCAGCAGACATTGGAACTGGTTCCGGTCTGGGACGGCGGAATGGAGGGCTGCCGCTTTGCTGCAGCAGGCGGTGCAGTAGAGCTGCGTCCGGCCGGCGCCGATCTTCCGCAGGGGCCGACGACGATTATGCTGGAGGCGGACAATGTTGATGACTGCTATTCGCGGTTGGCAAGAAAACCGGGGCTGCATGTTTATGAACATATCGCGGACCGCCCGTATGGAATCCGGCTGTTCCAGCTGCTCGATCCAGATGAAAACGTGATTGTGATCTTCTCTTGGAGTCGTGATGTGATGGAGTACCAGCATGGTTGGCAGCCGACAGTTCCGGGGATGTTCCGTGGTGAATACCGCGCAGTTGCGTATGTAGATGTGGCGGACTATGAACAGAGCCTGGCATTCTACCGGGATATCCTCAGGCTCCGTGCATGCTATACCTGGGACTACGGAACAAAGGACCGGGGACATAAATTTGTAATCGGATCCGGGGACGGAACGCTGGAGGTACTTTGCAGAAAGGATCCGATGCCGCAGGGGAACGAGACGCTGATGTTTGAAGCACAGGATGCAGACAGTTGCTTTGAGGCAATCATGAAAAAGGCAGCGCCGCTGGTTCAGGTTTTGCAGGAACCCTGTGGCTGCAAGGACGGAACGCGGGCGTTTACCCTGCTTGATCCGCATGGAAATCATGTTGTGATCTATAGTGAGCAGAGATGATAAAACAGGAGGAACGGCAAGTGGAACCGATTTTACGGGCGGAAAAACTCACGAAACGATTCGGAGAATTGACGGCAAACCGGGAGATTGACATCGAAATCCACGCCGGTGAAATCCATGCGATAGCAGGCGAGAACGGTGCGGGAAAAAGTACGCTGATGAAGATGCTCTATGGTGTCTATCAGCCGACTGCCGGAAATCTGTATATTGACGGAGAAAAAATGGAGCGCTGGAATCCGACGATTGCCCGGGAGAAGGGCATCGGAATGGTGTTTCAGGATTTCAGGCTCGTTCCGGCCTTCACCATTCTGGAAAATGTATTTCTTTCCCTCCATTCTGCCGGATGGAAGATCAATAAAAAGAAGCTTCGCGCTGAAATCAATCGGATCGCAGCGGAATACCATCTTTCTGTGAACCCTGATACAGAGGTCTGGAAGCTTGATCTTGGACAGCGGCAGCATGTGGAGATCCTGAAGATTCTGCTGGATCCGCAGACCCGTGTGATGATTTTCGATGAGCCCACAAGCGTGCTGGCACCGCACGAAGTGCAGGCTTTTCTGCAGATGCTGAGCGGGTTCCGCGATAAGGGCTATGGGATCTTCCTGATCACGCACAAAATTGACGAGATCCTTGCCGTGTCGGACCGGATCACGATTCTGCGTCAGGGCGAACATGTCTGTACCTTCGAACGCAGAGACGGCTTCAGCCAGCAGCAGATCATCTCGGCAATGATGGGGAATGTTCCGGTCAACTTTGAGCTGGAACGCCCGGAATGCAGTGCGGAAAACGAAGCAGCGGCACTGCAGCTGTCGCTTTCCGGAGTCAGCATAAAGGATGACCACGATCAGTTGATTCTGCATGATGTCAGCTTTGAAATGCACAAAGCAGAGATCCTGGGCATTGCCGGCATATCCGGAAATGGGCAGAGAGAATTGGCGGAGGCCATATACGGAGCGCGGAAGCTGCAGAGCGGTATCCTGAGCGCAAACGACGAGGATATCTCCACAACGGATATTGCGCATAGAATCCGGTTGGGACTGCGAATGGTGACAGAGGATCCTATTCGCGACAACGTTGTTCCGACGTTTTCGATTCTGGAAAACATGGCGCTGGTTGGCCTGGATCCGATTTACCGCCATGGTGACATGGACTGGCAGGCAATGCGCAGTCAACTGCAGACACATTCTGAGGTCAAGACCCTCCGGGTCCCACAGGCAGAAAGAATTGCCGGGACACTTTCTGGTGGCAATCTGCAGCGAATGGCGTTTGCCCGTGCCGTTATCTCCAGACCGCGCCTGTTAATTGCCAGTTATCCAAGCCGGGGACTGGACATCGCCACAGTACACGCAGTCCACCAGACGCTGTTCCGGCTGAAAAAAAGGGGCGTGGGTACGATCCTGATTTCCGAAGATATCTCGGAGCTGTTCACGATGTGCGACCGGATCCTGGTCCTGTCTTCTCACACTGCGTTTGGACCGTACTGTGTAGACGCGTGTACGCCGAATGAGATCGGAAAAATTATGCTTCAAGGAGAGAACGCACATGAATAAGGCACAAAAGAAGCCGCTGCAACTTCAAGACAGCTTGGCAGTTCGGATTCTGATCTGCGTCCTGTTTCCTCTGATCGCGTTTGCCGTGCTGCTCCTGTCGCAGGGCAAATCGCCGCTTGTGGCGTATCAGACCATCATTACATCTATTTTTGGTTCGGCTTACGGCTTTGGCGAAGTAATTGTCCGTGCGGCGTATCTGATCCTGACGGGTCTTGCGGCAAGCATTCCGGCCCGTGTTGGCTTGGCCAACGCAGGCGGAGAAGGCCAGATGGCGATTGCCGCTCTCGGAACCGCTGTTGCCGGAAGCACGGTGCTGGCAAATCTGCCCGGTGTTATCGGAATCCCGCTGATGCTGCTGGTTGGTATGATCTGCGGGGCTTTGTATGCAGGCGTCGGTGTTTTTCTGAAGCAGAAGCTTGCAATGAGCGAGATCCTGACGACAATCCTTATGAACTATGTTGCGACCTACCTGATCTCTGCCATGCTGTTTGGCAGCCTTCGCGATCCAAATGGATGGAATTACCCGCAGACGGTAGAAATTGCGCCCCAGCTGCGTTTTCACACCTATTTTGGAACAAGAATGAACGCCGGTATCTTTGTCGCGATTGCCATGGCAGGCTTGACCTGGTATATCATCTATCATACAAAAGTGGGGTTTGCGGTACGTACAATCGGCGGAAACCAGATGGCTGCACGTTACGCAGGCATACAGGTGAGAAAAATACAGACTTGGGTGTTCTTGTTCGCGGGTGCACTTGCCGGCCTTGCCGGCGCGGTCATGGTCGTCGGCGTCGAGGGCCGTATGCGGATCAGTGCGGGCGAGACCATGGGCTTTATGGGCTTCCTTGCTGCAGGAATGGCCGGAAACAACCCGCTTTTGCTGATCCTGTCCGCCTTACTGATCGGCGGTTTGACCGTCGCCGGTAACGGCATGGAGATCAACACCGGGCTTCCGGCGGCGACAATGCAGATTTTGATCATGCTCGTTTTGCTGACAATTATGACGGTGGGAGGAAAGAAAAAGGCATGAACGAATTGACAACGATTCTCATTTGCATGGTCAGCGCAGGAACTCCCATCATTTACGCGCTGCTTGGAGATCTGATTGGCCAACGAACCGGCATCACCAGCCTGAGCGTAGAAGGAAGCATGCTTTGCGGCGCATGTGTAGGCTTTGCCGTAGCAGCCGGGAGCGGAAGCCTGTTTTTGGCTGTTTTGTGCGCAGCGATTGCAGGCGGCTTGATTGGGCTGATCCAAGCGTTTCTTTCCATCTCCAGAAAAAGCAACATGATGGCGACCGGATTTATCCTGATTTTCTTTGCGCAGGGCCTGACCACCTTTTTTGGAAGATCACAGCTTGGCGTCAGCCTTGGAAAGTCGTTTTCCCTCGCCATTCCGGTTCTGAGCAAGATTCCGGTGATTGGGCCGGCCTTTTTTCAGCAGGATATTCTGACGTATATCGCTTATGTACTTCCGGTGTTGGCTTGGTGGTTCCTGACAAAAACAAGAACGGGGCTGGTGCTCTGTTCTGTGGGGGAACGGCCTGATGTCACAAGAGCGTACGGGTATAACCCGGTGGTTCTGCAATACGGAGCGGTTATTTTTGCAGGTGTTCTGGCTGGAATCGGCGGGGCACATATGAGCGTGATCTATGCGATGAGTTGGGCAAACAACATGATCAACGGACGGGGAATTATTGCCTCCTCTCTGGTGATCCTCTGCTCGTGGAAGCCGCAGCGAGCATACCTTGCGGCGTATCTGTTCGGCCTGGCACAGGCGCTGCAGATATTCTTCCAGATCCACGAAGTGCCCATTTCCATGTATGTGACATTGATGATGCCCTACCTGTTTACATTGGTCGCTCTGGCAATTATTTCGACGTCCAAAAAGCCGTCGATGCCGGAACAACTGAAAATTATTACTTAAAGAAAAAGGACGGAGGAAAAACAATGAAAAAAGTAGTTGCAATGATGTTGGTGCTGGTTCTGCTCGCGGCAACGCTGGTGGCATGCGCAAAGCCGGCTGCATCGCAGGAACAGGCAGACACCACCCAGACGCAGACGCAGACGGAACAGACGGGCGACGTCAAGCCCGGTGCGGGGGCAAAGAAGCTTGGCATTATCCTGAGCGGAACAAAAGACGACTATGGCTTCAACCTGAATTTCGTGCAGCTTGGTGAACTTGTTGAGAAAGAGCTTGGCATTGAAGTCGTGATCAAGGAAAACGTCCCTACAACCTCTGACAGCGAAGGTGTCATGGAGGAGCTGATTGCACAGGGGTGCACCATTCTGTTCCCCTCGCAGTTTGGATTCCTCGAATACTCGCACAATGTCGCGCTGCGTCATCCTGAGGTAGCGTTCTATTCGCTCCCGATCACGGATTACGCCGGCGGAAACTTTTCCATCATCCATGGAGAAGTGCAGGATGTCTGGTATCTGAATGGTGTCCTGGCCGCCATGTATTCGACAACGGACAAGATCGGCTTCATTGGCTCTCTGCCGATCCCGGATGTCATTGTTGCCATCGACGCGTTTGCACTTGGCGCGCAGTCGATCAAGCCTGAGATTGATATTACCGCGGTCTTTACCGGGTCGTGGGCGGATACTGGCCTGCAGACCACATCTGTGAACCAGTTGATCGACAGTGGTTGTGATGTCATTGCGCCGTTCCAGGATTCCATCAAGACGATGATGGAAATCTGCCGCAGCCGTGGCGTGCACTGCTTCGGCTGCAACTCTGATGCGTATGAGCTGGATCCCCAGACGTGGCTGTCTGCGTGCATTACGGATTGGAGCGGCTATATTCCGTATCTGAAGCAGGCGATTGACGGAGAATATGAACCGGTGAACATCAGCGGCGGCATGGAACTGAACCTGATCAAGCAGGCAACATTTGGCGACACAGTCTCTGAGGAGATTGTGGCGAAGCTTGGTGAAGTGCGCGAGCAGTTGATTAACAAGGAGATTGCCGTGTTTGAGGGCCCGATCTATGCGCAGGACGGTTCGGTCATGTTTGAGGACGGATACAGACCGACGATCGAAGAAATCAACGTGATCGATCAGCTGGTTCAGGGCGTAAAGGGCAGCATGAACTGAGCGGGAAAAGCTATGCTGATTGACGCGCATGTTCATATTTTCCCAAACGTTAATGGGTATGGCCCAAAAGGCCATACCCATGGCGCGGGATATGGCCGGATCGATGCAGGAGACGGCATCGCACAGGATGTGCTGCCGGCGATCAACGAAAACACCAGCCATACATTGCAGATGCTGCTGCATGAGATGCGGCAGGGACAGGTGGATAAAGCCGTCTTGATCCTTTGTCCGTGCTATGGAGATTGGAGCGAGTATGTGCTCCAAGCCTGCCGGGACTATCCGGAGCAGTTTACTGCCTCCGCTTTTTTTGACCCTTGGCGTCCGGCAGCACGGCAGTATTATACCGAAAAACTGGAAGGACCGCTTTGGAAAAACATCAAAATCGAATTTTCCGAGGCGGGCGGCCTGTATGGAGTCTATCCAGGTGTGCAGCTGGATGCGCCAGAGCTGCGATGGCTTTGGGAGGCTATGGAAGCAGGCGGGAAAACAGTTTCGTTTGATCTCGGCCGGCCTGGTGACGGCTCTTATCAGACAGATCAGATTGCAGCCATCGCAAAGCGCCATCCGGACCTGAAACTGGTGCTTTGCCACATGGGCCAGCCCTCACGCACTGCAGAGCGCGATCCAAAACTCTGGTCCGCATGGCTGGAGCAGATCCGACTGGGGACGCTCCCAAACGTCTGGTTCGATCTTTCTGCGCTCCCATATCATGTGCGGGAGGAAGAGGAATATCCGTTTCCCAGTACGAAACGGTATTTTGATCTGGCACGTAGAATCGTGGGAGCAGAAAAGCTGCTGTGGGGGACAGATATCCCTTGGCTGCTGGGGACGGCAAACTATCAGCAGTTGGTGGCGCACGGAAGATTCCTTTTGGCCGACTGCACGGAGAAGGAGAGAGATATGATGTTTGCAGGAAACGCATGGGATGTTTATTGGAATCATCGCAAATGAAAGTAGGGAGCCGACAAAATGAATGTTTCTGAAAGACTGGCCGCATCGGCTGTTGTGCCGGTTATCGTATTGGACGACGCAAAGGACGCCGTGGCAACGGCGAGAGCGCTGCTTGCCGGCGGCGTGGACGTGATGGAGATCACATTCCGCACGGCAGCTGCGGCAGACTCGATCAAGGCGGTCGCGGAAAGCTGCCCCGATATGTTAGTTGGCGCAGGCACGGTCATTACGCTCGAACAGTGTAAAAAGGCAGTGGACTGCGGTACAAAATTTATCGTATCGCCTGGCTTTGACGAAGACGTTGTCCGCTGGTGCGTAGAGAACGGTGTTGCTGTGACGCCCGGCTGTGTGACCCCGACGGAGATCATGGCGGCGATGAAGATGGGCTTGACCGTCGTAAAATTCTTCCCGGCAGGCGTGTATGGCGGACTTTCTGCCATGAAGGCGCTCTCGGGTCCGTTCGGCGGGATCAAGTTCATTCCGACCGGCGGCGTCAACACACAGAACATTGGCGAGTTCATCGCCGCGCCGTTCATTCACGCGGTCGGCGGCAGCTGGGTCTGCCCGAAGGCGGACATTGCAGCCGGTAATTTTGAGAAGATTACAAAGCTCTGCAAGGAAGCAAGAGCCGCTGCGCTGGGGTTCGAGGTAGCGCACGTCGGCGTCAACTGCGAAGATGCCGACGCGGCGTCCGCAGTGTGCGAGAAGCTGAACGAAGCGTTTGACCTGCCGGTCAAAGACGGCAGCTCTTCGATGTTTGCTTCGAGCGGCATCGAGGTCATGAAGACCATGTTCAAGGGTAAAAACGGTCATATTGCAATCCGCACCAACTCTGTGGAGCTGGCGGTGGCAGAGCTTGCAAAGAAGGGCTTTGCATATGACGAAAGCTCGGCAAAGTACAAAAACGGCCGTATGACAGTTGCATACCTCAAAGATGAGTTCGGCGGCTTTGCCGTGCATCTGCTGCAAAAGTAAGGAGGGGCGAAGATGAAAGTTCTGACATTTGGTGAAATTATGCTCCGCCTGAAAGCGCCGGGACACGAGCGCTTCTTCCAGAGCCCGATGCTCGAGGCTACCTTCGGCGGCGGCGAAGCCAACGTGGCAGTCTCCCTTGCAAACTACGGCATGGACGCGGAATTCCTGACCGTTCTGCCGCAGAACGATATTGCAGACGCCTGCATCCGCGAGCTGCGCTATTTTGGCGTGGGCACAAAGAAGATCGTCCGCGGCGAGGGACGCATGGGCGTTTATTACTTAGAGGGCGGCGCGAACCAACTACCGAGCAAGGTCGTCTATGACCGCGCATATTCTTCGATTGCGCTTGCAAAGCCCGGTGATATCGACTGGGACAGAGTGTTCGAGGGTGTGGAGTGGTTCCATATCACGGGTATTACGCCCGCGATTTCCGAATCCGCAATGGAGCTGTCGCTCGAGTCTGTTAAGGAAGCGAAGAAGCGCAATATCACCGTTTCCTGCGACCTCAACTACCGCAAGAACCTCTGGAAATACGGCAAAAAGGCCAGCGAAGTCATGCGAGAGCTTGCAAAGTATGTCGATGTGGCGATCGCCAACGAGGAAGATGTACAGAAATCGCTCGAAATTACGGTCGATGTGAACGTTGAATCCGGCGAGCTGGACCGCGAAAAATACAAAGCACTCGGAAATAAGGTCTTGGAAAGCTATCCGAACATGAAGTGCATCGCCATCACGCTTCGTGAGAGCCACAGTGCCGACTGGAACGGCTGGGCGGCGTGCCTGAATGACGGCAAGGACTTCTATGTTTCCAAGAAGTATGAGATCCGGGATATCATCGACCGCGTGGGCGGCGGCGACAGCTTCGCGGGCGGTCTGATTTATGGCCTCAACCATTATGAGGACAAGCAGTCTGCACTCGAGTTTGCAGTTGCAGCCAGCTGCCTGAAGCACAGCATCATCGGTGATTTCAACCGTGCTTCTGTCTCCGATGTGACGAAGCTCATGGGCGGCGATGGCACCGGCCGCGTGCAGAGATAAAAAGGAGAGCATCAGCATCATGAAATGGATCAATGAAAAAGCCAAAACGCTGAAGCAGGGCGCAATCCGCGCCATGTTTGACCGCGCAAACACCATGACCGGCGTCATCAGCCTCGGCATCGGTGAGCCGGATATGCCGACGCCAAAGCTGGTCTGCGAGGCGGCAAAGGAGGCGCTCGACAAGGGGATCACGCACTATACGCCGAATGCCGGCACGCTCTCGTTCCGTCAGGCCATCGCAGAAAAATCCTACCTGAAGGATCTGCACTACGACCCGAACACCGAGATCATCATCACAAACGGCGGCATGGGCGCGCTGAGCCTCCTGTTCCTTATCCTGCTGAACAAGGGTGATGAAATCCTCATTCAGGATCCGCAGTGGCTGAATTATGTGGCGCAGGTCGCATACTGTGACGGCACGGCGGTCCGCGTTCCCACGGATCTGGAGCATAATTTTGAAATGCAGCCGGAGACCATCGAAAAGCTCATCACGCCGCACACCAAGGCGCTGATGATCAACACCCCGAACAACCCCACCGGCTCCGTTATGACGCGCGAAACGATGGCAAAGATCGCCGAGCTGGCCGTGAAGCACGACCTGCTGGTGATCTCTGATGATGTCTACAACACCCTGCTCTACGCCGGGGAGGAAGCACCCTGCATCGCGGCTTTCCCGGGAATGAAGGAGCGCACCGTCATCGTCAACAGCTTTTCAAAGTCCTATGCCATGACCGGCTGGCGCATCGGCTTTGTCGCGGCCCCGGCGGAGATCGTGGACCGCATGACCAAATGCCAGGAGAACTTCAACGCCTGCGCCAACGCTCCCGGCCAGTACGCGGCGACCGTCGCGCTCGACCATCCGGAGCTGTGCGAAGAACTGCGTCAGGTCTTTGAGCGCCGCCGCAGCATCCTGCTCGACGGCCTTGCCAGAATCGACGGCATCCGCTGCAACCGACCGAACGGTGCGTTCTATGTGTTTGCTGACATCAGCAGCTTCGGTTTGAGCAGTGTCGAGTTCTGCAACCGCCTGCTCGACGAGCAGAGGGTCGTCTGCATCCCCGGCAGCGCTTTTGGCGAATGCGGCGAGGGCTTTATCCGCATCGCCTACACCTGCTCAGATGATAATCTGTATGAGGCACTGAACCGGATCTCCTGCTTTTGCAAAAAACTGATGAAATAAGAGCCGCTCCTATTGTGAACGGGCAGTGTGAGTTTGATCACGCTGCCCGTTTCCGTTTTTCAAACAGGGGAGAGTAAGAGCGAAGGTCGGGCACATGCCTTTTAGAGAGCAGGAGAAATCAGATTCTGCCCCTGAAACCAGAGAATCATGCTCTGGAGCGTTTCTCTGAGTGGGCGTGCGTGGTAGCCAAGCATGGCAGTTGCTTTTGCATTTGAAAAACGCCCGTTGGAGCGGAGCACGGCGATGGCATAGGGGGTGAAAAAGGGACGCTCCCCTCGGAGCTGAGCAATCTTCTCAAAAACGGGCGCGGCGCAGCTTGCCAGCGTGGCGGGCACACAGAGCTTAGGTGCTTTTCTATCAAGCTGGGAGGCTGTCAAGGCAAACATGTCCTGAATGGTCGTGTAATGCCCGGAAAGAATATAGCATTCCCCCGCTTTCCCACGCTCTGCGCAGGCGAGGACGCCGACCGCGACATCCCGGACGTCAACGAAATCGTAGCCGCCTTTGACGCCGAGCGGCAGCCGGCCACGGCAGAAGGCAAGCAGCATCCGGGTCATATTTCCGCGCGCCAGATCGCCGGGACCGATAATGCCGGATGGCAGAACCACGCTGGCATTCAGACCGTTTTGAGCCGCCTCAAGGACCAGAGCGGTTGCCATGGCCTTACTTTTTCCGTAATCGCCGAGGATCTCGTCCGGCGCGAATCGGTCTGGTTCCGTGATCGTTTCCGGTGCGGGCTTCTCCGGGATCGCATGGACGGAGCTGACGTAGATCAGCCGCCCAGCGCCAAATTCCCGGCTCAGATCGACGATGTTCCGCGTACCCTGCACATTGACGCGGTAGATCGCCTCGTCCGGCTTTGAGGCAATGGATACAATGCCTGCACAGTGCAGCACGCAGAAGCTATCTCCGCCTGCGGCAAAAAAGTCGCGCAGGGACTCCTTGTCCGTGAGATCACCATAAAAGACGGCAACATGGTTCGGCAGAGTACAGATGAGCGGGTCACTGTTCTTGACGAGCGCAAGAACACGGCAGCCGTGTGCCAGCAGAAGCTGAACCACGGCTCTTCCGAGGAAGCCGGTGGCACCGGTGATCAGGTAATTTTGATACATCACACATCCTCCTTTGGTAATCCTACAGATGTTGATTATCTTTCATAATTATAATATAATATAAACAGCCGGAAACACCATAGACAGTTTGACGAAAGCTGAAAGAACGGCAACATATCCCGCCAAACTGTCGGCTTAATTTGTAAACTTTTTGTGGAGGCGCAATGAAGACGGATGCGAGAGTGAAATACACCAAGATGGTGCTGAAAAAAGCGCTGCTGGAGTTGATGCAGCACAAGCCGGTCAATAAGATCACGGTCAAGGAGATTTGCGAACGAGCAGAACTGAACCGCGCGACCTTTTACACCCATTATTCCGACTGCTTTGACCTGCTGGAGAGCATCGAGGAGGAACTGTTTGGGCAGTTCGAACGATCCATGCAGAGCTATACACGCTCGTTTGATATTGCGGGGCTTGTGGGTGGGCTTTACCGGATCGTTCAGGAAAACGAGGCGGTCTGCCGTGTCTTGCTGTTCGGGCGTCGCAGCACGGAGCTGATTCACCGGATGATCGCATATGCGCACGATCTGAGCATTTCCGCGTGGCGAAAGACACTGAAAAATGCGTCCGCAGACGAGCTGGAAATGCTCTATCTCTGCCTGTCGAACGGACTTCTGAGCGTCGTGTTGGACGGGTATGACCGGTTTGACCAGCAGAGCGTGATCCGGTTCGTCGAGCAGATGTACCGGCAGGCGATTGCGCCGTTCATGTAAAGAAAAACAGGAGGACGGATCCATTGATGCAAATTCAGGGACTTCAAAAGCTGACGCTGCTGGATTATCCAGGGCGGACGGCCTGTACGGTGTTTTTGTCTGGCTGCAATTTTCACTGCCCGTTCTGCCATAACGCGCCGCTGCTCACCGCAGCGGACGAAGACGGCATGGACGAAGACGAGCTGCTGGCGTTTTTGAAAAAACGGCAGGGGCTTCTCGACGGTGTTGCCGTTACCGGCGGAGAGCCGCTTTTGCGCCCGGAGCTTCCCGCTCTGCTGGAAAAGATCAAGGCGCTGGGCTATGCGATCAAGCTGGACACAAACGGCGCGTTTCCGGAGCAGCTGGAGGCAGTTGTGCGTGCAGGGCTGACAGATTACGTTGCCATGGATATCAAAAACAGCCCGGCGCGTTACGCGGAAACGGCTGGTGTTCCGGAGCTTGCCCTGACGCCCATTTTCAGGAGTGTTTCGTTTTTGCTGCGCGCCACGGTCGATTATGAGTTCCGGACGACCGCAGTTGCGGAGCTGCATGATGACGCATCATTTGTACAGCTGGGAGACTGGCTCATGGGTGCGAAGCGGTATTTTATCCAGTGCTTCGAGCCGCGCGAAACGGTCCTGCAGGCAGGGCTCCACGCCCCATCTGAAATGCAGCTGCATCGCTGGGCGGAGCTGGTACGGCCCAAGATACCCGCTGTGGAGATTCGAGGGATATGAATAACAATATGTTGTTATCAGTATTTCAAATAAGCACAATATATTGTATGAAACCATTGACAAATCACAAGATTTCAGGTTAGAATGGGATGCAGCGCAAGGCGCGGCATCCCATTTTGTCTCATTCGATGGCACACACAGAAGGAGGATCAGTTATGTACCGGGTAACAAAAAGAGACGGAAGCATCACAGAATTTCACATTGCCAAGATCGGCAATGCCATCACAAGAGCCTTTGAGGCCGTTGGCCGGCAGCAGCATCCGAGCGTGATCGAGCTGCTGGCTCTGCATGTCACGGCGGAATTTGAGCCGAAGATCCGGAACGGCCTGATCTCGGTCGAAGATATTCAGGACTGCGTCGAGCGCGTTCTGAGCGAAGCGGGCTATTCGGACGTGGCAAAGGCCTACATTCTCTACCGCAAGCAGCGGGAAAAGCTGCGCAACGTCGGAAGCACCCTGCTCAATTATAAGGAGCTGGTAGACAATTATCTCCGGATCAACGACTGGCGCGTGAAGGAGAATTCCACAGTCACCTATTCTGTTGGCGGTCTGATTTTGTCCAACTCCGGCGCGATCACGGCGAATTACTGGCTGAGCGAAATTTACGACGCGGAGATCGCACAGGCGCATCGGAATGCAGAGCTGCACCTGCACGACCTCAGCATGCTCACCGGCTACTGCGCGGGGTGGAGCCTCAGGCAGCTCATCCAGGAGGGGCTTGGCGGCGTGCCGGGAAAGATCAGTTCCTCTCCGGCATCCCACCTTTCCACGCTCTGCAACCAGATGGTGAACTTCCTCGGCATCATGCAGAATGAGTGGGCAGGCGCGCAGGCATTTTCCTCGTTTGACACCTATCTTGCGCCCTTCGTCCGTGTGGATAAACTGACGCAGCGTGAGGTCAAGCAGTGCGTGCAGTCATTCGTCTACGGTGTCAATACGCCGTCGCGCTGGGGTACGCAGGCGCCGTTTTCCAACATCACGCTCGACTGGACGGTGCCGAAGGATATGGCAAACCTCCCTGCCATCGTTGGCGGGCAGGAGCAGCCGTTCACCTATGGCGAGTGCCAGAAGGAAATGGACATGGTGAACAAAGCCTTCATTGAGCTGATGATCGAGGGCGATGCAAACGGACGCGGCTTCCAGTATCCCATCCCGACCTATTCCATCACCAAGGATTTTGACTGGGGAGACACGGAAAACAACAAGCTTCTGTTTGAAATGACTGCAAAATACGGCACGCCGTATTTCTCCAACTACATCAACTCCGACATGGAGCCAAACGACGTGCGCTCGATGTGCTGCCGCCTGCGGCTTGATCTGCGGGAGCTGCGCAAAAAATCCGGCGGCTTCTTCGGCTCCGGCGAGTCGACCGGTTCGGTCGGCGTTGTGACGATCAACCTGCCGAGGATCGCGTATCTTGCCGAAGGAGAGGCGGATTTCTACCGGAGGCTCGACAAGCTGATGGACATCGCCGCGCGTTCGCTCAAGACGAAGCGCATGGTCATCACGAAGCTGATGGAGGGTGGGCTCTACCCCTATACCAGACGCTATCTCGGCACGTTTGAGAATCATTTTTCGACGATCGGCCTTGTCGGCATGAATGAGGCGGGGCTGAACGCGAAATGGCTCCGGAAAGATCTGACCCACCCGGAGACGCAGGTGTTTGCCAAAGACGTACTGAACCATATGCGGCAGCGGTTGAGCGACTATCAGGAGCAGTACGGAGATCTCTACAATCTGGAGGCTACTCCGGCAGAATCTACAGCCTACCGCCTTGCAAAGCACGACAAAATGCTCTACCCTGATATCATCACGGCGAATGAAAACGGCACGCCGTATTACACGAACTCCAGCCATCGGCCGGTCGGGTACACGGAGGATATCTTCTCTGCGCTCGATGTACAGGATGAACTGCAGACGCTCTATACCTCCGGCACGGTATTCCATGCCTTTCTCGGAGAAAAGCTGCCGGACTGGAAGGCGGCGGCAAGCCTCGTTCGGAAAATCGCGGAAAATTACCGCCTGCCGTATTACACGCTGTCGCCGACCTACTCCGTCTGTAAGAACCACGGCTATCTTGCAGGAGAGCAGCCGGTCTGCCCCTTCTGCGGCGAGAAAGCAGAGGTCTACAGTCGTATCACCGGCTATTACCGTCCCGTGCAGAACTGGAACGACGGCAAGGCGCAGGAATTTAAGGATCGCAAGACATACGACATCGGCGCGTCGAAGCTGACGCATAGCGGCGTCCGGAAACAGGAGCCGAAAGCGGAGCGGCAGGCAGAGCTGTTGAATGAAATACCAGAACTGTTTGCGACAAAGACCTGCCCGAACTGCAAGCAGGCCGAGCAGCTGCTGGACACGGCAGGTATCCGCTATACGGTGCGGTTTGCAGAGGAAAACCGCGACACCGTCCGTGCCCTTGGCATCCGGCAGGCACCGACGCTGGTATCCGGCGGGCAGAAGTGGACCGGCGTGAGCGGTGTGCGGGAGTTTATTGCCGCAAAGGAGAACGCAAATGTATGAGATTCTGATCGTTGGCGGTGGCCCGGCCGGTCTGACGGCGGCAATGTATGCCGCCCGTGCCGGTAAGCATGTGGCTGTTCTGGAGAGAGGATCGACCGGCGGGCAGATCATATCCGCGCCGTTGGTGGAAAACTATCCGGGCATTCCTTCGGTTTCCGGCACAGAACTTGCCCGGCAGATGACCGAACAGGCGTGCACATTCGGCGCGGAGATCGTTTATACAGAGGCGGTGGGGCTTGAGAAAACGCCGGCGGGCTTCCGGGTCCTCTGCACAGACGGCGTTCGAGAGGCAAAAACGGTGATTCTTGCGACTGGCGCGGCGCACCGACGGCTAGATCTTCCGTGGGAAACGACGCTTACCGGCTGCGGCGTATCCTACTGCGCTGTCTGCGACGGCGCGTTTTATGAGGGTCTGGACGTCGCGGTCGTGGGCGGCGGAGACACGGCTTTGCAGGACACGCTGTTTCTGGCAAACATCTGCCGCAGCGTGACGCTTATCCATCGGCGTAACGCCTTCCGCGCAAGCCCTCATCTGGTTAGCTGTGCGGAGCGGCAGGAGAATATCCGGATCCTTCGGAACTATACGGTACAGAAGCTTCTTCGGCTTGGAGATGTCCTGCAAGGTGTGGAGCTTCTGAATCTCAAAACCGGGGAGACGGAGCGGCTGGATATGGACGGTCTGTTCATCGCAGTCGGTCAGGCCCCGCAGAGTGCTCCTTTTCAGGAAGCCGTTGCGGTAGAGAACGGGTATTATCTGGCGGGCGAGGATACAAAAACAAGCCTGCCTGGCGTCTTTGCAGCCGGAGACGGACGCAAAAAGCAGGTGCGTCAGCTCACAACCGCTGTTTCGGATGGTGCAGCAGCCGCGCTTGCGGCGTGCCGCTATCTGGAGGAGCAGGGGCAGTCAGAATGATGCAGCACACGGGGCCGGAACAGCCCCCACGCGTGCGATAACAGAGAAACTGCCGGTGTACTCCCGGCAGCTTTCAAACGCTATATTTATAGTTTTTCGCGGTATTTTTGCATGATCGCAGCAAAAAGTTCTCCATTGCTGGGCGGAGAGTAGGTGATCGCGTTTGCACCGGCGTGGATGGTCTCCAGGATCGTTTCATCGTTCGGTCCTCCGGTTGCAAGAATCGGAATGTTCGGAAACTGCGCACGGATGCGGCGCACGATCTGCGGCGTCGCCGCCGCGCCGGACACATTGAGAAAATCAGCCCCGGCCTCGATCCGGCTGCGGATGTCCATCTGGTCGGAAACGATTGTCGCAATCACAGGGATGTCGACAACCTCCTTGATGCGGGAAATGACTTCATTGGAAATCGGCGCATTGACGACGACCCCGAAAGCTCCCTGATTTTCCGCCTCAATCGCCAGCCGGACAGAGCGGTCTCCGCCTGTGATCCCACCGCCGACGCCGACAAAGACCGGTACGTCCGAGATACCGATTACCGCCTGCGAAATTGCCGGCTGTGGTGTAAAGGGATAAACGGCGATGATTGCATCGGCATTGATGTTCTTAATGATCGCCACGTCTGTTGTAAATGCAATGGATTTGATGCGCATCCCAAAAATGCGGATGCCGCTGCATTCGCGGATGCAGTGCGGCAGCCGGATGCTGTGATTCCGCAGTGTGCCGTTATAGACCGGAACGTTTCTTTTTGTCATGGCAGGCTCCTTTCTTTCAGTCGCATTGATAACCGTATTTTGTCCATTATACTGAGACAGAGTTCCGGTTTCAATAGCGATTTGTAAAATGAAGCGTGATGGGCTTTTTTTGAAGCAGGTGCAGCGCATGTAAAAGAATCCTTGCGTGACAGATTCCCATTTCTGTGGTAGGCTCAATGTGGGGGCGATAGAAATGCGTGATATTGGAAAGAACATACGGGCTCTGCGGGAACGGGCGAAACTTACGCAGGATGCGCTTGCAGAGCAGCTGTGTACAACCAGGCAGACCATCTCCAATTATGAGAGGGGGAAAACGAGGCCCGATGTGGAGCAGATCCTGCGGTTGGCGGCGATTTTTGGGACAGATGCCAATGCCATTCTCTATGGGCCGCCGGGGGCGGAACGTCGGCGTGATGCAAGGCTGCGCACAGTGCTGAGCGGAATGATCTGGGGCGTTCTGCAGACCGGCTATTGGCTGCTTGACCCTGCTGCAGAGGAGCAGCATCGAGTATATCTGAATGTAATGCCGAAGGGGCTTCTGTGGCTTTTGCTTCGTCCCGTAACGCTTCTTGTGTTCGGCTGGTTCCTGATGCAGCTCATTTCGCTGGTGACTGCGCGCAAGCCGCTGAAGACAAAGCGGGCTGTCCATGTGCAGATCATTCTTATCATTCTTGCTGGGCTTTCAATCGTACTGCCATCACTGTCCTGCGTGGCGGTGACGCAGTTCCGTAAGGACGGGCTGCTGCCGGAGTGGCTGAATACCATGTTTGTTCAGATATTTGTGTATTCGTACGTCTGGGCAAAGCATACTGTCTATCTTTATCCGGTGATTGGATCGGCATTGCGATTGCTGAATGTCCCGGCGCAGCAGAAGCCTGTTTGCAAAGATGTGTAGTTTGTGTCTGATTCCATGGATATTCTTACACCTGAACAATTCACAATTTGACCTTGCATTTTGCTGAAAGGCGCGTATAATGATGGAGACAAAAAATGAAGAAATGAAGGAATTCCATCATGCGTACCTTATTGTCACTCTCTGTTGCAGTCCTCGCGGGTCTGCTGATGACCCGCGTTGCAAAGCCCCTGAAGCTGCCGTCGGTGACGGCATATCTGGTCGCAGGTGTTCTGATTGGACCGTATTGCCTGGGTCTGCTTGGGATTGAGGGGCTCGGCTTCCCGACGCA
>URAZ01000052.1 GCA_900545925.1 uncultured Eubacteriales bacterium | reverse complement strand
CCTGATAGGGGGAATCGGCCCCTTGTGCCCAAGGGGAGCCTTTTTTACAAGAGAGGGGGTTGGGCTTCCCCGCGGGGGACGAGGAAGCCCGAGATGCTTGCTTGAAGGGGAAAGGGGTAAAACGTTTCCAATGCCATAGGGTCATGCAACAGGATCTCCCCTGCTGGCATATATACCAATGATAGCATGCACTACATCTTTTTTCAAGTCTTTCCCGTGTTTTTTAACAACAAAAAATGTCTGCGCCAGACGCCTTGTACAGCAATATACATTAAATATTATAAACGCACGAGGGTTTTACCGGCCACCCGGGATTTTTGCGTAATTTAACATTGCGGTGAAAAATTTGATTGAAGTTTTACCGGATCGTGCTTTCGGATTTTAGACTGCGGCAGTATTCTGATGACCGTAGACGAGATGTCAAACAAATAAAAAAGGAGATCATCAAAATGAAAAAGATGAACAAAATTCTGACGACTGTACTTGTCATTGCCCTCGCCGCGCTGACGCTTGCAGGCTGCGCGAAAAAGGACTCCTCCCCCGTCACGACCGACGGCTCGACCTCGATGGAAAAGGTCATCGGCACGCTCGGCGAAGCGTTCAAGGAAAAAGAAGGCATTGACGTGACCTATAACCCCACCGGCTCCGGCTCCGGCATTCAGGCTGTTTCCGAAGGCCGCTGCGACATCGGCCTGTCCAGCCGCGCGCTGAAGGATGATGAAAAGGCAACGCTGACCGAAACGACCGTTGCGCTCGATGGCATCGCCATGATCGTGAACCCCGAAAACCCCGTTTCCGACCTGACAGTCGAACAGATCGCCGATATCTACACCGGCAAGATCACGAACTGGTCCGAGGTTGGCGGCAATGACGCAGCTATCGTTCTCATCGGCCGTGAGGCCGGTTCCGGCACCCGCGACGGCTTCGAGTCCATCACCGGCACCAAGGATGCCTGCCAGTACCGTCAGGAACTGACCTCCACCGGCGACGTCATCACCACCGTCTCCCAGAACCCGGACGCCATCGGCTATGCTTCCCTCGCAGCACTCAAGGACACCGTCAAGGCTTTGACTGTCGGCGGCGTTGCTCCTTCGGAAGATACCGTCAAGGACGGCAGCTATGTCATCCAGCGTCCGTTCGTCCTCGTGACCAAGACCGGCGAACCCCTCTCCGCCAACGCACAAAAGTTCTTTGACTTCGCTCTGAGCGCGGAAGCCGCCCAGTACATTACCTCCGCCGGTGCTGTTCCGGTGAACGGCTGATATGAAAAAGAAACAAACAATGGAAGACGTCGTACACGGCGTCTTCCTCCTGTTAGGATTGGTTACGGTCGGCTGCGTACTGCTGATCACGGTCTATCTGATCCTGTCCGGCCTGCCGGCGATTTCAAAGATCGGCCTTGGAAACTTCCTGTTCGGCACGGAATGGGCCTCGACGGCCGCCGACCCGAAATACGGCATTCTCCCCTTTATTCTCACCAGCGTTTATGGCACCTGCGGCGCAATCCTGCTCGGCGTGCCCGTCGGATTCCTGACGGCGGTGTTTCTTTCCAAAATGGCGCCGAAAAAACTCCGCTCCGTCATGGAATCGGCGGTCAGTTTGCTTGCCGGTATTCCGTCGGTCGTCTATGGCCTTGTCGGCATGCTGGTGCTCGTTCCGGGCATCCGGAAGCTGTTTCACGTCCCGGACGGTGCAAGCCTGCTTGCCGCGATGATCGTGCTGGCGATCATGATCCTGCCGTCCATCATCAAGGTCTCCGTCAACGCGCTCGACGCGGTTCCGAAGGAATATGAGGACGCGTCGCTGGCCCTCGGCGCAACGCCGGTCGAGACGTGGTTCCGCGTATCGGCACCTGCGGCCAGAAGCGGCATTGCCGCCGCCGTCGTGCTCGGCGTGGGCCGGGCCATCGGCGAGGCCATGGCCGTCATGATGGTGTCGGGCAACGCGCCGAATATGCCGTCGCTGTTTGAAAGCGTGCGTTTTCTGACCACGGCAGTCGCAAGTGAAATGTCCTACGCGTCGGGCCTGCAGCGGCAGGCGCTGTTTTCCATCGCTCTGGTTCTTTATCTGTTCATCATGCTCATCAATGCGGCGCTCAATTTCTTCCTGAAGCGCAAAAAGGAGTAAAACCATGCTGACAAACAAGCTTTCCGCGTCCAGGCGGGTGTACACCGCCGTCATGCGTGCGCTGCTGCTCCTTGCCGCCGTGCTGACGGCCGCATTGGTCGTGTTCATGATTGTGTATGTACTCTATAAGGGCCTGCCGTATGTCACATGGCACCTGATCTCGACAAAGCCGAGTTACATCACCGGCGCGATCGGCATTCTGCCGGATATCTGCAACACGGTGCAGATTCTGCTTGCTTCCCTGCTGATTGTCCTGCCCCTCGGCGTGGGCGCAGCAGTCTATCTGACGGAATATGCACAGAACAAGAAACTTGTCGCAGCCATTGAATACGCCGCTGAGACGCTTTCCGGCATTCCGTCCATCATTTACGGTCTGGTCGGTATGCTGTTCTTCTGTGAATTTCTCGGTATGCAGACGAGCCTGCTCGCCGGCGCATTGACGCTCGTCATTATGAACCTGCCGACCGTCCTGCGCACAACGCAGGAGAGTTTGCGGACGGTTCCGCAGAGTTACCGCGAGGGCGCGTTCGGTCTTGGCGCGGGTAAATGGCGCGTGGTGCGCACGGTCGTGCTGCCGGGCTGCATCGATGGCATTGTAACCGGCTGCATTCTCTCTGCGGGCCGTATTCTGGGTGAATCCGCCGCGCTTTTATTCACGGCTGGCTTTGCCCACACGCTGAACAAATTTGTGATTGGGCTTGCCAGCCCCGGCGCAACGCTGACGGTCGCGCTGTACGCCTACGCGAAGGAGGAGGGCGAATTTGACGTTGCCTTCGCCATCGCGGCCATTCTTATGATTTTGACGCTTCTGATTAATCTTGCCGCCGGGATCGTCGGAAAACAGATCCAGAAACGGAGCCAGCAATGAAATCTGTCAACCCCTGCGGTTTGATGCGGGCCGCACAGAGTCCGCGCTGCTGCGCGCAGCGGATTTCTGCGACAGCTGTATCCATGAAACGGCCAAGCGGCAGCCCGGCCACTGGTACGGACTGGCCTTCGAGCCTGTATTGAAAGGAAATCGTGTATGAACGATATTATCACAGTCAAAGATCTGCAGCTTTGGTACGGGCAGACGAAGGCACTCAAGGGCGTGTCGATGGACATCCCGGAAAAGAGCATCACAGCCCTCATTGGCCCCTCCGGCTGCGGAAAATCGACGTTTCTCAAGACGCTCGACCGCATGAACGATCTGATCCCGGGCGTGCGCATTGAGGGCGAGATCAAATATAATGGACAGGGTATCTTCGCACCATCCGTGGACGTGAACGAGCTGCGGCGCGAGATCGGCATGGTCTTCCAGAAGCCAAATCCCTTCCCCATGAGCATCTACGACAACATTGCCTACGGCCCCCGGACGCACGGCGTGCGCAAAAAGGATGAACTCGACGAAATCGTCGAGCAGTCGCTGCGCGGCGCGGCGATCTGGGATGAGGTCAAGGACCGGCTGAAAAAAAGCGCACTGGGTCTTTCCGGCGGACAGCAGCAGCGGCTTTGCATCGCGCGGGCACTGGCTGTGCAGCCGCAGGTTCTGCTGATGGACGAGCCGACAAGCGCGCTCGACCCCATTTCGACCTCCAAGATCGAAGAACTTGCCACGAATCTGAAAGAGCAGTACACCATCATCATCGTCACGCATAACATGCAGCAGGCACTGCGCATTTCGGACAAAACAGCATTTTTCCTGCTGGGCGAACTCATCGAATACGATGATACCCAGAAGCTGTTCTATCAGCCGAAGGAGAAGCGCACCGAGGATTACATCACCGGGAGGTTCGGATAATGAGAAGTAAATTTGACCAGCAGCTTGCCTTGCTCAACGATGAGTTGACACAGATGGGCGAAACGTGCGCGAAAGCCATCTGCCTTGCCGCACAGGCGCTGGAGGAGCAGAACGCATCAACCGCCGCACCGGTCGCCGAACTGGAGGAACAGACAAACGAGCAGGAACGGAGCATTGAAGCCCTGTGCCTGAAGCTGCTTTTGCAGCAGCAGCCGGTCGCGCGTGATCTGCGGCAGATTTCGGCAGCACTCAAAATGATCACGGATATGGAACGCATTGGCGATCAGGCAGCGGATATCGCGGAAATCATCCCGTTTTTCCTCAGCCATAATACATTCGACTGCACGCTTGTCTGCCGCATGGCACAGCAGGCCAGTTCCATGGTCACGCAGAGCGTAGACGCGTTTGTCCGGCGCGATGTTGATTTGGCTCGCTCGATTGCAAAACAGGACGATCTGGTCGATGAGGATTTTTCCAATGTCAAGCAGGCATTGATATCCGCGATTGCCCGCGAACCCGGCCAGGGTGAGGTTGCACTGGATCTGCTGATGATTGCGAAGTATTTCGAGCGCATCGGCGACCACGCGGTCAACCTGTCCGAGTGGGTAGAATTCTCCGTCACCGGCGTGCACAAGCACGACGGCGTGGAATACGAATAACCCCCTTATGCAAAAAGCTGCAGGCCCCTTTCCGGGCTTGCGGCTTTTTGCTGCGTGTATTATAATCAATACAGAAAAAGGAGGACTGCCTATGGAATATTCGCTCATCCGGCTCACGAACAGGCTGGAAGTGAAAGCACAAGCTGCCGCGTGGTTCCACGCGAAATGGGGCGTTCCGGAGCAGGCGTATCTGGATAGCATGGATGATGCGCTGCGTGAGGCAGGCCCTGTGCCGCAGTGGTATCTGGTGCTGGAGAGTTCGCGCATCATCGGCGGCATGGGCGTGATTGAAAACGACTTTCATGACAGAAAGGACCTGACGCCGAACGTCTGCGCTGTCTATACCGAGCCGGATCGCCGCTGCCGCGGCATTGCGGGCGCGCTTTTACAGTTCGTCTGCCGGGATATGCACGAAAAAGGCATCGATACACTCTATCTGCTGACCGACCACACCGGCTTCTACGAGCGCTATGGCTGGAACTTTTTCTGCATGGCCCAGGGCGACGGAGAAGAAGTTCTGTCGAGGATGTATGTGCACCGATACCAGGAATGAGGCTGCTTATGAAAAAAGTCAGAATCACGGTCATGAAGATGGCCTGCTATCCTGATCTGATGGCGCAATATGAAAACCCGATGGAGCATCCGTGTGACATGACACTTGGGCAAGTGTTTGTGGCGGACGGGTGGACCCGACCGGAGGGGCTTTGCCTGAGCGCATGGGAGAGCATGTCACCGTTTGTGCTGGCATTGGCCAGCGGCGGGGAAAATCTTTATGACGGATGGATGAAAAATCCGCGCTCTGCCATGATCTCCTGCAACGACGGCTTCCGGCCCGTGAGTTTTTTATTGGAAACGCTCGACGCTTGACAGCTTTGCTATACTGAAAACAGAATATGAAACAGAAGGTTTTTCTCATGGGTAAAACACTTGTCGCTTATTTTTCCGCGTCCGGCGTGACAAAAAAGCTGGCGCAGACGCTGGCGGACGCTATCGGTGCCGATCTGTTTGCGATTGAACCGAAGGTTCCCTACACAAAGGCCGATCTCAACTGGATGGACAAGCAGTCCCGCAGCACGATCGAGATGCAGAATCCCGCATCCCGCCCCGAAATCGCAGGCGTCTGCAAAAACATTGCACACTATGACACCGTCTTCGTCGGCTTCCCCATCTGGTGGTATGTTGCGCCGACCATCGTCAATACGTTTTTGGAAAGCTGTGATCTGACCGGCAAGACCGTTGTTCCGTTCGCCACCTCCGGCGGCAGCGGCATGGGCGGCACAAACAAGGCCCTCGCGCCCAGCTGCAAGGGCGCGCGTCTGGTCGAAGGCAAGGTCTTCCGAAGCAACACGAGCACGGATACCCTGCGCGAATGGGTCAAGACACTGAAATAAGCCGCATATATAAAACCAGCCCCCGCTGCGGCGGAGGCTGGTTTTGCGTATGCTGCAATTTCTCTGGTTTGGTTGTAGGTGCAGTACGTTTTTGTATCGTTTCATAAAAAATAGGCTTCTGGATTATCAGGTGTTGCGGAATCGTGCCAAGAAATCCTTTGTCTGCTGGCACTGCGGGTCGCCGAAGAGGGCCTCTGGAGCGCCCTGTTCCAGGATTACGCCCTCGTGCATGAACACGACGCGCTGGCTCACATCGCAGGCGAACGCCATCTCGTGCGTCACGACAAGCATCGTCATGCCCTCGTGCGCAAGATCCTGCATGACAGAGAGCACCTCGCCGACCATTTCCGGGTCAAGCGCGCTTGTCGGCTCGTCGAACAGGAGCACCTCGGGGTCCATCACAAGTGCGCGCGCAATGGCGACACGCTGCTTCTGACCGCCGGAAAGCTGGCGCGGCTTGGCGTTGACATAGGGCGCCATGCCGACCTTTTCCAGATACCGCATGGCCTGCTCCTGCGCTTCCGCCTTGCTCCGGCCGAGCACCTTCATCTGGCCGACCATGCAGTTTTTCAGAACCGTCATATTATTGAACAGGTTGAACGACTGGAAGACCATGCCGACATGAGAGCGATATTTCGCGGCGTTGACGCTTTTTCCGGTGACATTTTTACCGTGGTAGAGGATCTCACCGCTCGTCGGTGTTTCCAGCAGATTGATGCAGCGCAGCAGCGTCGATTTGCCGGAGCCGGACGCGCCGATAATGGAGATCACGTCGCCTTTTTTGACGTCGAAGTCAATGTCGCGCAGGACCTCGTGCGTACCGAAGGACTTGCTTAAATGCCGGATTGCAAGAATGTTGTCTGCCATTTCAGCGCCCCTCTCTTTCTTTCCCATACTCCTTGCTGCGCTCGTCATAGTTGCTGCCGCGCTTCGGGTGCGAATACGTCCCGGCGGTCATGGTCAGCGGATCCTCCTGCACGAGTTCGTAGCTGTCGGAGCCGTCCATCAGTTTTTCGACCAGCCGCAGAATGCCGGAGGCAATCAGCGTCATAGCAAGATAGCCCGCCATTTCGATCACAGCGGACGGGAAATATTTATTGTTGATGCCGACGATATAGCGGTGCGAGGCAAAGAACTCCGTAAAGCCGATGATGAACATAACGGAGGTGTCCTTCACGTTGATGATATAGTTATTGCCGATCTGGGGCAGGATATTGCGGATGGCCTGCGGCAGAATGACGCTCGTCATGGTCTGGAAATGCGTCATGCCGATGGCCTTCGCGCCCTCAGTCTGGCCGGGGTCGATGGAAATGATACCGCCGCGGACGGACTCGGCCATATACGCGCCGGTGTTGATCGAGACGATCAGGATGGACGCGGCCCAGATATTATCGAAACGCAGCGCGTTGTCGGTGAAATACGGCAGCGCGTAGAAAATGAACACGGCCTGCAGCATCATCGGCGTACCGCGGAAAACCTCGACGTAGATGCGGATGATGACGCGGAGAAGTTTCAGTAGGATACGCTTGGGCAGCGGATCATTTTTGGCGCACGGGATGGTATTGAGAATGCCGCAGAGCAGGCCGATGACACAGCCGATCGCGGTCGCAGCCAGCGCAAGGCCGAGCGTATTGAGCATACCGTTCAGGTACATCATGCGGTATTTTTCCCACAAGATCCCGATATCCTGCATGAGTTTGGCGAACTTATCCACGGGGTAGTCTCCTTTCACTTTTACTTTGCCCGCGCCGGAGGCGCGGGCAAACAATTAAACTTCCGGCTGGATGCGGATAGCTTCGTCCATAAGCTGGTTGAAGTCGTCCTCCGTCATCTGAGAAAGAACCTTGTCGATTGCATCCTTCAGAACCGTGTTGCCCTTGCGGACAGAGATGCCGATGTTGACGTTTTCGGCGCGCTCGGCCTCGGAAGCGAACTGGAAATCGCCGTCAGTACCGGAGAAATTCAGAATGACGAGATTGTCGTCCTGTGCGGCAGCGCCCATGGCGGTGGGCATGTCGGTGCAGATGAAGTCAACCGCACCGGTCTGCAGCTGCATGATCATGGCCGGAGCCGTCTCAGCGGGAGCCAGAAGTTCGGCGTTTTCAATCTGCGGCAGGCAGGAGTCATACCAGATCGTGCCGGACTGTGCGGTACACTTGCCGCCGGCCAGATCGGCAATGGACGCTGCGGAAGCATAGGGGCTGTCCTTCGTGGTAACGCAGACGATGGTGGCATAGTAGTACGGACCGGCCATATCGACCTCCTGCATGCGGTCGGCAGTCATGGACTGACCGGCGATATTGGCGTCCATCGTACCGGACTGCACAGCCGGGCAGAGGGAATCCCACGCAGAGGAGACAATTTCCAGCTGCCAGCCGTTGGCCTCGCAGATCTTCTGGGCAATCATAACGTCATAGCCGTTGGCATATGCGCCGGGAACATTGGAAATAGGGACAGCACCGTTGGAATCGTCCATCTGCGTCCAGTTATAGGGCGCATAGGCGCATTCCATGCCGACAGTCAACACGCCGTCTTCGACGCCGGTCGCGGCCTGCGTTGTTTCGGTAGTCTCAGATGCGGTAGTGTCGGCCGCTGCGGGAGTAGAGGCGGCGCAGGCCGCCATGCTCAGCAGCATCATAGCTGCCAGGACGAGAGCAAGGATTCTTTTCATTGTTTTCATTCACCTTTCGTTTGAAATTTCTTTCCCAGACAGGCCTTGCAGAAGCAACAAAAAAGTGGGTCGCTTCTGTAAAGCGATCCACGGAATGAACAGAAAACGGAACCCCGCCCCTGCCGCATCCATCGATAGCGCTTCACAAAGTTTTTCTTTGTGACAGTCCGGCAGATCTTATCTGCCGAGCCAACACCGCATTTGCAGGCAGCGCCTGCGGCATTTCGGCGGTCTCCCCTTTTCCGAACGGCCACTGCCTGTGTTTGCCGCCTGGTACTCTTGAAGCCCGCGCCTCTATCTGGAATGATTGTCTGGATTATAGCGTATCCGTCCGTATTTGTAAAGTTATTTTTTCGTTAGAAAGCAGAAAATATTTTCCTGTTTTTTGTGTATTCTGCACGATACGACACTCCGGCCTGCAAAAAATCAAATTTGTGAAATTGATTTGCTTTTACAGGGATTCTTTGCTATACTATAAAAAACAGATCATCAGGAGGTTTGAAGATTCATTATGGCTGACGAAAAAACGATCCTGAGTTATAAGGGCCGTCCCCTTATGCGCAAGGACAACCTTGTTTACTATGGCTCGATGGCCGATTCTCACATTGTCATGCTCCAGATCCTCGAGACGAAAAAGGTCGGCGACGCCGACGTGGCCAGCAAAGTCTCCGTTGAACTCCAGCTGACCGACCCAAACGTCCGCGCCCGTGACCGGATCGTCAAGAAAAGCGAGAAAGACGGATTCTTTACTGCGCTTGACCTCGGCTCCGTGTGGCTGGCTCGTGCGCTGAAGGACACGAAAAAATAATTCAATATCCGGGTTTAAACGAAAGGAAGCCGTGCATACTATCTGTGCGACTTCTTTTTCATTTTTCCATTCCTCATTGACCTGCTTTCATACAGGTCAGCCGTCGGAGTTTTACCCCGGCGGTTATTTTTTACGCTTTGCGCACATACTACCGGAAAAGTAACCGATGATTCAATCGGCGGTTACAAAAGCTGAAGGGAGCTGATCGTGATGCGCAAGGGCGCGCAGACGCTCGTGTTTGAATCGAAGCCGGTTATTTTGTCCCGCGCGGCCATCGGCGGCAAAAAAGAGGGCGAGGGGCCGCTGGCGGCGCACTTTGATTTTCTCGGAAAGGACGCAAAGCTGGGACAGAAGACGTTTGAAAAGGCCGAGAGTAAATTGCAGGAACTTGCGCTGGACACGGCCAAGCGGAAACTTGGCATCAGCTATGAGGACATTGACGTTCTGTTTGCAGGGGACCTCCTGAACCAGTGCATTTCCTCGTCGTTCGCAGCACGCGGCACGTCGATTCCGTTTCTGGGACTCTACGGTGCGTGCTCAACCATGGCGGAGTCACTTCTTCTGGCAGCTGCGTTTGTAGACGCGGGCTTTGCGGATACGGCGGCGGCACTCACCTCGTCACACTTCGCCTCGGCAGAGCGGCAGTACCGCTTCCCGCTCGGTTACGGCGGACAGCGTACGCCGACTTCCCAATGGACCGTCACCGGCTCTGGCTGCTGCATTGTGGGAAAAAGCGGGCACGGGCCGCGCATTGAGGCCGCGACCATCGGAAAAATTCAGGATTACGGCATCAAGGACGCCAACAACATGGGCGCGGCCATGGCACCCGCAGCCATCGACACAATGCAGGCACATTTCCGCGACCTGCGGCGGGTACCGTCGGACTACGATCTGATTGTGACGGGCGACCTCGGCATGCTCGGCAAGACGATTGTACTTGACCAGTTCCGGCGCATCGGCGTAGACCTCTCCTCGGTCTACAACGACTGCGGACTTCTCATCTTCGACACGAAAAAGCAGGACGTGCATGCAGGCGGCTCCGGCTGCGGGTGCGGGGCAAGCGTTTTGTGCGGGTATCTGCTGGACAAGCTTGAAAAACGGGAACTGCGGCGGCTTTTGTTCTGCGCAACGGGCGCGCTGCTCTCCCCCACGTCCAGCTGGCAGGGCGAATCGATTCCCGGCGTGTGTCACGCGGTCGCCATCACGGCGGAAGGAGTGTAGCGATGGACTATCTGAAAGCATTTCTCGTCGGCGGAGCGATCTGCATGCTCGGGCAGATTCTGATCGACAAAACAAGGCTTACGCCTGCGCGGATTCTGGTGTGCTATGTGGTACTGGGCGTCATCTTAGGCGGCACAGGCGTCTATGACAAGTTGGTAGACTTTGCGGGCGCAGGCGCGACCGTCCCGCTGACAGGCTTCGGCAATACGCTCGCCAAGGGCGTGCGCGAGGCCGTCAAGGAGCAGGGCATTCTCGGCGCGCTGACAGGCGGACTCAAGGCCTCGGCAGCCGGGATCGCAGCGGCGGTCTTTTTCGGGTTTCTTGCCGCGCTGCTCTGCAATCCGAAGGATAAATCCTGAAAAAGCGGGCAAGCTATCCCTGCGGCTGCGCCGCAATCCACGTTTTTTAGGAGGCTCATCATGAGCAAACAGAACAAAACAAACAAAACCGAATCGCAGAACACCTCGAACCAGACGCAGAATCAGGATTCAAAGAACTGCAAGTGACCAGAATGGGAGGACGCCGGTTTGCGGCGCCCTCCCATTCGCATACTTTGGAAGCACAACAGATTTTTGATGATTCAAAGCCCTTCCGCAAGCTGCACGCGGCTTGCGGAGGGGCTTTCTGATGCTGCTGTCATTTTATTTTCTCGATTTTCGATTTTTTGTTCGCAAATTCCACTCAAATATGCTATACTGGATGCGGAAGGAGGCGAGCGGATGGAGCGGCTGATTTTTCATGTGGATGTTAACAGTGCGTTTTTGTCGTGGGAGGCAGCGCGCCGCGTTGCGGCGGGCGAGGCCGACCTGCGGCTCATCCCATCCGCCATCGGCGGTGACCGGGACAAGCGCACCGGCATCATCCTGGCAAAATCCATTCCCGCAAAGAAATTCGGCGTCACGACCGGCGAACCCGTCGGCATGGCGCTGCGCAAATGCCCGCAGCTTGTGCTGGCTCCGCCGGATTTCCGGCTGTACTCGAAAAACTCCAAAGCATTCATCGCCATCTGCCGCCGCTATGCGCCCGTCGTGGAGCAGGTGTCGATTGACGAATGCTTTTTGGACATGACCGGAACCAGTCTTCTCTATCCCGACCCGGCTGCCATCGCGCATATCATCAAGGATACGATCTTTTCTGAACTGGGCTTTACTGTCAATGTCGGTATTGCGCCAAACAAGCTGTTGGCGAAGATGGCCAGCGACTTTGAAAAGCCGGATAAGGTGCACACGCTTTTTGCACACGAGATCCCGCAAAAACTCTGGCCGCTGCCAGTCGGTTCGCTGTTTTCCGTCGGACGTTCCACGGCGGAAAAGCTGACCGCCGCGCGCATCCGCACGATTGGAGATCTGGCACAGGCGGATCTGGCCTATATTCAGAGGCTTACCGGCGTTAAGCTGGGGAAACTCATTCATGACTACGCCAACGGCATCGACGACGCGCCTGTTCTGGCTGAGCCGGAAGCCGTCAAGGGCTATGGCAACTCTGTCACACTTGAACAGGATGTGACAACACCGGCGCAGGCCAATCAGATTCTGCTTGCCCTGTGCGACAGCGTCGCGTCCCGCATGCGCGCAGACTCCAGGCGCTGCACCTGTGTGACCGTGACGATCCGGGGCAATGATTTCCGGAACCGGTCGCACCAGCGCCGCCTGCCGGAACCGACAGATGTAACGGCAGAACTATATGCACTGTCGCGGGTGCTGTTCTCCGAACTCTGGGACGGCGTAACCCCGCTGCGCCTGCTCGGCGTGACGCTGAACGATCTGTGCGGAGACGACGCCGTGCAGCTTTCCCTGTTTCATGACGAAAAAAAGGAACGCGCCCGCAAGCTTGACCATGCCATTGACCAACTGCGCGGAAAATTCGGCATCACAGCCATCTCACGCGGCAGCGTCACAGACGCGTCCCGGCGCGTGGGCCGAAAATACAAAGCCGAATCGGATCCGAAGCAAAAATAAATTACGCAGACATACAGATACGTCTTAAAAACTCTGCCCAGAGTTCCGGGAATGTGAGGGCAGCGACATCCTCCGGCGCAACAAGCGGGATTTCTGCAATCAGCTGCTCCCCCGCCGTGACAGTCATCGTGCCGATCCGCTGTCCGGCAGCCACAGGCGCCTGTACCGTCTCGTCAACCGCAATGGCAGTCTGTACCTGCGCGGCAAGCGCCTTTTCCAGCAGAACCGGCGTGCTGTGTTCTGGAACAGGCGTGACAGACTCCTGCCGCCCCAGTACGACCGGAACAGGCGGAATTCTGCTCTCCGGCTGCGGCGTAACAAGGGCATAGTTGGAAAAACCGTAGTTGAGCAGCGCCTTGGCCGATTCAAACCGGTCAACTGAGGTTTTGCAGTGCAGCACGACTGCGACCAGTTCCATTCCCCCACGCTCAGCAGAGGCCGACAGACAATACCCGGCGGCAGAGGTATAGCCGGTCTTGAGGCCGGTCGTGCCGTCGTAGAAGCGGACAAGCTTGTTGGTATTGGACAGGCCAAACTGGCCGTTTCGCACGGTGTCCATCCAGATGGTCGTATACTCCTTGATCTCGTCATGCTTCAGCAGTTCGCAGGACATGAGCGCAATGTCATAGGCCGTTGTCAGATGCGTGTCTGCGTCCGGCCCGTCGTCCAGTCCGGTGCAGTTGACAAAATGCGTATCCGTCATGCCGAGTTCTGCTGCACGGTCGTTCATGCGGGAAACGAAAGCTGCCTCGCTCCCTGCCACATGCTCGGCCAGCGCGCAAGCGCAGTCGTTTGCCGACGAGACAACGACAGATTTAAGCATCTCCCGAAGCGGCAGCTGCTCGTTCTCCTCGAGATAGATCTGGCTGCCACCCTTTGCGGCAGCTGCGGCAGAGGTCGTAACCGTATCGTCCCAACCGATGGAGCCGTTGTCCAGCGCTTCCATCACCAGCAGCAGCGTCATAATCTTTGTGACGCTGGCCGGGCGGAGTTTTTCATGTGCGTTGGATTCATAGAGGATCTGCCCCGTGTCCTTTTCCATCAGAATACACGACGGCGCAGGCAGCGCCAGATCCTCTGCCCGGGCCGTCAGGCCGAGTCCCACCGCGAAAACGAACGCAAGCACAAGGCAAAGCAGCTTCTTTTCCATAGAAAAACACCCTTCCGTTTCATTTGTACAAGCATATGAAACGAAAGGGTGCGATATCACTTTGTTTATGCGTCCGGGTCACAGAGGAACTGCGCAATGTCCGAAAGGAAGGAGCCGTCCGCCGCGCGATCCGGCAGTTCGACGGAAACGGGTGTCTGCAGCGGGAGCGCACAGAGACTCAGAATCGATTTTGCGTCGAGCCGGGAATCCTTGTAATTGAAATGAACCGGGAAAGGCTGGCGGTTCGCAATCGTGGCAAACTGCGCGATCTCATTCACGGAATGGAACATGACGGTAAATTCTCTCACGGAAAATCCTCCTGCAATGGACTGTACAATCGGAACAGCATCCGGTATAATAACGCTGGGCTCAGTACGCATCTGCTGGGAAAACAAGAGAAGTGCTGCTATCAAATTTGCTACTATCCAGTATAAACGAAAACGGTATTTTATACTATCCACAAAAAATACAAACCTTTTTTGTGCATAATCTCTGATTTTGGTGGTTTTATGAAATTTGCATGCTATACGCTCGGCTGTAAGGTCAATCAATACGAAACGCAGGCCATGGAGCAGCTGCTCGTGCAGAGCGGCCATACGCTCGGCAGCTTTGACGAGATCTGCGACGGCTACATCATCAACACCTGCACCGTCACGGCCGTGTCCGATAAAAAATCCCGCAACGCCATCCGACGCGTGCGCAAGCTGAACCCGCAGGCCGTGGTCGGTGTGTGCGGCTGCTATGCGCAGAGCAGCCCGGACGAGATCCGAAAGCTTGACGTGGATGTGTTGATCGGCACAGATGGACGGGAGGCTTTCGTCCGGCATATGATCGATGCCGCGCAGACGCGGCAGAAATGGGACTGCGTGGACGACGCAGGCGGCCCCCGCGCGTTTGAAATTCTGCCTGCGGGCGGACTTGCCGCGCGGACAAGAGCGCTTCTGAAAGTCGAAGACGGCTGCAACAATTTCTGTACCTACTGCATCATTCCCTATGCACGCGGCCGGGTGCGTTCCATGCCGCTGGAGGCGGCTGTGGCGCAGGCAACGGGCCTTGCCGCTGAGGGCTACCGGGAGATCGTCATCAACGGCATTGAGATCTCGTCCTGGGGCTGGGAATGGAAGGACGGAAGCTGCCTGCGGCAGCTGCTGGCAGCGCTGTGCGAGGCTGTACCGGGCGTACGCATCCGTCTCGGCTCTCTGGAGCCGCGCACGATTGACGAGGCATTCTGTAAGGCGCTTTCCGGGTATCCAAATCTCTGCCCGCAGTTCCACCTGAGTCTGCAATCAGGCTCGGATACTGTTCTAAAGCGTATGCACCGCAAATACGACACAGCCCGGTATCTCGAAAGTGTCCGTCTGCTGCGGCAGTATTTCCCCGGCTGTGCCGTCACGACCGACCTGATCGTCGGCTTCCCCGGCGAGACAGAAGAGGAATTCTCCGAGTCTCTGGCGTTTTTGAAGACCTGCGGGCTTTCCATGTTCCACATCTTCCCCTACTCCCGCCGCAAGGGTACGCCTGCGGCGGACATGCCCGGCCAGATCCCGAACGCCGTCAAAGAGCGCCGCGCAGCAGAGGCAGCGTCTGCCGCAGCAGAACTGGAAGCACAGTATCATACCTCCATGCTCGGCACGACGCAGCAGGTTCTGTTTGAGCAGGAAGAAAACGGCCTGTACGCCGGTCACGCCATGAATTACGTCAAGGTCTATGTACAGGCGACGGATCTGCACAATGAGATCCGCGCCGTGCGTGTGACGGAACTCTACCGGGACGGCGTGTTGGGCGAATTAGAATAAGCTGTAATGCGGCAGCGATTCGCCGAGAGCCAGAACCCGAAGCCCATCGTCCAGAAATACCGCCAGCAGCGCAATGAACAGCCACGCGCAGAAATACTGCGGACAAATCTGCCCGCGAAAGCTGTGCGGCAGGCCACGATAGTCCCAGACGGTATAGGCACGGTTGAACAGGAAGCCGAACACAAGTTCTGAGCCCGATATGACACAGGCACCCAGAAGCGCCTGCGCGCTCAGCGGCAGCCCCGGCGCCCACTCGTTGAGCATGCCGATGAGCGCTGCGCAGAGTCCGCTGTCCAGAAACATGCTCCAATGTGAACGTCCGCGCCATAGAAATTCAATACAGACATAGACTGTCCCGCCCGCAAGCACAATCAGACAAAAATACAGAAGTGTCATTTTTCTTATCACCCGCTGCTAGTATGCACCGGTGAGCGAAAAAACATAGAGAAATTTCTAAAAAAGTGAAAGTTTCCGGTTGACAAATCGCTCGACATCCTTTATAATACATCGTGCCCGTGAGATACGGCGCAAGGCAATATGGCGGCATAGCTCAGTTGGTAGAGCATTCGGTTCATACCCGGAGTGTCATCTGTTCGAGTCAGATTGCCGCTACCAGGCCCGTTGGTCAAAAGGTTAAGACACCGCCCTTTCACGGCGGTAACATGGGTTCGATTCCCGTACGGGTCACCAAATTAGACAAAAGCCGTGTATAACTTGAGTTATACACGGCTTTTGCTTTTTCTGCTGGAGAATCACATGAAATAACTCAAAAGCTGTGCAGAATGGCAACGCAGAAGGTAACAAAATATCATTTATTCCTATGTTTTATCTCTTGGATGAGGTGGCAACATAGGAATTTTTATTTTAGGAGGAACAAAACATGAGAATACCATATGGTTTTACTTTGACCAACAGTGGGGGACTTGAAACCAATAAGAGCGAAGCAGAAAATGTTGCCTTGATTTTTAACTTCTATATGGCAGGGGCAAGTTTGGGAAAGGTTGTGGATATGCTTTATGCAAAACAAATACCGTCTCCGACTGGAAAGGCAAAATGGACTCGTGCCGCGGTAGACCATCTTCTTTCTAACGGAAAATATGTGGCGATCATCGGGCTAAAGAAGTTTCTGGATGTACAATTTGAAAAGGCGGCACGCTGTAACATTGATTATGACAAGGAGGGCTTGCCGAGAAAAAATACGCGCTATGTTTCGCATATTATGCCTCAGAACTGATCCATCTTTTATATTTCTGTACATTATGCTACAATAACCTTAAGAGGTGAGAGATGTGGCAGAGAAACTTAGTTTGGTGGATATGATCGGTGTCGGAAACTTGTTGGAGCCCCTCGTAGCTGAGGATATCATCACCTGTGAGGAGCGGGACCGAATTATATTGCGAATTGCGAAGGACAATGAGATTGACGAATACAGGCTTTCTGTTCTTGCCGGCTATAAAAGAAGTAAGGCGGAGGTGTTGGCCCGCATGGAACAGAGAAAGCAGTCGAAGCCTCAGCACAAAAAGCAGGATGATAGTTATATTTCGCTGACTGAGCTTGCACGAAACCACAGCAAGAATACCCCGGGATATGTGATACAGAGCTGGCTGCGCAGTGAAAATACACTAGCCTTTTTAAATCTGTGGGAGCAGGAAAATAACCCCGATTATAGAGAAGCGGGCTACATTGAACTTTTAGAGAAAAAGAAAACTGCCTCGTTTACTTTGACGCCAAAGCTATGGATTGAGAAGACAGAGGCGATCGGTATCGCTTCCAAACAAGGCAAAGGCGGCGGAATATTTGCGCATCCGATGATTGGCTGCGAATTCGCGTCATGGATATCGCCGGAATTCAAGATGCTGTTGCTGAAGTTGTCACTGGATAGGGAGCGGTTAAAGGCATAATTGGTATTTCCAATGTGCTTGATTGGGTGGGCAGCACACATTGTACATTTGCTTTTCCCGTTTTCCTCTGTTACAATAGATTACAAGGAGTGATGCGCGATGCTGATGAACGCGAACGAATACTTGGAAACGGTGGAACTGGTCAAACAGGAAATCCGCACGGCGCAGTACCGTGCGACGATTCAGGTAAATTGCGAACTGCTTCGGCTGTACCACGCCATCGGCACGGTCATCAACGCGCATAAGGTCTGGGGCAGTAAGTTTGTCGAAAACCTTGCCTCGGATATCAAGTTGTCCTTCCCAGAGATGAAGGGGTATTCTGCCCGAAATCTCAAGTATATGGCAAAGTTTGCGGCGCGTTTTCCAGCTGATGAAATTGTGCAAGCGCCGCTTGCACAAATCACTTGGTACCATCACATCACACTGATGGACAAGATAAAAGAACCGGCAGCGCATATCTGGTATGCGGAGCAGGCTGCAAAGAATGGCTGGTCGCGCAATGTCCTTGTCCATCAGATCGAGAGCGGTCTATATCAGCGGCAGGCTTTAGCCGAAAAGGTATCCAATTTTGAATTGCGCCTGCCTTCTCCGCAAAGCGAGCTCGCCATCCAGACAATGAAAGACCCGTATATTTTTGATTTCATTCCGTTCAAAACGGATATGATGGAGCGGGAGATCGAGGAAGCGCTCGTAAAGGACGTGACGAAGCTCCTGCTGGAGCTTGGAACCGGTTTTGCATTCCTCGGAAATCAGTATCACCTGAACGTCGGCGGTGACGACTTTTATATCGACCTGCTGTTTTATAACTTGAACCTTCGCTGCTACGTGGTGATTGAACTCAAAACCGGTGAATTTAAGCCGGAGTACGCGGGACAGTTGAATTTTTATCTCTCCGCAGTTGATGGGATTTTGAAAAAAGAACAGGACAATCCGTCAGTCGGACTGCTGCTCTGCAAGAGCAAAAATGATCTGGTCGCGGAATATTCGCTGAAGGATATGAGCAAACCCATCGGCGTGAGTGCTTATCAGGTCACAAGCAAGCTGCCGGAGGAGCTGGAAAAACAGCTGCCGTCCGTGGAGGATATCCAGAAACGGATCAAGTAAAGCAGCGAAGCCAAAACGGAGGTTTGACAGATGCAGAACGAAAAATATCTGGAGCTGGACGCGCTTGCTGCGCCGGACAGCTATGTCGCGCCTCTGACGAAAGAGGATCTGGCTTACGTTGTCCACTTCCGCAAAACCTGCCAGCGGTATCAGATCGATTTTGCAAAGGCCGATCCGGATGAACGCGACTTCGTGATCCATATGGCAGAGAAAACATTTTTGCAGAGGCGTGCCTGATTTTGTAGTTGATTGGAGCCATTCCAACAAGACGTGTGTTCATCTATAGTGTAGTGAACACACAAAAAAAGGAACCATCCATTCGGATGGTTCCTTTTTTTGATTATTCGTCTGTTAAACCAAACTCATCGGGTTCGATCGTCCGACAATTCCATGCACAAGCATGGCAGCGGTAAGTAATACCGCTGGTTTTGACCTGCGGTCAAAACCATTGCTGAGGCGACACAGAGCCAACACAGTCGGCGGAGTATTCCCGTACAGTCCCGCTGTTGATTCATAATGTTCGGGCACTGAAAAAGCCCAGATAGTTTCTGATGTCTGGATTTTTCCAGCACAATGTGTTCATGCTCCCCCATGTTTTGCAGTTTTGGTTGACGGAGTCCCCTCCTGCGCGGTATGATAAGCAAAAGAAGGAAAGGCGGTCAGCGATTATGAATGAACCGTATAAATTTTATGAACAAAGCGCGGACTATGTTCGGGCACGGATGCCGTTTGCGCCGCAGATCGCGGTGATTCTCGGCTCGTCGCTCGGACCGTTTGCAAAAAGGCTTCAAAACACAGTTGAGATCGACTATCACGACATTCCGAACTTCCCCGTCTCTACCGCGCCCGGCCACGCCGGGAAGCTGATTTTCGGAGAACTGGCCGAGAAGCGGCTCGTTTGCCTTGCGGGACGCTTTCACAGCTATGAGGGCTACGATTTCGAGCAGCTGACGCAGCCGGTGCGGCTTTTAAAGCTGCTCGGCGTCCAGGCTCTGATCGTGACGAACGCGGCGGGCGGCGTGAATCTTTCCTATCATCGCGGTGATTTCATGCTGATTGCCGACCATATCAAACTGAACGGCTCCAGTCCCCTGCGGGGCAGGAACGTGGACGAATTCGGCCCGCGCTTTTTTGACGTGACGCGCATGTACACCCCGGAACTGCGCAAACTGGCAAAGACCTGCGCAGCAAAACTTGGTTTTTCCGTGCAGGAGGGCGTATATTTCTTCATGCCCGGCCCGCAGTTCGAGACGCCTGCCGAAATCCGCACCATCCGCACGCTGGGCGGCGATGCTGTTGGCATGTCAACTGTGACGGAGGCGCTGACAGCGGCGCACTGCGGCCTGCCGCTGCTGGGCATTTCCGTTATTACCAATATGGCCGCCGGGATCACGGGCGAAGCCGTCTCCGGCGAGGAGGTCAACGAGACGGGCGCGGCGGTCGCAGAGCGGTTCAGCCGCTATCTTGAAAAAATTCTGGAGGAGATGGACGTATGACACAGTTCCGGGCAGACGAAGGACTGGCTTTCATGCTGCAATATGAAAACGTCGCGTGGTACGACGCGGGCGAGGTGCGGATCCTCGACCGCCGGATTTACCCGGCAAAAATTGAATTTGTTCGCTGCAAAACGCATGTAGAGGTCATGCAGGCCATCCGCGATATGGTCACGCAGAGCGCGGGGCCGTATACGGCGGCGGCCATGGGCATGGCGCTGG
Source organism: uncultured Eubacteriales bacterium (assembly GCA_900545925.1). Lineage (GTDB taxonomy): Bacteria > Bacillota > Clostridia > Oscillospirales > Oscillospiraceae > CAG-170. Next base: position 1,129 of record URAZ01000052.1, on the reverse strand, counting down.
CCGCGTATGAATGCCGGGAAAAATCTGCGGATGAGCAGCTGACCTATCTGCAGGCAGCGGACGAAACAATCTCAAACGCGCGCCCCACAACCTACAAGCGGATGAAGCTGGTCTGCGACGGCTGTCTGGCGGCGGCAAAGCTGGCGCTTCGTGAGGGGCGTCCGGTTGATCTTGCTATCCGCGAACATGCCGTAAACGCCAATAACCGCCGCTACAGCAAGGTCAATGAAATCGCAAAGTATCTTGTGCCGCTCATCCCAGACGGCGGCACGGTCATGACGCAGTGCTTCGGCGAGACGATCGTCGGCATGATGCTGAAGGAAGCGAAGCAGTCCGGAAAGACCTTCCGCCTGTTCTGCCCGGAAACACGGCCGTACTTTCAGGGCGCACGCCTGACAGCCACGGTCTGCCATGATATGGGCTTCGACGTGACCGTGATCACCGACAATATGCCCGCCTTCGTCATGGAGCGGGAGCACGTCGATCTGTTCACCTGCGCGGCGGACGCAATCTGCCTCGACGGCTATGTCGTCAACAAGGTTGGGACACTGCAGATCGCCATCTGCGCCAATCATTTCGGTATTCCGACATTCGTTACCGGCGCGCCGGATATCGGCCATGAAACAAAGGACACCGTTAAAATTGAGATGCGCGACCCGGAATTTACGCTGCAGGCCATGGGCGTGCGCACGGCGGCGCAGGGCGTGAAGGGCTATTATCCCGCATTCGACATGACCCCGCCGCACCTCATTTCCGGCATCGTCACTGACCGCGGTGTCTTCTCCCCATTCGATCTGCACCGTTATTTTGCCGACGGCGGCGCGGGCGAGTATGACACTGTCGTGTAAGGACACGACTTCGGCAATCCCAGCCTATCCACTGTATTCAACCACAAAATGCTATCATGCGGCTGCCCTCAAGTCTCCCTTTCACTAAGGGAAGACTTGAGGGCAGCCGTTTTTGTTTTTATACTAATATCTTTTTAAAAAGATTGATAATTTGACGCCGTTGTTGTATAATGAAGATGGTGATGAGAAATGAAAAGATACACTTTCACGCTTGAGGAAACGCAAGAAATCAAGGCTGCGAGGAAAAAGAATCGAGACAAGAATGTTGAAAAAAGACTGGC
>URAZ01000051.1 GCA_900545925.1 uncultured Eubacteriales bacterium | reverse complement strand
GGCGGCGACAGCTTCGCCGGCGGTCTGATCTATGGCCTGAATCATTACGAGGACAAGCAGTCCGCACTGGAATTCGCGGTTGCCGCCAGCTGCCTGAAGCACAGCGTCATCGGCGATTTCAACCGCGTGTCCGTCTCTGACGTGGAAAAACTCATGGGCGGCGACGGTACGGGACGCGTGCAGAGATAAAAGCCGCTGTATTCTGCGTTATAAAACATCAGCGCCCGGCTCATTTCCAGAGCCGGGCGCCAGTATTCAGACTAGAAGCACCAGATGGTACACTGCAAACGCAGCCAGCCATGCGATGCAGCACTGGGAAAGCGCAATGAGCGCTGCGCGCAGCGCAGAGCCCGTCTCGCGCCGGATGGCGGCAATAGCCGCCACACACGGGGTATACAAGAGCGTGAAGACCAGAAAACTCAGCGCGGCTTTTGCAGTAAAGAGCGTCGAGATGGCGGCGGTACCCAGCAGAATCTGAAGTGTGCTGACGACGGATTCCTTCGCAATAAAGCCGGTGATCAGCGCTGTCGCACAGCGCCAGTCTGCGAAGCCCAGCGGCGCGAAGACAGGCGCGAGCCAGCGACCGACCATGGCGAGCAGGCTCTGCTCACTGCTGTCTACAACATTCAGCCGCGCGTCGAAGCTTTGCAGGAACCAGATGACGATGGTTGCAAGGAAAATGACTGTGAAGGCACGCTCGATAAAATCCTTTGCCTTGTCCCAGAGCAGAAGTGCAACGCTCTTGAGGCTTGGCAGCCGGTAATTCGGCAGTTCCATTACAAATGGAACCGGCCGGCCGCGGAAGGCAGACTTGAGCACCAGCGCGGAGAGAATGCCGAACAGGATGCCGAGCACATACAGCCCGATCATTACAAGCGCGGCATACTTCGGAAAGAACGCTGCCGAGAAAAATGCGTAGATCGGAATTTTTGCAGAGCAACTCATAAAGGGCGTGAGCAGGATGGTCATGGTGCGGTCGCGCTCCGACGGGAGCGTCCGTGCCGCCATGACTGCCGGAACCGTGCAGCCGAAACCGATAAGCATTGGCACGATAGATTTGCCGGACAGGCCGATGCGCCGCAGAAGCTTGTCCATGACGAACGCCACACGCGCCATATAGCCGGTGTCTTCCAGAATAGACAGGAAGAAAAACAGTGTGACAATGATAGGCAGGAAGCTTAAAACCGAGCCGACGCCCTGAAAAATGCCGTCGATCACAAGGCTCTGCACGACGGGGTTCAGGTGATAGGCCGTCAGCGCCCGATCGACCACGACGGTTAGCGCATCAATGCCGGAAGCCAGCAGATCGCTCAGTCCCTGGCCGATCACATGAAATGTCAGATAGAAAATCAGCAGCATCACGCCGATGAAAATCGGGATGGCGGTATATTTTCCGGTCAGAATTTTGTCGGCACTGACCGAACGCAGGCGCTCCTTGCTTTCATGCGGCTTGACGACGCAGGCTTTGACCAGCGCTTCAATGAACGTATAGCGCATATCCGCGATGGCTGCGTTGCGGTCAAGGCCGCGTTCGAGTTCCATTTGGACGATGGAATGCTCGATCAGTTCCTTTTCGTTCTGGTCAAGGTGCAGCTGATTCAGAACAGCCTCGTCGCCGTCAATGACCCACGTCGCCGCGAAGCGGACGGAAAGCCCCGCACGCTGCGCGTGATCTTCAATCTGGTGGCAGACGGCGTGAATGCAGCGGTGGACAGGGCCGGGCGCGCAGAAATCGACGACGGCGGGCAGGCGTTTGTCCTCCGCCGTGTGCACGGCCGTCTCGATCAGTGCCTCCACGCCGTCGCCGGAGGCTGCACAGATTGGAATGACCGGCACGCCCAGCTGCTGCGAAAGCTTGTCCGTGTCGATGCTGCCGCCGTTGCCGGTCAACTCGTCCATCATGTTGAGCGCCAGCACCGTTGGCACGCGCAGTGTCAATAATTGGAGCGTCAGATAGAGATTGCGCTCTAAATTGGTCGCGTCGACAATATTGATGATGCCGTCCGGCTTGCTTTTGAGAATAAAATCGCGCGTGACGATCTCTTCCGCCGTGTACGGGCGGAGCGAATAAATGCCCGGCAGATCGACGACGGTGCAGTCCTTCTGCCCGCGCACCGGGCCGGATTTCTGGTCGACTGTCACGCCGGGGAAATTGCCGACATGCTGGTTCGAGCCTGTCAGCTGGTTAAAAAGCGTCGTTTTGCCGCAGTTCTGGTTGCCAGCCAGTGCGAAGATCATTCTGCGTCCTCCTCAATCGTAATGCTGCGCGCATCCTCCTTGCGCAGCGTGAGCGTATAGCCGCGCAGAAACAGCTCCATGGGGTCGCCCATGGGCGCAATTTTGCTGACGTGTACGCGCGTGTGCGGGATGAGACCCATGTCAAGCAGCCGGCACCGAAGGATCCCCTCGCCGCCGACCGCGGTAATGACGCCGGAATGTCCGACGGAAAGCTCGTCAAGCGTCATAAATCGCATTCCTTTCTCCATTACATTCTGAATGTTAGGATAATCTAACTTTCAAGAAAATGCAAGAAAAACCGTTCGGATGCGACAAAAATTTTTCTGTCCGCGCAGTTTACAAAATCGTCACGCCCTCGGCCGCCCGGTATGCTATGATATACTACAGATATAAGGAGGCCGACGCATGAATATTCTCTTTTTCCTGACGCCGAAGGCGATGTGCGCCTATATTGAGTCCGACGACACGCTGCGGCAGGCGATGGAACGGATGGAGCATTCCGGCTATGCGGCACTGCCCGTACTGGACAAGAGCGGGAAATACTGCGGCGTTGTTACCGAGGGCGACCTGCTCTGGACGCTCAAGCGCCTGTGCGTGATGGACCTGCGCCAGACCGAGGAGCATTCCATTTCCGAGATCGAGCACCGCCGCACCGTGCAGCCTGTGCGGGTCGACACGCGCGTGGAGGATCTGATCTCCGTCGCCGCCGAGCAGAACTTCGTCCCCGTGATCGACGACAAGGGCGATTTCATCGGCATCGTCACCCGCAGCCGCATTCTCCGGTATTACTTACAGACGAATTTCCCGCACGAATAATTTTCCTCCGCTGGTTTAATCCTCCGGTTTTTGGCACATACTTAGCCTCGGAGGTGCAAAATCATGCAAACAAACGAAAATCATCCGAACCGGAAGCGGATCCGGAGCTTTTTCCGCGAAAAGGGCTACTACATCGTTCTGGCGCTGTGCGTATGCGCGGTAGGCGTTTCGGGCTGGCTGTTCGTGTCCGGCGCCATCGCCGAGAAGAAAGCACTGCGGCAGGAGACGATGTCCATTGCCACCAGCGCGGAAGAACCGGCCAAAAATCCGTCCGCCGAACAGAAGCCGGCCCCGACCGCCGCTGCGGAGGAGGAAACGGCTCCGGCAGCCGCCATGACGGACGAGTCCGTCCGCGAGGCGGCGAAGAACGTGCGCGTCTGGCCCGTTTCCGGCAGCACGCAGGCCGCCTACAGCGTCGACGCGCTGCAGTATAACGCCACGACGCAGGACTGGCGGACACACGCGGGCGTCGATCTGGCCGCGTCGGTCGGAACGCCGGTCAAGGCCGCGGGTTCCGGCGTCGTGACGGCGGTTTATGACGATGAATTCCTCGGCACGACCGTCGTCATCAACCACCCGGACGGCCACGTCTCGCAGTATTCCAATCTCGCCGTCATGCCGTCCGTCTCGGCGGGCGACAGCGTAGAGGCCGGGCAGACCATCGGCGCCGTTGGCGAAACGGCTCTGCTCGAAATTGCGGACGAGCCGCATCTGCACTTTGCCGTCTACGCCAACGGCGACACCATCGACCCGGCAGAATTCATCCGATAAACGCAGACAAGCGCCGCAGCAGCCGCTGCGGCGTATTTCTTTGCAACAGATTCTGTTTTTCTGCGACTATATAGGTGAGACGTCTCAAAGGAACAAAACGACAGGAGGGATGGATACGGATGACAAGACCATTCTGCGGCGGCTGAAGCGGGGCGACGCGGCGGCGCTGGAGGCCGCCGTGCGGCAGTACAGCGGATATGTAACAGCTGTGATCGGCAATCAGCTTGGCCCGTGCGCTGCCGCAGAAGACATTGAGGAGCTGGCCTCCGATGTGTTTGTCGCGCTGTGGCGCGCACCGCAGCCGCTTCGGACGGAGCATCTGCGCGGCTGGCTGGGCAAGGTCGCGCGCAATCAGGCGATCAGCTTTCTGCGGCGGCAGCATTTACAACTCGTCCGGGACGAGGACTGCATCCTCGTCGACGACCGCGACGCGCAGAAGCTGCTGGAGGCGAAGGAGCGCAGCGCGCTTTTAAACGCGGCGCTGGCCGCGCTCACGTCGGAGGACCGGGAAATTTTTCTGCGCCGGTATTACTACAACCAGACAGCCGGGCAGATCGCGGAGGCGCTGCATATGAACCCCAGCACGGTTCGCAGCCGCCTTTTGCGCGGACGGCAGGCGCTGAGGACGGAATTACAGAAAGGAGACGTGCAGATTGAAGATCTCTGTGCAGAGCCTGTTTGAGGACTATGAGGAAAACACCGTTTCGCTGAGCCGGGACGCGGACGCGGAGCGAATTTGGGAAAAAACAAGGGCCAAGCTGCCGGGGCTGAAAAAGCGGCGGCCGGTCGGCCTTGTGCTGATCGCAGCGGCGGCCGTCGCCGTTTTGTGCGGCGCGGCGGCGATCGTACATTACGCGTCGGTCCGGGACGGTGCGGGAAGCTACATCATGCCGGACACGCTCCGCTATGACGAGGAAAACAAAAAGACGATTCTGGTGGACACGCCGTTTGAGTGGAACAACCCCATCAGCTTCGATACCGAGGGCCGGACAAAGGGAAAGGTCTGCGGTATGCGGCTCGGTTGGCTGCCGGAGGGCTGGGGCACGGGCTACACCCAAACAGCCTATGACGTGATCGCCCAGCGGGACGCCGAACAGGCGCAGAGTCTGCCGCAGGACGAGCGGGAGCTGGTGGTCTATACCTACGACCTCTTTGCCGTGCAGGACGTGCGGAAGGACTACAGCGTGCAGTGTATGTCTGCCAACACGGTCGCCGGGTGCGACTTTCTCTGCGGCGGTTCGCGGACGGAGATCACAAAGCAGGGGACGATCGGCCCCTACGATGCAGCATGGGTCGAGACGCACTGGCAGCGTTCAAGTCCGGGCTCCGATGCGCCGGAGGAGTGGGCCACGCAGCTGCTCCTGCTGTACGACCGGGAAAAGCTCTGCGTCGTTATCATCAGCGCCGACTGGGACGATGCGGAACGGATCGCGGAACATCTGGAGATCGTGGAGACGTCTGTTGACGCCCCGCAGCCCGATCTGACAAACGGAAGGGGCTTCCGTTGGATCGGCGGTGTTGGATAGTCGGAAACGGCTTCGACGGAACGAGGCTCCGCGCTAAGCGCGGGGCCTCTTGAGCCTGTTTCCTTCTTTCCAAAGCGCAAACGCTTTGCTGGTTTGCGCTTTGGGGTCTAGACCTCGACAGAACGAGTTATTATCCCAACAGCTCTTTTGCGTTCCAGTATGCGATTTTTTTCGCTTCTTCTTCCGTGAAGTCCATTTGATTCAGAATGTGGAAATAGGCGGCATAGATTTCCGTGGGCTGCAAATGCCGGTTGTCGGGATAATCTGTTGCAAACAGAAGTCGGTTCGGACCGAATTTTCGCAGGAGATCGTTGGTTCCTGCGATGCCGTATGTGCGGACGTAAGCGGGAAGAATTGCAGAAACATCCACATAGCAGGCAAGCGGGAGCAGCTGTTCCCATTGGAACGCGCCCATATGCGAGACAATCAATTTCAAATCGGGATAGCGTTCCACTATCTTCACAACGCGCCTTACCGCAGACAGATCATCATCTGCATTTGGATAGGAATGAACGGCCACGGGAATGCGGCGTTCCTGCGCAAATGCGAAGACAGCGCGGTTGTAATCGGAATCAAGCGCCAGAGCGGAATTGTTCGGGTGAAGCTTGATGCCGTCCAGCGCGTGATCGGCAAGGGCGCGGCAAAGCGCATCGACTGATTCAACGGAAGAATTTCGGGGATCAATATCCGCAAACGCATAAAATCTGCCCGGACAGCACCGCTTCATCTCGAAAAGGTTCCGGTGTACCGCATCGACGCTGAACGCCATCGACATCAAAAACGGATCGTTGAAGGGCATGATGACCGCTCGTTCGATGTTGTTTTCGCGCATGATCTGCGCATATTGATGCAGGTCTGCAAATCTCCACACATCGTCAGAATCTGGATTGGCGGCATGTACCGCGTCCGGCAGGATATGAATATGGGCGTCGATCTTTTTCAGCGTTTGCCAGTCTGTAACAGTCGTAGCAATCCCTCCCGCGTTCCGATATGCCGGTTCTCAGCCTTCTTTGGATAGATACTCCTCGAGAATGTCTGCCGCGCAGTAGACCATTTCCGGACACGGACGTTTTTTGTAATAGCCGTCGGTGCGCGGCTCAGGCGGCTGGGGTTTGAAATCCGGGTCGAGGCCCAGCAGCTGACGGCAGATGAGTGAGCCGTTGCGCGCCTCGAATTCTCCCGCAAGCTGCCGCAGCGTTTCATAGCTTTTTGCCTTCGCCGCCCGGTCGGTTGGGTCTGCCGGGCCGCAGAGCAGGCCGTAGGCCATGAACATCCCATTGACTGCGCCGCAGACATTGCGCATGCCTGCCATCCCGCCTCCAAAGCCGGAGGCGATCTTCAACGCAGTCTCTCTATCCAGCTTTTCCTCCGCAAAGGCCAGAAAGACGGCCTGCGCGCAGTTGCAGCCCTCCAGAAAAAGTTCTCTTGCACGTTCTGCTTTTGTCATGTGTATTCCTCCTGCGGCTCAAACCGCTTTTCAAGTCTGAATTTCTTCCCGCCGCACCGGCGGCAGCGGATGCCGCCGCGCTGTTCCTCCAGTGCCTGCACGACCGTCCCGCGCCGCAGATAGCGCGACTGCGTCCCGCAGCCGAGGCACGTCACGACATACACGCCGCGCACGGCCTCAATGCGTTTCCGGTTTTCAACTGCTGCATTGCAGTTGGGCGCAAGCCGCTCCGGCGGGCAGCCGATTTTCCGGCAGACCGCTTTCCACGCCTCGTCGTGCCCGTGCCGTTTGCCTGTGAGCAGAGCCACGGCGGCGTGGGCGTACTCATGCCGGGCCGTGTCCCAGAAGACCTGATCCTCCTGCCGCAGAAAGTCCGCGAGGCGGATCTCCTGCGGTTTGTTTTTGACGAACGTACACACGCCGTACTGCCGCGTCATGCGTTTGGAAAAGGACACAGCCACGCGGCCCGTGTCGATTCCGAGCAGTCTGTCCAGCCGCCGGTATTCCGCCTGTACCTGCGAAAGCGTCCACATGCGTATCTCCTCCGTTTCTGCGTCCATGATAGCACAGCGGGCATTGTTTTTCCATCTTTCCTTTTGGTACTAAAACCGGTATACTGATAGCAGAACGAAAAAGGCGGTTTTCCTATGTTTTCACGGATGTATCTCGAGATTACGACCTGCTGCAATCTTTCGTGCAGCTTCTGCCCCGGCACGAAGCGGCCTGCCGCGTTTTTATCGCCGGAAAACTTCCACACGCTGGCCGCAAAACTTCGGCCCTATGGGGAGCATCTGTACCTGCATGTGATGGGCGAACCGCTGCTGCACCCGCAGCTGCCGCAGCTGCTGGAGATTTGCCGGGAACTCGGCTTCCGCACGACGCTCACAACGAACGGGACGCTGCTGCCGAAAAAGCAGGAAGCGCTGCTTGCTGCGCCCGCGCTGCGCAAGGTTTCTGTCAGCCTGCACAGCTTTGAGGCGAATGAGGCGGGAGATTTCTCTGCGTATCTGACAGGCTGCACGGCGTTTGCCCATGCGGCGCAAAAGGCAGGTGTTCTGGCGGATTTCCGCCTCTGGAATCTCGACGGCGCACAGACAAAGGGGCTGCACGACCGGAATACAGAAATTCTGGAGCGGCTGCATGCGGCGTTTCCTGGTGTATGGAAGAAAAACACATGGGGCTGGCGGCTGGAAAACGGCGTATTCGTGAGTTTTGGCGAGCGCTTTGACTGGCCGGACGAACAGGCAGAGGAGCGCGGGAACTCCGGCTACTGTCGTGCGCTGTTTGATCAGATCGCCGTTTTGTCAGACGGCACGGTTGTGCCGTGCTGCCTCGACCACGAGGGCACGCTTGCGCTGGGAAATCTGTTCCGGCAGGAACTTTCCGACATTCTCGCCTCGCCGCTGGCCCGCGCAATCCGCGAGGGCTTTGAAAAAGGGGAGCGCGCCGCCGCCCTATGCCGCCGCTGCGGCTACGCAGAGCGGTTCGGAAGCAGGTAAAGAAATGCCCGCCCAGAAGGGCGGGCAAGGCAAAATACGAAGCGGGCAGATGCTGCCTGCTTTTTTTATAGATTGAGTGCTCGGTGATGGATTCGATTCCGGGCCGGCCGCGCAGCTTTTTGTCGTGCTCCAGCTGGAGATTATAGTATTTGGCGTCAAAGATGATGAACTGGCAGACTCCGTCGAGATAGACGATGGAAATGAGATCCGGGATCAGCGTAGCCCAAATGAACATATTGTCCGGAATGCGAAGTTCGGTGTAATCATCCGGGCTGCCGTGAAGTTCTCTTACCAGATACTTTTTGATGTCCTCGGACGCTTGAATCGGGTACTCGCTGACTGCATCCTCGCCGCGGTCGAGCAGCTGGAACACATTGCCGAAAACAGCCGAAACATTGGCGCGGTTGAGTTCCTCAATCACAAGCAGGAACGGCTTAGGCGTATCGCTCCGGCTGTTCTGAAGCGCCTTTACATAGATTCGCATGAACGGGCCGGGTACATAGGAATAGGTAATAGCGTCCTTGCCGTCAATGTCCTTGTACGGGACGGGCTTATATGTGCCGACGAAATTCGCGTAGGAATAGTCTGGGTGGAATGTAACGCGTTCATACTCGCCGCCGGCTGCGAGCAGGGTGTCTTTTCACGGTTCAGCGTAAAACTCTTTCCCGTGCCGGGCGCGCCGAAGAAAATCCGGTTGCGCGGCAGATCGCTCTGATATCCGGTTTGGAAGGAGATGCCCGTTTGTGCGGCGGCGGAACGAAAGCGCGGGGCGGGCCGCACAGGGGGCGGCGGGAGTTTGCGGATCTGGCCGGGGCGGCGTTATCCGTTTTGGAAATTCCGTTCGCCCGATTGGAAGCAAGCGGTGCCGAGGACTTGATTTTCGGCATTTTTCCCGGTATACTGCGGATGTAATGATTAAGCAAATGTTTAATTCAAAAATTCAATCGGAGGTATGAACCATGAAAAAGACGTATCAGATCGAGGTTGACTGCGCGAACTGCGCAAACCTGATGGAAGAGGCCGCGAAGAAGACCGAGGGCGTTGCGGATGCAACCGTCAATTTCATGACGCAGAAGATGATCGTGGAATTCGCCGAGGGTGCGGATGAGAAGAAGACCATGAAGGCTGTGCTCAAGGCCTGCAAGAAGGTCGAGCCGGACTGCGAGATCGAACTTTAATCCATGGCCGCTGCTCCGGCAGCGCAGAACGGAGTGTTTGCTATGACAAAGAAACAGAAAAAGATGCTCGTGCGCATTCTCATCACTGCTGTGATGCTCATTGCGCTGCACTTCATTCCCATCACCGGGATTCCCCAGCTGCTTGCGTATGTGGCGGCCTATCTGGTCATCGGCTACGATATTCTGCGCAAGGCCGGGAAGGGCATTCTCAATGGCCGTGCGTTTGACGAAAATTTCCTGATGGCGCTGGCTACGCTCGGCGCGTTTTTCCTCGCCATCTGGACGAAGAGCGGAGACTATGCTGAGGGCATCGCCGTTATGCTGTTCTATCAGATCGGCGAACTCTTCCAGAGTTACGCCGTCGGCAAGAGCCGGAAGAATATCTCCGCGCTGATGGATATCCGCCCGGATTATGCGAATATTGAGGCGGATGGCCAGCTGACGCAGGTCGATCCGGATGAGGTTCCGGTCGGCAGCATGATTGTCGTGCAGCCGGGCGAAAAAGTACCGCTCGATGGTGTGATCGTTGAGGGAACTGCCAGTCTCAACACCAGTGCGCTGACCGGCGAAAGCCTGCCGCGCGACGTCAAAGAGGGCGACGAGATCATCAGCGGCTGCATCGATATGTCCGGCGTGCTGAAGATTCGCACGACAAAGGCGTTCGGCGAGTCCACCGTTTCCAAGATCCTTGATCTGGTCGAGAACGCCAGTTCCCGCAAATCGAGATCCGAGGCATTCATCTCCCGCTTCGCCAAGATCTACACGCCTGCCGTGTGTGCGGCGGCGCTGGCGCTGGCTGTGCTGGTTCCGCTTGGCCGGATGCTTGCGGGGCTTGACGCGAATTGGACAGATTGGATTTACCGTGCGCTGTCATTCCTAGTCGTCAGCTGCCCGTGCGCATTGGTCATCAGCATTCCGTTGAGTTTCTTCGCCGGTATCGGCGGGGCCAGCAAAGAGGGCATTCTGATCAAGGGCTCCAACTATCTGGAGGCCCTGTCCGAAGCAAAGATCGTTGTTTTCGACAAGACCGGTACGCTGACGCGCGGCGTGTTTGAGGTCACGGCCGTTCATCACAGCCCGATGGACGAAGCACAGCTGCTCGAATATGCGGCGCTGGCCGAATGCGCGTCCTCGCATCCCATCAGCAAGAGTCTGCAAAAGGCCTACGGAAAGGAAATCGACCGCAGCCGCGTGACAGATATTGAAGAACTCAGCGGTCACGGCATTACCGCCACGGTTGATGGGCATACGGTTGCTGCAGGCAACAGCAAGCTGATGAATAAGCTGGGCGTGGAGTATCACGATTGCCACAGCACCGGCACGATTATCCACATGGCTGTTGACGGCCAGTACGCGGGGCATATTGTCATTTCCGACGTCGTCAAGCCGCACTCGAAGGAAGCAATCGAGCAGCTCAAGCGCGCGGGTGTCCAGAAGACCGTCATGCTGACGGGCGATGCGAAGCGCGTAGCGGACAGCGTGGCCGCCGAACTCGGCGTCGATGAGGTGCGCAGCGAACTTCTGCCGGGCGATAAGGTCGCGGAGGTCGAGAAGCTTCTGGCTGCGAAGAGTAAAAAAGATATGCTGGCCTTCGTTGGCGACGGTATCAACGACGCGCCGGTTCTCACACGGGCAGATATCGGCATTGCGATGGGCGCAATGGGCTCCGACGCTGCGATTGAAGCGGCTGATATCGTCCTCATGGACGACGACCCGCTGCAGATCGCCAAGGCGATCAAGATCTCCCGCAAGTGCATCGGCATTGTCCGGCAGAACATCGTGTTCTCGCTGGTCGTGAAGTTTGGCTGCCTCGCGCTTGTCGCGTTCGGCGTCGCCAACATGTGGGCTGCCATCTTCGCCGATGTCGGCGTGATGGTGCTGGCTGTTCTGAATGCAATCCGGGCCCTGCGGTATAGAAGCTGACTGCGTCTGGCGCGAAAAACCTGATAGAAATGAAAAAGATCCCCCGGAAGGGCTGCGTCTTTGAAGCGCAGGCTTTCCGGGGGATTGCTTTCCGATAAACAGGATATTCTGATTTAAATATAGGATTTAAAAATACGAGAAATGCTAAAATTATGCTAGCTATCGCGTATATAGCCAAAAAATCAAGAAAATCATGTTTACACAAAATATTTTTGTGCTATAATTTACGAAATAATCCTATTGAAATACGGCGGCCTGTTCTAATATGATAACAATGAAAATGCTCAACAACATATCGATTTCGCAAGAAATGGTTGTGCATTTTCACAACTGCCTATGCAAAAAATGAATGGAGGAAACACAAATGAAAAAACTCGTATGCCTGCTGCTCGCTGTGCTGCTTGTGCTGGGCGCATGCGCCTGTGCAGCCAAGGATCAGACGACTGCATCTGACACGACCGATCAGCCTGCCGCGCAGGAACCGGCTGACACTGCCGACAATGCAGACGAAACTGCGACTGCCGATGTTGACCCGCTCGGCAAATACGACACCCCGGTTGAAATTACCACAACCATGAATGAAGACAACATCCGCAACGTCGAATCGTCTCAGACCATGGACAGCAACGTCTGGCACGATCTGTTTGCGGAATACGGCATCAATGTCTCCTATAAGTTCAGCGGTTCTGCTTCCGATCTGGAAACGAAGATCAACATGGCAATCGCCACCGATGATCTGCCCGATGTGATGAGTGTCACGGCTACGCAGTTTGCGGATCTGACCGACACGGACATGCTGGCTGATCTCACCGATGTGTTTGAGACCTATGCCTCCGACAAGCTGAAGGCCAAGCTGTATGCCGACGGCGGCGTCATGATGTCCAACGGCTATGTGGACGGCAAACTCTATGCGATCGTTCTGCCGATTGCCTACTATGACTATATTCCGGTCGTCTCCATCCGCTCCGACTGGCTTGAAGAGTGCGGTCTGGAAGCGCCCAAGACGATGGATGATCTGTGGAACATTGCCAAGACCTTTAAGGACAACAATATGGGCGGCACATGCACCATCGGCATCGGCATGACGAAGAACGTCACCGACGTGCTGACCGCCGGTGTCGGCCTGCTGAACGGCTACCATGCCTACAGCAACATCTGGCTGGAAAAGGACGGCGAACTTGTCAACTCCAACATTCAGCCTGAGATGAAGGCTGCGCTCGGCGCACTGGCTGAGAAATACAGCGAAGGCCTCATCGATCCGGAATTCGGTACCAAGGAAAACGCACAGATCGTCGAAGACGTCATGGCTGGCCGCTGCGGTATCGTGGTTTCCAACTTCTGCGCGCCGTTTGACCTTGCCAATGCAGCTGCCGACGGCCAGCAGTGGTCGTTCTACGCAGTCCCGTCCGTGGACGGCGAGCCTGTTCTTGCGCAGGAATCCGCTAACTTCACTGGCGGCGTTGTCGTCAGCGCCAAGTGTGAGCATCCCGAGGCTGTGATCAAGCTGTTCAACCTCTTTGCTGAGTATGAATTCGATGAGAAGACCGGCAACAATGCCGCAGGTCTGCGCAACTTTGCGTATCCGTTCGTCGTGGATGACATCAATGCCAACTATAAGATCCATAACGAGTATCTCCAGTTCCTCGAGACCGGCAAGACGCCCGAAACTGTGACGGCTGGCTATGACTCCACGGTGGAAGCCTGCGAGAAGTACAACAAAGACGGCAACATGGAAGGCTGGTCGATGTACGCAATCTTCGGGCCGGACAGCACCGAAGCGCTCGTCAATGCGGCTGTGGAAGCGAACGGCTATCTCGTCAGCGCTTATACCGGCAGTTCGACAGAGAGCATGCTGAACTATGACTCCACGCTCAAGACGCTCACGGAGCAGTTCATAACCGACGTCATCCGCGGCGTGAAGACGGTTGACGATTTCGACGACTATGTTGCCAGCTGGAAGGCAAACGGCGGCGACAAGATCACCGAAGAAGTCAACGCATGGTATACTGCGCAATAACAGCGTTCTCGCCTGACAGATAACGGAATCGACAGGGAGATGGAGCATATGCTCCATTTCCCTGTCAGCAATTACACGACGGAAAGGACAAAGCGATGAAAAAAGCAACGCCAACCAGATTGCCGGACAGGAAAAAAACGGGCCGTCTGCACCAGGAACTTCCGCTGCACCTGATGCTCCTGCCGGGGCTGGTGATCATTCTTATCTATAATTACGCGCCGATGTTCGGCCTGCTGATGGCGTTTGAAAACTACAAACCGACCAAGGGCATTTTTGGCTCTGCATGGGTGGGCTTGGAGAACTTTAGACGCTTTTTTGCCTACCCGGACGCGCTGCGGGTGATCTACAATACGGTTTTCATCGCGGTTTTTAAGCTGGTTCTCGGCATTCTGGTGCCGGTTCTGTTTGCACTGCTGGTCAATGAGATCAAAAACAAGATTTTCTCCGGCTATGTGCAGCTTGTCACCTGCCTGCCGTATTTTCTGTCGTGGGTCATTCTGGGCGGTATTTTCACGAACATCCTTTCGCCGTCAAACGGCCTTGTTAATGAGATCATACGGTTCTTCGGGGGAGAACCGGTGTATTTCCTCGGCGAAAACAGCACGTTCCCGTGGACGCTGATCATTACGGATACATGGAAAAACTTCGGCTATAGTTCGATCATCTATCTCGCTGCCATGAGTAGCATCGACCCGGCGCTCTACGAGGCCGCTGAGATTGACGGCGCCGGCAAGATCAAGCAAATCCTGCATGTGACGCTGCCGGGCATTCTGCCGATGGTATTTGTCATGACTGTGCTGTCGCTCGGCAATGTGCTTAACGCCGGCTTTGACCAGGTCTTCAATCTCTATAGCCCGCAGGTCTATCAGTCCGGCGACATTCTCGATACCTTCATCTACCGTCTCGGCATCGACAACGCGCAATACAGCATCTCCACGGCTGTCGGACTCATGAAATCCGTGATTTCGCTTGTGCTGATCGCGCTGGGCTACAAGCTGGCGGAAAAATACGGCGATTACCGTGTGTTCTGAGGTGACTGGAATGAAAAACAAGAAAAAGCATCACATCAATACGTTCGCGGCCGTCGATGGCGTGCTGCTGTTTGTGCTCTCGCTCATCTGCCTGCTGCCGATCATCAACGTTCTGGCCATTTCCTTTTCCTCGCGTGCCGCTGCCGATGCCGGACGCGTTGCGCTGTGGCCGGTTGAGTTTACGACGGCTGCCTATCGATATGTGCTGGACGACCAGCAGTTCCTCAAATCCCTTTCCGTCAGCGTGATGCGCGTTTTGATCGGTCCGGCGCTCAATCTGCTGCTGTGCATTCTGTGCGCCTATCCGCTGTCGAAGTCCGATAACCGCTTCCGCGCAAGAAAGGTCTATGTCTGGATTTTTCTGTTCTGCACGCTCTTTAACGGCGGGATTATCCCGACCTATATGGTCGTCAGCAAAACCGGACTTATCAACTCCTTCTGGTCGATGATCATTCCCGGCGCTGTGCCTGTGATGTACGTCATTATGATGATGAACTTCTTCCGCAGTCTGCCGCCCGAACTGGAGGAGGCCGCGCTGATCGACGGCGCCAATCAGTGGCAGATCTGCTGGCAGGTCATTGTTCCACTGTCCAAGGCCTCTATTGCGACGATCACGCTGTTCTGCATCGTCAATCACTGGAACTCGTGGTTTGACGGCATGCTGTATTTCAATACCAGCACGGGTCAGCCGCTGGCGACCTATCTGCACAATCTGGTGGTCAACAGCAGTCTGGATGTTATGAAGACCGGCGATGTGGAAACCATCAAAACGCTCTCTGAAATCTCGACCCAGACGACAAAGGCGGCGCAGATCTTCCTTGCCATGCTGCCGATTCTGATCGTGTATCCCTATATGCGGCGGTATTTTTCCAAGGGTATCGTGATGGGGAGCGTAAAGGGCTGAGGCATGTGCAGTTGCTTGAAGGAGAATTTTATGGATGCGCCGCAGTATAAATCAATCGAGTACCAGTTCCGCGATCAGCGCCTCTATGAGGATTACTATGCGCTTTTTTCAATCGGATGGGAATACTGGGCCTCGCCGGAGGTCTACTACCGGGATTGCCGGACCTCTGCATATAAGCAGTGTGTATTCCAGTATACCGTATCCGGTGAGGGAACGCTGGTCTACAACCAGAAGGCCTATGCGATCAAGCCGGGACAGGCATTCCTGATCGAACGGCCCGGACAATACCAGTATTACCGCTCCCCAAATGCGAAACACTGGGAACTGAAATTTATTACGCTTAATATATCCTGCCTGAAAATCTGGAGCGATCTGGCGGAACGGTTTGGCCGTGTTTTTGACCTTCCTGCGGATTCGGCCGTCATGCGGTGCTGGGATGAGATCTATCGTGCGGCGTTAAACAACGAGATGGGCAGCTTCTATACGGCTTCCGGATATGCGTATCAGTTTATGATGCAGCTGTATAACACGCTGATCGAACAGACGAAAACGCAGAGTATGTCGGATGTGGTGCAAAGATGTATGGCGCTGATTCAGACAGAGTATAAAAACGAATTGGATCTGGCCTATTTGTCAAAGGCCTGCAATGTGTCTATCCCGTATTTATCCAAGCGCTTTCAGGAAGCCCTGCATATTTCCCCAATCCAATATCTGAATCAGCACCGGATCGAGGTGGCAAGTTCGCTGCTTTTAAGGAGCCGGAACCGGATTGAAGAGATCGCACACGAGGTTGGATTTTCGGATGCAAATTATTTTGCGCGGGTTTTCAAAAAAACAATGGGATGCACACCCAGAGACTACCGGCTGCAGGAGGTCCGGCGCGTTGTTGAGGATCACACGCTTCAGGTGCAGGTATCTCCGGAGGGGATTATCGGCTGAGCGGCAGAGAGGAAAAGAATGAACAACTATCAACTATCGTCCGTACATGAGACAAATCTGACGAATCAAAACGGCGTTTACCAGGACAGTCTGCTCACATACGCCGCAGACCGGAGCGGCCGTTTCTGGGCGCTCCTCGGCCATACAAATTTAGGCGGCATCAGCGTGTGGAGCGGCAGTTCGCTTTTGGACTTGAAGAAAGAATATGATGCGCAATATTGCTTTGCCTTGGGGGAGGCTGGGCAGGCGTTTTCCGGTATTCCGTATCCGGACGGGCCATTGTCCCGCGGACAGATCTGGCCGTGCGGACTGTGGATCAACAAGGAAACAAACCGGTTTTACTGCCTGATTCACAATGAGACAGGCTGGGGCGCGGGGAAAACCTCTTATACCGCGAGAGCGCAGGAGGAGGGCGAACCGGACTTCCGGCACATCGGAATGATGACATCCGACGACTGCGGGAGAACATGGCGGTTTTTCGGCTGGATTCTGACCGCACAGGAGCCCTGCTGGACAAGCAGATTTTCGCCCGGAATGAATCAGCCGGGACAGACCGGAGATGAGATCTGCCTCGGCTGCGGGGATTTTTCCGTTTTTCCGAACCCGCATGACGGCTATCTGTATTTGTTCTATACAAAGCATTTTACGAATCTTGAGCGGTCGGAGGCGGTGGCAGATGCGGTTTATCTTGCCCGCTGCCGGCTGGATGAACTGGAAGATGTGACGGCGTGGAGAAAGTACACGGGAAACGGCTTTACAGAGCCGGGAAATTGCGGACGGGATGTTCCGGTTTTGACCGGCGGCGCAATTCCGTCTGTCTGTAAAGATCCGGCACACGACCGGTTTGTCATGTCAACCTACAACCGGGATGCGTGGCAGAACGGGCTGTGTACCTGCCAACTCAGCTTCAGCGAAGATCTGCTGCACTGGACAAAACCGGAGCATATTGCAGTCAAACGGGCGGATGTCTCCAATCCGTATCTGACGCTGTACCCGGAGGGAACGTCGTTCCGGGTGTTTATGAGCGCAAACGGCACGGATATTCGCTGGTACACCCTGACGCTGAACGAGGGGTAAACAATACATATTTAATATTAGATTGGGTAAATATGAATACTTTTTTTCAAAAAGCAGTACCAATATGGGCCAAGGGCCGGGCAGATGAGATGAACTGCGAACTGGCGTTCCGAGCGATCATAGCCGGCCAAGACGCCAGTTTGCATCTTGCGGCATCCAGCATTTATCGTGTCTGGGTAAATGGAAAATTTGTCTGTGCGGGACCTGCGCGGGCGGCGCACGGCTTTTACCGCGTTGACGAGATCGATCTGACGCCGCAGCTGTGCGCCGGACAGAATACGGTCGTGATCGAGGTAACGGCCTTTAACGTCAACAGTTATGATACGCTGGATCAGCCGGGATTTTTGACAGCGGAAATTCTGCAAAACCACGCAGTGACAGCGGCAACAGGGGACGGCTCTTTCGGCGTGTATGATCTGCACCAGAGAATCCAGCGCGTCCAGCGCTACAGTTTCCAGCGTGCATTTGCCGAAGCATACCGGCTTCGCGCCTGCAAGCAGGCCTTTTATCTTGGCAGCGACGGCGGCGCAGAGCGGTTGGAATCGGAGACGCAGGCAGAAAAGCGGTATTTGCGCCGGGAAACGCCTATGCCGCAATTTGAGCCGCTGCAGGTACAGCGCATCGTCCAGACCGGCAGCGTTTCCTTTGACGTGCCATGCGGCGCGCTGCGGAAAGACCGCGCCTATACGCAGATCGGCCCCATGCTCAAGGGATATCCGGCGGATACGCTGGAAGAGCACCTGTCCGACGAAGCACAGACATTTGCATGGAAGCCGTCCTGCCATGCGGCGGAGGATACGGCCCAGATCACGCTGGAAAACAGCTATGCGACTTGCCGGTTTCCTTATAACGCAACCGGATTTTTGTGCATGACGGTGGAATGCGCGCAGGCATGTACGGTTTATCTGCTGTTTGATGAGATTCTGACCGACGGAGACGTGGATTTCCTTCGGCTTACAAACTGCAACTGCTTTAAATACGATCTGGACGCCGGAACCCATCGAATCATGACGTTCGCCCCGTATACGATGATGTACCTGAAAATCGCCGCAAAGGGCGCCTGCCGGGTTTCGGAGGTGCGGATGCTCCAATATCAGCACCCGGCGCCGGAGTTTCAGATTCGTCTTCCAGAACAGAAGCAGCTTCGGGAAATTGCCGACGCGGCGGTTCGCACATACCGGCAGAATGCGCTGGATTTGTTTATGGACTGCCCCTCCCGCGAGCGGGCCGGATGGCTTTGCGACAGCTTCTTTACCGCGCGCACGGAGCATGCGCTGACCGGCCAATGCACGGTCGAAAAAGCATTTCTGGAGAACTTCCTGCTGGCCGAGCGATTTGCGCATCTCCCGGACGGCATGCTGCCGATGTGCTATCCGGCAGACCACTATGACGGGAACTTTATCCCGAACTGGGCCATGTGGTTTGTGCTGGAATTGGAGGAATATATCAAGCGCAGCGGAGACTGCGCATTTGCGGAGCGTGCCAAATCGCGTGTTTATGGCCTGATTCAATATTTTGCGACGTTTGAAAACGAATACGGCCTGCTGGAAAAGCTGGAAAAGTGGGTGTTCGTCGAGTGGTCCCGCGCAAATGATCCGGATGTTGTGCAGGATGTCAATTTCCCGACCAATATGCTGTATGCCAGAATGCTGCAGATCGCAGGAAGACTGTACGGCGATTCCGCGCTTCTGGAAAAATCCCAAAAGCTGCAGGAGACGATACGGCAGCGCTCCTTTAACGGCTTGTTCTTTACCGACAATGAACGGCGGACAGCACACGGTCTTGAAAACCCCGGGAATATAACCGAGGTCTGCCAGTATTACGCGTTTTTCATGGGCACTGCGGATAAGCGGACATACCCGGAACTGTGGCAGACGCTTGTGCAGAAGTTTGGGCCGCACCGGGCTGCGGATTGCTGCCCGGATGTTGCGCCGGCAAATGCGTTTATCGGGGATTATCTGCGGCTGGAACTTCTGTATCTGGATGGCCAGACGGAAAAGCTGCTGCAGGATCTGAAAGAATATTTTACGCCGATGGCTGAGAGGACAGGAACCCTGTGGGAGCATGATCAGCCGAGCGCCAGCTGCTGCCATGGGTTTGCGTCCCATGTTTTATACTGGTTGGCGAAGATCTACGGAACGAAGAAGACACAATATGCAGGCGCTTGACTTAAACAATATCACGCTGACAGGGGAACTGGCGTTCCGGTTGGGAAGAAACTATTCCCGGCTGGAGGATCCGATGTATCGCGCGGCAGAGATCTTCCAGGCAGACAAGCAGGGCTGGCCGGGCGACTGGGAGGGCCGGACGATTTTGGCCCTGTGCCTGCACGAGCGAATCTCCGGACGAAAAGCAGCGTTTTTGGACGAAATTCTGGAAGCGCTGGATACGCAGTGGAACGAACGCGGATATTTAAAAGGCATCTGTGCACCGGACGCCATCAATGAACAGCAGCTTTCCGGCCATAATTGGCTTCTCCGAGGCTTGCTGGAACTGTATATCAGCAGGGACGAAGAAAAATACGCAAAATGCGCAAAGCGGATCGTGGAAAATCTCTACCTGCCGTTGTCGGGAAGGTTTCCAACTTATCCGACCGCGCGGGAAAAACGCACGGCAAACGCGGAAGCAGCGGGGCATCTCGGGGACGAGATCATAGACGGCTGGCGGTTGTCCACGGATATTGGCTGTGCGTTTATTTCCATGGATGCGCTGGCGCAGTACGAGACGCTGTTTGCAGATACGCGCGTGCGTGCGCTGTTGTCGGAAATGATCGCGGCATTCCGGCAGATCGACGTGGAAAAAAGTTCCCTGCAGACACATGCGACGCTCTCCGCGCTGCGCGGGATCCTGCGCTTGTGTGAGGCGGAGCCGGATGAGGAACTGCTCACGTTTGCAAAAGAAGTGTTCGCGCACTATGTGCAGTACGGAATGACCGCAAATTACGCAAATTATAACTGGTTTGGGCGGCCATACTGGACAGAACCCTGTGCGATTGTCGATTCTTATATGGCCTCCATGGCGCTGTTCCGCTTGACACAGCAGAGCGAGTATGCGGTACTGGCAAACAGGATTTATTACAATGCGCTGCTTGCTTCTCAGCGGCCGAACGGCGGCTTCGGTTGTGATTTGTGCAGCGGAACGGAGCAGAGCGGCAGGTTTGTGCAGGCTAATACGGACGTCTATGAAGCGTGGTGGTGCTGCTCCATGCGTGGAGCAGAGGGCCTTTGCAGCGCAGCGGCAAACAGCATTCTGACGGAAGACGGCCAGATCTGGTTCGTGCATTACCTGCCGGGACATTTCCACACAGAACAGGCGGACATCGATGTAAAGACCAACTATCCGCACGAAAACAGGGTGCAACTTTCCCTGCGCGGTATACGGAGAGAATTGCAGCTGCATCTGTACATCCCGCAGGGGACACAAGACGTGTCCGTTCAGATCAACGGGCAGCCACAGCGCGTGCAGCTGTCTGACTTCCTGCGTATTTCTGTATGCGAAGATGCAGAACTGGAACTGTCCTTCTCGCTGTCGCCAAGAAGCGTACCGGCAGGCGGATTCTTCACGGCAAAGCGCGCACAAATGACAATGCAGGGCGATCAGATTCTCAGCAAAGATGCGGACAGAAAGCTTGGCTTCCTCGCAGACCGCATTTATACAGAGCGCGACCAGCAATGCAGGGCCGAAATTCTGGATTTGCGGCCATAAGCATACAGAAGGCCTATCCGGATACATCTGAATAGAATCAGCATGGGCGCCAGCGAAAGCTGGCGCCCATGTGCGTTCTGAATACAGTGGATATGCGCTTCTTAGAGAAGCGTCAGTCTGTCAAAAAACTATTGTTTTCCTATTTTGTGTAGGGTTTCCGAGGCTGGCGTAGGGGCGGACGCCTCTGTCCGCCCGATGAGCAGCCGTGAATTCTCGCAGTACTGCACTGCATAAGCTGATGGAATCCTGCGGTGTGGCTGATCTGCGTATGAGCGATTACGATATTCACCCCGAAGAATTTTCTCAGATGGCGAAAGATACAAAGGCCACTATGGGTGGATTGTTCTTCTGTGACCGTTTTGAACTGTCTGACGAAGATGTGGTCGCAATTTATGAGAAATCTTACCGCTAGCGAAGTAAATA
>URAZ01000050.1 GCA_900545925.1 uncultured Eubacteriales bacterium | reverse complement strand
GGCGCTGGACTGGATCTCGGCGTGTTCAAGGACGGGATGATCGTTCTCATCGGCGTTGTGTATATTTTGACGCGCTCACTTGGCAAGTATCTCGGCGCGCATTACTCCGCAAAGCTCATGAAATGTGAGCCGCAGATCTGCAAGTATCTCGGCATCACCCTGCTGCCGCAGGCCGGCGTCGCGCTCGGCATGTGCGTGACGGCGCGCCAGCTCGGCGCGGAGGGCGACCTCATCCGCAACATCACGCTGTTCGCCATCCTCATCTACGAGCTGGTCGGTCCGCTGCTGACCAAACTGGCCCTGCAGGCTGCAGGTGAGATCCACCCGATGGACGAAGCCGTCCGCAACCGCCGCCAGATCAATCTGGAAAAGGCGAACGCAGAAAAGAAATAAGGCAGAGCAGCAGCCAATCTCCTGCGCCGGTGCGAGTTCTGCACACGGGGGAGGCAGCAACAAAAAGTACAGAAAAATCCGGAAGAACCCTTTATAGACTGGGTTCTTCCGGATTTTCTGCTGGTTTCACCACGATTGTCAGAGTTTATGAAAAAACCTATTGTCCGACTGATTGGAAAAATAGCCAGATTCCATCTTGTCAAATATTATTCGTATGGTATCCTAATAATGAATAGTACAAAGTCTTAATATTGCAATGTACAAAAATGCTAGTTGGAAGGCGAGGTGTATGCGCGGTAAAACGGCTCCCCGGGCAGCTGGAGCCATCCAGCACAGGCAAACGCGGCAGATGGATGCACAGACAGCGGAAGCACCGAACATACGGTGTTTCCGCTGTCTGCCGAAAATCAGCAGGAATAGAAAAGTATACAGGCTCCGATTCTGCGCGCTCCATCCGGATACCGAACGTGGAAGAAGCAGCGCTGACGGAGCAATTAGGAGAGACAGAGCCGGGAAAGTTTGCCTTATCCTTTCACCGCACCGGCGGTGAAACCCTGGATGAAGCACCGCTGCAAAAACACGAAGATCACCGTGACCGGGATGGCCGCAACGATGGAGGCCGCCATCATGTAACCCCCAGTTCGTCGACGCCTCGCCGAGGAACGTCATCACAAGAACGGAGGCCAGCGTCATCGAATAGAGCAGGTCGTTCCAGAACCGTACCGGTACTGTGTGCGGAAACATTGAAAATCTCTGTGCGGGGAAGCCTGAAATGCTGGAGTGAGATTCAGTTTGACAAAAAGAAAATACTATACCATGCCGCTAGACCTGTCATGGTTGGACTGGCAGGTCTGAAGGCATTTTATGGGCGGTTTCTTGACAAGAACGGCGTTTGCTGGTAAAGTGGAAATATAAATAAGACAAAGACCTAATTATAAATTTGGGAAGAGGAGGATGCAGACGATGAAGAAGAGAATCATTCGCGGATGTTTGCGGATCACAATTCTGGCGGTCGCGGGCGGTGTGCTTGGATGGCTGAGCAGCATCCTGTTCGGTGAGCGTGCGCTCATTACAGAGCTCCCCGTTGTGGTGACCCTGGGCGCGAGCATTGGCATTTTGTCCGGTGTTGTGTTGTTCCCGGAGAAAGCATAGCTGCAGACTGCAGAGCCCCGGGGAGCAGAAGATAGGAAGCAGACAGAAGAACTGGCGCGAAACGCTGGGAAAGGAGCGGGATATGGCAATCAAGGCAATTACAACAGACAGTTTCCGGGATGATGTGTTGAAAACGAGAAAGCCGGTTCTGGTGAAGTTCTGGGCACCGTGGTGTGGGTATTGCCGCGCACTCGCACCGGCGCTGGAGTCAATTGAAAAGCAGTATGAGAATCTGCTTTCCGTTGGGCGTATCAATTTTGATACGGAAACAGCTGTGGCGCGCAGATATAACATTCATAAGCTGCCGACTCTGCTGCTGTTTATCAACGGAGCCGTGGCTGGATTCCTGATCGATCCTTCTTCTGAGAAGGAGATCGACGCATTTTTAAAGAAAATGCTCGGACTGAATGTAGGAGGTCTGTATGGAAAACATGTATGATATTGTGATCATCGGCGGCGGCCCCGGCGGGTATTCGGCTGCATTATATGCCGCGAGAGCAGGGTTGCATGTGGCTGTGATTGAGAAGCGGGCCATTGGCGGGCAGGCAATCCGAAGTGAAAATATTGAGAACTATCCGGGCTTCGACGCCGGGATCGACGGGCTGAGCCTGAGCGAAAAAATGCAGCGCGGTGCAGAGAGGTTCGGTGCGGAAATGGTGACAGACGAGGTGCGCCGCGTACACCTGATGCAGCCAGTCAAGGTGATTGAAGCGGCGAAGCAGACCTATCAGGCACCCACCGTCATTCTGGCGACCGGTGCGCCGCCCAGAAAGCTCGGTGTGGAGGGCGAGGAGGAGATGCTGGGACGCGGTGTTCACTATTATGCCGCTTGCCGCTCTATGATGTACCGGCGAAAAACAGTTGCAGTGATCGGGGAGGGGGAGCAGGCTGCCGAGGCGGCGATGCTCCTTTCCCGCATCGCCAAGCGAGTCTGTCTGGTACATAGAGGCGACCACATGGAGATCAGTCCGGCCTATGCAGGCAAGCTGAAAATGATGCGAAACATTGAACGCTACGCGGGAAGCGAGATCCAAGCATTTTTACATGCAAACTGGGTCTCCTGTATCCGCATTCGGGAACAGCGGGGCGCTGAACTCTGGAATCTGCCATGCGACGGCGCATTTATCTGCCTCGGCGGCGTACCGGAAACAAACCTGCTTCATGGACAGATCGCGCTGGATAAACAGGGTTACATTCTCGCCAATGAAACAACCATAACCAATCTTCCGGGGGTTTTCGCGGCTGGTGACGTCCGGACGAAGCTGCTCCGGGGCATTCTGACTGCCGCAGCAGATGGCGCGGCGGCTGCACAGCAGGCGGAGCGGTATATTGTAGAAAACATCTGATCTGAAAAGCAGGGAAGGGGCGTATCCATGAAACTTACGTTCATTGGCGCAGCGCATGAGGTGACAGGAAGCTGCACGCTTCTGGATTGCTGTGGGGGAAACTTCCTGATTGACTATGGTATGGAGCAGGGAGTCAACGTTTTTGAAAACGTGCCGCTCCCGGTATTGCCCGGACAGATCGACGCGGTATTTCTGACGCATGCGCATATTGATCATTCCGGTATGCTGCCAAAGCTGTACAAGGATGGGTTCCGGGGAAAAGTCTACGCAACACGGGCAACGGAGAATCTCTGCCGGATCATGCTGATGGATTCGGCGAACATTCAGGTGTCCGACGCAGAGTGGATGAACCGAAGGGCGGCGCGCGCCGGTCGTACCGCTGTCGATCCGGTCTATACGACCGAGGACGCGGCGGGCGTACTGCGGCTGCTGCGCCCGTGCAGCTACGCGGAGCGTATCAAAGCAGCGGAAGGCGTAGAGGTTCGGTTTACCGATGTTGGTCACCTGCTTGGTGCCGCCTGTGTGGAGCTGTGGTTGACGGAAGGCGGAGAAACAAGGAAGCTTGTCTTCAGCGGCGATGTCGGCAATACGGGCCTGCCGCTGATCGGTGCGCCTCTGACGGTGGATGAGGCGGATTATCTGGTAATCGAGTCTACCTACGGAAACCGGCTGCATGAGAAGCCCGGAGATACCATAGCAGAGCTTGCTGCTGTTTTGAAGCGGGCCTTTGACCGGGGAGGAAGCGTGATCATCCCGGCGTTTGCAGTCGGCAGAACACAGGAGCTTTTATACGCAGTCCGGGAAATCAAGCAGAAACGGCTGGTGCAGGGGCATGACGGCTGGCCGGTTTATCTGGACAGCCCGCTTGCTGAGGCCGCAACAGCTGTTTTCATGCAGTGCGAGCCGGAATATCTGGATGCAGAAACGCGGAATCTGCTGCGGCAGGGGATCAATCCGCTCTGGTCCGCCAATCTGTACCTGACGGAAAGTGTGGAGGAATCCAAGAAAATCAACGACGATCCTCGACCGAAGGTGATCCTTTCTGCAAGCGGCATGTGTGACGCGGGACGTATCCGGCACCACCTCAAGCACAATCTCTGGAAATGGGAGAACATCATCCTGTTTGCCGGATATCAGGCGGAGGGAACGCTGGGGCGCAGTCTGCTGAACGGTGCAAAAACAGTCCGCTTATTTGGCGAGGAGATCTCGGTCAGCGCCGAGATCTGTGCCCTGCACGGTACCAGTGGACACGCGGACAGAGACAGGCTTCTCAAATGGGTACAGGCGATCAAGCGCAAACCGCGCGTTGTGTTTGTCAATCATGGGGACGAAGAAAACTGTGAAGCCTTCCGCGATCGGCTGGTTTCGGAAGGCTACAGCGCGGTTGCTCCGTTCAGTGGAACAGAATTTGATCTGCTGCAGGGGCTGTTCCTGATGGTCACAGAGGGGCAGCGCATTGAGAAAAAGGGGCATGCGCGAAAGAAGGAGGTCTTTGCGCAGCTTGTAGAGGCGGCACAGCGGCTTGTTGCAGTCGCAATGGCCTGCAGGGAGCAGTCCAATCAGCGGCTGCGGCGGTTCACGTCAGAGATCGAGCTTCTAATCGATACCTGGAAGGACTGAGCAAGACCGGTAGCTGCAAAACCATGCAGCTGCCGGCCTCTCTGAAAGAAGCAAACTTTACTTTTTGACGGCGTCTCCATTCGCTTCCGCGTCCGCGATGCGGCGGTACATATCCTGCATCTGCCGGTCAATTTCGGCAATCTTTTCCGCACAGGCAAACATTTCTTCATCGATGCCCGCCGGGAGCTTTGCCCGGTCCGCCTTGTAGTGGATGTCATGCTCCAGACTGGCCCAGAAGTCCATTGCGATCGTGCGGATCTGGATCTCGGCGACGACGTGCTCCGTCCGGTCAGAAAGATACACGGGAACACGGACATCCAGATGCAGCGAACGGTAGCCGTTATAGTTCGGCGTTTTGATATAATCCTGCCGCTTGACGATCTCCAGATCCTCCTGCCGCTCCAGCATCCCGGCGACTCGGTATACATCGTCAATATAATTGCAGACGACGCGGACGCCTGCAATGTCGTTGATATCCCGCACCGCAGCTTCGAGCGTAACCGGAGATCCCTTCCTCTGGAGTTTGGCGGCGATGCTTTCCGAGGATTTGACCCGGCTTTCAATATGATGGATGGGGTTTCGTGCATACAGCGTATTGAATTCACTGTTCAAAATCTCAAGCTTCAGCACAAGCTGTTTTACAGCGGACTCGTACAGATTCCGCATGACAAAGTAGCGGTGCGGGCTTTCATGAAACGGGAGAGACGAAGAGGCTGTCATATCGGCGTAACCATCCTTTGTGTCAGAATCAGCTTCCCGGCAAAATGAAACTGCAATCCGGTAAGCTCACTGCCATTTTAACACAAAAAGAAACATATGACGTAAAAACTTTGTGTTGAGAATGACAGCCGGGGCAGAGTCGTCCGTGTTGCCAAAAAGGCAAAAGGGGGCCGCCCCTGTACGGGCACAGGGGCGGCGGAGGAAGGAGCACAGCAGGCATAGGGGGAACCTGCCATAGGACAGGGATGACATACAGCAGATACTGACAGGGTAGCATCCGCCCGCAGCCAGTATCTTGTGCATTGGGAAAACCAGAAGATCAAAGCTATGAGATTGGAGGAGAAGGGATGTTCCCGCTGTCTCCAAGGGTGTTGCATTCGTGGTTCCCCTGTATCTATATTATACAGGAGAAAGAAGGCTTTGGCAAGACTTATTTGATATAAAGTCTTAATATTATTTCTGGTAGAGACGAAAAAGTGGCAACACAGGGGAAGAGGTTCTTATGTAAACAACAAGACTGGAGGCAGCTTATGAAAAGACGAATCATTACAACCGTAGCCGTTTGTGTATTTCTGGCGCTTGTGCTGGCGGTGCGGCTCTCCGACAGAGAAAAAATCGACAACAGCATTCCATCCAAAGAAACCGTGGCCGCGTATATTCTGGAAAAGGGTGAGCAGTACGCAGCGGAGCAGCTGCGGGCACAGGACAGAGACAGTCTCCGCCGCAGCTGGGGAGAGCCGGACGCCACGCCGTCCGGGATCTGGGCGGATGCGTGGGACCTTGATGCGGACACAGCGATTCTTGTATTCTATGATGCAGAAAATGATGACAAGGTAGAGCGTGTTGTGATCGGGCAAAAGGGAGGATAGTAAATAAGCGGGTTCATTTTTGTAGAAAACCACATAAATTGATATGTAAATTGATAATGATTTATTATGGTAAACATAAACGAGGAGGACGAACAATGATAAAACGAACGCTCTCCGTCTGTCTTGCGTTTGTGCTGCTGCTCGGCACACTTGTCGGGTGCAGCAAAAACGAAACAAAGACAGACAATTCAGGGCAGAATACACAGCAGGAGACGATACCGGAGCTGGCGTCTCAATACGCCTATCAACCGCAGTATTTTGATCTGCCGGAACCGATCCAGTGGATCAGCCGGAGCTGCGTTTCGGGCAGTACACTTTATTTTACTGCCAGTATTCTCAGCGGACAGGATACCTACATTGACAAAGACGGCAATGAGGTTTCTTATGACACCTATTCCGAGGGCCTTTTCCGGTTTGACCCTGACAGCGGAGAATGCGTACAGCTCGTCAACTACGTTGACAAGCCTGATGTGGAAGATCTGGACGACGGTACACAGATTTTCCGCAGCAGCAACAGCAGCACCGAGATCCATGCCCTCGCGGCCGGCACAGACGGCACGCTCTGGATCTACCGCCGTACAGACCTTTACACGGATGACGGCGAGATGGGGCCCTCCCTTTCGGAGCTCATCCAGCTGGATGCGCATGGCACGCTGCTTCGCACCATCATCCCCGCAAACGAGGAAGATCCGAACAGCACAGGAGACTGGGGCTATTCGCACCTTGACACCCTGCTCTCCGATGATAAGGGCTACGTCTATACCTACGATTATCAGACAGTCAATGTTTACGGGCCGGATGGCAGCTTCGTTTTCAGCAAATCCGCTGACGAGCTTTCCGGCCATCTCTGCCAGCTCTCTGCCGGTGAAGTCGGCGCACTGACTACTTACAATGACGGGAAGATGGCCTTCAAACAGCTTGACCCTGAAACGAAGAACTGGGGAAAGGAAACACCGGTCTCTTCCCGCGCATGGATCCTGCAGCCGGGCAATGATGTCTACCGGTATTTCTTTATAGACGGCGGTAATATCTTCGGCGAACGCAAGGACACCGGCGAGGTGGAAAAGGTCGTCGACTGGCTGGCATGTGATGTGGACAGCAATACCATCCGTTACAATCGCCTCGACTTCCTGGCTGACGGTCGCATTGCCACTGTGACCCTTGGGCACAGCTATGACGGAACGCGGGAGCGGCAGCGGATCCTGGTGCTGAACCGCATGGATGCTGCCGATGTGCAGCAGAAAACAGAGCTGACGCTGGCCTGCTTCAGCCTTGATTATAACCTCCGCAGCCAGATCGTCAAGTTCAACCAGACCAGCACCGACTGCCGCATCGTGGTCAGGGATTATGCGGAGTATGCAGACGGCGAGGATTACTATGCCGGCCTTACCGTGTTCAACACCGAAGTTCTCGCCGGCAAGATACCGGATCTGATCGTTGGCAATATGATGCTGCCGATCCGGCAGTATGCCGCCAGGGGCATGTTGGAGAACCTCTGGCCGTATCTTGACGCCGACCCCGGCTATTCGCGCGACAAACTCATGACCCGCCCGGTCGAGGCCGCGCAGGTGGATGGAAAGCTCTATCAGCTGCCCATCAATTTTGGCATCACCACGGCAGTCGGCCTCGGCAGGATCGTCGGTGATTACACGACATGGACGCTGGCTGACGTCAAGAACGCGCTCAGCAAGCTGCCCGAAGGCGCGATGGTATTCAACCAGTATTACACCCAGTCGGAGATGCTCATGTATTGCGTCGCCATGAACGCGAAGGACTTCATGGACTGGCAGAATGGCACCTGCAATTTTGATTCTGACGAGTTCCGCGCCCTTCTGGAGTTCGTCAAGCCGCTCCCGGCAGAGTTCAGCTGGCAGAGCGACGGAGAATATGAAAGCGACTTTACCCGCATGAAAAGCGGCAAACAGCTGCTGTATCCTATGAACCTCAACGACTTTGACAACATCTACTATACCTTTGCCGCGCTCGATCACGATATCCGGTTTGTTGGTTTCCCGCGGGAAGATGGCTCCAGCGGCAGCGCCTTTACTGCCAGCGTAACGCTCTGCATCACCACGGCCTGCAAGGATAAAGCAGGCGCCTGGGCGTTTATCCGTTCGACGCTCTCTGAGGAATACCAGAAAAACCTCTGGAATTTCCCGATCCTGAGGTCTGCCTTTGACGCCATGGCCGGGAAAGCCATGACGCAGGAATATCAGACCGACGCCAACGGCAGCCAGGTGCTTGACGAGAATGGTGATCCGATCCCCATTTCCTCCGGCGGCATGAGCTATGGCGACGAGCCAATGATCGAGCTCTATGCTGTCACGCAGGAGCAGTACGACACCGTCATGGAGCTGATCGAGTCTACGACCAACTTTTTAGACTACGACCAGAGCGTCCTGAGCATCATTACCGAGGAAGCCGCAGGCTATCTTGCCGGTGACAGAAGCGTCGAGGAAACCAGCCGTCTTATCCAGAGCCGCGTAAACCTCTATATTCAGGAGCAGAAGTGATGGCCTGATAAAATTTCCCGCGCAGGCCGGTGTAGCTTGCGCGGGAGTTTGAATCGCAGAAAAGAACAGGAAGATGCCATGGCGGCGATCACTCATAAGCTGCGTTTGGTTCCGGCAGAGACGCCCACGCAGAAGTTCCTTTTACCATCCCCAGCAGGGCTTCCACCGTCTTCATAAAGCAGGCAGCGTCCGCATCTGTCTGTGTATAAGCTGCCGCAGTCATATCGCCGCAGATCAGGTACTGCTCCGCATTCTTTGTGACACGGATCTCATACCAGCAATTTGGCATCACCGCGACCAACGTATCATCTGTTGTCAGCTCCTGCGAGATCATTGGCCGCCGAATATCCAGGAATCCATCCTCGCAAACAAGCGCATACAGCTCCTGCAAAAACGCTGTATCCGGTCGAAACTCCACAGAGGCGGTCCCCTCGGTGACAAGATCTCTTTGCAGCAGACCCTCCTGCGTGTCCATGATACTCTTTCGGTCGGTATCATACCACCATGTGAACCGGACTGCAAAATCCTCCGGCATGCTTTCCTGTACGACAGTCAACGGCGCATCCCTGCCGGAGTCCTCCGGCGTTTTCTGCATGGCTGCCGATGTGCAGCCGCTCAGCAGGGCCAAAAGCAGCAGCCCTGATACGATCCTCTTCATAACCAGACCCTCCTTTCTTGTTATCTATCAATATAGACGATAAAAAAGAAGAGCGGTTGCACTGTGCCGGGAAATAGAGCTGCTCCGGCAAGCTTTTGTATAGAGACATGGAAAGAAAAGAACCTATGTTGGCACCAAGGTTAGGCGCCAACATAGGCTCTTCGTTTGCAGGGGATTGGAATCAGGAAAGAAGACGAAACCCATCCCGGTATTTTATAGAATGCTTTAGATCCCGCCCATACAGGCAGTGCATCGGAGGTTCGCACACAATTTATTGCACCGGCAGCTCTACCGCGATGGTGGTGCCCTTCTCCGAGCTTTTCTCCACCCAAATATAGCCGCCATGGAGATTGGCGATCTCCCACGCCAAAGAAAGCCCCAAACCAACGCCGCCGTACTCCCGGCTGCGGGACTTGTCCACGCGGAAGAATGGCTGGAAGATGCTCTGCTGATACTTCTCCGGGATGCCGCAGCCGGTGTCGGAGACACGGATCCGGAGCTTTTCCGGCTCCTGTGTGACGCAGACCCGCACCGAGCCGCCTGGGCGATTGTATTTGACGGCGTTTTCCGTCAGGTTGAAGAGCAGCCGGTAGATCAGCGCGTCGCTGCCGGTCATGACGCCGTCGCCATCTGCCGTCAGCGTGATGCCGCGCTTATCTGTCAGCGGCGCAAGGTCTGTGAAGATCTCCTCGACCATGGGCGCAAGCTGAATCCGTTCGTTCCGCGCCACCTGCTGCAGGCTGCTCATTTCCAGCAGTGTTTTTGTCATCTGAGTCAGCCGCTCCGTCTGCTCCCGCAGCAAAGAAAGAAATGCTGCTGTTTCCGGCAGTATGTCGGGGTGCTCTGCGGAGAACAGTTCCAGCTGCGCCTGCATCAGCGCAAGCGGCGTGCGCAGCTCGTGGGCAGCGTTGCCAGTGAACTGCCGCTGGGCGGCAAAGGCGTTGTTCAGCCGTTCAAGCATCTGATTGAAGGAATGGCTGAACTGGCGGAACTCCGGCAATACGTCCTCGCTGATTTTCATGTCTGCCAGATTGCTCATCTGCACCTGTTCGACCTGCGAGGCAAAGCTGCGCAGGGGCTTGAGGGCGCGTCCGCTGACAAAATAGGCGAGGATGCCGCTGAGCAGTGTTACCGCTACCGTGATGTACCAGTTGGTGGTGCGGAAGCGCCCTTGCGCCCCATCGACAATGATTGTCAAATCCTCGTCAGGTGCTATGAGTTGCGGGTCAAAGCTCACTTCGCCTTCACCATCGATAAGAACAGTGCCACCCTGAAAAGTGTTCGCAATCGTGTCCATATAGTACATGCCGGAGGAACAGAGCAGCAGATTCATGGAAATACAGGTAACTCCGATGAGCAGGACGCTCATCAGCGTGATGCGCCACTGCAAAGAAAGGTGCTTCATGTTTCCTCGCCTCCCATCAGATAGCCTTCGCCGATGCGGTTGCGGATGGGGTCATAGCCCAGTGCGGCACGCAGTTTTTTGCGCAGAGCGGAGATATGTACCCGGATGGAGTTGCTAAAGCTGTCCACGCTGTTGTCCCAGACATGATCCATCAGCTCCTCCTGACTCACCGGTCGCCCCTGATGTACCATTAAATATTCCAATATCCCCGTTTCCTTGCGGGTCAGCGTCAGGGCCTGAGCATTGACGGAAGCGGTGCGGGAGCGCGTGTCGAAGGCTAAATCCCCGCAGGTCAGCAGCACGTCCTGCTGCGTGAACTGCCGCAGGGTCAGGCTGCGGATACGGGCTTCCAGCTCGGCTAAGTGAAAAGGCTTTGCCAGATAGTCATTGGCACCCGCGTCCAGTCCCTCCACCTTGTCCTCTACCTCGCTGCGGGCGGAGAGAATCAGGACTCTCGTCTCCCGGTCTGTCTGCCGCAGAGTGCGCAGCACCGTCATGCCATCCTTGCCCGGCAGGTTCAGATCCAGAAGCACCAGATCGTAGCGCTCCACACCAAGAAGCTCCAGCGCCTTCTCCCCGTCGTAGCAGCAGTCTACACTGTATGCCAAACGCCGCAGGCTGCGGACGATGGTCTCGCACAGAGCGCGTTCGTCTTCAACAACCAAAAGATGCATGAAAGCCCTCCTTTATAAGCTTCATTCATTCGATTGTCTTCAGTATAGCAGAAACAGATAAAGTTTGTGTTAAGTTTCTGTTCTTAACAGGGACTTTAACTCTCCCGTGCTATGATGGAAACACAAAACGGAAAGGGTGATGAAACTTGAGTCACGGAAAGAAGGCGGCGGCGCAGATCACGCTTCTGCTCGCCGGAGCCGCCATGCTGTGCTTTGGCGTATGGCGGGGCGAGGCGGCGACGGTGCTGAGCAAAGCAATCAAATTATGTCTGGAGTGTGTGGGCATTGGGTAAAAAGTTTTCAGGCGTTTCACAGACCATGTCCCGCTTCCGGGGCTGGATCCAGGCGGGAGCGACGCTGCTGACCAACCTGCATCTGCCGAACTTCCTCAAGGGCGGACTGTATCAGGGCGCGGGGAAGACCGTCTGCGTGCCGGGGCTCAACTGCTACTCCTGCCCGGCGGCGTCCGGGGCCTGCCCCATCGGGGCGTTTCAGGCAGTGGTGGGCTCGTCTAAGTTTAGCTTCTCCTATTATATCACAGGCTTTCTCATTTTGCTGGGCGTTCTGCTGGGGCGTCTCATCTGCGGCTTTCTCTGTCCATTCGGCTGGTTTCAGGAGCTGCTGCACAAGATCCCCACCAAGAAACTCTCCACAAGAAAGCTCAAGCCCCTGCGATATCTGAAATATGCCGTTTTGCTGGTGATGGTATTCCTGCTGCCGGCATTCCTTGTGAACGATGTGGGCATGGGAGACCCGTTCTTCTGCAAATACCTCTGCCCCCAGGGCGTGCTGGAGGGGGCTATCCCGCTAGCCCTTGCCAATTCCGGCATCCGGGCGGCACTGGGCAGCCTGTTTACATGGAAATTTGGTATCTTGCTGGTGGTGATCGTACTGAGCGTGCTGTTCTACCGCCCCTTCTGCAAGTGGCTGTGTCCGCTGGGCGCGTTCTACGCGCTTTTTAACAAGGTCTCGCTGTTCCAGATGAAGGTGGATAAAAACAAGTGCGTCTCCTGCGGGAAATGCGCCAAAGCCTGCAAGATGGATGTAGATGTAACGAAGACACCCAACCATCCCGAATGCATCCGCTGCGGGATGTGCATCCGCGCCTGTCCCACAAACGCCGTGTGCTTCCGCTGCGGCTTTGGCGACGGGAAAGAAAATACAACAAAAATCAATACGGAGGAATCAAAATGAAGTTTAAAAAGTTTACTGCGCTGCTGCTGGCGGCCCTGCTGGTGCTGTCTTTGGCGGCCTGCGGCACAAAGGACAACGAAAAAAAAGCGGATATGAGCAGCAATGACTCTGCCATGACCGACGAGCCCAAAAATGCCGAGGAGGCACTTGCTCTGCACAAAAAGCTGATGGAACAGGAGAACACGATCCTGTCGCAGAATACTGCGCTCTGGGAAAAGGTTTTCATGGAGGCCGACAAGGGCATGGCCATGGTGGAGGACGGCAAAAACTATGGCGAGTTCCTGCTGGATACCATCGAGAGCGCCAAAGACCAGTTCACCGACAAAGAGTATGAGATGCTGAAGGAATCGGCCACGGAGATCAGCAATATCGAAAACAAGCTGACCGAGCTGGAAAACAAGTACCCCGAGATCATGCAGGAATCCGTGGACGGCGATATGAGCGTGCCCGCAGGCAGCGATATGACCAATCCGCCCGACGACGGCAGCATGCAGAAGTTCCCTGCATTTGAGGGCAAAGACTTGGATGGGAATCCGGTGAAGAGCGACGAGCTGTTCTCCGGCAACGCTGTCACCGTGGTGAATTTCTGGTTCACCACCTGCAATCCCTGCGTGGGTGAGCTTGCCGAGCTGGACGCACTGAACAAAGAGCTCGCAGAGAAGGGCGGCACGCTCATTGGCGTCAATACGTTTACGCTTGACGGCGACGAAGCGGCAATCTCGGAGGCGAAGGATGTGCTGGCCAAGAAGGGCGCGACCTATCAGAACGTGTATTTCGCTTCCGACGGCGAGGCCGGAAAATTCACAACCAACATCTTCGCCTATCCCACCACCTATGTGGTGGACCGCAGCGGCAACATCGTGGGTGACCCCATCGTAGGCGCCATCACGGAAAAAAAGCAGGCGGAGACGCTGCAGAAACTCATTGACCAGACCCTTGCCGCCGACATGGGCTGACAAACAGTTTCGTCAGCGGTTACGCAAAAGATATTTCCTGATCATACAGGCAGCGCACCCGGACGCGAAGGCCGGGTGCGCTGCCCGTCTGAAGGATCATTGGAAGGTGGAAAGACCGTAGCTGTTCGCCAGTGCGTCAATTCGCTGTCCAGCTTTGCACATCTGGCACTCGCCGGTTGGATAGGTTTCATAGCCCGGGATATCGGCAGGCGTGAACAGACTTAATACCGGGATGCCGTCCAGCTCTGGGATCGCGCTGAAAACCGCCGCAATGCCCTGCGTTTTGCCGCCATAATATTGGATACAATCAAGGGCGCGCCGCGCAGTTTTTCCGGAATTGACTGTCGAGATCAATAGAAGCATGTTTCTGCCATGGATCATGGGAACCAGATTTTCACGGAACAGAAGCTGGCCGTTGGAGTCATATTCCGGTGTGACGACACAGATGCTCTTGTTATTGTTGACAGAGAACAAAATTTTCTGCGTCAGCTGTCGGGCCAGGAACGCGCCGATGACCTCGCTGCCATCCATGCAGATGATGGTGTCGATCGACTTTTCGTAGATGTAATGGTTTGCGAGCGCAAGCGCAGTGTCGTGCGCCAGACTGTATTCGTGCTTCAGCCGTGTGATGTCAAGGTAATGACTGTTATGGGAATGCCGGGTTGCAAAATGACCATGGAATGCAATGAGTTCGAGATTAGGATTCTCTCTGGAACGGATGGCCTGTGTACTCATAGACAATACCTCCTTGCATATTCACGTCGGAATGGCGGCGGGTGCAGGCGGGGCAAAGCTGCTTTCATATGGATTTCCTGTGGTGGTTATATTATAATAGATACCGAGTCCTGATAGCAAGCGATTTATAAAAAACAGTAGTATTGCTCCGCCTGATCATGGTTCCTGCTCCTTTGCAGCAGCCTCGGCGGCAGCCTTTTTTGCTTTAGGAATAGTCCTCGGCGTAGGCAAAATCAGTGGCCGCAGGGGTCATGGACGTATTTTTGCCCGCAGCACAGCTGGATAAAAAAATCAGAACCAGCAGGGCGGCAAGCAGAATTACAAGTTGGCGATCCTTTTTCATAGTGTAATCTCCTTTCGTTTGTCGCTCTGTTTATATAGACAGGAAAACAGAGGCTCCGTTGCAGGATTTGTTCCGGAACTTCGGCTTCTCTCCTCTATTTTGAGTATATCTGATTCAGTTTCGTTTGACAAGAGGGGGAAACGACAGGAAATCTGCTGCCAAAAACCGCAATTACTGGAATGTTGACAGCCGATATATTTTGCGGTACAATTCATATATCTGCTCATGGATAAGGGCGGAAAGTCCGGATTTTTCATGGCAGACGATGAAATTGAATGATATGAGGGCAGGCGGAAGCAAGATGCAGTACCGAAACACACGGCAGCGTAAAATTGTTCTGGAAGCGGTACAGGAACACCATGACCATCCGAGCGCAGACCAGATCTATCTGGAGATCCGTGCAAAAGACCCGAGAATCAGCCGCGGAACGGTTTATCGGAATCTGAATATCCTTTCTGAGGAGAGGCAGATCACGCATGTAAAGGTCCCCGGAGCGGATCGGTATGACTGCAGGACAGACTTTCACTATCACCTGATCTGCACGGGCTGCGGCGCAGTCTGCGATGCTCCGTTTTCATACGACCCAACGCTGGACAAAACGCTTGCGGCGGAATCCGGGTATCGGATCACGCGGCACAGATTGATCTTTGAGGGCGTCTGCCCGGCGTGTCAGAAGGCTGAGCGTGAGAAATAAGCGCTGCACAGAAACTTGGAACGTGCAGGATTTGAGCGGGATCCGCTCAAATCCTGCACGTTTTTGTTGAGGTATGCGGAGCGGCACTAAATTAAACTGAGACTTCATATTATTAGCATTGCGGATCTGCCAATTTTCCTGTATAATATAAAAACAGAAAACACAGCATGACAAGAAAAATATTTGTTGAAAGGAGGCGCG
Source organism: uncultured Eubacteriales bacterium (assembly GCA_900545925.1). Taxonomy (GTDB): domain Bacteria; phylum Bacillota; class Clostridia; order Oscillospirales; family Oscillospiraceae; genus CAG-170. The sequence continues at coordinate 6,836 of URAZ01000050.1, read as the reverse complement.
GCATATGATTTTGGGGATTTTGCGTGAGACGAAGAAGGGTGAAAACCGAGTGATCTGTACGCCAAAAGAGGTGGAGACCATCACGACCGCAGGACACACTGTTTATGCACAGCGCGGCTGCGGAGAACGAGCCGGTTTTTCGGATGAAGCGTATGAATCTGCGGGAGCGCTTCTGACAGACTCTGTGCAGGAGCTGTTCAAGGTCTGCGATATGGTTGCCAAGGTCAAGGAGTTTACGCCGGAGGAATGGCCGTTGATCCGGACAGGCCAGCTGCTTCTCGGCTGCCTGCATCCGGCGGCAAATCCGGAGGAGGTAGACGCGCTGATGAAAAGCGGCTGCATTGCATTTACGGCGGAGGATTCCCATCGATATGGCTCCCCGAACTGTGAGGCAGCGGGGAAGCAGGGGGCGCTGTTCGGGCTGGAATCGCTGCTGACCATCCACGGCGGAAAGGGAAAATATGTCGGCGGCTTTGCGGGGGAGCCGGGTATCCATGCGCTGATTCTCGGAAGCGGAAAAGTCGGCAGAGGCGCTCTGCAGGTCTTACAGGCGCTCGGCGCCAACTGTACGGTCATGGCCAGAAATATGCACAGGCTCCGTGCGCTCTCAGCACAGTATAATGGCCGCGTCCGCGTTAGGCGCTGCTCACGGGCGCATATTGCGGAAGAATTGCCGAAAATGGATATCGTCCTCAACTGTGTCAAATGGCAGAAGGAGAACAAAGAGTTCCTCATCACCCGAAACATGCTTTCCCTCATGGAAAAGGGCTCAGTGATCGTGGATATTTCCAACGACGAGCCGGGCGCGATCGAGACCAGCCGCGCGACCACGCATGAAGATCCGCGGTACATTGTAGACGGCATTGTGCATTACTGTGTTGCAAATATTCCGGGCGCGGTTGCACACTCTGCGTCTGTTGCCTACGCAGCACAGATGCTGCCGCTGATCCTGCATCTGCTGAATGACGGCGAGGAGGAGACCTGCATCCGCGACGGCTATTACCGGCGGGCACTGACGATCTACCGGGGGCTTCTGACGCATGAGGAAACGAGCGCCGTACAGGGAAAACCCTGGGTTCGCCCGGAAGAGGCGCTCGGGATCTCCGGCTTCCGCCTCGACCCTGCACCGTTGGCGTCGGATACGCACTCGACCCATTTTTATTCCTGGGTAGAAGACGGCGGAGCCCAAACTGAACACAGTTCATAAGGATGACACAAAGATCTATACCGAGCAAAACGTACAGGCTGAATAAACAAAACGAGCAGCGGCGCAAAACAACGCCGCTGCTCCGGCGCGTATTAGGGCTGCCTCCGGCTTTTGAAATGGGACATATCAAATTACGAATAGACGGTCCGCAAAAGAAGAATGAGCGGTTTGATAAGATTTTATCGATAAGTATTGACCGGTATCCGGTGGATATGCTATGATTTTTTTGGATTAAAAAATGCTATTTATATCAAAAAATAGAATAAAAAGATCAGAAAAGCAGAAGGAGTGAGCCAGCCTTGAGCAGATTGGATATCAAAACCGCAAGCAAGGCCCAGACGGTCGTTGACCGCCTCTACAAGGACATGGAACGCAGGATCGCGTCCAGTCCTCCGGGCCTGTGTCCGATCGATATGTCGCTGACATTTTTGCAGCTGTGCCACGCGCAGTCGTGCGGCAAATGCGTGCCCTGCCGCATTGGACTTGGCCAGCTGAGCATATTGATGGGGCAGGTGCTCGACGGTACTGGTACGATGCTGACCATCGACACCATCGAAAAAACGGCGCGCGCCATCGTCGCCTCTGCCGACTGCGCCATCGGCCGCGACGCGGCGCAGCTGGTCCTGAGCGGCTTTGAGGGCTTCCGGGACGATTATGTGAACCACGTTCAGCACCACCGGTGCCTCGCGTCGCTGCAGAACCCTGTGCCCTGCGTTTCGCTCTGTCCTGCGGGCGTGGATGTGCCGGGCTATGTTGCGCTGGTGCGCGAGGGGCGGTACGCAGACGCCGTGCGCCTGATTCGCAAGGATAACCCCATGCCGACCGCCTGTGCGTATATCTGCGAGCATCCGTGTGAAGCGCGCTGCCGCCGCAATATGGTCGACGCGCCCGTCAATATCCGGGGCCTCAAGCGCTATGCAGTCGATCATGCGGGCAATGTCCCGAATCCTGCCTGCGGGGAGGCGACCGGCAAACGCGTCGCCATCATCGGCGGCGGCCCGAGCGGGCTTTCCTGCGCGTATTATCTGCGCCTTATGGGCCACAGCGTGACGATTTTTGAAGAAAAGAAGCGGCTCGGCGGCATGCTCCGCTACGGCATCCCGGCCTACCGCTTCCCGCGCGAAAAGCTGGACGCGGAAATTGCCTCCATTCTGTCCACCGGCGTTGAGGTACATACCGGCGTGACGATCGGAAAGGACATTTCCTTTGAGCAGCTCCACAAGGACTACGACTGCCTGTATGTCGCCATCGGCGCGCATACGGACAAAAAAACCGGCATTCCCGGCGAGGACAGCAAAAATGTCATGTCCGCCGTCGAAATGCTGCGCGCCATCGGTGATGATGTGATGCCGGACTTCACCGGCAAGCGCGTTGTGGTCATCGGCGGCGGCAACGTCGCAATGGATGTGACAAGAAGCTCCGTCCGTCTGGGTGCTTCGAGCGTCACCTGCGTCTATCGCCGCAGAATTGCGGATATGTCCGCGCTTCCCGACGAGGTGCAGGGCGCAATTGCCGAGGGTGCGGAGATCCGCGAGCTTTCTGCGCCGGTGCGCATTGAGGAAAACGAAGCAGGCGAGGCCGCCGCCCTCTGGGTGCAGCCGCAGATCATCGGCCTTGCCGACAAGACCGGCAGACCCCGCCCGGACGCGGCAGACCTTCCCGAAGTGCGCATCCCGGCAGATATCATCGTCGTCGCCATCGGGCAGGGCGTGGAGATCGCGGGTTTTGAGCAGGCCGGTATCCCCATCAAAAGGGGAACGTTTATGGCCGAAAGCTCCAGCCAGATCGACAACATGGAAAACGTCTTTGCCGGCGGCGACTGCGTGACCGGCCCGGCCACCGCCATCCGCGCCATCGCGGCAGGCAAGGTCGCGGCGGCCAATATCGACGAGCAGCTCGGCTTCCACCATGAGATCCGTACCGATGTGGAGATCCCTGCGCCGCATCTGGACGTCTGCCCCGCGCGCGGCCGCGTCAACACCAAAGAGCGTGAGGCAGCCCAGCGCAAATGTGATTTTGAAGACATTGAATGCGGCATGACGCACGAAGAAGCCTGCGCGGAGAGCGGACGCTGCCTGCGCTGCGACCACTTTGGCTATGGCATCTTCAAAGGAGGGAGGACGGAAAGATGGTAACGCTTGTCATTGACAACAAAACTGTTTGCGTGCCGGAAGGAACCAGTATTCTTCATGCAGCGCGCGAGGCGGGGATTGAAATACCGACGCTCTGCTATCTCAAGGATCTCAACGAGATCGGTGCCTGCCGCATCTGCATGGTCGAGGTCGAGGGACAGGAAACGCTTGTCGCCGCGTGCGACAACGAGGTGCATGCGGGCATGGTCATCCACACGAACTCTCAGAAGGTGCGCATGACGCGCCGCGTCAATCTGCAGCTTCTTCTCAGCCAGCACGAGGTAAACTGCGTCAAGTGTACGCGCAGCGGAAACTGCAAGCTGCAGAAGCTCGCCAACGACTATAATCTGCTCGGCGCGCCCTATCAGAAAAAGCTGCGTCCGGCGCCGGTCGACTATTCCGCGCCCATTCTGCGCTTTGAAAACCGCTGCGTCAAGTGCATGCGCTGCGTGCAGGTGTGCGATAAGGTGCAGGGCGTGCATATCTGGGATCTGGTTGGCACCGGCTCCCGGACGACCGTCGGTACGGCAAAGGCGGACAGCCTTTCCCAGTCCCTCTGTACCTATTGCGGACAGTGTGTGACACACTGTCCGGTCGGCGCATTGGAGGAGCGCGACGATACCGACCACGTCTACCGCATGCTCGCCGATCCCATCCTCACGACCGTCGTACAGGTTGCACCTGCTGTCCGCGCGGCGTGGACAGAATATTTTGGTCTCTCACCCGAACAGGCTGCGCCGGGCGTTCTGGCCTCTGCACTGCGGGAGCTGGGCTTTGATTATGTATTCGACACCAATTTCAGCGCCGACCTCACCATCATGGAAGAGGGCAGCGAGTTCATCGAGCGCTTTACGCACAGGGATGTGTATTCCTGGCCGATGTTTACCTCCTGCTGTCCCGGTTGGGTGCGGTTTGTAAAGGGGCAGTTCCCGCAGTTTGCAAAGAACCTCTCTACCGCGAAATCGCCGCAGCAGATGTTCGGTGCGGTGGCCAAAAGCTATTTCGCAGAGAAGATCGGCGTCGCCCCCAAGAACCTTCGCGTTATCTCCGTCATGCCGTGCACGTCCAAAAAGGCGGAGGCGGCGCTTCCCACGATGAAGGATGCATGCGGTGACCCCGATGTCGACGTGGTCATCACCACGCGCGAGCTCGTGCGGATGCTCCGCTGCTCGATGATCGACCCAGCGTCCTTGGAGGAGAGCAGCTTCGATTCGCCGCTCGGCTCCGGTACGGGCGCGGCGGTGATCTTCGGCGCGACCGGCGGCGTCATGGACGCGGCGCTTCGCAGCGCGTACTATCTTGTGACCGGTGAAAATCCGGACCCCGATGCCTTTACTGCTGTGCGCGGCATGCAGGGCTGGAAGGAAGCGAGTTTCGACATTCCCGGTGCAGGCACGGTCCGCACGGCGGTGGTCAGTGGACTCGGCAACACCAGAAAGCTCATGGAGGCGATTGCCTCCGGCCACGTGCAGTATGACTTCGTTGAGGTCATGGCCTGCCCCGGCGGCTGCGTAGGTGGCGGCGGCCAGCCGATTCACGACGGCGAGGAGTGCGCCGAGGCGCGCGGAAATGTCCTGTGGAGACTTGACTACAAGATGCCCCTTCGTTTCTCGCATGAAAACCCCGATGTGCAGGCGCTTTACAAAGAGTATCTCGGAAAGCCGCTGTCCGAACGTTCTCACCATCTGCTGCATACCGATATCGAAGCCTGGCAGATGCCGCAGGAGCTTTGATTGGCGCTGCTTTCAAGGGCACAGCACAAATACGAATATGCGGGACAAGCTTGCCTTGTCCCGTATGTTTTATGTTGGTATTACCGCTTTAGCCACTGCACAAATTTCCTCTGTGAGATCTTGGCCGCTCTCGCACTTCCCTTTTTCCTTCTGCGCTTCCTTACTCCACGCGGAACATACTTTCTGCTAAATTTTTCCTACGCGAATCCACGCGAAGCGGCGCATGTACGCACGACGATAGATTTTGAGCAACTCGTCCGGTGTGTGACTTTGCACATACTGCCGCATAGCGCCGACCTCCTTGCAGGTGCGGCCACGGCTACAGAACGGAGAATGACAACACAAGAAATGTTGACGCAGCACAAAAAGCTGATGGACGAGGCACAACGGCTGGAACCCAGCGTGATGGTCACGGAGCGGAACTGGAGCGCGCTGCTCGAAATGCAGGACAGGCTGTTTCAGCAGCAGATGCAGCTGGACGCAGACCTAAAAATGCTCCTGACGAAGCAGGAAGCACAGGAAGCCCTGACCGCGATGCAGGCGAGCGCGACAGAGTTCGCAGGACAGGCTGGGAGCCTGAGCGCGGAGTATTCTTCCGCCTGCAAGGAACTGACCGAGAGTACACAGAATGCTGTGACTTTGATTTCGGAGAACGGCGAACGGGCGATTTCTACGGTGATACAAGAAGCGAAGAAGAAAATTCACCTGTGCGCATGGATCTCGATTACGGCAGTGATCTTGTGTGCGGCGCTGTGCAGTTTGGTCGTGCTGTGGAGCAGATGACGGACAATGCGCCGCAGCACGACGGAACGACTATAGCGCTACACATCGACAGCAAGCGCCGAAGAAAACTCCGGCAAAAGAAAACCGCCCTCGGTCATGCCGAGGACGATCATGAAAATTGGGATATGGAATAACACATGCAGGATGCTATGGCAAGTATGAGCGACAGTCTGTTCGCAGTGAACAGCATGGATTTGCGAGCTTCCTGACGCACCATATCAGTCGTTGAATAGAGAAAAAATATGTGATATAGTTTGTTCAATAAATCGGGCTATGGGGAGGCAGCATGAGATTACTATTTGAGATGGATAAGAAAGATTACGGAAAATGTACACACGCATTTGTTCGCAATTCTGCCAGAAGTATTATCATTGTAAACAACAAGATTGCTATGATACACAGCTTGAAATATGACTACTATAAGTTCCCCGGCGGCGGGATAGAAAGCGGTGAGAAGCCCATAGATGCTATGATACGGGAAACCCGTGAGGAATCAGGGCTGGTAGTTAAAACCGAAACGATAAAAGAATATGGGTATGTCCACCGCATTCAGAAGAGTGATTTGGATGAGACGGAATGCTTTGTTCAGGATAATTATTATTATCTTTGCGAAGCAGAGGATTGTGTGGTCGCGCAAGATTTAGATGAGTATGAATTTACAGAAACATATACTTTGGAATTTGTCGATCCCGAAACTGCGATAAGAAAGAATCGCAATGTAACACAAACCCCTTATAATCATGCTATGTTTGAGAGAGAAGCAAGAGTTCTTGAGTTATTGATGACCGAAGGATTATTAGATTGATCACTTCCAGTCTGCTGAAACATCACCGATACCATTGTCGTTTTTGTAGAATCTTCAAAATCCACTCGCTATTCCCGATTTTTCTGGTATTGTTGCTGTTACGAAATCTCAGCCGTGCTGAGCAGAACAGGAGGAATCATAACATGGCAAGTATCAGAAAACGTGGGAATAGCTAC
>URAZ01000049.1 GCA_900545925.1 uncultured Eubacteriales bacterium | reverse complement strand
ATATATCAAATTTCGGACGTTGTCAAACAAAAAATATAAATAATTATACAAAGATATTTTTTCTATTTCGCAGAACGATCAGCACAACACACAAGGTTTCCCCTCGGAGAATGCGTTGAGGTACGGCCGCACCACTTCCCCTTATCATGCGGAGCATGTCAAGACGGGTTTGGGGTGCGTGGTTCCTCATCGCAGAATGCCATCCCTCGCAGGATGAATAGTCTGTTAGGGGATTCTTTGTTGAAACTGACAGTTTTAACAAATGCGTGTACTTTTCCTTGATTTCTTTTGACAGTTGTGCTATACTGTCGAATGTAAGGGAATACTAACAACTGAAAACGCCCGGAGTATTGAGCATGGGGACAAGCGGACTAATCGTGCCGTCTGTTTGCTATGCTCTTTTTGCATCTGACTGAAAGCCAGAATTTGGAGAGAGGCGGAATAGAATTTGGAACAACGACTTTATGAAGCCCTGCAGCGCAACCCCATCATTGCCGCCGTCCGTGATGATGAAGGACTAGCGCAGTGCCTGCGCACCGATATCCAGACCGTTTTCGTGCTTTACGGCGACATTTGCAATATTCCTGAAATCGTTCATCAGATCAAAGACGTTGGAAAGATTGCCATTGTACACGCCGATTTGATCAGCGGTCTGGCAACGAAGGAGATTTCCGTTGATTTTCTTCGCCACAGCACGCTGGCGGACGGTATAATTTCCACTCGTGCAAATATGATCCAACGCGCAAGGGAATTGAATATGATTGCAATCTTACGCGTATTTCTAATCGACTCTATGGCGCTTGACTCGGCATTAAGCGCAAAGAATCTCAAACCGGACGCTATTGATATTCTGCCTGGCCTGATGCCGTCGATGCTGCGTAAGGTGCGGCAGATGACCGGGCTGCCTATTTTGACTGGTGGACTTATCACAGAAAAAAAAGAGGTCATGCAGGCGCTCGAAGCAGGCGCACTCGCCATTTCCAGTACGGCTCCCGCCGTCTGGGAGATGTAGGAGGATTGCGGCATGTGCAGCGATACGAAGGGCAGAATTGCCGAGGCTGTTGAGCAGATGCTGCAAACAAAGCCGGTCTGCAAGATCACCGTGCAGAGTGTGATGGAGCAGACACAGATGAAACGGCAGAGTTTCTATTATCACTATCAGGATATCTATAACGTGCTGGAATGGATCGTGGAGACAGAAGTATGCACACCGCTTCAGTTTGACGACGCACAGGCCCCCGGCGAATGGTGCTTGCAAGCACTGACACTCCTGCGGGAAAAGCAACAGCTGATGCGCAAAATCTCGCAGGCACTTGGTCAGGATACGATGTATCGGATTACAGAAAGAATCATTCGTCCGCAGCTTGCCCGGCTCTTGCCGGATCCGGACGCGGTAGACAGCGCGACGCACTCCCTCGCGTTGGATATGCTCTGTCAGGCCGCGTTCTGCACCGTCGACAGTCTCGTCGCTCGGCGGACGCCGCTCGACGTGGAAGCGTTTATGAACCAGCTTCAGGCGCTGTTCCTGACCGTGCAGCAGATTTGATTCTTTATTTTTGAAGCCCTTCTATTCTCTGGCTTTGCGCATAGAATGTTGTGTGCATATCCGCTATAAATCAATCGATAAAATTTTATTTTTTGTTGATTTTGACATTATTCCAAGCTTGTCTAATGACAGCGGCACAGGTTTCCTGTATACTGACAATTAGAAGATACCACCATAGAGTGATTCATTTTAATCTGCAAGAAAGATAAGGAGGACGTATTCATGGCAAAATACATCATGGCCCTGGACGCCGGCACGACTTCCAATCGCTGCATTCTCTTCAATGAGAGCGGCGAAATGTGCAGCGTCTCGCAGCGCGAATTCCCCCAATACTTTCCGAAGCCCGGCTGGGTCGAGCACGACGCAAATGAGATCTGGGCTACGCAGCTTGGCGTAGCCGTCGAGGCCATGCAGAAGATCGGCGCAACTGCCGCCGACATCGCGGCCATCGGCATCACCAACCAGCGCGAAACCGCCATCGTCTGGGATAAGGTCACAGGCGAGCCCATTCACCACGCTATCGTCTGGCAGTGCCGCCGCACGAGCGAATACTGCGACAGCCTGAAGGCCAAGGGCCTGACGGACAGCTTCCGGGCCAAGACCGGCCTCGTCATTGACGCCTATTTCTCCGGCACGAAGGTACACTGGCTGCTTGAAAACGTCCCCGGCGCACGCGAGCGCGCAGAGCGCGGCGAGCTGCTGTTCGGCACAGTCGAAACGTGGCTCATCTGGAAGCTGACGGGCGGCAAGGTACATGTCACCGACTATTCCAACGCCTCCCGCACAATGCTCTTCAACATCAACACGTTGCAGTGGGATGATGAAATCCTGAAAGAACTGAACATCCCCAGATGTATGCTCCCGACTCCGATGCCATCCAGCTGCATCTATGGCGAGACGGATCCGGCGCTGCTCGGCGGCCCGATCAAGATTGCGGGTGCTGCGGGCGACCAGCAGTCGGCTCTGTTCGGTCAGGCTTGCTACCATCCCGGCGAAGCCAAGAACACCTACGGTACCGGCGCATTCCTGCTGATGAACACCGGCGAAAAGCCTGTCTTTTCCAAGAACGGCCTCGTCACCACCATCGCGTGGGGTCTGAACGGCAAGGTCGAATATGCACTCGAAGGCTCCGTCTTCGTTGCAGGCGCCGCCATCCAGTGGCTGCGCGACGAGTTAAAGATCATCGAATCCGCGCCTGACTCCGAATACTATGCCAGCAAGGTCAAAGACACCAACGGCTGCTATGTCGTCCCGGCATTCACCGGCCTCGGCGCACCGCACTGGGATCAATACGCACGCGGCACCATCGTCGGCATCACCCGCGGCGTCAATAAGAACCACATCATCCGCGCGACAATGGAGTCGCTCGCCTATCAGGTCAACGACATTCTCGTCGCCATGCAGGCCGATTCTGGCATCAAGCTGGCCGCGCTGAACGTTGACGGCGGTGCTTCTGCCAACAATCTGCTGATGCAGATGCAGTCCGATATTTCCGGTGCTCCGGTTCAGCGTCCGACCTGTGTTGAGACGACCGCGATGGGCGCTGCATATCTGGCAGGTCTTGCCGTCGGCTACTGGGCCAGCAAGGAAGACGTCGTCCGCAACCGCGCCATTGACCGTGTATTCCATCCGGAGATCACAGCAGAAGAGCGTGCAACCAAGGTTAAGGGCTGGAACAAGGCTGTCAAATGCTCCTACGGCTGGGCGAAGGACGAATAAAAATCGATTATTAGGAGAAGAAACGGAAAACAATCAAATATTGATGTATGACAGGGAGGAGTATTCATGTTCTTAAAGTACTTATGTGAGTTCCTTGGCACGATGATGCTGATTCTGCTCGGTGACGGCGTCGTTGCAAACGTAACCCTCAACAAGTCCGGCATGAAGGGCGCTGGCTCCATTCAGATTACCATTGCATGGGGCCTTGCGGTCATGGTTCCCGCGTTCATCTTCGGCGAAGCCTCTGGTGCAAGCTTCAACCCTGCGCTGACCATCGCGCTGGCAGTCGGCGGCATGTTCGACTGGGCGCTGGTTCCCGGCTATGTCATCGCGCAGATCCTCGGCGGTGTCGTCGGCGGCGTTCTGGTCTACATCCTCTTCAAAGATCACTTTGACGCGACGGAAGACCCCGGCACCAAGCTTGGCGTGTTCTCCACCGGCCCGTCCATCCCCAACACCGGCCGCAACATCGTGCAGGAAGCCATCGCGACCTTCGTTCTGGTTTTCGCGATCTGCGGTCTGAACCAGGTCCCGCAGCTGGCTGCCGGCGTCGGCAAGCTGCTGGTCTTCGGCATCATCGTCTCGATCGGTATGTCCCTTGGCGGTCTGACCGGCTATGCGCTGAACCCGGCACGTGACCTCGGTCCGCGTATTGCGCACGCCATTCTCCCCATCAAGGGTAAGGGCTCCAGCAACTTCAAATACGGTCTGATCGTCCCCATCTTTGGGCCCATCATCGGCGGTATTGTCGCTGTCCTGCTCTACAACGTCATCCCCTGGTAAGCACATCTGAATACACTCTGCTCTAAGTGAATGTGTCGGGCAGTCCAACCCTCCCACCGGAAGGCTTATTTGGGCTGCCCGGCTTTCTTTGGCAGATGAAGGAGGAATCTTTTTGTACGATATTATTATCATCGGCGCAGGCGTTACCGGCTGCGCGGTCGCGCGGTATCTGTCCCGTTATGAGGGCAAGATGCTGGTGTTGGAAAAGGCGGAGGACGTGTGCTGCGGCACCTCCAAAGCCAACAGCGCCATTGTCCACGCCGGGTTCGACGCCGCGCACGGAAGTCTAATGGCAAAAATGAATCTTGAAGGCAATCTCATGATGCCGCAGCTTGCGAAGGATCTTGATTTTGCATTCAAAACGAACGGCTCGCTCGTTGTATGTATGTCTGAGGAAGATCTGCCAAAGCTGCATGCGCTATATGAAAACGGCGTAAAAAACGGCGTCAAAGGACTGGAGATCGTAGACGCAAAGCGCCTGCACGAACTGGAACCAAACGTATCGAAAAACGCCGTCGCCGCACTCTGGGCACCAACCGGCGGCATTGTCTGCCCGTTCAATCTAACCATAGCACTGGCAGAAAACGCCTTTGACAACGGCGTGGAATTCCAGTTCAATACTGAAGTCACCGGCTTTGCTTGGAATGACGGCTATTGGACCATTCATACCAACCACGGCGATTTTGAAACGCGCTATGTCATCAATGCCGCAGGCGTCTATTCGGACGTGCTGCACAACATGGTTTCGACTCGCAAGCTGCACATCACGCCGCGGCGCGGTGATTACTGTCTTTTGGACAAGAGCACCGGCGGTTTTGTCTCGCATACCATCTTTCAGCTGCCTGGTAAACTCGGCAAGGGAGTTCTGGTCAGCCCGACCGTCCACGGAAACACCATCGTCGGTCCGACAGCCATCGACATTGAAGACCGTGAAGGCACGAACACCACTGCAGAGGGTCTGAACGATCTGATTGAAAAGGCGGGCGCGACGGTCGAAAACCTTCCCATCCGTCAGACCATCACAAGCTTTGCAGGTCTGCGCGCGCATGAGGATCATCACGAATTTGTTATCGGCGAGGCCGAAGGCGCACAGCAGTTCATCGACTGCGCGGGCATCGAATCGCCCGGCCTGACCTCCTCCCCCGCCATCGGCCTGCATGTGTCGGAGTTGATGCGCGATCTGATGGACCTGCGGGAAAAGGAACACTTTATCGCCACACGCAAAGGCGTACTTGACCCGAAGACGCTTTCCAAAGAGGAGTATCAGAACCTCATCCGCGAAAAGCCCGCCTACGGCCAGATCATCTGCCGCTGTGAGCAGGTCACGGAGGGGGAAATTCTTGATGCGATCCGCCGGCCGCTCGGTGCAAAGAGTCTTGACGGCGTCAAGCGCCGTACCCGCGCAGGCATGGGCCGCTGTCAGGCTGGCTTCTGCAGCCCGCGTGTGATGGAAATTCTGGCGCGAGAACTTCACGTTGATCAGAGTGAAATTACTAAATGCGGCGGTGCATCCCGGCTGATTGTCGGAACAAATAAAGACAAACTTGAGGAGGTGCAGGACAAATGAACTATGACATTGTCATCATCGGCGGCGGCCCCGCCGGTCTGTCTGCGGCTATCGCAGCGTATGACGCTGGCTGCCGGAGCATCCTGATCCTCGAACGCGATGTGCAGTTGGGCGGCATTTTGAACCAGTGCATCCACAACGGCTTTGGCCTGCATACCTTCGGCGAAGAATTGACCGGCCCGGAATACGCCGCGCGGTACATCACACAGGCGCTTGAACGCAAAATCGAATACAAACTCAATACGATGGTGCTTTCCATCAGCAAGGATAAACATATCACGGCGGTCAACCGTGAAGAAGGACTAATTGAGATTGACGCGCGCGCCATCATCCTGACCATGGGCTGCCGTGAGCGCAGCCGCGGCGCGTTGAATATTCCCGGCTACCGTCCGGCAGGCATTTACTCAGCTGGTACAGCACAGCGTCTCGTCAACATGGAAGGCTTCATGCCCGGCCGTAGAGTCGTCATTCTCGGCAGCGGTGATATCGGCCTCATCATGGCACGACGCATGACCCTTGAGGGCGCGAAGGTACTGGTTGTAGCAGAACTTCTACCCTACTCTGGCGGTCTGAAGCGTAATATCGTCCAGTGCCTGAACGATTTCGACATTCCGCTCAAGCTTAGCCACACCGTTGTGAACATTGAGGGCAAGGAGCGTGTTTCCGGCATCACGATCGCGGAGGTCGGCCCCGATCGCAAGCCCATCCCCGGCACGGAGGTTCACTACGACTGCGACACATTGCTGCTGTCCTGCGGCCTGATCCCGGAAAACGAACTTTCGCGCGGCATGGGCGTGGACATTTCCCCGATCACAAACGGCCCTGTCGTTGACGAAAGCCTGCAGACGAGCATTCCCGGTGTCTTTGCGGCCGGCAATGTGCTGCATGTACACGACCTGGTTGACTACGTCTCCGAGGAAGCCGCTGCAGCTGGCCGCGCCGCCGTTCGGTATCTTGCGCAGGGCGAAACAGCAAAGCGCCACGAAATCCCCGTTACGTTTGAAGGCGGCATCCGCTACACCGTTCCAGCGAGCATTGATCCGGAACTGGTTGCGGACGATCTGGTGCTTCGGTTCCGCGTAGGCAGTGTGATGAAAAAGCGCGTGGTAAAGCTGTTTCTGGATGATGATACAGTCCTTTCGCGCAAGCGGCCCGTCATGGCCCCGGGTGAGATGGAAGAACTGAAACTCACAAAGGACATGCTGAACGCGCACCCCGGCTTGACGCGCATTCATATCACAGTAGAGGAGGCATAACGATGGAAAAACGAGAACTGACCTGCATTGGCTGCCCTCTTGGCTGTTCGATCACTGTCACGCTGGAAAACGGTGAGATCAAAGACGTTACCGGATACACCTGCAAACGCGGGCATGATTACGCGAGAAAAGAAGTCACAAATCCGACGCGCATCGTCACAAGCACTGTCCGTCTGACTGGCAGCGCGACCGGCGCAGCCGTCGTCAGCTGCAAGACGGCACAAGATATCCCGAAAGGTAAGATCTTTGAGATCGTCGTGGCGCTCCGTCAGGTCACGGCGCACGCGCCTGTAAAGATCGGCGATGTATTGCTTTCAAACGCCGCCGGAACAGGCGTTGATATCATTGCGACAAAGAATGTGCAGTAATTGGGAATGAACCGCAGAAAATGTTCACAAATCCTTTCGGATTCGTTCACAGTTCTGACATGATTGGCCGGTATACTCATACTCGTAAGCAAGCCAATCTTTTCTTTCCTCTCTTCTCTTTCTTCTTTCTTTTCTACACCAACAGAATCGGCCTGCCGCGCACGCGGCAGGCCGATTCTGTTTTCTGTTCTGCACGGACATGTTGCGGCAGATTGGCGGTTTTAACTGTTGTTTTTTTCGCCATGGAGCGGCATAATAGTTTTGTATCAAATCTGGAAAGGAAGTTCTTTTTATGGAATCCATCCGTGGGTATTTCAAGGCACTCAAGTGGCGCAGTCTGATCGTTGCATTCTCGGCGATTTTACTTGGTCTGCTGTTCATCCTGACGCCGCAGGCATCGGCTGACGTGATCTGCTATGTGGCTGGCATTCTGCTGCTGGCCTCCGGCGTTGCGGCAGTCATTTCGTATTTGGCCTCCGGGCGGCTGTTCGGGTCCTACGCGCTGGTGTCTGGCATCGTGCTGCTGGTGTGCGGCGTATTCTGCCTGCTGCGGCCGGAGATCATTCAGGGGCTGCTGACAGTGCTGTTCGGTGTATTCCTCGTCATTGACGGCATGATGACGCTGCAGGACGGTGTGGACTGCGCACGAGCACGGCTTGCGGGCTGGTGGGTGCCAGCGCTGCTGGGCGCGGTCACAATCGCGCTGGGCTGCGTGGTATTGTTCGGCAAATTTGATTCGATCATGCTGCTGGCCGGGATTTCGCTGATTGTGGACGGCGTGTTTGATCTCATTGTGACGTTTGCCTTCTCCAAGCGCATCCGTACCGCACGGGAAAAGCTGCGCATGTACGCAAACGGCCCCATCATCGATTCAGAAAAGGTCGATGACTGACTCCGGCATAAGTGCCAAAATTTTTAAGGACAGATAAATATTTTTTGTTTTCTCTATGCAGAATGCTTGACACTGCTCTGTCAGTCCTGTACAATAACGCTGGGGATTTTATCCCCGCAATCATACAGATTGAACATGATGGAGGAAAAAACATGAAAAAAATCATCGCATTGCTGCTTGCAGCGATCATGGTTCTCGGTCTGGCGGCCTGCGCCTCTAAGACGGAAACCAAGGAAGCATCTGACGTCAAGAATGTTGTCTACATCGTCAACGGCAACCTGGGCGACAAGTCCTTCTTCGACTCCGCGCAGGCCGGTATCGACGAGCTGGTCAAAGCAGGCCGCATCACCTGCAAGACCATCGAACTCGGCGGCACCGACGAAGACCAGCCGAAATGGCTGTCCACGCTGTACGACGTTTCCGAGTCCGGCGAGTATGACCTCGTTATCTGCGGCACCTACCAGATGCCCGACTACCTGAAGGAAGTCGCCACGAAGTATCCCGATCAGCTCTATCTGATCTTCGACGACAACACCTATGCTGGCAACAACTCTAACGTCGTCAACATCACCTACAAGCAGAACGACATGGGCTATCTGGTCGGTACCTTTGCCGCCTGCATGACCACGGACACCAACGTTGCCAACATCAACGAGGATGCCGTCGTCGGCTTCGTCGGCGGCGTTGACTCCCCGGTTATCAACGACTTCCTGACCGGCTTCATTGAGGGTGCACAGGCTGTCAACCCCGACATCAAGGTCGACACCCGCTACACCAACGACTATGTCGATACCGCCATCGCCAAGGAGTTCGGCTACTCCATGATCAACGACAAGAAGTGCGACATCATCTGGGGCGTTGCCGGCAATGCGGGCAACGGCGCGGCTGAGGCTGCTCTGGACACCGGCAAGGCATGGTTCATTGGCGTTGACTCCGACCAGGAG
Source organism: uncultured Eubacteriales bacterium (assembly GCA_900545925.1). Taxonomy (GTDB): domain Bacteria; phylum Bacillota; class Clostridia; order Oscillospirales; family Oscillospiraceae; genus CAG-170. The sequence continues at coordinate 13,290 of URAZ01000049.1, read as the reverse complement.
TTGACCTTCTCCTCCGACCTGGCAGCGCTGACGCTGACTTCGGGCCTGAAGAACATCGGCAACTCCATCATCTGGATCTTCGACCAGTGGGATGCCGGTAAAACCTATTGGGGCACAGAAGTCCAGCTTGGTCTTGCGGAAGGCGGCGTCGGCATCGTGACCGACAAGAACTATGACAAGTACGCTTCTGCCGAAACCAAGGCTGCTGTTGAGGCTGCTCAGAAGGGTATCACGGACGGCAGCATCAAGGTTGACACCGCGTTCGATGCCAACTTCGACCTCGCCGCTCTGCGCGACTCCGTCAGACCGTAAGTTTATCATAAGGGGGGCTCCCATGAGCCCCCTTTCCGGGTTTTACCCCATGCACATAGCAGGGGCCGATGCCTACATCGGCCCGCGAGGAACCGCGAATTCGCCGGAGTGTTCCGCGTTTCGGCAAGCTGTTCTGCCGGGCCGATGTGGGCATCGGCCCCTACAATTTCTCCCGGTTCTGCGGAGTAATAGTGAATAGCGAAAAAACGTATCTCAACGTTTGTTCTTTATTCACTATTACTTATTGCTTTTTCATTCGCACGACTTTTTCTAAAGAAAGAGAGGAACATATCGTATGCCAGACGAAAAAACCGGCCGTTTGGACGAGGAATACGTCGTCCAGATGAAAGGGATCACGAAGGTGTATCCCAACGGCGTCGCGGCCAATCAGGGTGTGGATTTTAACCTCCGCAGGGGCGAGATCCACGCGCTGATGGGTGAAAACGGCGCCGGCAAGTCCACGCTCATGAAGATGCTGTTCGGTCTGGAGCAACCGACGAGCGGCGAAATTTGGGTGCACGGCGAAAAGCTGACACTCTCGTCCCCCACCGTCGCCATTTCCCACGGGATCGGCATGGTGCATCAACATTTCATGCTTGTACCGAGCCTGACCGTCGCGGAAAACATGGTGCTCGGTATGGCCCCGCGCAAGGGTCTGTTCATCGACCACGCGAAGGCCGTTGCTATTACGAAGGAATACGCGGAAAAATACAACCTGCACGTCGAGCCGGAGGCCAAAGTCATGGACATCCCGGTCGGCATGAAGCAGAAGGTCGAGATCCTCAAGGCGCTCGTGCGCGGAGCGAAGATCCTGATTCTGGACGAGCCGACGGCGGTTCTGACCACGCAGGAGACAGTCGAGTTGTTCAAGGAATTGCGGCATCTAAAGGAGCAGGGCTATACTATCGTCTTTATTTCGCACAAGCTGAACGAAATCATGGAGATCACCGACCGGCTGACAATCATGCGCGGCGGGCGCTCAATGGGTGTTTACAATACTTGCGATGTAACGAAGGAAGAAATTTCGCGTCTGATGGTCGGCCGTGATGTCATTCTGAACGTGCAGAAGGATGAGGCGAATCCGTCGGATGTTGTGCTTCGTGTACGCGATGTCGAATACGTCAATGAATGGCACAAAAAGATGCTCGATAAGATATCCTTCGATGTGCGCCAGGGCGAAATTCTCGGCGTTGCAGGTGTCGAGGGTAATGGCCAGAAAGAACTGGTCGATATGCTCTTTGGCTTCCTGACGCCGAACGCAGGTAGCGTCACACTTGACTCGGAGAGCATCCTCGGCCTCTCGCAGCAGAAGCTGCGTGACCGCGGTGTCGCGCTCATTCCGGAGGACCGCATGCTCTACGGCATTGCAGGCAGCGCCTCTATTGAGGAAAACCTGATTTCTGACCGCTCGGCAGAAAAGCGTCTGAACCATGGGCCGCTTTTTAACATGAAAGCCATTCACGACGAAGCGGACAAACTGATTGAGGACTATGCCGTTTTGTGCAAGTCCCGCAAGCAGCAGGTCGGCATGCTCTCGGGCGGTAATATCCAAAAGGTCGTCGTGGCGCGTGAGTTCTCCGGCAATCCGGTTCTCATTCTTGCAGACCAGCCGACACGAGGCATTGACGTCGGCGCGACGGAGTTCATCCGCAAAAAACTCGTTGAGTTGTCACGCTCCGGCATTGCGGTGCTGCTGATCTCGGCAGATCTGGCGGAGGTCATGGAGTTATCCGACAGTCTGATCGTCATGCATGGCGGCAAGATCGCCGCGTATTTTGAGGACACCTCCACCCTCACCGACGATGTAATGGGCGAATATATGCTCGGTCTCAAGACCCAGAGTGAAGAGGAAATCAGGAGGGTTTGCCATGACTAAGAAACGTCAGATTCTGTTCTCTGTGACCCGCGGCCTGCTCGCCATTTTGATTGCGATCCTTGTGGCGACGCTGCTGATCTTCCTGTCTGCAGACGGAAACAGCTTTGCAGCAAAGCTTTCCGCCACTGGCGACGCGCTCAAGCAGCTGCTCGTCGGCCCGCTGTTCCGCATGGGTCGGAGTGGCACCACCTTTGACTTCAAGCGCCTGACCGACATTCTGGCCTCGATGATTCCCATTATCTTCACGGGCCTGTCCGTCTGCGTCATGTTCTCCGCCAACCAGTTCAACCTCGGCGCGGAGGGCGGCATCATGCTCGGCGCGTTTACAACCGGCATGGTCGCGGTCTATGTGCCGATGGCGTCTTTCATTCATCCGGTTGTGGGCGTTCTGGCCGGCGCACTGGCTGTGGCAGCGATCATGCTTCTGCCTGCGCTGCTGAAAACCAAGCTGGATGTAAGCGAGATGGTATGCTCACTGATGCTCAATTACATCATTATGTATCTCATCAAGTATTTGATGAACACTTATCTTGCCGACAAGACAAAGGGACAGATCCAGTCGTATGAGTTCCTGGAAACCTCTAAGATTGCACCGCTGGTTGACAATGGCTCGAAGCTTTCATGGGGCTTTGTGATCGCCATTGCCTGTGTCGTGTTGGTTGGTCTTTTCATGTTCAACACCCGCTGGGGCTACACCATCCGCATGATTGGCATCAATCAGGCATTTGCCAAATACTCTGGTATGAAGGTTGCGACCGTGATCGTGCTGTCGCAGGTGCTGGGTGGATTTTTGGCCGGTATGGGCGGCGGCATTGAGATGCTGGGTCGTTACCCGACATTCTCATGGAGTTCGCTTCCTGGCTACGGCTGGACAGGCATCACGATTGCGATTCTGGCTGGCAACAACCCGTGGTTCGTGCCGTTCGCTGCATTCTTTATGGCGTATCTTACAAAGGGCTGTGAACTGATGGCAACGTATGCAAATGTGCCGTCTCAGCTGATCGATATCATTCAGGGTGTCATTTTCCTGTTCTTCGCTGCCGAGCAGTTCCTGTCAAAATACCGTCAGAAGCTTGTCGTCAAGACAGCGCAGGAAGAACTTGCTGCAAAGGCCGCACTGGAAGAGCAGAAAGGAGGTGCAGAGCATGCTTGATTTTCTGAAGATGTTGCTGACACCGGAGTTCTTTTTCTCCATCATCCGCATTTCCGCGCCGATCCTGTTTGCGACGCTGGCCGCGATTGTGGTCGAAAAGGCAGGCTTCTGCAATATCGGTCTGGAAGGATTGATGATGTTCTCTGCGTTAACTGGCTCACTTGTCTCCTATTACGCACATAGCTGGCTCTGGGGCTTGCTTGCTGCGCTGGCCATCGGCGTGCTGATGAGCCTGATGATGGGCTTCTTCGCCTTCCAGCTTAAGACCGACATTACCCTTGTCGGCATCGCCATCAACATGATGGGCTCCGGCGGTACACTGTTCTTATGCAAGGTCATTACGAATCTGACTGAAGGCACATCCATGGCATCCTCCACAGGTTTGATCACCTCGAATCTGCTGATTCCGAACATCAATATCCCGCTGATCGACAAGATTCCATTCTTGGGCGGCATCATTTCGGGCCACAATCTGCTGACGTGGGTGGCGTTCATCTGCTGTGCGCTCACGAGCATGATGCTGTATAAAACGAGCCTTGGCCTCAATATCCGCGCAGTCGGCGAAAATCCGAACGCAGCAAGTTCCGTCGGTGTGTCTGTACTCAAGATCAAGTACATCGCTATTGGCTTCTCGGGCCTAATGTGCGGCTTTGGCGGTGCGTTCATGTCAATGTACTATGCGGCTGGTTGGTCACTTGACATGGTTGCAGGACGCGGCTTTATTGCGCTGGCGGCGCAAGCTATGGGCGGCGGCGAATGCCTCGGCGGCATGTTGTCCTCGCTCGTGTTCGGCTTTGCGCAGGCGCTGGGCATCAAGTTCTCCGCCGTCGGCCTCGACTCAAACCTCGCCTCCCCTATCCCCTATGCCGTTACCATCATCGGCCTTGTGATCTTCTCTCTCGTGCGGCGCAGCCGTGCGAAGAAGCTGCACTCGGCTGCCGCACTCAAGTGAGGAACCTCTATGTCTGAATTTAAGAAAATCCCCATCATTCTCGACGGCGATCCCGGTCATGACGATGCCATTGCGTGGGTTCTGGCACGAGCCAGCCGTAAACTCGAAATTCTTGCTGTAACGTCCTGCTGCGGCAACCAGACGATCGAAAAAACAACCTATAATGCACTGCGTGTCTGCACGTTGATTGGTCTGCATGCACCGGTCGGAAAGGGTTGCCCGCATCCGCTTTTAAATGACGTGATGAACGCACCATCCGTTCACGGCGAGTCGGGACTGGACGGCCCTGCCCTGCCGGAACCTGCGTTTGAACCGTCCGCATTTTCTGCGCCGGAACTGATGGCGAAGGTGCTGCGTAAATCTCCGGAACCTGTCACTATCGTGGCAACCGGTCCGCAAACGAATGTTGCGGCGCTGCTGCTGGCCCACCCGGAACTGAAATCCAAGATTGCTCGCATTTCCCTCATGGGCGGTGGCATTGCTACCGGCAACTGGACGCCCGCAGCGGAGTTCAACATTCTCGTAGATCCCGAGGCAGCTAAAATCGTGTTCACGTCTGGCGTGCCCATCACAATGGCCGGATTGGATGTGACAGAAAAGGCGCTCATTCTGCCGGAAGATTTTGAACGTGTCCGCGCGCTCTGCAATCCGGTCAGCGACATCGTTGCACAGTGGTTGGAGTTCTTCTACAAGTTCCACCGTTCCATTGGTTATGCAGGCGCACCGATGCACGACCCGTGCGCGGTCATGGCGCTCATTCATCCCGAAATTTTCACCATCCGCCCCATGTATGTGCAGATTGAGACAGCAGGCGAATATTGCCGTGGCACGACCGTGGGCGATTTGCTCGGCTTCTCTGGGCACGCGCCGAATGCGGATGTGCTGATGGGTGTTGACCGGGATCGCTTCGCCGATCTTCTGGTTGAAGCCATCAAATTCTACGGGGAGGCAGGGACATGACAAACAAACAGATTCCCGTCTGGATTGACTGCGATACCGGCACGGACGATTCCGTCGCAATCATGCTAGCGCATGCGCTGCCGGAACTTTCGGTCATCGGTCTATCCGCTGTGGCTGGCAACAGTCCATTATACAATACCTTCCCAAATACAAGGCGTGTAGTGCATCTGCTGGGAGCCGATTATCCGGTTTATCCCGGCGCGGAGCGTCCGCTCATGCGCGAACCGCATGTGGCGGGCAAATTCCACGGGGAAAACGGTCTTGGAGACGTCGAGTTACCGCTGCCAGACACGGCGCCAGAGTCAACATTCGCGTGGGACGCGCTTTATGCAACAGCGAAGCGCATGCCGGGCGAATTGCGTCTGGTTGCGACCGGACCGCTGACAAACGTAGCAATCGCATTGACAAAGTATCCAGAACTAAAACAGCTGCTGCACTCCATTGCACTGATGGGCGGTGCAGCTGTTGGCGGCAATGTGACACCCGCAGCGGAATTCAACATCTACGATGACCCAGATGCGGCGCAGATCGTGTTCAAATCTGGCGTACCTCTCGTCATGTGCGGTCTGGATGTCACCATGCAGGCCGAATTGCGCCCTGCAGACTGGGATGAGATGGCCGCCTATGGCAACCGCTGCGGCAAGCTGGTGCGAGAATTGTTCGCCTGTGCATGGAGTGCAGTACAGACCGTCGGACTCACCGGCGTTGCACAGCATGATTCCTGCCCTATCATGTACCTTGCCCACCCAGAATTGTTCGAGGGCCAAATGGCGGGCGTCTTTGTAGAAACACAGGCTGAGATCACACTTGGCAAAACTGTTACCGATCTGCAGAGCGACAAGAAATTTGGAAAGAAAAATGCACTTGTTCTGCTGAAGCTTGACCGTGAAGCATTCATGCAGATCCTGAAGGACTGCATCCGAACACTGCCGTAAGGCCGCATAATAGCACGACAACACCCCGCATGCCAACGCATGCGGGGTGTCTGTTTGAACATGCAACGATATTTACGAATCCAGCTGAGTGCCAGAGAGATAAACATGCTTTCGGTTCAATTCCTCATCGCAGACAACAAAATCGGCCAGTTTACCAGAACTGATTTCGCCAATCTCTGCCTCCTGCCCAAGTTCCTTTGCAGGAACGCTTGTCGCGGAGAGGATCGCCTGCTCCTTCGGAATGCCGAATTCCACGGCCTTTCGCATGCAGTCATACAAATTCGTGGCTGATCCTGCAATCGTACCGTCGGCAAGTCTTGCAACACAGTTTTGCAGGAATACATCCTGTCCGCCTAGGGTATACTGGCCATCCGGCATGCCACAGCAGCGCAGCGCATCGGAAATGAGGCAAATTCTACCGGGGAACAGCTTGAATGCCATGCGTACAGCGCTTGGATGGATGTGCTGGCCATCACAGATCAGTTCCGCAACAACATTTTCCCGTTCTGAGCCTGCGCCGATGGGGCCAGGCTTGCGATGATGGATGCCGGGCATGGCGTTGTATAAATGCGTCAGATGACTTGCACCTGCATCAAAAACAGCAGAGGCTTCTTCATAGGTGCAATCGGTGTGCGCGATGGAGACCGTGCAGAGTCTGGACGCCTTTTCGGTAAACTCTACCGCACCGGGAAGTTCCGCTGCTACATCCACAATGCGGAGCAATCCCTCGGCAGCTTCATAGAGATGATGGAACGCGCCGAAATCCGGGTTTCGCAGATATGCGCCGTTCTGCGCGCCCTTTTTCTTTTCAGAGAAAAAGGGGCCTTCCATCTGGATACCCATGAGACGGGCACAATCCGCCGGTTGCTTGTTTTTGAGTCGGACAGCTGTTTTGTATGCTGCTTCCAACACATCATAGGGCAGCGTCATGGACGCGGGAGCAAAGCTGGTCACGCCATTTTTTGCAAGATAGCGTGCCATTTTGACGAGGCCGGCATAATCGCCGTCTGAAAAATCTGCACCGGAATTGCCGTGGTTATGCACGTCGATAAGTCCCGGAATCACATACTGATTTTCCAGATCAACGCCGTCCTCTTCCGGGACTGCAGACAAAATCTCGGAGAATCTTCCATTTTCCACACGGAATGATCCGTGCTGGAAACGACCGTCTACAAAAATATTCGCATTTTTGAACAGCATGCTCACACCTCCGGCAGACTGGCTGCAGCCATGGACTGACCAACGCGGCGGAAGTTTTCATCCGGCAGCATAACGCGGATCTTCTGCGCCAAGTCTGGATATTCCTCCTTCAGCACCCGCTGGCACTCGGCGACGATCAAATCTCCGCCTACGCCGGATGCCACGCGGCCCAGAACGATCAGATTGCGAATATCATAGAAGCGTTCATACAAACACATCGTATGGCCGAGGTACACGCCAATAGACTTGAAAATCTCCAACGCATACGGAAGTCCCTGCTCCGCCAATTTCTGCACTTCCTTGAGTTTCTCAGCCGGTGTGAGGGTTTCGGACAGCGCGATTCCTGCGGCGGGTGCCAGCTTGGAAACCGCATCCTGTGAGAAATATTTGCAGCCGACGCCGATATCCCCCGACCACTCATCACGCATCGCGTTCTCGTTCAGATCAACCGGAGCGAAGGCAAGTTCGCTGAACCAGCCGAGGAGGTTGCTTTCGGCATTAACATAGCCGACTGCTTCGCTCGTGCCCATGGCAAGCCCCATGACCGCGCCTTCGCCAAGGCTCATCGAACCTGCCAGTGCCGACACGTCACCGTCATTTGCAACAACGATGGGAACGTCGCCGATTTCTTTAGCTGCGCGGTCGTAGACCGTCTTGACCTCTTCGCGGCGTGAACGCGGGACCCTGATAAAAATGGAGGACACCATCGGCGCGTTGCCGATGAACACGCCTGCGGAGGAAACGCCGATGCCGTCCACCCGGGGCATTTTGGACGCTGCCGTTTTGAACGCGGCGACGATGCCGTCATACTGGTACTGCGGGTCCTCGCTCGTCTTGGGATGCCAGACGACCTCCTCGGAGTAGACCGTTTCGCCGTCTATGACAGCGGAGACCTTGCGGTCGGAGCCGCCCGCGTCAAAGCCGATGCGGCAGCCGTTCGTATGGCCACCGACCTTTCTGGTCTGCTCGTGCGCCTGCGGGAAGCCCGCCTCGTCCGTGAGGACGATCTCAAACGGGCGCTCGTACACGTCCTGCATGAAGCCGACGTCGAACTCACGCGTTCCACCCGCGCGGTACGCATCCTGCATGCGCTTTGCGATCGCATCGTCGCCGCAGAGGTACACGCGCCAGCCGCCGACGCTCCACAGGAGCATCTTGACGCAGCGCTCGGCATAGCGGTAGTTCGCCTCGGCGAATTCCGGGCTGCGCAGCTTTGTCTCGTATACGGTCACAAGACCGTTTTCGCGCTCGACGGCAATTTTGAACGGGCGTTCCGCGCCTTTTTCATATGCGCTGGCCCAGACGCCGAAGGGAATGAACGCACGATCCAGCGCAGGCAGGTTTTTGATCTGATATTCAATGCCTAAATACTGCATAGCCGTCCTTACTGCGGCATTCTGGCTGCCGCTGCCTCGTCGCAGATGAGCGTCACATCGGGATGGAACTGCAAGATGGAGCCAGGAACCTCCGGCGTGACCGGCCCGAAGAAGACCTTATAGAGAATGTCGGCCTTATCCGCACCCGTGATGACCATGACGATCTTTTTCGCGGCCATAACTGTACCGACGCCCATGGTGATGGCGGCGGTCGGAACCTCGTCGATAGAATTAAAGAAGCGCTTGTTCGCCTCGCGGGTCATGTCCGTCAGCTGAACCTCATGGGTCATGACGGGGAAATGGTCGCACGGCTCGTTGAAGCCGATGTGGCCGTCGTGGCCGATGCCGAGCAGTTGGATATCCACGCCGCCCCAGTCTTCGATCTTGCGCTCATACGCCTCGCACATGGCAGGGATATCGGCGGCAAGGCCGTCGGGAACGATGGTGTTCTCAGGCTTGATGGAAATATGGTCAAACAGATTTTCCTGCATGAACCGGCGGTAACTCTGCGGATGGTCGGGTGCAAGGCCCTTGTACTCGTCAAGATTGGCCGAGCGCACACGGCTGAAATCGATCAGCCCGGCCTGTTCGCGGGCGATCAACTCACGATACAGCGGCAGCGGGGTCGAGCCGGTGGCAAGACCGATGACGCAGGCGGGCTTGGCATGGATGACGGCTTCAAATTCATCGGCAGCGGCCTTGCCCATTTCTTCCGGGGTCTTTACTTTGATGATATTCAGGTGCAGCATAATTTATTTCTCCTTTATTTCTCCTTTTTTGCTTCTTCAGCAACGATTTTCTGCATTTCGTTCCACTTTTTCTCCATGTCCGCGACCAGCTTGAACTGGGTGCGGGCACGGTCAAGGTTCTGGCCGTCGCGGTGGACGGCAAAATAGTGGTCGCCGTCGAGATAGTCCGTCAGGAAGCGGACGCCGCATTCCATTGTCATGGTCTTCGCGCCAAGCGGAAGTAATTCCAATTCCTTTTCTGTCAGCCCCGGGCAAGCGCAGACATAGCCGCGCGTAAAGACCCGGAAACGCGCAAGGTTCATTTCCATTTTAGAGAGGTCGCGCTCATCCTCTGCGGCAGTTGCCGCGCCAAATCGGATGGAATCGCCGAAATCATAGAGGCTGGAACCGGGCATGACCGTATCGAGATCAATGACGCACAGCGCCCGGCGCGTTTTCGCATCCAGCAGAACGTTGTTCAGCTTTGTATCATTGTGCGTCACACGCAGCGGCAGTTCACCGGACTTCAGCGCAGTTTGCAGCGCGGCCATTTCAGCCTGCCGGGCAAGCGCAAATTCAATTTCAGGCTGAACCTGCGCCGCCCGGTGCATGGAGTCGCGTTCCAATGTCTCAAGAAACGCGCGGTAACGATCCGGTGTATTGTGGAAATTGGGAATTGTATCATGCAGCTTCTCCGCTGGAAAATCGCTCAGAAGCTGCTGAAACGTACCGAAGCCGACGGCACTTTGGTAAAAGTCCTCGTCCGTCTCGGGCTGCTGGAGGCAGATGCTACTCTCAACAAAGTCATATGCGCGCCAGTACTCTTCCTGCGCATGCAGATAGCTTGCGCCGTCAGTCGTCTTGACCAGCGTCAAAACGCTGCGCGGGTCTTCTGCTTTTGTGTGCAGAAAGTCTGTGACGGATGTAACATTTTCCATCAGGCCAGCCACATCGCGGAACGTATGATGATTGATTTTTTGCAGGATATAGCGTCGGCCGCTGGCCGTCACAGTCAAATATGTCTCGTTGATATGGCCGCAGCCATACGGCACGCAGGAAACAGGCTCCGCGTCCAGGCAGAAACTGCACAGGACCTCGAACAGCACTTTGTTCATGCTATAACTCCTTTTCATCCGTTTTGTTTTATCTTATCCTCCCCAACTCTGGAAGACAATAGATTTCCTCGTTTTGTGCAGAATCTGATAAAATTCAGACAGAATTTGAAAAAGTAGTTGCATATGTCGCAAAATTATGATAAAAGAGCAAGGGAGGCGATTGCATTGCAGATCAAAAATCTTTCTGCCGCGCAGGTACAGACGTTCGGCGAGATTCTTTCCGCAAATCCGGAACAACTACCTCCCAGTGTGGAGCGCTGGCAGATCCATCCAGGCGATATGGTCAAAGAAATGCGCACGGACGATCCGGTCGTTCTGGACTATGTTTCCGGAATGCCTCTGCTGGTGATCTATGAGGGGGACATGCAAAGCGTTTATTACCTCGATCGAGTACTTATGCTGCGCCCAGGTATTCGGTTTTCCATCGCTGCACTCGGAAACGGCTGCGAGATTAGCTGCCGCACGCATCAGCCGGGACGTTTGCAGCTTCTCGCATGCCATCCGGCGGAGGAGTTTTCCGGCGCGGCAAGTGAACTGAAACTGGAGCAGCTTTACACGTTTTTTTATCAGGAATGCGCCAGTGATTTTTATTTTCGAGGCGAGCAGCATGAGGCGTTTGAACTGGTCTACGTTGACCGCGGTGAACTGCACAATCTGGCAGGCGGCGCCGACATACTTCTGCAGCAGCAGCAGCTGATGCTGATCGGGCAGAACGTCTGGCACATGCAGTACGCCGATTTGCCGGTCAGCTTCCTAACCGTATCGTTTCGAGCAGCAGTCCTTCCCTGTTCACAACTGACCGGCCGAGCAATCACCCTGTCTGCCCGGCAGATCAGTCTGGTGCAGCAGATGCTGAACGCACACAATGCAGAAAGTTACGCATATGACTGTGTAGAAAGCCTGCTGAAGTTGCTGCTGGCGGATATGCTGCGCAACACAGATAAACAACTGCCAGTCTGCTCCGCGCAGCGTCTGCCCGCGACCAGCCATGCCGAGCAGCGCATTGTCGATAAGCTAATCCAGATTGTTTCTGCCCGTGCTGGAGAAAAGCTTAGTCTGCAGGCATTGGCAGACGAGGCGCACATCAGCACAACGTATCTTCATCGCCTGTTCCGTTCGCAGCTTGGTATGACTCCTGGCACATACATTGCAAAAATCCGCGCAGAGGAAAGTAAACTCCTCCTGCGCAGTGGAACGCTGTCTATGGGCGAGATTGCAAAAAAACTTGGCTTTTCGAGCCAGCAGCACTTTTCCCGCCAGTTCAGGACTGTTACAGGTATGACGCCGTCGGAGTATGTGCGCAGTCTGCGCTGACAGGCCTTAACAATAAGCAATCCGACTATTCGCTGTGTTGGATCCTATCTGTGAAATATTTTGTTGGAAGCCTCAGCATATTTATTTTACCAAAAAAGAAAAATCGGTCTATCCCAATGGGATAAACCGATTTTTGGAGCTGCTGGGCAGATTCGAACTGCCGACCTCGTCATTACCAATGACGCGCTCTACCGACTGAGCTACAGCAGCAAGTCTCTTTCTCAAGAGCGCTCCGTTATTATAGCATAAAGTCGGGATTTGTCAAGTGGTGATTTTCATTTTTTATTTTTCTCTTTGATCTGGCATAATTATTCCATGTGGAAATCTGCATTATTCGCAGCGCGACAGCGAAATGTTCACAATTCCTTTTCCTTCCGTTCACAGTTCAGACACGATTAACCCCTATACTCATAATTAAGGATTTACCCAATCCTCTCTTTCTTCTCTTTTTCTTTTCTTTCTTCAAAACAAAGACCCGTAGCCGAAAGGCGAACACGCACAAGGACAACAACGAAATACCGCTCAGAGCAAAGGAAGTCCTTCCGGGAAACCGGAAGGACTTCTCAACTTGTCAAAGAACCCCGCTTTCGAGGAGCGAAAGCGGGAGTTTTTTCGTAATTTGGGCAAAACCAAGCGAAAATGAAGGCGAAAATGGAGTTTTTCCAACTCCATACCGCCAGCTTTTTGAGATTCATGGCAGCAAATTTAAGCCTGACCCATCGTGTGACGGCAGCCAGGCCTCGGTGGTGCGTGTAACGCATTGCGTGTCTTTCCTTCGCGTCCGCAAAGACCCGTTCAATCGTTTCCTTGCGCTGTGCGTAAATTGCTTTCGCACGATCCGTTTTTCGTATCTGCTCCACTAAATCCAGATACTCCTGCCAGATGTGCGTCGTGTGTGTCTTTTGCCCCTTTTCGTTCGCCCCGCATTTCGCTTTACATGGGCAGTTCCGGCACTGCTCCGGTGTGCTTCGGTAGGTCCGCTTGCCATCCCGGTCTGTCGTGGTATGCCGCAGGACCCCGCCCCGCGGGCAGGTATAGGTGTCATTTGCCGGATCGTAGGTATATTCCCAAGGCTTGTATCTGTCCTGCCGCCCGGTGTATCTTGTATACGGAAGCACCGGAACTCTTCCGTCCTCTATCGTTTTCTTCGCGATCCACGGGGTCTTGTAGCCCGCGTCCATTGTGACAAACTTTACTTCGTTGAATTTCCTTGTGACTTCATCATATACGGCATCCCATGCCACACTGTCGTGGACGTTTCCTGCCGTTACCTCCACACCGAGAACAAACCCGCTTTTGTCGCAGACTGTATGTGCCTCATACGCAAACTGCCGTTCATGCTCTCCTTTTACGAACATTCCGCAGTCCG
>URAZ01000048.1 GCA_900545925.1 uncultured Eubacteriales bacterium | reverse complement strand
GGTAATTTCGGCTACGCGGTGCAGGCTTTCAGGGTTGGAATTGCTGAGATTGTCAATTACAATCGGCGTATGGCCTGCTTCGATCAGTTCCACACAGGTATGGCTGCCAATATATCCGGCGCCGCCGGTCACAAGTACGTTCATCTCGATTCCTCCTCTACGATCTTCCGCATTTCGTCCCACTTCTTCTCCATGTCCGCCACGAGCTTGAACTGGGTGCGGCAGCGGTCAAGATTCTGCCCTTCCCGATGAACGGCAAAATAATGATCCCCATCAAGATAGTCCGTCAGGAAGCGAACGCCGCACTCCATGGTCATGGTCTTAGCTCCCATTGGCAGCAGCTCCAACTCCTTTGCCGTCAGGCCGGGGCAGGCGCGGACATAGCCGCGCGTAAAGACGCGGAAGCGGTCAAGACTCATCTCCATTTTGGAGAGGTCTTTTTCATCCTCTGCGGCAGTTGCCGCGCCGAAGCGGATGGAGTCACCGAAGTCATAGAGGCTCGAGCCGGGCATGACCGTATCCAGATCGATCACGCACAGCGCCTGACGGGTCGCCGCGTCCAGCAGAACGTTATTAAGCTTTGTGTCGTTGTGCGTCACGCGCAGCGGCAGCTCGCCCGCAGTCAGCGCGTTCTGAATGGCCGACATTTCTGCCTGCCGGGCCAGCGCAAATTCAATTTCAGGCTGAACCTGCGCTGCCCGGTGCATGGGGTCGCGCTCCAATGTCTCCAGAAGCGCGCGGTAACGGTCGGGCGTATTGTGGAAATTCGGGATGGTCTCGTGCAGCTTCGCCGCCGGGAAATCCGTCAGGAGCTGCTGGAAGGTGCCGAAGCCCACGGCGCTCTGATAAAAGTCCTCGTCCGTCTCGGGAAGCTGGAGGCAGATGGTGCCCTCCACAAAGTCATACACGCGCTAATAGGCATCCTGCGCATGCAGATAGCTTGCGCCGTCATGCGTTTTTACAAGCGTCAGGACGCTGCGCGGGTCGTCTGTTTTTGTCCGCAGGAACTCCGTGACGGCAGTGATATTTTCCATCAGCCCCGCCACGTCGCGGAACGTGTTGTTGTTGATTTTTTGCAGGATATAGCGCCGGCCGCTTTCCGTCACGGCAAGATAGGTCACATTGATGTGCCCGCAGCCATACGGCTCGCAGGAAACAGGCTTTGCGTCCAGCCGGAAGGCGCGCAGTACTTCAAACAGGTTTTCGTTCATTTCCAAAGCTCCTCCGTATAAATGCCCTCCGCCTTCATCTTGGCCACGGCTTCCTTGACAGACGCCAGATCTTCGCGGTAGGTCACGCCGTACCATGTTTCCTCGCACGGCAGCACCTGCACGCTTGCGGACTTGTCTGCAAGCTGCTCATTTACCACAAACGGCAGGAAGTATTCACACTTGAGCGGATTTGTCTTCATTGCTTCTGTCAGGAACGCGCCCATGCGCGCCCATAGCTCATCCAGCACACGCGCCGAAAAGCCCCAGAGGTTCATCGACACGATGGTGTCGCCCGCCAGCGGGAAGAAATGCTCCCCATCTTCGGTGTATTCGGCGTCCGCGCCTTTTTTGAAGATCTTCGTGCGCTCCGTCACGCCGGTCAGCATCCCGTCTTCGATCTCGCACACGCCGCGCGCCACGGAGCCGAACTCCGTCACCGTATTTTTCAGACGGTAGCCGACCATGGCATACTTGCTCTCGTCGGTCTGCGCCGCAAGGAAATCATAGATTTCCGAGAACGCCGTGCGGCCATAGAAATCATCCGCGTTGATGACGGCAAACGGGCCGTTTACCACGCCCTTGCAGCAGGCCAGCGCGTGGCCGGTGCCCCACGGCTTTGTGCGTCCCTCCGGAACTTCTATGCCCTCCGGCAGGCGGTCAAGATCCTGATAGACGTAGGACACATGGAAATACTGATCCATGCGGTCAGCAATACATTCGCGGAACTCTTCCTCCATCTCGCGCTTGATGATAAACACCACGTCGCGGAAGCCCGCGCGCCATGCGTCAAACAGCGAAAAATCAATGAGGATATGTCCTTCCGGGTCGACCGGCTCGATCTGCTTGAGGCCGCCAAAGCGGCTGCCCATGCCCGCGGCCATGATCACAAGAGTTGGTTTTTGTCTGTCCATTTTTTCACGTCTCCTGCTCCGTTTTTTATTCTGAGCTCATCTTAGCCGGGTCTGCAGCGGAAAGCAACGTTTCCCCCTACTCTGTGCAGTATCGTATAAATTCCATGCGGTATATGGAAAAAAATATTGCATTTCCAAGTACCTTGTGATAAATATAGTGCAAAAGGAGGCTTCACTATGCAGATCAAGAACCTCTCCTCCGCGCAGACATTCGGCACTGTCATCGCCTCGCTCCCGGACGATATGCCGTGCACCAGTCATTGCTGTGTCCGTGCCGGCGAACCCATAAAAGAGTGGCTGTCGCAGGAGCCAGTCGTTCTGGATTATGTTTCCGGGATGCCGCTGCTTGTAATCTATGAAGCAGAGTCTTACAGTCTCTACTATCTCGACCGTGTCTTTAAGTTGCGCCCCGGTGTCCGGTTTTCAGTCACCGCGCTGGATGCCCTCTGCTGCTTTGACATCTGCACCGCGCGTCCCGATGTGCTTTCACTTCTGGGCGAGCACCCGGCGGAGATATTCTACGGTGCCTCCAGCGATCTGAAGCTGGAGCGGCTCTATACCTTTTTCTATCAGGAATGCAGTAGGGATTTTTACTTCCGCGGCGAACAGCATGAGGCACTGGAGTTGGTCTATGTCGACCGGGGCGAACTGCACAATCTGGTCGGCGGCGTGGATATTCTGCTCCGGCCACAGCAGATGCTGCTCATCAACCGGAACATCTGGCACATGCAGTATGCCGATCTTCCCGTCAGCTTTCTAACCGTCTCTTTCCGTGCGGCCGTCGATTCCCCCTGCTCTTCTCTCTGCGGCCAGGTCCTTGCGCTTACCGCACGCCAGATCACACTGCTGCGCCGGATGCTGGACGAACACAGCAGTACAGACTTCGCATATGATTGTGTGGAGAGCCTTTTGAAACTGCTTCTGGCTGACCTGATCCGCTGCGAAAAAAAGCGTTCCTTCCAACCCGCAGCGCAGCTCCCATCCACCAGTCACGCCGAACAGCGCATCGCTGACCAACTGGTACAGATCATTTCCTCTAAAGCAGGAGAAAAGATCACGTTACAGCAGCTCGCCGATGCCGCGCACATCAGCACAACCTACCTGCACCGTATTTTTCGCACACAGCTCGGCATGACGCCGGGCAATTATCTGGCAAAGATCCGCATTGAGGAAAGTAAGCTCCTTCTCCGAGACGGCACGCTGTCCATGGGTGAAATTTCCTTACGCATGGGCTTCTCCAGCCAGCAGCACTTTTCTCGTCAGTTTCGCACCGTGGCCGGCATGACGCCTTCTGAGTACGTGCGGACACTGCGCTGAGCAGATATAAAAGGCAGGCGGACCGCTTCATCAGAAATGATCCCCCGCCTTTTCGTTTATGCGCGATATCTATCACATTCTGAGCAAGAATGTGCCGTACAATCCAGCTGCCTGCACAGGAGGATAAGCCCCCTGTAGCTCGCTAGATTTCTCAAAAAAAGCCTTTGAAATGCTTGCCCATATGGGGTTTATAGTCTTAAATGCCTCTCCGTTACCTTCGTTGGGGTAATCTGTCATCCTCGTTTTTTGGCCGCCTAACCGACAGTCTGCTTTGTTGCGCCATTTTTTAGGATGTTTTTGTCACTGATTTGTTTCAAACTCGATGACCTCCAATTTGTATGCGGTAATCCCTACTTTGTAGTTCGTCGAACACCTACATTATATAGGTATCATACTGATTTAACCATGTTAATGGCTGTGACACGAGCGCAGAATCCAACTCAACCGCGCCCTTTGGAAAAACAAAGTATTCTCCATTCTTTACAACCAAGTCGACCGCAATATGCGAGTCCTTCAGCATCTGAACCAATAAATTTGCAAATGTGCCTCGCTCTAAAAAGGCATAACCGTCACGCTTTATGGGCAGCACATTTGTGAATGCGATATAATACGAGAAGAAGTTCTTGGGTTCATCCGCATTTTCTGCAAAAACACGAATGCAATGGTTATATCGATTGTCGCCACGCTGCTCATTCATATACGTATTGCTTATTTGCGTTCCAGTTGTACTGCAAAAGCGTAAATACTCTTTCGTACTGATTCCCGAAAAACTGCGGTCTGTCGGAATTCCGTTCAAGAAATTGAATAGAATTGTAAGAAAATGTTGATATTTTTTATTGTCGCACAGTCCAATTCCCAGTTGCTCTCTATAGCTTAAGAAATCCATTTTTATCTCCCTTCGTATTCTGACGTGCAGTATGCCGGGGTTTAAATTTACAAGACCATCATAACCGTTCTTCCTGAAAAATACAAGAGCACTCTCTTTCCGGCAAAAAACACAAAAAATACTGTACTACAATCGCGCATCCCTGCTGCAGAAATTCTGCAGCAGGGGTCGTTTGTTATATGTCGATCTATACAATAAACCGATTTACAGTTCACTGAATATGCTCGACAGGTGTAGATATCTGAAATTCTGCAGGTCCAGTACTGCGTGCCTGCTTTCCCTACCCCCATTTTGCCCCCCAATTAGTGCCGCTGTCTGCGGGCAGTTTGCGTGGGAAAGAACCTTTTGACAAAACCGATAGCAGAATAACAAAACTAATCTGAGTTAATTTTGACGATTTCAATAAAAATTCCATAGAAAGCCAAACAAATCAATGCGAATGGCGTGTGAATGATAGAGAAAATTGTGCGGCGGAATGCGCAAAATCCACAATAGCATTTGCTTCCAGTGAAAAAAAGACACCAATCGCACAAAAAGCGTTGACTCTCATTTGTTCAGAAAATCCTTATACTTATCTATAGAATTGTGCAAATAGACGGTGAAAAGGCGTAGGCCGGCTCTGGCTTTTATGCACATAGAGAAATGAGGAGGTATACAAATGAAAAACAGAAGTTTTCGGCGCTGGCTGACGCTGGTTCTGGTGCTGGCGATGCTGCTCGGCATTCTGCCCGCGGTAGCTGCGGCGGACGCGTCGCTCAGCGACTACGCTCCGGCCGGAACAACCAATCTGGCTGTGGGCGCGACGCTGACAGTGTCAAACGGCACGCATAATGCGATGGGTCAGGAAAACAGCTATGAAATGCCCAGTGAGCACTGGAGCAAGGATTTTGTCCACGACGGCGTGCTGGATGGCCAGGGATTTTCCACAAACCCCTATGATAGCGAGCCGGACGCGAGCGTGCAGGTTGTGCTGACCTTTGATCTGGGCAGGCGCTGCTCGGTATCCAAATTCGGCGTATTTGCGCGCGCAGGCGCCATTTTCCCGACCGACTATCAGATCGAGACCTCGCTGGACGGCGAGATGTGGAGCGTTGCGGCAGAGCAGACCGGCGCGCCCAAAGACCCGGCCGAACCGTATTTCTACGAGCTGGACAGCGCTGTGGAGGCGCGCTATGTGCGGCTGAATGTAACAAAGCGCTATGCGCAGGATTCCATTGGCGGCGCGGGCAACGACGGCAAGCTGGTGCAGCTGCAGGAGTTTGCCATCTGGGGCACGGTCGTGCAGGAATCGGGCGGCGATGAGAAGCCCACCGGCACAAAGGATGATATCGCCTCGTGGGCGCTGGACGGCACGGCGAACATTGCGCTGAACAAGAAAGTCAGCGTGTCCTCTGATTTTAAAGAGGGACTCGGCTGCTGGGAATCTGTCCAGCTGACCGATGGTGTGATTGTTTCAACGACCGCGCCTTACGGCACGAACGGCTGGACGACGCACCCATTTGAAGAGGGGGCAGCAGCCGACAAGGTTGCATGGGCGGCCATCAACCTCGGTGCGTCGTATGAGATCAGCCGGATCGTGGTATTCCCGCGCTCTGACAGCGAATACGCAAATAACTTCCCGGTGGACTATGTGCTTCAGACCTCGGACGACGGCGAGACCTGGACAGATCTCGTCACGGTGACGGGTCAGGCCACGCCCACTGCGCCGGTCTTCTTCGATCTGGAGACGGCGGTCACGACAAAGAATGTCCGGATCTATGTGACAAAGCGCGGCGGAACCATGGTGCAGCTGTCGGAGCTTGCGGTGTTTGGCACGCCGGGCCGCTATGACCTGCGCGCATGGCAGCCCGAAGGCACGGAAAACGCAGCGCTGAACAAGATGGTCAGCGTTTCGTCCGACTATGTTGCGCCGGAGGGCATCTGGGGCAGCATGCTGCTGAACGACGGCTATATCCGAGGCGTCGTCGGCTACGGCGGCGCGAACGGCTGGACGACGCTGCCCGTTGAGGGCGCATCGGCGGATACGGTCGCGTACGCAAGCATTGACCTTGGCCTGACGTATGAGCTCAGCCGCTTTGTGATCTTCCCGCGCTCGGACGATGGCAAGTATGGCTATGCGTTCCCAATCGACTATCAGCTGCAGGTTTCGTCCGACGGCAAGAACTGGACGGATGTGGTAAAGGTCACCGGTCAGAAAACGCCCGGCGCGCCGGTCTGCTTTGATCTGGAAGAACCGGTGGAGGCTTCCTACGTCCGGCTGTATGTGACGAAGCGCGCATATGCCGCAAACGACGGAGCCTATGTTGTGCAGCTGTCGGAGCTGGCCGCATTCGGCACGCTCAGCGCAAACAATTTTGCAGTGGATGTGAGCAAGAGCGCGCTGGAGCTGACCGTTGGCGAAAGCGACAGCGTCAAGGTGACGGTTACGGCAGTTGACGAGCTGGATCACAGCGTCAGCTGGGAAAGCGCAGATCCGGCTATCGCCTCCGTTGACGAAAACGGTGTGATCACGGCCAAAGCCGTTGGCAGCACGACGATCACCGCGACCGTTGCAAACTCCGCAAGAAACGAAAACGGCGAGAACATCAAAAAAGAGATCTCCGTTACGGTCGTTGAAAAGGAATTCAGCTTTGACGACAACATTCTCATCTCCATCTTCTGGCCGCCCACAAGCGAGTATATGGACAAGGTCAGCGACGATTCCCGCTGGGATGAGCAGTACAAGCTGATGGCCGACGCCGGGATCAACTTTGTCAACAACGTTACCGGCAACGACCTCAACAGCAAGGCAACGAACCTTAAGATGGCGGAATACGCCAACAAATACGGCATGCACGTGAGCGTCGCGGACAGCCGTTTTGGCGGCAACCTCATGAGCCTGACGGCGGAGCAGATCAAATCTCTGATCGGCGAGTATCGCAACGTCCCCGGCGTGGCGGGCTATTATATCCTGGACGAGCCGGCGAACGCCAACCCGTATAACGCCGTGCATCAGGCCATGAAGCAGGCCGATCCCAACGGCTATATGCATCTGAACTTCCTCCCGGCGTGGGCATATGCGACGCTGGAGCAGGCAAAGGATCAGATGAACGACTATCTCAAGCTGAACGCTGCGGGCGGCTATCCGCAGGATTATCTGATGTACGACCTGTACCCCTATCCCGACAACAGCACAGCCATGAACCGCTCCGGCTTCCTTGGCAATATGCGCGCCGTTTGGGAAGTGGGCAGAGAAAACGACGTCAAGACGGCAAACTATCTGCAGTCGGTTCAGATCCCGGGTGCGTACCGTGCGCCGTCTGCATCCGAGATCCGCTATGAGGCCATGATGGGTCTGGCCTTTGGCTATAAACAGTTCTCCTACTTCACATGGTTTACCCCCAGCAACCGCTCCGAGCCGTTTGCCGACGGCATCATCCTTCTGGACGGTACGCCGAATCCCAAGAGCTATGAGGCGGTCAAGCAGCTTAACAGCGAGATCCACGCGCTCGGCACGACGCTTGCCAGGCTGAACGCGGAGGAGATCTATCTCAACGGCGAGACGTGGGGCGATCTGCCCATTCCCGAGGGCTTCTTTGCGCAGGGCGTGGACAGCACGAACTTTACGGTCTCCTACCTCAAGGAAAAGAACGGCACGCAGGGCTACATGATGCTGGTCAACAATGACTACACAAATGCAGCCACCATCCGCGTAAAGCTCGACAGCGCGATCACGTCCCTCAAGCGCGTGAGCGCGCAGGACGGCACGCTTTTCGATGCGGCGCTCAGCGGCGGCGAGCTGACCGTGACGCTGGCAGCGGGCGACGGCGCGCTGTATCAGCTTCCGGCGGGCTATGTCTACGAGAGCGGCAAGGAAGAAAACGCGAACATCGCGCTGGACGCAAATGTCTACGCCGACAGCTCCGAGGGCGGCAACGGCTGGTATATCAGCAAGCTCAACGACGGTGTGCGTGAGCCGGAAAACGCAAACAACGGCTGGAAGTCGGTCGGCACGCAGCAGGCTGTGATCACGGCCGATCTGCGTGAGAGCAAGACGTTTAACCGCGTCGACCTCTATCCGGCAGCTGGTGAGATGGGGCCGGTCAGCGCCGGTCAGGGCATGCCGAAGGACTTCACGATCGAGGTCTCGCAGGATGGAAAGAGCTGGGCGGTCGTCTACACCGCCGCGGATAAGACGATGGAAAACGGCGCGGCCTATTCCATCACGTTTGATGCGCAGACGGCGCGCTATGTGCGCGTAAACGTCGCCGCGACGAACAGCACCTATTGCGCGGCCAGCGAGCTTGAGATCTACAACGACGACGGCACCATCCCCACGCCGGCGCCCGGCACGACAGAGGATGAGGTCGTGCACTATGAACCGGACAGCAACCTGCTTCTGAACAAGAAGTACTACGTTTCCAGCACCACGCCCGACGGCACGTATAAGCAGTGGGGCTGGGCAGCAGAATACCTCAACGACGGCATTGCACAGAACGGCAACGGCTGGACGTCGAATGTCGGCGTCAACCACGACGAGGCGACCGCGCATGAATGGTGCGCGTTTGACATGGGCGATCTGTTCGCCGTGAACAAGGTTCGCATCTATGGCGGCAGCGGCTTCGCATTCCCGGTCGACTATCGCGTGCAGGTTTCGCTCGATGGCACGACGTGGACGGATGTCGCGGTCAGAAATGGCGATCCGGGCATGGAGGGCTGGCGCGAGATCGGATTTGACGCGCAGACGGCACGCTTTGTCCGTGTCTACGGCGACAAGCTGGTAGACAAAGGCAGGGACGGCTATCTGATGCAGATCGGCGAGGTCGAGGCCTATGGCACGCCGGCTGTTGACAGTGACGCGGCAAACGCAGCACTCGAGGCGCTGGAAGCGGCGCGCGCAAAGATCACCGGCGAGGATACCACCGCGCTTGACGCGGCGATCAAGGCGCTGAAGGACGCGATCGCCGACGAGAACAGCACGCAGAGCGAAATCAACGCCCTTATCAAGGCCGCGGACGCGGAGCTTGCAAAGTTCACCGTCAGCACGGCGGAGGCCGCTGCGGCTCTGGCCGAGGCAAAGAATGCTGTGAGCGACGGCTCGCTGCGTCTGGTTTCGGAAAAGACCATGAACGCCCTGCAGGACGCGATCGACGCGCTGGAGGCCGGTATTGCGGCCGCGGGCGACACCGTGTATCAGACGGAGCTCAACACGCTGACCGAGAACGTCAGGACGGCGCTGGCCGCCGCGCGCAGCGAGCAGGCCGCAAACGAGCAGCCGGTCATCCCGAGCTATCCGTCTACGGTCAAGCCCACCACGCCGTCTGCATCGGACAGCACGAAGCTGCCGTTCAGCGACGTGCGCGAGAGCGACTGGTTCTATGAGGACGTTGCGTATGTCTATGAAAAGGGCATGATGAACGGCACAGGCCGCGCAGCCTTTGGCCCGGACGCATCGACCACGCGCGGCATGATCGTGACGATCCTTGCGCGCATGGAGGGCGTTGACACGACCAAGGGTGCGGCGTGGTACGCCGCAGGCCGCGAATGGGCGATGAAGAACGGCATTTCCGACGGCACGAACATGGAGGCAAACATCACGCGTGAGCAGCTGGCGACGATCCTGTTCCGCTATGTCGTCTATAAGGGTCTTGACCTTGTGACGCTGGAGGATAACCTCTCGCGCTTCTCCGACCGCAATGAGATCAGCAGCTACGCGGTTTCCGCGATGAACTGGGCAGTCGGTCAGGGACTGGTCAAGGGCAGCGGCGGCAAGCTCAACCCCAAGGGCAATGCCACACGCGCACAGGTGGCGGCGATTCTGCACCGCTTCTGTGAGCTTGGCAAATAAGCGCTTCGCGTAAAGCCGCGTAAATAAAACAAAAAGAGCATTGGAGACCGGGAAACCGGGATCCAATGCTCTTTTGCAGCTGCGCATGGACTGTTTGACGAGCCGCAGAAACCATGCTGAAAAGGTGCGTCATGTTTTATAGTGCCATTGGCTCCGACCGCGTTCCGAACCGCACCCTATTGACAAGTTGCCTTTTTCGAGTATAATGAGCAATACGCATCGCTTAATGTGCATTGAGGCATCTGAGAGAGGGAGCGTATGCTGATATTCATACTTCTTTTGCCGATCATATTCTTCATTGCCGCCTTTCTTGTGAACGCCGCCATGTTCCGCCCGGAAAAGCGGCCGGAAGCGAACATAGACGGGCGCGGGGTGACATTCCCCAGCGGCAGAAATCACCTTGCAGGGTATCTCTGGAATGAGGCGGGGACGCGCGGTTTACTTGTTTTTGCCCACGGAATGGGAACGGGCATCGCGTATTATCTGCCGGAGATCCACCACTTTGCCGCACAGGGATATCAGGTGTTCGCGTTTGCATACAGCGGCTATCAGGGCAGCACCGGACATTTTTACGGCTTCCCGCAGGCGGTGATCGACCTGAAACATGCGCTTGATTTTGTCGATGACGGTTCCCGTCCCGTCATCCTGATGGGACACAGCATGGGCGCATACGCCGTCTGTGCGGTGCGGCAATGCACGGATAAGCCGGTGAGCGGGATCGTAGCCTATGCGCCGTTTTTCTCATCGGACGAGGCTGTTATCGCGCAGGCGACCGGAAACATACCCAAATTCGGAAAGCTGTTGTGCGGCCTGATCCTGCCGATGCAGCGCATTTTGTTTGGAAGGAATTGCAGCCCGACCGCCGCGGCGGGGCTTTCCCGTGCCAATGTTCCGGCACTTGTCCTGCAAGGCAGCGAGGACGTTGAAGTGACCCCCGATGACTGCGCGCTGTATGCGCACCGCGGCGAGCTGGCCGATGCTCCCGTTACCTTTCGGCTGGTACAGGAGGAAGAAAGCAGCGGCCACATGACGGTCGTTCGGAAAAAGGGCAGTCAAACGGTCAATGAAGATACGATCTGTCAGGTTGACGCGTTTCTTGACACGATACTGCGTCAATAAAACTTTGTTTCTCAAAATCTCCGCCTTCCCGGTTCCGGGAAGGCGGAATTATTTAAGGCAATACCGCAAAAAAAGCAAAGCGAATGCAAAGTGTGATAAAATGGACGCATGGATAAACAGATGACGATTTCCGCATTCAGCGATGAGTTGGCGCAGGTGCGGACAAAGAAAAAAGAGTTTCTGAGTCAGATCGAACGAATCGTCCCCGTGGAAGGAATGGCTATCCCTGATTCGGCCGTGCTATTACAAAGGAGAGCGTGGCAATAAGCCCTATCCGCTGGAGATCATGCTGCGGCTGTATCTGCTGCAAAATCTTTACGACCTGAGTGATGAGGCAACCGCAGCAGAAGCAATCGACAGCCGTGCGTTTTCGGATTTCTGCGGCATCGATTCCAGCAATCAGGGTCCAGACGGCGATACCCTTGGCCGTTTTCGCAATCTGCTGATCAAGAACGGATTGCAGGAAAAGCTGTTCTCTCAGGTGGTTGCCGCACTTATGGAACGAGGCCTCATTCTGAAAAAGGGAACGATAGTGGATTCCACCATCATTTCCGCACCATCTTCTACCAAAAACAGTGAGAAGAAGCAGGATCCGGATGCACATCAGGTGAAAAAGGCAATACCTGGTACTTCGGTTATAAGGCACATATCGGTGTTGACAAGGACAGCGGACTGGTTCATACCGTGGAGGCGACATCAGCCAACGTCCATGATGTCACAAAAACATCAAAGCTGCTGACCGGAGAAGAAGAGGTCGTTTACGGTGATAGCGGTTATCTCGGTGCGGGAAAACATGATGATGCGATCATCCGCAACAAGGCTGGCCGCAAAATCAAATACAGAATCAATCGCCGGCCATCCCAAGTGAAGAAACTGAGCAAAAGCGGCCAGTATGCCGCAAAGAAAGCAGAACACGCAAAGTCCTCTGTCCGTGCGAAAGTAGAGCACGTATTCGGTGTTGTCAAGAAACAGCTGCGTTTCCGAAAAACACGATACCGAGGGCTCGAAAAGCAGAGAGCCAAATTCAATATCATGTTCGCATTAGCGAATCTGATTCTGACTGACAGGCCTTGCCTGGCAACTTGAATCAGTGTACTCCGTGAGCCAAAGCATGGGGCAATCCTATTGGTTTTTACAAAATGGCTTCCCGGCCAATGCACATCCTAGCATTTGTGCGGTATTGCCCTAATTTTGGAAGTTGATCCATAGTGTTCGCATGATACAAGTTGAAGCGGCCCCGCTCACTGAGCGGGGCCGTTTTTTGATATTTTCCACAAAAGCCGCAGATGCCAGCCAAAAAAAAGACACCTTTTTTACAAGATTCCTCTCCTGCTTTTTCCCTGCTTTTTGCAATATAATCAGAATAACAGAGAAAATCTCTGATGCTTCCGCCGGACGACCGTGCGGAAAGCAAAAAATTTGATGGAGGAATCAACATGAAAAAACTGCTTGCATTGCTTCTTGCGGCGCTGATGGTTTTCGGCATGGCTGCCTGTGCAAAGACAGCGGAAACGCCGGCTGCCGACACACCCGCAGGAGAAACCACTGCCACGGCTGACAAGCCCGCAGAAGAAACCACTGCCGACGAGACTCCCGCCGAGTCTGACGGCGACAAGATCGTGATCCACTACTGGGCACAGTGGACGGAGAACGAGGCGCAGGCCGAGGTCTACAAGGCCGCGATCGCCCGCTTTGAGCAAGCGCATCCCGACTGCACCGTCGAGGTCAACTGGGCGGGCCGCGATGTCCGTGAGATCCTGAGAGCGAGCATCGATTCCGGCAACGCCATCGATATCGTCGACAGCGGTTTTGACCAGATCGTGAACCTGCTTGGCGAGGACTATCTGATGGATCTGACCTCCTACATGGAAGGCAGCGACTTCGAAAAGGCTATCTCCGCCGGCATGGTAGCGTTTGCAAAGAGCTTCGCTTCCGACGGCACGTCCTGGTACTACATCCCCTCTCAGCCGTTCGTCGGCACCATCTACTACAACAAGGCGATCTTTGTCGAGGCCGGCATCGACGCCATGCCCACCACCTGGTCTGAGTTCATGGACGTCTGCCAGAAAATCAAGGACGCCGGTTATGATCCCATCACGGTCGACGATGCCTACTATCCCTGCCTCTACGGCACCTATCTCGCCATGATGAAGGGCCCGGACTGGGTCACTGAGCTGCTCAGCGACACCACCGGCGCAAATTGGAGCGATCCCGCCGTCGCCCAGATGGCAGACGATTTCGCTGCAATGCGTGCGAACGGCTACTTCTCCGACAGCTGCGGCTCCAACGTCTTCCCGTCCGCGCAGAACGGCGAATTCGCAATGGGCACTGCCGCCATGTACTACAACGGCTCCTGGCTGCCCAACGAAGTGCATGACATCACCGGCGATGACTTCCAGTGGGGTGCTATGTTCTTCCCGGCTCCCGACAACGCCGAGTATCCCTACACCACCTACTCCACCGGCTGCCAGTTCTTCGGCATCACCAAGGGCTGCGAGCATCCGGAAGAGGCTCTGGCGCTGCTGGAGGAGTTCACCTCTGTCCAGACGCAGCAGGATATGGTCGACAAGGCGCAGTCAATGCCTGTTGTTGACGGCCTCGAGCTGCCTGAGAACCTCAAGAGCGCCGGCGAGCTGCAGGCGCAGTCCACCGACGTCATTCCCTGGTGCGGCATGTACAGCAGCAACTCCGACGTGAACGCCGTTGTCAACGGTATGTTCGCCGAGCTGCTGGCGGGCTCTGTTGACGGCGCGGGCTTCGTTTCCGGCGTACAGTCCCAGCTCCAGTAAGTTTCGCAATCGACAGGCAGGAGGACGCGAGCCCTCCTGCCTGTGGCAGGTACGAGTCCAGACGCCTGCGGAAAAACCTTAGCATCGCCTGCACGGCGATGAACGGAGGGAGAAATCACATTGAAAAAAAGACAAACGTTTTTCATTCTGGCGTCCATTGGCCTGGCGGTTATCTGCTTTTTGGTAATGTTCGCGTATCCGCTCATCCGGACGCTCCTGATGAGCCTGAATCGGCTGCCCGCGATCAGCAGCAGCACGTCTGAGTGGCAGTTTGCGGGGCTGGACAACTATATCGGTCTGTTCCAGAACAGCGTTTTCGTTGCATCGCTTAAAAATATCGGCGTCATCTGGCTGGTCGGCGGCATTCTGACGCTTGGGATCGCACTTTTCTTTGCCGTCATTCTCGCGTCCGGCGTCAAGGGTAAGAAATTCTGGCGCTCGGCGATCTATCTTCCCAATACCATCTCGGCAGTCGCACTGTCTACCATGTGGCTGCAATATATCTTCCAGAACAAATTCGGCCTGCTCACGCAGCTGTTTACGGCGCTGGGCTGGACGGCGCTGGCGAAGATCAACTGGACTTCGCCGTCGTGGCTGTTCTGGGGGATGCTGATTTCCTATGTCTACGGAAGCGTCGGCTATTTCATGCTGATCCTGCTGTCCGGCATCGAGGGAATCCCGCAGGATATCTATGAAAGCGCCAAAATTGACGGCGCGAATTCCTGGATCAAATTCTGGAAAATTACGTTTCCCCTTCTGCGGAATGTGATCCGAACCTGCATCACACTCTGGACAGTCGGCGCAGTCAACTTCTTTGTCTGGGCGAAGATGTTCTCCACACGCATCAACACAAAGACCATTACGCCGGTCTATTTCCTGTACGAAAAGGTGTTCGGCGCAGCCGACTCCGGCAGCGTTCTGGATATCGGCGCGGGCGCGGCGGTCGGCGTCGTGGTGGCGCTGCTGGTGCTGGCGTGCTATCTGATCATGAATCGGGTGTTCAAGGAGGAGGCGCTGGAATACTGATGAAAAACAGAAAGAAGCTTACCGGCGCGCGTGCGGTCGGACTGCTGCGCTATCTTCCGCTGATCCTCTGGGTCGCGTTCTTTGTGTTTGCGTTCGGCTGGATCGTGCTGGCCTCGTTCAGCACCACAAAGGAGATCTTTTCAAACGGACTGCTGCAAAGCGGCGTCCACGTTGAAAACTATACCGGCGTATGGGAGCGCAACCATGTCGCGCACTATTTTGTAAACTCGCTGATCACAACGGGGATCCCGTGCGTGCTGATCATCCTGATCGCCGCGCCGGCGGCCTATGTGCTGTCAAAGAAAACGTTCTTCGGCAGAAAGCAGACGTTCAACGCCTTTGTCGTCGGCATGAGCATCCCGCAGGTCATGCTTGTCATCCCGATCTACTGCTGGTTTGTCAAGGCGAATCTCGTCGGGCACCTGTCCACGCTTGTGATCCTGTACACGACGCTGAACCTGCCGTATACGGTGTATTTCCTCACGGCGTTTTTCTCCACCGTCCCCACGGCGCTGGCTGAGGCGGCCATGATCGACGGCTGCTCCGAGATGAAGGCCATGTGGAAGGTCATGATCCCGATGGCCTCGCCCGGCATCATCACCGTGACGATCTTTAATTTCATGAACATCTGGAACGAATATTTCATGGCGCTGATCTTTGCCAACGGCAACGACAAGATCCGCACGCTCTCCATGGGCCTGCAGAACATGATCACCTCCATGAAGTATACCGGCGACTGGGCCGGCCTGTTTGCCGGGGTCATCATCGTTCTGGTCCCAACGCTGATCCTGTATCTGCTTTTGTCTGAAAAAATCGTGGCCGGCATCACCGGCGGTGCGGTCAAGGGCTGAGCGAAGGCCGTTGCACGACGGCGGCCGATGTGGTAAAATACCGCAGGAAGGCCGCGCAGGATCAGCTCTGCCGGATATATACGTTATTTGCGCGGACAGCCGCGGACGCCGTAGAGCTTTCGGTGCCCCGCAGCTGTCCGTTTGCGCATTTGGAAAGGAAATGAACGATGAAAAAACGGCTGGCCATTTTCGGTGTGATCGCCGCGCTTCTGATGCTGGCGGCGTGCAGCGCCGCCGCGCCCGAGTACGGCACGGAGCAGACGCAGGAGCAGGAACAGATCGTCCTGCACCTTTTCCACTATCAGGGCGAGGCGGAGGAGGCCTATGGCCACGTGATCGCCGCGTATGAAAAGGCGCATCCCAACGTGAAGATCAAAAGCGAGTTTTTAAACTCGGAAAACTATAACTCCACGCTTGACGCGCGCATCGCCGTGCAGGACTGCCCCGATCTCATCGGCGTGCATCCGGGCTATGCGCAGGCGCTGCCATTGGCGCGGGCGGGCTACCTTGCCGACTTGAGCGGACAGCCGTGTCTTGAAAATGTGCGGGAGTCAGACGCGGAGACCGGCAGCCTTGCGGGCAGCATCTATGCCGCGCCGACCGATCTGACCTATATCTGTACATTTTACAATGCGGATATTTTTGCGCAGTATGACCTCCCGGTGCCCACCACCTGGCAGGAGTTTCTTGACGTATGCCGGAAGCTGAAGGACGAGGGCATTACGCCCCTCTCCGTCTGCTATAAGGACGCATGGATCCAGAGCCTGATCCCGTATGCGCTCTCGGCCACGACGATCTACCGGGAAAACCCGGACTTTGACCGCGAAATGGCCGACGGGACGCGGCATTTTGACGGCGCGGAGTGGAAAAAGACGTTCGAAATGCTGAAAACGCTGATCGACAGCGGCTATGTGACGGAAAACTTCCTGCAGACGACATACGACCAGCAGCTGCGCGCGTTTGCGGACGGCCGCGCGGCCATGATGGTCATGGGCTCCTGGGGTGTGTCGATGATCCGGAGCATGAATGCCGGCTGCAATTTCGGATTGTTCATTCTCCCCGCGTCGAGCGACGGCGTCAACTGGATCCCGTCGTCGGTCGGCGGCATGCTGGCCGTGAGTGAGCAGAGCGCACACAAGGAGACGGCGATCGACTTTTTGAATTTCTTCCTGACAAACGACGATGTTTACCGTCAGTTTTTGCAGGAGACCGGCAATTTGCCGGTAAAAACCGGGTTTGACGCCGGATGTGATCCGGTGCTGGAAACGCTGATCTCGGGCATCACCGACAGCTATCCGTTCCTGGATGTGAACTGGCCGAGCGGGATGCAGATGGTATTCCTGAAGACCGTGGAGGAGATCTCGACCGGCGGGAGCATTGACGATGCGCTGGACAGGCTGGATCAGACATGGACGGAGATTTACAAAAAGGAAGAGTGACCGATGGAGAACAGGAAAATGCAGACAGAATATGGATTTCCCTGCCGCGAGGCAAAGCCGGTCTGGCTGCCGGACGGCAGCCAGCCGAACCGGTATGTGCAGTTTTTGCAGAAATTTACGTGGGACGGAGACGGTGCGCTCAGCCTGCAGCTCAGCTGCGACAGCCGCGCGCGGGTGTGCCTGAACGGCGAACGGATCGGCTTCGCGTTCTACGACGGAACGGACGACACCAGCTGGTATGAGACGTTCGACCTTTCCGCCGCGGCGGTCAGGGGCGAAAACACGCTTGAGATCGAGGTGTGGTATCAGGGCGTATCCAGCAACTGCTACACGGCGGGGCGCGCATACGTGATCTTCGCCGTCATGCGCGGCGAAGGCGCGTGTGCGGTAGCCAGCGGCGCGCAGACGCTCTGCCGCGCGGATACGGCCTATCGTGCGGGCAAGGTCCCGACAAACCAGACCGGCATGGTCTGGTACTATGACCAGACGGCCGAGCCGCAGCGCTATGCGCCGGCGGCGGAACTTACGACGGACGGACGGCGCTATGCGCCGCGCCCGATCGCGCGTCAGGTGCTCTCCGGGCGCAAACGTGCTGCGGTCTGCGCGCACGGCTATCTGCTGCCGGGCGACCGGGAACCGTTTGAGTCGGCGTTTTTGTCGGCACGGGGAAAGAACGTGCAGCTCGACGCCGGCGCAGACCGCTATGAGATCTGGGACTGCGGCGAGGAATCGAGCGGGCTGCTGGAGATCGAGGTCTCGTCCGCGGCGGGCTGCCGCGTGGAGCTTGGCTGGGGCGAGCATCTGGACGATCTGCGTGTACGCAGTCACATCGGAAGCCGCATGTTCCAGACTGCCGTGACCTTCGGCGCGGGAACGCACTGCTTCCGCCACGATTTTCAGCGCATCGGCATGCGATATCTGGAGGTGCATCTGCATCCGCTGAACGGCGGAACGGCGCAGTGCCTTTACGCGGGCGTGCGCCCGCTTGACTATCCGGTAACGGAGCGCGGCGAATTTTATTGCAGCGACCGGCTGCATATGCAGATCTATCGCACGGCGGTACATACGCTGCGGCTTTGCATGCATGAGCACTATGAAGACTGCCCGTGGCGCGAACAGGCGCTTTATGCCATGGACTCGCTCAATCAGGCGGTGTGCGGCTATTACTGCTTCGGCGAATATGCGTTTGCGGCGGCGTCGCTGCGGATGCTTGCGCGCGGCATGCAGGCAGACGGCTTTCTGGAGCTGCATACGCCCGGCAAAGAGGTCGTCACCATTCCGTATTTCACGTTCATGTGGGTGCTTGGCGTGCGCGACTATCTGCGTTACAGCGGCGACCGGGAACTCGTGCGTGCGCTCTGGCCAAGCATCCGTCTGGCGGCGCAGTGCCGCCTGCGTGAATGCAGGGACGGGCTGCTGCCGGTGCCGGTCGAGACAAAATACTGGAGCTTTTACGAGTGGAACGACCTGCTGTCGGGCGAACCGATCTACCGCAGCGAGCTGCTCGCACCGCGCATTGACGCGCCGTATCAGATGTTCTTCCTGCTGTTTCTGGACGCGGCGGCCGAGCTTGCCGAAGAGCTTGGCGAACGCGGGGACGCAGCCATGCTGCACAGCGGCTGCGCGGAGGCGCGCCGGGCGTGCCATGCCATGTTCTGGGATGCAGAGAGCGGCAGCTACCGCACGTTTGCGCATGAAACGGACGGCGCATTCCATGCGGAAGACGGCGCGCAGAGCGAGCTTGTGCAGGCGCTGGCCGTCTTGTCGGGCACTGCCGGGCAGGCGGAGCGCGAGCGGCTCCTGCCGGTGCTGGCTGCGGGCAAAAACGACTGGGTCCCGTGTACGCTCAGCATGATCCGGTTCAAATACGAGGCGCTTCTGACACGACAGGAAGACTATTTCGACTGGGTGTTTGCGGATATTGCGCGTATCTGGGGCAGAATGCTCTATGCGGGGGCAACGTCGTTCTGGGAGACGGAGGACGGCGCGGATGCGTTCGACCAGGCAGGCAGCCTCTGCCACGGCTGGTCGGCGATGCCGGTCTACTTCTACTATGCCTATGGCCTTGGCGTGCGGCCGGTCAAGCCGGGCTTTGCCCGGACGGCGGACGCCGCGCGGCGTATGGACGGCTGCTATGGCAGCGTCCCTACGCCGGAGGGAATGATCCATGTTGAAAAGAAAGCAAAGTGAAATCCGTTTTCCGCTGGAGCAGAAGCTGCTGCTGGTGGTGATCCCGCTCATTGCGCTGTCGCTGATGGCGGTGAGCGTGATCACCTATCGCGTGGCCAAGCAGAATATCCAGAACCGGGTCTCGGAGTATATGGAGCAGTATCTGCTGCAGCTTTCGTCGGCCATCGACAACAAGCTGGAAACGTCGATCCAGCTCAACGCCCAGCTTTCGGTCAACGCGCAGCTTTCTGAGATCCTGCAGGAATATCACAGCGCGCCGTCGGATGAAAAGCTCAATTACCGGCAGGACGTGGAGAACATCTTCGTCACGATCATGAGTATTTACGACAACATCCGCAGTATTTACGTCTTTGACAATTACGGAAACGAGTTTTACCTGCGAAACCGCTCGGGCATCGGCCTGGAACTGCTGGAGCAGGAGAGCTGGTACCAGGACGCGCTGGCGCGTCAGGGGGCGTATGTGATTTTTCTCGACCGGCACGGGGGCGAGGAAAACACGACCATCGGCATTGCGCGCAGCATTGTGAACATCTATGACCGGCAGAGCTACGGCGTGGCGCTTGTTGAGATCCCCTACAGCATTCTGGCTGAGACGATCTATGGCGGCAACGGCAAGAGCAATCTGCAGCAGGGCGCGATCTTCATCGGCGACGAGCAGGGCAACCGGATCTACGCCACCCAGTCGGACGATCCCTACCGTGATATGGGCGCGGACGAGATCCCGCCCGCAGGAACGGCGCAGACGCGGGTGTTTACGGCGGACGGCGAGGAGATCATCCGCATTACGTGCGTCTCAGCGAAGACCGGCTGGCGATATGACTATGTGTGCGAGATGAAGTATCTGATGCGTGACATGGCGCAGCTCCAGTCGATCATGACAGTGCTGGTGCTGTGCGTGCTGCTTGCGGCGGTGTGCTTCCTGATCGTGTTCTCGCACAGGACGTTCCGGCCGCTCGGCGAGCTGGTCTCGGCCATGCAGCAGGTGAAGGAGGGACGCTACGCCGTAAAGGTGGAGACGGAGTCAAACGACGAGTTCCGCTACCTCGGCCAGACCTTCAACGACATGGCAAGCAGCATTGAAGAGCTGATCCAGAAGGTCTATTCTGCGCAGCTGATGCAGAAAGAGGCGCAGCTTGAGGTGCTGCAGCAGCAGATCAACCCGCATTTTCTTTATAACACGTTTGAGACGATGCGCGGCATCGCGCTGTCGGAGCATAACGAAAAGGTGGCCGACATCGTCAAGAATATCTCCGAGTTCATGCGCTACAATATGTACGGCGCGGACGGCAGCACGTCGCTTCAGATGGAGCTTCAGCACGTGACAAATTACATCCGGATCATGGACTATCGCTTTGACGACAAGATCCGGTTGACAATGGAGATCCCGGAGCAGCTGCGCGCGCTGTCCATGCCGAAGTTTACGCTTCAGCCGATCGTGGAAAACGCAGTGCTGCACGGCTTTACGGAAAAGAGGGCGGACTGCGAGATCTGCATCAGCGGGCAGGTACAGGACGGCGCGGCACGGCTCCGGATCGTCGACAACGGCTGCGGCATCGCTGCGGACGCGCTGGAAAAGATCAACGCGGATCTCAAAGAGCCGTTCCAGCCCGGCCAGCCGCGAAACGGCCGTGTCAGCATCGGGATCTATAACGTCAACAGCCGTCTGAAGCTGAATTACGGCGACAAATACGGCGTCAGGATCTTCAGCGAGGTCGGCGTCGGAACCACGGCAGAGATCGAATTCCCGGCCGTGATGCAGAAGCCGGGGGCTGACAGCGCGCTGCGGCTGCGGATGAAAAAAGCGGAACAGGAGGATGCGGACTCATGAGAGTTGTCATTGCAGACGACGAAAAATTCGTGCTGGTCGTGCTGAAAAGCGCGCTGCGATCCGTCCGCTTTCCCATCGAGATCGTGGGCGAGGCGCTGGACGGCGACGATGCCTACCGGCTCTGCTGCAAGAAAAAGCCGGATCTTTTGATCACGGATATCTGTATGCCGCGCAAGGACGGACTCGATTTGCTTGCAAAGCTGCGCGAGACGCAGCCGGAGCTGCCGGTGATCATCTACAGCGGTTTTGACAATTTTTCCTATGCGCAGAAAGCCATCCACTACGGCGTGGAGGAATATCTGCTCAAGCCCATTGACGAGGAAAAGCTGGAGCGCGCGATCTCTGATGTGATGCAGCGGCGGCAGATGCGTTCGCTGCGCGACAAGACGCAGAGCCGCAGCCGCCTGCTTCGGCGCTGCCTGGAAAGCATTGCGCCGGGGGTGCGGCAGGATGCGCAGCGCACCGGAAGCGGCGGCGAGGACGAACAGCAGTTTTTATCCGGCGCAGCGGAGTGTGCGCTGTTCATGCTGGCCGTCCCGGGCGAGCGGGAGATCTGCGAGACGCAGTGGCGCGTCCGGCTGACGGAACGCGCGCCGTATGCGCAGCAGCTGGACGCGGATGGCCGGCTGACGATATTGGAAGAAAAAAGCGCCGCCGGCTCCGTCCGGCGCGCGGCGGACGAGATCTGGGGCGCGGGAGGCTATCTTCTTTACGCGCAGGAGCTTTCGGCAAAGGCGGACGGCGTGCAGGGCATGCAGCGCCTGTGCCAGGCGCTCCGGCGTGCGGACGACGCGATACAGAGCTATTTCTATGACGGCGCGCTCCGCGAGGGCGCGGCCTTTGACGACCGGCCGGAGCAAAAGGAGGCGGAGCAGTTTAACCGCGCCTACGCCGAACGGATCACAACGGCGATCCTGCTCGGAAAGAAGGACTACCTGACCGCGCTCCTGCGCGACTATTGGCAGGACCTTCTGAAGGCGTATCCGGAGGGGAACCCGCGCTGCCTCAAGCGCGCGGCGTGGGAGCAGATGAACCGACAGATGGCGGCGCTGAAGCTGCCGTGGGACGGCTGCCCGCAGGCCGCCGCGGCGCATGACGCGCTGACGCGCCTTCTGACGGCGGAGCAGGTGCTGGAACAGCTTCTGCTGTGCGGCACGGGCATTTTGGAGCTGCAGAAGAAAAGCACGAGCGCAAGTCCCGAGGAAAATCTGCGCGAGGTGATCGACAAGTACTTGCGTGAGCATTATCGCGAGGATATCTCGCTGGAGCAGCTGGCGGACTTTCTGCATTTTAACCCCAGCTATACGAGCGACCTGTTTAAGCGCATTTTCGGAAAGCCGTTTGTCTCGTATCTGACGTCCATGCGCGTGGAAACGGCAAAGGTGCTTTTGGAGCGCGGCAAGTTTAAAACGTATGAGATAGCCGAGCACGTGGGCTATCAGGACGAGAAGTATTTCTTCAAAACGTTCAAAAAGGTGACCGGCTTTACGCCGAAGGAGTACCGAAAGCGGCATCTGAAATAGAGAAAGCCGTCCGTCCGGATCCCCTGGGGGCAAAGGACGGACGGCAGGATCAGAAGGAGACGAACACAGATGAACATCCTGAAAAAAATCCGGGCCAAGCAGGCAGATCTCTTTGCGCCGCCGGTCGCCATCGCGTTTCTCGGCGACAGCGTAACGCAGGGCTGCTTTGAGGTATATCTGACGAGCGAGGGCGCGGTGCAGACCGTGTTTGAGCCGGAGAG
Organism: uncultured Eubacteriales bacterium; assembly: GCA_900545925.1. Lineage (GTDB taxonomy): Bacteria > Bacillota > Clostridia > Oscillospirales > Oscillospiraceae > CAG-170. The sequence goes on along the minus strand of URAZ01000048.1, from coordinate 919 downwards.
CGGCTATGCCGCCGATGTGCGGAAGCTGTTTGCGCTGCTGTATCCGGGCGTGCCGGTCCAGTTTATCAACGCCGGCATCAGCGGCGACAACGCGCCGTCGGGACTGCAGCGGCTGGAACGCGACGTTCTGGCATATCATCCCGATCTGACGGTGGTGTGCTTTGGGCTGAATGATGCGTGCCGCGGCGATGAGACGCAGGAGGAATACGCATCGGCGCTGGACGGAATTTTTACAAAACTGAAGGAGGCAGGCTCGGAGATCATTTTCATGACGCCGAACATGATGAACACGCGTCTGAGCGAGAAGCTGACGGTACCGGAGATCCGCGCCGTGGCGGAGGATACGCTGAAGATCCAGCTGGACGGCAGGCTCGAACGCTATCTGGACGCGGCCAGAGAGGTCTGCACACGGCAGGGCGCTGCGGTGTGCGACTGCTATGCCAAATGGAAGCTGCTCAGCCAAAACGGCGTGGATACCACGGCGCTGCTCGCCAACGGCATCAACCATCCCAGCCGGGAGATGGCATGGATGTTTGCCTATTCGCTGCTGGAGACGATGATGCGCTGAAGAACCAGAAAAACGCCGGACGCATGAATTTCATGCGTCCGGCGTCAGTCTGTCAAAAAACCCCGCAAAAGCGTCTTGAAATCTGGTATAATAGAGAAAAAAGCGAGGTGCGGAAATGGAAGAACGAAGGAAAGATGCACGGCGTGAGCCGGTGATCGTGGATCTGGAGGCGCTGGTACCGGAGGATCATCTGCTGCGGAAGATCGAAAGGGTCATGGATTACGAGTGGCTGTATGCGTTGCTGTCGCCATATTACTGCCATGACAACGGCCGTCCGGGGATCGACCCGGTGGTACTGATCAAGATGGTGCTGATCCAGCACCTGTTCGGGATCGCGTCGCTGCGGCAGAC
>URAZ01000047.1 GCA_900545925.1 uncultured Eubacteriales bacterium | reverse complement strand
TAGTAGATCGGCTTTGCGATACCATTTGCACCTTGACCTCTGATACGATAAAGAGCATTACACGGCGTAGTTGGATAGTCAATTTTTTTAATTAGACTTTAGTATTACATGGGCGCGTCAAGGCACTGCCGTGATCTTGGCGGCATGGTTCGCAAGATATTCGCGCGGCGTCATACCGGTCTGCTTATGGAACACGGTGCCAAAATACTGTGTGGAGTTGAACCCAACCATACCGGCCACCTCGTTGATACGGAAACGGCCGGATTCCAGCAGCGATTTGGATTTTTCGATTTTTACACGCGTAATAAATGCGGTAATCTTTTCCCCCGTTTCCTCTTTGAACAGATGCCGCAGATAGTCGCCGCTGATGTGAAATTTCGCCGCAAGTTCCGGAACGTTTTCCGTAATGGCGTAATTCTGCTCAACATAATCGATGATCCGCTGGATCTTCTGCGCCTGTCCGGACTGCAGTTCCGGATGCTTCTGCTCCAAAAACAGTGGGATTGCTTCGCAGAACCAGATTGTAATATCGTCCAGAGAATATTTGTCGTTCGCATGGATCTGACTGCCGACCCACTCGTTGTATGCCGCCATGATATGCTTCTTTTTGCAGTAAGCACGCAGAAGATCAAGCAGACGCTCGCACACAACGGGCAGGAAGACCGGGTTGATCAGATCACTCCGCAAAACAGAGAACAGCAGCGTGATCTGCCGGACGGTTTCTGCACGGTCGCCGGCGTTGAGTGCCTCATCCAGCCCGGTGAGTCTGCCCTGAAGCCAGCTTTCATTCATGGTGTGCATGGGCGCGAAATCCAGAATAGAATTGATCTGTGCCTTTCCGTAATACCGCTGCAGTGCAAGACATTCGTCCATCCGGTTTACGATCCCGATCACGTCCCGGAAATCGGAAAACGGCTGGCTGTAAACCACACTGACCGTATCCTGAAACTGCTGCTTGAAGGTTTTTTGAAGCATGACCGCCGTTGTATAGGTCATGGCCTGTGTCTGCGCAGCGCTGTTGTTCCGCTTCAGCCAGAGCAGTGTACACCAGCTGTGCATATAGGTGTTTACGGTTGCAATATAGACCAGATTTGAGGGAAAATTGCAGCTGTGCCAGTTGACTGCATAATAGCCCACGAACGGCGTATTCTCGTTTCCCAGCACCCGGTACGGCGTGTCCCGGTTGATGCGGATCATGACGTACTGAGGATGCTTGACGGGGAGTTCAAAATATTTTTCGCTCTCCTCTTCCGTCGGAATCTTTCCCTTCAGAATATCACGGAACAGCTGCCTTTTTACGATCCCGCGCCGGTGGATCATCTCGTCCAGTTCACTCACAACTCGGTCTACTCTGGAGGAAAAAATCTCCGCGTCCAGTTCCGACCAGACGAGAAGCGCATCCACACGCAGATCAAACGCAGCCTGTGCGACGGAAAAATCCTTCTGCGACGTGAGCAGGATCACGCGCATCTGCGGTGCCAGCAACCGAGCCCGGTGCAAAAACGCCATCTGCGCCATACATGGTGCCTGTGCATCCACGACGAGCAGATCTGGCGCCTTTGCCGAGATCGCGGAGATGGCAGCGGACTCACGCGTATGCTCATAGATCTCGGAGAAACCCTTGGCCTGCCAATCGTAGAGATCCTTCGCCATATGCAGATATTGTGTATTTCTTCCAAAAATGAGAACAGTAAACACATCTGCTCACCTCCGTTTTTTTGTATATCATAGCATAAAAAGCGGAATCGGACAGAAAAAATATAAAATCCAGCAGAATATACAAAAAATCGCACTGACTCATGTCACTTCCTACAAAAAATTGGCCATCGAACCGTATTGAATGAAAATAGCTGAATTTTATACTTTTTCGGCAGCGTGGGCTGCTGTATACTACGAAAAAAAGAACAACACAGGAGGCATCTTGATGAAAAAATGGTTCAGGAAAAACAGTATGAATCTGTTTTATCTTCCGGCATTGATCATAATGCTGACATTTCTGGTTTTTCCGCTTGCCAACGGATTCCGCCTTTCCTTTTTGAAGTGGAACGGTTACTCCCCGAAGACAAGCTTCGTCGGCATCCAAAATTATCTGAGCATGCTGACCGACAAAAATCTCGGAACTGCCTTCCGCAACACCCTGCTCTATGGCTTCGGTTCTACGATTCTTCAGAATATTCTAGGACTTTCGGCAGCGCTGTTCGTGAACTCCCGCTTCAAAGGCCATACCGCTGTCAGAACGTTTGTCTATCTGCCGATCATGATCTCCAGTCTCGTTATGGGCTATATCATCTATTACTTTGTGCAGTATGACCGCGGCATTCTCAACGAGATCCTCGGCTGGTTCGGCAGGGCGCCAGTTGACTGGCTGGCGGACGCGGGGCGCGCACGGTTCATCATCACGATCATGAACAGCTGGCAATACTGCGGCACCTCGATGGTCATGTACCTGGCAGGCCTGCAGAGCATTCCGGCACTGTACTACGAGGCAGCGGATATTGACGGAGCCTCTACATTTGAGAAATTCCGCTATGTCACGCTCCCGCTGCTGATCCCTGCAATCGCTTCCGCCGTGATCATCAATCTCATCGGCAGCCTGAAGCTGAACGATATCATCATCTCCCTGACCAACGGCGGCCCCGCGCAGCAGACGCATTCGCTCTCCACCTATATTTCGTATGTATACTTCCGCATTGAAAAAGCCGGCTACGCATCCGCCATCGGCGTGTTCATGTTTGTATTCATTCTGATCGTAACGATCATCGCAAATCGCTATTTCAGATCGAAGGAGGTGGAATACTGATGAAAAAGGACCTGACGAAGCATACACGCTCCGCATGGAAACAGCCTGTATGGTGGAAATACATCGTTGCATTTTTTATCATCCTGATCAATGCGCTTCCGCTGTATGTGCTGATTGAGATGTCGCTGAAGCAGTCTACCGATCTTGCTTCCCGTCTGACGTGGCCGGATTATATCTATCTGGGAAATTATCTGAAAATCCTGAAAAACGCGGGCCAGAGCAACCTGCTCAACGCCTTTAAAAATACGATTCTTGTTACGGCCTGTGTCGTCGGAATCGAGGTCTTCTGCGGCTGTCTGGCGGCTTATCCGCTGGCACGGCTGCAAACGAAGTTCAATGAATGGATCCGCTCGGTCAATCTGGCCATCATGATGATTCCGCCGGTATCGATCCTTGTCGGCGTATATTCCATTCTGGTCAAATTCAACGGCATCAACACCCACTGGGCACTGATCTTGGTTACGGCCGCATTCGGCCTGCCGCTTTCCATTTATCTCTATACAAATTATATTACAGCGATCCCCCGCGCACTGGATGAAGCGGCAACCATCGACGGGGCAAACCGTCTGCAGTGCTTCCTGCATATCATTCTCCCGCAGCTTAAGCCCGTGACGGTCACAGTCATCATTATGAAGGGTGTCGGTGCATGGAACGACTTCCTGTACCCCATGTATATCATGCAGAAGCCGAAGATGTACACGGTGGTGCTTGTCATCAAGCAGTATTTCTCAGAGGCAAGCACCGACCTGCACGGCGCTGCAGCCTGCTGCGTGCTGGCGATGCTTCCGATCATCGCGCTTTATATCTTCCTCAACAAATACTTTATCAAGGGCGCTGTGGACAGCGCGGTAAAATAACGAAAATCTGACTGCATTACGCAGAGAAATGGAGAAAAACAATGGTAGAAAAGCTTCGTCCGTTTATTAACGGCAACTATGTGGAATCGAAAACCGACAAATATTCCGATATCTATGACCCCAGCACCGGCGAGGTCATCGCGCAGGCGCCAATCTGTACGCACGAGGAAGTAGAGGCAGCGGTAAAGGCGGCAGCAGCCGCGTTTCCGGCGTGGTCGCAGACCCCGGCGCGCCGCCGTGCGGATCTGATGTTCAAACTCCGTGATCTGATCGTGGCGCACTTCGACGAGTTGACCATGATGGTCGCACGGGAAAACGGCAAGGCGTGGTCCGAAGCTGCGGGCGATGTGCAGAAGGCTCTGGAAATGACCGAATTCGCGTGCGGCATCCCGACGCTGATGATGGGCGAGGGCCAGATGAACGTCTCCAATGGCTATGACACCGTGCGCTACTGCGAGCCGCTCGGCGTATACGCCGGCATCGCCCCCTGGAACTTCCCGGCCATGATCCCGATGGGCTGGATGTCCCCTCTGGCCATTGCCTGCGGCAACACCTATGTTTTGAAGGCAGCGACCGCAACGCCGATGACGTGCCTGCGGTTTGCAGAACTCTATAAAGAGGCAGGGTTCCCGGACGGCGTTTTGAATATCGTGACGTGCAGCAGAAACGAAGCGGAACTCCTGCTCAAGCATCCGGATGTAAAGGGCGTTACCTTCGTCGGCTCCACTGCCGTCGGCCAGCATGTCTACGCAACGGCGGCCGCTGCCGGCAAGCGTGTACAGGCGCTCTGCGAGGCGAAAAACCACGCGCTCGTTCTGAAGGACGCCCCCATCACCAGAACGGCGGCAAGCATCATGAATTCCGCGTTTGGCTGCGCCGGAGAGCGCTGCATGGCGCTGCCCGTGATCGTTGTAGAGGAGGAAATCGCAGACCGCCTGGTTGCAGAACTGGTGCGCCTGTGCAGGCAGCAGAAAATCGGCCCCGCCTATGACAAAACGACGAAGCTTGGGCCAGTTGTCAACGCGGAGCACAAGAAATTTGTAACGGACTGGATCGATCGCGGTGTGGAAAGCGGCGCCGAGTTGGTGCTCGACGGCAGAAATTGCGTGGTGAAGGGCTATGAAAACGGCTATTATGTCGGCCATACCATTTTTGATCATGTCACGCCCGAAATGGAAATCGGCACGCGGGAGGTCTTCGGCCCTGTGTTGTGCGTCAAGCGGGTCAAGGGCTTTGAAGAGGGTCTTCAGCTGATGAACAGCAATCCGTTTGCAAACGGCTCTGTCATCTTCACGCAGAACGGCTATTACGCGCGTGAATTTGCAAGACGGACCGACGGCGGTCAGGTCGGCATCAACGTCGGCATTCCAGTCCCGATGGGCATTTTCTCCTTCACCGGCCATAAGAAGAGTTTCTTCGGCGATCTGCATTGCCACGGCAAGGATGCCATCAAATTCTTCACCGAGACGAAAACCGTGACCCAGCACTGGTTTGACGAGGAAGAAATGCGGCACGAGGAAGTTTCAACATGGGACGGGACGATCTGAGCACGGGAGGTGCAGAAACCATGAACGCAGCATCCACGCAGCCGCGCTCGTTTGACGTTCTTTGCGCGGGTCTGGCGGTCGGCAACGTTGTCGTCCGCCCAGTTCCGGAGCATTTCAGCGGGGGCGACACCGTGCAGGTGCAGGAAATCTCCATGATGGGCGGCGGCGACGCGTTCAATCAGGCCTGCGTGCTGGCGGCGCTTGGGGAAAAGCCGGCGCTTTTATCCCGCATGGCGGACGATGACAGCGGGCGCATGATGCGCGCAGCGCTGCAGAAGCGCGGCATAGACGACCGGTTTGTTTTCTCCGATCCGGACACCGGAACCAGCACCTGCATCGTACTCATCAAGGAAAATGCGCAGCGCAGCTTTTTGACCTTCAAAGGCTGCCTGCGAAACTTCGGAGACGGCGATATTGACTACACCTGCGTCCGGCAGGCCCGGCTTGTGTCGATCGGCGGCCTGTTTTCCTTGCCCTCCTTTGACCGGAGCGCAAGCATCCGCCTGCTTCAGGCAGCAAAGGACGCCGGCTGCATTACGGTCGTGGACACAAAATATGACGCATTCCACATCGGCCTGCAGGGAATCGGCAATCTGCTGGAATATACGGATTATTTCTTCCCAAGCTATGACGAAGCAGCTGCGCTCAGCGGATTGACGGAGCCCGCGCAGATCGCGCGTTTCTTCCGCAGCAGAGGCGCGAAGCATGTCGGCGTCAAGCTGGGGGCAGACGGCTGCTATGTGTGCTCCAATGCGTTTTGCGGAACCGTTGCACCGTTCTGCACATCCGTTCTGGATACGACGGGCGCGGGTGATAATTTTATGGCTGGCCTGATCCACGGCGTTCTGCGCGGCTGGACCATTCAGGACTGCGTTACATTTGCCAATGCAGCCGGTGCGCTTGCCTGCAGCAGGCTTGGCGCGACCAGCGATCTGGACTATCTGCAGCCAATCAGAAACATTCTGTCTCAAACCGAGGCAGGCACAAGACTTGTAAAGGAGGGCATATGATTCTATGAAAAACGGTGTACTGAAGCTTGGGTTCGCACCGACCCGGCGTGTGCTGACCACCCCAAAGGCATTCAACAAGGACGAAGCGCGGCGGATCAAGGACTGCATCGAAGCGGAGATCCGGATGTATCCGATGCTGGAACTTGTAACGCTTGACACGATCAACGACGAAGGACTTCTGTTCGATGTCGCAGATGCAGAAAAAGCAGCGGCACTTTTCCTGCGTGAGCAGGTTGATGCGGTCTTTATTCCACACTGCAACTTCGGCAGCGAGGAGGCTGTGGCAAAGCTGGCGCGGGCCGTCGGAAAGCCGGTGCTCATCTGGGGCCCCAGAGACGCTGCCCCGGATGCAAACGGCGACCGGCTGACGGATACGCAATGCGGCATGTTTGCAACGACAAAGGTCCTGCAGCAGTTCGGCGTCAAGTTCACCTACATTACCAACTGCGCGCTGTCCGACCCAAAATTCAGGGAGGGCTTCGATACCTTCCTCCGCGCCGCAAGCGTCGTCAAGGCCATGCGGCATCTCCGGATCGGCCAGATCGGTACCAGACCGGAGATTTTCTGGAGCGTGAAGGTCAACGAACGGGAACTGATGGAGAAATTCGGGATTGAGATCGTTCCGATCACCATGACGGATCTGTCCAATCTGCTGCTTGCCCACGAAAAGGCGCACAGCGATCTTGTGCAGGCAGAAGCTGCGTCGCTCAAGACCCGCTTCCCGAAAAGCGGATACTCAGACGACGCTTGGGCGCGGCTGGCCAATCTGAAGCTGACGCTCCGCGCTTGGGCAGAGGAAAAGCAGGTTTCGGCTATCGCCGCGCAGTGCTGGCGTCCGATGGATACGGTCGCAGGCGTCGCACCCTGCTTCGTATTCTCGGAACTGACCGGCGAAGGGCTTCCCGTAATCTGCGAATCAGATATTCACGGCGCGGTCTCCTCTGTAATTGCTGCCGCCGCAAGCCGCTATCAGAGCGCAACCTTCCTTGCAGACCTGACCATCCGCCATCCAACCAACGACAATGCCGAACTTCTCTGGCACTGCGGTGTGTTCCCGCATGTGCTGGCAAAGCAGGAGGCCGCAAACGTCGCGCTTCACTTCAACCGGCGCAATCCCGCTGTTGGCAGCTGGGAACTGAAGCATGGGGAGATCACCATTGTCCGGTTCGACGGGCTTGGCGGCGCGTACTCCTGTCTGTTCGGCGAGGGCAGAGGCATCGACGGCCCGAAAACCTTCGGCACCTATCTCTGGGCCGAGGTGGCAAACTGGCCGCTGTGGGAGCGCAAGATCATGGAAGGCCCCTATATCCACCACTGCGCCGGCGTTTACGGCCATCTGGCGCCTGCGATTTGGGAAGCCTGCAAATATCTCCCGGCCCTCAAAGCCGACCCCGCAACGCCCACAGCCGAGCAGATCCAAACATATTTACTTTAAAGGAAAGAGGATGAATCGTGAAAGTTGCAGTTATTACAGAAGGCAGCACCAAGCACCGCAATGCGGACGTTGTCGCAGCCGCGGAGTCGTTGGGGCTCGAGGTTCTTAACCTCGGTATGAAAAACGAGCCGGACGAGCCGGATCTGAGTTATCTGGAAACCGCCTTTCTCTCTGCGCTTGTACTCAATTTGAAGGTCGTCGATTTTGTGCTCGGCGGCTGCGGAACCGGCCAGGGGTACATGAACGCCGTTCTGCAGTTCCCAGGGACTGCATGCGGCCTGCTGCTCGACCCGGTCGATGCGTTCTTGTTTTCGCAGGTCAATGCAGGCAACTGCATCTCCTTTGCGCTGAACAAGGGTTACGGCGGTGTCGGCGGAGATATCAATCTCAAATACATGCTCAAAGAACTGTTCGCGCATCCCTATGGACAGGGATACCCGGAGGCCCGGCGCGAAATTCAGGTCGCTGCCAGGCGGAGATTGGAAAAACTCTCTGCACTTTCCCACCGGAGCATGGAGGAAATTCTGGATGTGATGGATCCCATCGTTCTGCATACGGCGCTGGACTTCCCCGGCATCCGTGCATGCGTTGAGGCCGCTCCCGAAAGCAGCCTGAAGCGCAAGGTTCTGGAGATCTATGCCCATGCGTAAGCTGAACGCCAAACCGCTGACGGCGGACGCCTTCCGGAAATACGGCACATATAGCCGGATGATCAATCCAGACGGAGAACGACTCGGGCCGCCGCCCGTGGAATTCTATCGGGATCTTGTCCATGTCAATCTCGGAAGCGGAATTCCGTGCGCATCTGTAACACGGGTCAGTCCGCGGCCCATGATCGCTGAAAAATTTGAATATCATACCGCAACCGCAGAGGCGTTCATGCCCATCGACGGTGATGTCATCATTCACATTGCCCCAGCCGGAAAGGCAGCGGCTGTGCCCTATGACAAGATCGAGGCGTTTTCCGTCCCGAAGGGCACAATGGTGATGATGCACGCCGGTGTCTGGCATGCAGCCCCCTTTGCCTGCGCAGATACACCGGTCCATATTCTGGTTTTCCTGCCGGAACGGACCTACGCAAACGATTGCTCCGTGGTGCTTTTCCCGGAGGAAGAGAAACTTGAATTAGAAGGATAACAGAGAGGCATTCAAATGACAAAAATTTCGATTCTTGAACAGCTGAAGCAGGCGGACGCCGAGGGCTACGCCATTCCCCATTTCAATTATTCCGACATCTGGGATATGACGGCCATTGTCCGTGCCGCAGAAGAGATGCACTCGCCCGTAATGCTTGCGGGCGTTCCCAAGGTCACCAATGCACTGACCATGGACACCGTTGCAGCAATGGCGCATTCCCTCGCCGACAACGCGAAGGTTCCCGTCTATCTCCATCTCGATCACTCCACCGACCCGCAGATCTGCAAGGATGCCTGCGACCATCATTTCGACACAGTCATGATTGACGGCTCCAAGGAATCTCTGGAGCGGAACATTGAAATGACCGCAGACGTCGTTTCCTACGCCCATCCCAGAGGAATCTTTGTAGAGGGCGAGATCGGCAAGATCAAGGGCAACACCGAAGAAAGTCAATATGCAAACGGAGACTTCCTCGTTCAGGTTCCGGATGCGGTCAAGCTTGTGCAGAGTACCGGCGTTGACATTCTTGCCGTCGGCATCGGCACGGCGCACGGCTTCTATCAGGGAAAGCCGGAAATCAACTTCCAGCGTCTGGCCGAGGTCAACGAAGCGCTTTCCATCCCGCTCGTCCTGCACGGCGGCACGGGCATCCCGGCAGAGGATGTCCGCAAGGCGATAAAAAACGGCATCAATAAGGTCAACGTCGGTACCATCATCAAGTACACATACCTCAGCAGTGTCTTTGAGACGCTCAAGCGCGTCGGCCCTACGATCCACACCATCGATCTGATGCTCCCGGCCGTGGAGGCAATCAAGGAAGAAGTCAAGCGCTGGATCGCAGTCTGCATGTCAGACGGTAAGGCATGAGTTCGGAAGCATGGATCAGAGCGCAGCGGCTTGCACTTTTGGAGCACGCCGCTGCCAGCCTGCGAAAAAACCGGATTGAAGCGGAGGCCGTCCCAAATGCGCAGCGGCTGCTTGAGCGGCTGGAACAACTCGTCCCGCAAACCGCTTCTGCCTCCTCCGGCGGTTCCGTTACGCTGGAGCAAACCGGCGTACTCAACTGGCTCAGAACAAGCGGGCGAAGCTACTATGCGGGAGACCCGCATGCGCCGGACTGCGGGACACGGGAGCAGATCCAGTTCTGCGACTACTATTTTATGAGCGCCAACGCAATCACGCTGAACGGCGAACTCTACAACGTAGACGGCAGCGGCAACCGCGTTTCGGCGTTGGCCTACGGCCCGGCGCATGTTGTCGTGATTGCAGGCGCAAACAAGATTGTCCGCGATCTGGCCGCTGCCGAGCAGCGCGTCAAGCTGACTGCCGCGCCCTGCAACACGGCGCGGCTGCACACAAATACCGGCTGCGCAAAGACCGGCTTCTGCGTGAACTGCAAAACAGACATGCGCATGTGCTGCCAGACGCTCATCACTGCATTTCAGCGCGCGCCCGACCGCATCCGCGTCTTTCTGCTGCCGGACACCTACGGCTTCTGAACGCACCTGAAACATAAAGGAGCAAATCATCATGAAACATCTCGAAGCGCGCGCAGCGCTGCTGCGCGTCAAGGAATGCGATCTCAGAATGGATTGCCTTCTGCAATGCGACACGTCTATCGATCGTGGCCTTCATGTTGGCGGCGCATTCTCGTCGCTGACCGCAATGACCGCGCTTTACTACAGCGGACTTGCGGCATTCAATGTTACATGCCCGACTGACACAGAGCAGGATTTGTTTGTCCTGAGCAAAGGCCATGCCGTTGCGGCGCTGGCTGCGGTTTACGCGGATCTTGGCTACATCAGCCGCTCCGACCTGTACCACTCCCGCGGATATGGTGCAGCAGTCAAGGGCCATCCCGGGCCGGTTCTCCCCGGCGTTCCGGTCGCAACCGGCCCGCTTGGGCATGGAATCTCGATCTGCTGCGGCTATGCCATGCGGCGGATGGAGTTGGGCCGCGGCAATGTTTACTGCATGGTCGGCGACGGTGAACTGCAGGAAGGCTCCTGCTGGGAGGGTGCCGCACTGGCGGCAGACCGCGGACTGCGGAACCTGTGCGTCCTTGTAGACCAAAACAACGGACAGAGCGACGATACGAAAAAGCTGGTCGTGCGCATGGACGACGCCGCGGAAAAATTTGCTGGCTTTGGCTTCCGGGTGCTCCACGCCGATTCCAACGAAATGGAATCCGTGCTGCTTGCGCTCGAGACGTTTACCACTGTCCCGTCCGACCGGCCCACGGCGATCATCTGCCATACCCGAAAGGGTCATGGCGGCCAGTCTGCCATCACGGGACTGCACAAGGCATCCATGAGCGAGGATGCCGTTCGTCTGGAGATGAACTGGCAGCAGCTGCAGCGGGCGCAGCTTGTGCAGAATCTGAACCGCTTTGACGCCGCCGTTATCGACAATATGGCAGCGGCGCTGCACTTTGCCGTCGAACGCAGCACAGACGGCATGATTTCCGACTGCCGCCGCTTGCAGACGCAGCCGCTCGTGCAGCGGGCGCAGCCGAGGGATAAGCAGCTGCGCTACGCAAAGCAGGCGCTGCCCGGCCTGAAGCCGGAGGAGCGGTATGCAACTTACGGTGTCGTCAAAGAGGCGATGCGTGTGTTTGCGTCCGACGCGCGGCTGTATACCGTCGATTCCGATCTTGCAAACGCCAGCGGCCTGTATGATGGCGCGTCCGTGACCAATCGGGCGCATGCAGTCAATGTCGGCATTGCGGAATGCAATATGATGTGCGTAGCCGAGGCCTTCGCCTCTGAGGGCGCAAATGTCTTCACCAGTACGTTCTCGCCGTTCTTCGACCAGCGCGCGCTGCGCCGAATCGCTGTGAGTTATCAGGAACGACAGGAAGCAATCGACGCCGGTTCGTGGCTCTCGGAAGGACACAATCTGGACATTACATTCCTTGCGACCTCGGCCAATCTGGAAACAGCCGTCAACGGTGCGACGCATATGGGCAACGACGATATGAGCCTTGCATACACCATTGCCGGGCTGAAGGTCATAGACGTAGGCTGCCCGCAGATGCTTCAGTCGGTTTTGAAGTGGATTGCGGAGGGCAATCGCGGGCTCGTGTACCTGCGCACCATGAAAACGCCCGTCCGGCCGATTTACGCCCCAGATTTCTGCTTCCAGTACGCAACGGCATACCGTGTCATGGACGATCCCGCTCCGGCTGTGATTCTTGTCTCAAGCGGGCATGGTGTCTATGAAGCACTGGAGGCGGGCGCGCTGCTGCAAAAGGCTGGGGTCCCGGTACGCGTGATCGATATGCCGTCCATCGACGAAGCCGTTTGTCGGTCACTTGCCGAGAGCAATGTGCCTGTCCTGTTTGCAGAGCAGAATAACGGTGCGTTGTTTGCTGAATTCAGCAAACTCGCGTTTCTGCGGCATTGGCAGGTTCACACGGACAAGATCTATACAGTCAATACTGCATCCCCGGACGGACAGCTGCGGTTTATCCAGTCCGGCACCTACGCACAGCTGACGCAGGCGTTTGGTCTGAATGCAGCGGCGTTGGCCGAACGGGCAGCAATACTGGTAAAGCAGTAACGGGAGGCGACTATGGGGAGACAGGCATTTTTTACCGCACAGGGCAAGCCGTTCTATTCGATTGGCATCCAATCTCATAATTCCTCCAGCTATATGCCGGAGCAGCTGCGCGAGACATTTCACGCAGCACAGCTGCTGGAGGTCAATACCGTTGCCGTTCCGGTTCCGTGGGAACGGTATGAGCCGGAGGAAGGCTGCTTTGACGACGCATTTATCAGCAGGATTCTCTCGCTGGCGCGCGAATACCAACTGCATCTGGTCCTGCTCTGGTTCGGAACATGGAAAAACGGCACGATGGAGTATACGCCGGAATGGGTCAAGCAGGATACCACGCGCTTCCCGCGCGTGGAACTGAAAGGCGGACGAAAGGTTTTGAATCTTTCGCCGCACTGCCCGGCCAATCTGGAGGCAGATCGGAAAGCCTTCGTCCGCATGATGCAGACGCTCAAAAAGCTGGACAGTGAGGAGCAGACGGTCATTGCCGTCCAGATTCAGAACGAAGCGGGATATCTTTCCGGTACGCGAAGAGATTTTTCCGTCTGGGGCGAGGCCGCGTTCGGCGCGGAGGTGCCGGAGCTGCTGCTGGACTGGTGCGAGTCGCATCCGGAATGCGCGCTTGCGCAGCACCGGAAGCAGCCGCGCGGCAGCTGGACAGCGGTGTTCGGCGGTGACGGCGCAGAATACCTCACAGCCTATGCAATCGCCGAATATATCGAGCAAATGGCGCTGGCGGCCAAGCAGATCTACCCTATTTTCCTTTATACGAACGCGTGGATCACGATCGGCAGAGGCATTGCCGGGCTCGATTGGCCCTCCGGCACCTGTGCGCCGCAGAATCTGGATATTTATTATGCCGTATGCGAACATCTTGACACGCTTGCACCGGATATTTATATCCCGGAACTGACAGGTTATCTGCAGATGCTGCAAGACTACAACCGGCCGGATCTCTCCCGCGCACTGTATATTCCGGAGTCTGCAAGGACAATTTATAACAGCGGCGTCATGTTTGAGGCCGTCGGAGCCGGTGCGATCGGTTTTCATATCTTCGGCGGCGAGAGCCTCCTGACCGACGCGCAGGACGCTCTGACGGAAGAGGGCCTTTCCATGTACCACTCGTTCCATATTCTCCGCTCTGTGCAGCCGCTTTTGGAGCAAAATCTTGGAGTTTGGGATGTGCATCCGATCTACCGCAGAGGGAGCGAGGCCAACATGTTGATCTGCGGTCTGCGAGGCGGCTGGCGCGCGTTCATTTCCTTTACCGGCACGGTTGACGGCTTCCTGCGCATGGATTACCGCCATAAAGAGGCCTGTCAGGCAGAAACCGCCGGGACTGCGAATGAACCGAGCAGGGGCCTGCTGATCCAGACAGACGAGAACACCTTCTATATCGCTGGGCAGGGCTTCCGCGTGTTTCTCCTGCCGGAGTTGGCTGCAGACGGATCTCTTGACGCGCTTGACGCTTCACCGGCGCTCTATCCCACAAACGCGGAATATGCGTCAGTACGAGAAGGGCACTTTTCCGAGGACGGCACGTTTCTTGTCAGCCGCTGCCGCACGGGCGACGAATCCCGCCACGGAGTCTTCGCGCTATGGGACAGCGGCGCGATTGAGATCAGAATGTCCGCGATATTATAACTAAAAAACAAATGAATAGCCGTTTTTTATAATTGTTAAAAAAATATATTCATATATTATATAATTACAAGTTGTAAGCGGCTTGAAAATTGTACAAAAAAACATCAAAAAACGGAGGACGAAAAATGAAAGCTTTTACGAAACTGATTGCCGTTCTTCTTGCGGCCGTCATGTGCCTGTGTGTGTTCAGCGCATGCGCAGTCAAGACCGACCCCCCCACTGAAGAACAGACCCCGGCGTCAGACCCCGCAAAGACCCCAGATGCTGCTACTGAGCAGGCTGCGCCTGCCTCCGACGTCACGCTCGAGATCGAGGTTGACTGGACAGACGATAACCTTGCAGCTTTCACGGCGCTGATGGACAAGTTCACCGCCGAGACGGGCATCAAGACGGAAATCGTGTCTGTCGGCGAAGAGATCGAGACGCAGCTGAAGATCCGCATGGCGTCCAACGATATGCCGGATCTGTGGGTCACGCACGGCTGGTCGCTGATCCGCTATAAGGACTTCCTTACTGATCTGTCCGGCGAAAGCTGGGTCAGCGATATTTCGGATGCCGCCGCAGGCGTTATCACCGATACAGACGGCAAGCTGTACGTCCTGCCTGTTTCGATTGCACTCTCCTGCATCTGTTTCAACAAGGACGTTGTGGAAGCAGCCGGCGTCGATTGGACCACGCTGAAGACATGGGCGGACTTTGAAGCAGCCTGTGACAAGATTCGTGCCGCCGGTTATGACCCGGTCATCATGGGCGCAAAGGATTCCGGCAATGCCGGCGGTCTGATCAACTCCTTCGGCCTCGGCTATTTTGCACCCGAGGATTCCCCGTATCACAGCTATCTTGCACAGTTCCTCGACGGCACCGCCGATCTCGGCGAAGCCTTCGACCCGATCTACGATCAGATCATCAAGTGGAGAGACTCCGGTTACTTCAATGCTGACTTCCTCACGCTCGACACGGTCGGCATGAAGCAGGCGCTCGGTGCAGGCACGACTGCATTCTGCGCACGCACCTCCACCTACATCGGCGCTGCGCTCGGTTATCATCCGGATGCTAATCTCGGCCTGCTGCCGTATCCGGCGCTTGAAGAGGGCGGCAAGCTTTCCTGCGCCGTCGGCGAAGGCACCTGCCTCGGCATTTGGAAGGACTCCGAGAATATGGACGCTGCAAAGACGCTGCTCAACTGGCTTGCCCAGCCTGAAAACGCAGCCGCGGTCCTCGCCTATGACGGCTGCACAGCCGGTCTGAAGAGCACGCCGGACGATTCCATCGTCAAGAAAGCCTACGACGACTTTGTCGAGGCATACGGCGCGGAGAACATCTATTTTGACAACATGTTCGACCGCAAATATATGCCCAATGGCATGTGGAACGTTCTGTCTGAGGGCGCTGCACAGCTGCTGAACGGAACCGACAAGGCAGACGTCGGTGCATATATGACCGAAAACTTCCACTCTCTGTACGAAGAAGCACACAGCTGAGTTATTTTTTCAAAAAGAGCCGGCGTAAGCCGGCTCTTTTTCTATTAAAATAGAAGGATCAAATATGAAAAAATTTGCATTTATCGGCGCAGGCAGTATGGTTTTTACCCGGAATCTTGTCATGGATCTGCTGCACTTTGAACACTTTCGGGACGCAGAACTGTGCCTGATGGACATTGATGAAAAGCGTCTTGCGTATGCAGAAAAATGCGTTGAAAAGGTTGTCCGGACAATGCAGGTTCCTGCGCACATTACGACGACAACGGACCGGCGCAGAGCGCTTGAGGGTGCAGACGGTGTAGTCTGCACAGTTTTCAACGGCGATACGGATATTTCCAAGCTGGAAGTGGATATTCCATATCAGTTCGGTGTCAGCATGAACATCGGAGACACGCGCAGTGTCGGCGGCATTTTCCGCGCGCTGCGGAACATTCCGCTTATGCTGGATATCTGCCGGGATATTGAGAGCCTCTGCCCGAACGCCCTGTTTCTCAACTATACGAACCCGATGGGTATGCTCTGCAAAGCGATGCAGACGTATTCCCGCGTGAATGTCACCGGCCTGTGCCACAGTGTGCAGCATACCGCGCAGATGCTTGCAGATTGGATCGGCGCACCAAGCCATGAGATTGATTATCTCTGTGCCGGCGTAAACCATCAGGCCTTTTATCTGCATTATCGCTGGAACGGCAGGGACGCATATCCGCTGCTCCGGGAAAAACTCTGCGACCCCGCCATCTACAACGAGGAGCAGGTCCGAAACGAAATGTTCCTCCAGCTTGGCTATTATGTGACGGAGTCGTCCGGTCACAACTCCGAGTATTGCCCGTGGTTCCGGAAGCGCCCGGATCTTCTGGAACAATACTGCACGCACGGTACCGGCTGGAATCCCGGCCTGCATGCGTATTCGATCAACAAGCGCATTGCGCGCGACAAGACGCTCTATGAAGATATCGACCGTTGGCTGGAAGAGCCGCTGGAGATTCGGCAGTCCGGCGAATATGCCGCGAACATCTTTGACGCCTGCTTCGGCTCGGAGACGCCCTTCCAGTTTAACGGCAATGTGCTCAATGACGGCTGCATTGAAAATCTGCCCAAGGATGCCTGCGTGGAGATCCCGGTCCTTGCAACACGCGACGGTCTGCGCAAAATGCACGTCGGCAGTCTGCCTGCACACCTTGCAATTCTGGTTGGGACAACGGCGCGTATCGAATCGCTTGTCGTCGAGGGCTGCATGAACAAGGACCGTGAGGCAATCATCCATGCCGTCCAAATGGACCCGCTGTGCGCAGCTGTCTGCAGCCTGCAGGAGATCCGTGAAATGTGCGGGCTGCTGTTTGAAAAGGAACAGGACTACATTGGATTTTGACCGGATGACCAGAGAATAGGAGGCTTCTATGAATATCGGTTTTATCGGACTTGGAATCATGGGCAAACCCATGGCAAAAAATCTTCTGCGTGCGGGACATCCGCTTTTTGTGTACAATCGCTCGACGCAAAGCGTTCAGGAACTCGCAGCCGCGGGAGCCGCCGCATCTTCCATTGCACAAATCTGCGCGCAGTGCAGCGTGATCTTCACAATGCTCCCGGACTCGCCGGATGTGCGGAGCGTCGTTCTGGAGCAGCTGTATCCACATTTGAAAGGCGGACAGGTGCTTATAGACATGAGTTCCATTGACCCCGGCGTCAGCCGTGAGATCGGAGAAAAGCTGGCAGAAAAGCAGGTTGGGATGCTCGACGCGCCGGTATCCGGCGGAGAGCCAAAGGCCGTTGATGCAACGCTCAGCTTTATGGTCGGCGGGCAGGACGCACTATTTAGGCAATATGCACCGCTTCTGAAAACTATGGGACGCACCGTGACCTATTGCGGGCCCCTCGGCGCAGGCAATACTGTCAAGCTTGCAAACCAGATGATTGTTGCAGCAAACATCGCCGCAGCCGCGGAGGGGCTGATGCTGGCACGGCGGAACGGCGTTTCGCCAGAGACGGTGTTTCACGCCGTCCGCGGCGGACTGGCCGGTTCTGCCGTTATGGAGGCGAAGGTCCCGATGATGCTTCGCAACGACACGCAGCCCGGCTTCCGGATCAGGCTGCATATCAAGGATCTGAAAAACGCGCTTCGAGCCGCTGCGGACAGCGGCTCGCCCGCTCCGCTGTCCTCCGTTGTAATGCAGCAGCTGCTTGCCGTGCAGGAAGCGGGCTTTTCCGAAGCCGACCACAGCGCGATTGCGAAATATTATGAGGCGCTGACAGGCGAGACACTGTATGAGCCGAACCTGTAAATGCCCGCTCTTCGCGTAAACACCAGAAAGCCAGAAAAATCTGTCGGTTCTGATTGACTTTGTGCGGAACCCGCGCTATAATTGTATCAATACGGTTCATACAGTTGGGAGGAGAGTTTTCCGTGATCGCCATTAATTACCGGGATCCGAGGCCCATTTATGAGCAGATACAGGCCGAACTGCGCAGACTCATGCTGACGGGGGCACTGCCGCCCGGCAGCCGGCTTCCGTCTGTGCGGGAACTTGCCGGTCAGTTGGCCATCAATCCCAACACCATCCAGCGCGCTTACCGTGAACTGGAATTAGACGGATATATTCTTTCCGTTGCCGGAAAGGGCTCGTTCGTCGCGCAGATTGACCAGCTTGCCGAGCAGCAGAAAAAGCAGGCAGTAGATGCGTTTTGTACGGCAGCACAGCGGCTGCGCGCGCTCGGCCTGAGCGGAGAGGAACTCGCATCGCTTTTGGCGCAGGAGGCACTGACAGATGATTGAACTTTCGCATGTGACCAAGACCTTCGGCGGCGCAAAACGCGCGCTGGACGATCTGACGCTCACCGTACCGCAGGGCGCGGTCTATGGCCTTGTCGGCTCAAACGGCGCAGGAAAAACCACCGCCATCCGCCACATTACCGGTATTTTCCGCCCGGATTCCGGCAGCGTGACCATCGGCGGTCTGCCGGTCTATGAAAATCCGCCCGTCAAGAGCCGCATCGGCTATATTCCGGACGACCTCGGTGTGTTTGGCGGCGGAACGCTCCGGGAACTCGCGGCCTTTTTTCGCACGATGTACCCTCGCTTTGACGCAAAGCGCTACGCGGCGCTGCGCGATGTGTTCCGGCTGGACGAGTCCACGCCGCTGCGGCGCTTTTCCAAGGGCATGCAGAAGCACGCAGCCTTCTGGCTGACGCTGAGCATGCGGCCGGACTATCTGGTACTTGACGAGCCGGTTGACGGGCTCGACCCCGTCATGCGGCGGCAAATCTGGAGTTTGGCTCTCGAGGACGTGGCAGGCTACGGCACGACAGTGCTGGTATCGTCGCACAACCTGCGCGAATTGGAAGATATCTGCGACTATGTCGGCATCATGCACGAGGGGCGTATGCTTTTAGAGCGGTCGCTGGCTGATCTGCAGGATAATTTCGTCAAGGTGCAGCTTGTGACGGAGCATCCACTGCCGTCTTCGCTTCAAATACTGCATGAAAGTACGCTCGGACGGGTACAGACCCTGATCCTGCGCGGCGATCCGCAGACCATCGCAGACGAACTGGCTGCCAGCGCGCCGATGCTTTGCGACCTGCTGCCGCTGGGGCTGGAGGAGATCTTCATCTACGAGTTGGGAGGGATCGGCTATGACGTCAAAAATCTCGTGCTTTGACCGCGCGGTCTTCCGGCGGGCGCTGAAAAAAACTGCACCGGTCTGGATTCTGTACACGCTCTATGAACTGCTTCTGCCGCTGCGGCTGTTTTCCTTCTGCCGGGGCGTCTCGTCCTGCACAGACGACTTTCTTGTACAGATCGAAAAGACGATCCTGGGCTATGCGCGCATCAACGCCTCTCTGCTTCCGTTCCTGCTCGGCGGACTTCTGGCTTGGGTCCTGTTTTTCTGGCTGTTTCGGGCTGGCACCGCCTATTTCTACGCCGCACTGCCCGTGCGGCGCGAGACGCTGTTCCTGACAAATTACCTGACGGGCCTACTGCTGTGTGCCGCACCCGCGCTTTTGTCGTCGCTTCTGCTGTGGGCAGTGGGCGCAGGCTTCGGCGCAGCGGTGTTCGTGCCCGCGATGCAGGTCTTTACCGCGACGATGCTTGGCTTTTTGCTGTTTTTCTCGTTTGCGGTGCTGGTCTGCTGCGTCGTGGGGCAGATGGCTGCGATGCCTATCGTATATGTGATCCTGAATTTTACGTTCTTTGTGCTCGAAACCATTGTGCGGCACCTGCTTTTCACGTTTGTCTACGGCATGCCCTACAGCCAGAGCAGCACCATGCAGTCATTCGCGCTGCACGCCACACCAGTGCTGGGACTGCTGCAGGGTGGCTTCCGCGTGCAGACGGACTGGCTCGAACGCGACGGCATGTATTATATGGAATACGCCCCGCGGCTTGAGGGCTGGAGTTATCTCGGCATGCTGGCTGTACTGGGCCTTGTGTTCGCACTGTGCGCGTTCCTGCTTTTAAAGCACCGCGAGATGGAACGCAGCGGCGACGTAATTGCGGTCGGCTGGCTGCGGCCGGTGGCGCTGTATGTGTTCACGATCGGCTGTGCGCTGGTGCTCGGCGCGCTGATGGCGGAACTGTTTTCCAGCAATACGTCGGATAACTTCTGGTATGTGCTGCTGTTCTCGTGTGCGGGCGCGTTTGTGGGCTATTTCGCGGGAAAAATGCTCCTGCAGAAGACGGTCCATGTGTTCCGCTCAGGCTGGCTCGGGCTGGGTGCCTGCTGCCTTGCGCTGCTGCTCGCCTTCGGCGCGGCGGAATTTGACCTGTTCGGCTATTCTCGGTATCTGCCGGAGCGCAGCGCGGTGCAGGCTGCCGGGTTGACGCATTACCAGTCGAACGGCCTCTATACCACGCAGGACGACGCGTTTATTCAGGATGTTCTCAACCTGCACACGGCAGCAGTCTCAGAAAAAAGCAAGCAGGAGCACCGCAGGCACGCGTATCAACTCGGTACCGATTACACGGAGCAGTTTTACATCACCTACCGCATGACGGACGGCACGCTCACCGAGCGCTATTACAGCATCGTCTACAGCGAAGCCGATCTGGAAGACCCGGACAGCCTCATTTCGCGCTTTTCCGCGCTCTATAACAGCCCCGGCAGTGTACTTATCCGCACGGGTTTTGATACGCCGCGCACGGAGAAAAACGTGCTCTCATGCTACGTCTCCTCCTTCGACACAGGCGAAAGCCTCGAACTGACAGGCCGCGACGCGTGGCGGGTCTATACGGCCTGTCTGGACGATATCAACGCGGGGCTCCTCGGCGCGGAGGACGTGAGCGGCTCCGGCAGCACAAAGGAAGCCGGCAATTACACACCCCTGAATCTGATTTTCACCGTCACCACGCAAGTTCCCGGCCAGACGGACAGTCTGTACGTCGATTCTATTCCCCTCGCCGCCGAAGAAACTGTCCGTGCACTGACTGCTTTCGGCGCAGAGCCATATTGGCAAGCCGCCGGATAACGATAAACAGCCCCTGTTGAACGCCATTAGACGTTCAGCAGGGGCCTTTTGAATCAGCGGCTTATTTCAGATTCTCGTTATGGATCTCAACAAAAGCGTCAATGACGCGCTGGATGTGCTCCTTCTCCCACGTCGGGTGCAGGAACAGGTTGACCGTGCAGGCGCGCAGGCTCTTGGCAACGGGGCAGACGACACCTTCGTAGTTGATGCCCTTGGGGTTATACTCCTTGGAGCAGAAAGGGAACTTTGCCGTGCCGAAGCCGTTGAGCTCCTTGTAGGAACGCTCCTCATAGGCCTCCGGCCACTGGATGCCGTAGCACGGGATCTTGCGCTTCTTCATCTCGTTGACGAACGCGGGTGCGTCGATCTTGAGCGCGTCGAGGTTCAGCGTCACAGGATACCACCAGTAGGCGTTCTCACGTTCAGCAGTGTTGACCGGCAGCGCTTTCACGCCCTTGAGACCGGCAAACGCCTCATCATACATCTTGGCATAGGCCTTGCGGCGGGGCATATTCCAGCTGTCGAAGCGGGCAAGCTCATTGATGCCGCAGATGGACTGCACCTCGGTCATGCGGTAGTTGAAGCCGACGCGGGTGTGAATGTAAGGCAGGGCTTCTTCCAAGGCCAGCATATTCATTCTGGCTTTAACGTCGTAGCCATGGTCACGGAACGAGCGGCATTCCCAGCCAAGGTCTTCGTCCATGGTCAGAACCATGCCGCCCTCACCGGCGGTGGTAAAATGCTTGGACTGGCAGAAGCTGAAGCAGCCGACATTGCCGATGGTGCCGACGGAGCGGCCGTTATATTTGCCGCCGATGGCCTGCGCACAGTCCTCGATAACATAGAGGTTATGCTTCTTCGCAATGTCCATGATGCGGCCCATGTCACAGACGACACCGTACAGATGCACGACGACGATGCCCTTGGTGCGGTCGGTGATCTTGCGTTCAATATCGTCCGGGTCAATGGTGTGGTCTGGGGTCACGTCGCAGAAAACGGGGATCGCACCGGCCTGCACGATGGCATAGGAGGACGCGATGAAGGAATACGACGGGACGAGCACCTCGTCGCCGGGGCCGATGCCGAGGCAGGAAATGCCGATATGCAGGGCTGCCGTGCCGCAGGAGCAGGAAACTGCCATGGTCGCGCCGGACCACTGACGGAATTTTTCTTCAAACTCCATGCCCTTCTTGCCGGTCCAGTAGCTGACGAGGCCGGAATCCAGCGCGTCGGCCATATCCTGCTTGGTTTTCGGGTCAAACTGCGGCCACATCGGGAAGCCGAGCTCGGCGACGCCCGCGCCGTTCATTGCGATTTCTTTTTTATCCATGTTCATGCACCTCATAAAAATCAGATTGTTTCGCAGCGCTCCGGCTGCAACTCTTACAACTTCAACATACCGCGCGCAAATTATTTTGTCCACTAAAATAAATCGGAAAAGTTTATAAATTTGTACGCAATGGAGAAAGCGCGCCGCGTGCTTGTATTTTGCGTTTTGATATGCTAGATTAAATCCATATCCGAGCGAAGGAGGGCGTACCATGATTCAGATTCGGGCGGGCATGCCGTCGGCTTCGTATCAGCAGCATCTGAAGGATCAGAACGCGACGCTGCTGTTTGACCTTGTGCGCCGCCGCGCGCCGATCTCACGCGCGGAACTGACGAAGGCCTCCGGCCTGTCGGCGGCGACCGTGACGGTGCTGGTCGATGAGCTGCTGCAGGGCGGCTGGCTGGTGGAACTGGGCGCAGTTGGAAGTACCGCGCGTGGCCGGAGACCGATCAACCTTGCGGTCAATGCTGCGCGGGGCGCGGTCGCAACGCTTGAAATTCTCTCTGACGGCTCGATCCTGAGCGTCTACGATATCTGCCTGCACAAGCTGACGCAGACACGAAGCAGGCTTCCGGCAAGCACAAGCGCGCCGATCATCGCACAGCTGCGCGCACAGCTTGCTGCGCTGGGGCTTGCGGAGGAGCAGCTGCTCGGAATCCACATCCTGTATCCGGGCCTGATCGACGCCATGACCGAGCGGTTGAGTTTTTCCGCCGTGATCCGCAGCTGGCAGCAGTGTTGTCCGACGATCCTGCCCGATTCCCGGGCGGCATTTCCGGACGCATATGTCATGTTGTCGAACAATGCTGCAGCTGTGGCATATTCTGCGTTTCTCCGGGATACGGAGCCGCCTCCTCTGCCGCTTCTGGTTATGACCGTACAGGAGGGCATTGACGCGGGCGCAGTCCTGCCGGGCGGACGCAGCATGCCGCTGGAAGCCGGGCATATTTCGATTGACCGCAATGGGCCGGTCTGCAACTGCGGAAACCGGGGGTGCCTCGAAACATTCTGCTCGACGACCGCGCTGTTTGCCCGCCTGCGGGCGGCTGGAATTCCCGTCAGCTATCAGGATATCTATGGCTCTGACCCTAATGAGGCGGCGCTCGCGGAGCTTGCGGCGGCATTTGCGGCTGGCGACGAGGCGGTCACAGCCTGTTTGCAAAGCTATGGCAGGGATCTATGCTGCGCAATCGTGTCGCTGGTCAATCTGCTGGACGTGCGCGCCGTCCGGCTGGGCGGCTTTCCGTATCTTCTGGGTGAGCCGTTCGCGGAGCTGCTGCGCAGCATACTCGCGGAAGACTTTCATATCCTGACAAGCACAGGAGAACTGGAACTTCAGTTATTTGACTGCAAATACGAGGATGTCCGAAAGGCAGCCGTCTTGCAGACACTTGAGGCGATCTTCTCGCGGCACTGATGATTTTAGAAAATATTGCTTCTGTAAAAATCAAATAGACATACTTTCGGCCAGCAGCCAATTCCGCTGCTGGCCGATTTTTATATGCACGATCTGCCTGACTTTCAATCGAGACGTTTTCATTTTCATAATTTACGAAAACTTCACAACTCCATGTGGCCTTTTTGTCGTTTTGCGGTGCGTATTAAAGTAGAAGGATTTGGAGGACAAACCTATGCGGACAACCATCCAACAGCTTGCAGAATTTCTGACCGCCTGCCGCGGAAACTGGCGAAATGCCTGTTTCATCTCCTGCGGTGTCTGCAAATGTCATTCGCCGTGTTCTGGTTATCTGATGAGCGCGGATGCCGGCGGTAAGCCTGTTCTGATCTCCGCGGCTGAATATGAACGTCTCACTGCGCAGCGGATCGACCCAAGCGAATGCCGCAGCAACCTCTCCCGCAGCGCCTTTGAGGATATTTATGCACTATATCTGAAGCTGACGCGAGGGCTGTCGTTTACATCCCGCCGGACGTTGGACGACTGCATCGACCGCCTTGTCACCCGCGGACTGGTCGCGGAGGGGCGCGGCAGCAGCGAGTATGAGGCGCTTTATGATCTGCTTTCCTGCCTGTACATCGCGCCGGTTTCCGCAAATCCATTCCTGCGGATTGGCGCATTCCTGAAACTCTGGATTTGGGACGGTATGCCTTTTTCTAAAGCAATCCATCTGTTCTCGCGCCCGAAATGCAGCGTGGAGGAACGGCAGATTGTGCGGCTGGCAAATCAGGCGCTTCTCAGCAGCGCAGAACTGATCAAGTGCGCAGAGCGTGGCGTGCGGACGCTTCACTCTGATGCGCAGCTCATGGACTGCCTGTATGACGATGAGTTAACCACCTGCGAGAATCTGCCCATCCTGATGGCAGCGTCCCGGCAGGCGCGCCCTGTCTCGGCGGCAATCGCAAACCTGTATCTGCACAAGCAGATCATCTTTGAGCGGTGCTGAATATGAAAAAGATCCTTGCATGGCCCACACCACTGCTGCAGAAGTGGCTGCTGTCGCTGCTGCTCTGTCTGCCGTTTCTGGCTGCGGCTATTGTTTCCGCGCTCTCCGGCGAACGGACATTTCTGATCCTCAGCGCATTGCTGCTGCTTTTCTGCGGCGTTCGCTGTGCGGAGCTTTATGTACTGCTCGTGAACGAACGCTATTGCGTGGAGGAAGGCATTTGTCTTTCGGTTTCCAGTGTTCCGTTTCAACGGCAGCGCAGGGTCGCGCTGCAAAAAGCAGACGGCGAACAACTTGTCTTCTGCATAGAAAAGAACAAGCAGCTGTCTGTGGGGCAAGCCTATCGGGTCTATTTGCCGCTTTCCGCAATTCCAAGTGAAGTCAAGACCGCACACTTGCCGCAGCCATGTGCATTGGCAGTCGAGAAAATTGAACCCGTGTCTTTCGATTGTGTGGAATCAGCAGACTGAACCTCTTGGTTTCTTGAAATTGTTGTCCGCCTGTTTTCGTTGATTATTTTTCCGCAGTTTGCTATACTATAAATGAGAATGATGTAAGGAGGTGCGTTCCATGCCCATTGATGAGATTGAAGTCATAAAGCAAAAGCTTGTCGATCAGATCAAGCCGATTGGCGTTTATCTGTTTGGCTCTTTTGCCAACGGTACCGCGCACGCCGACAGCGATTTTGACTTCTACATTATTGTAGATGACAACGAGAAAGATCTTCACGCCGTAGCCACTTCTGCATACAAAGCGATTCGCGGCGTGAAGCAGCGCCCTGTGGATATTCTGGTTGGCACAAAAAGCCGCTTTGACGAACGTAAGAATCAGTTCACCGTAGAAAACGAGGTATTCCACAAAGGAGTTCTGCTCTATGGATCAGCAAGTTAAACAGTGGATTGACTATGCCGCGCAAGATTTAGGCGTTGCCCGGCATCTTTTTGAAAACTATCATCCCAAGCCGCTCGAAATCGTCTGCTAATCGCACATCGGATGTCTCTAATGGTTAATAAATAACTGCTGTCCGCAGTATTATGCTTAGGATGACCGGAATTTGAAAGGAACTATAAAGGCATGAAGCCATATAAGTTATTTATCTTAGTTTTATCAATGCTAATGCCCCTCTTATGCTCCTGCGATGGGTTCATCGCCAATCATAGCATTCCAGAGCATTCTCCGGGAATGCCTGATAAGACTACTACAAACAGGTTTTCTGATTATGACAAATTTCCACTCCCATATGAAACAGCACTGAAAGTTAGTTCAGATGGAGAGCAGTTAATTCTATCTAAACAGCAAGCGCTTGAAGACTATGATGCCTTATGGGAAATGTTGGAGGATAATTACCCATATTTTGAAACGATAAAAAATGAACTGGGGCTGGATTGGAGGGAGGTAAGGGATACTTACCGTACTGAGCTGATAAGTGTGTGTAGGGGATCCTCCATACTTCAGGATAATTATATAAATGTAATCAATAACTGCTTGAATCAGTTTGAAAGCATAGGCCATCTATATGTCATTCAACCGTTTTTGTATCAACGCATGGTCGATTCTTTTCGATCGGTAGTGGAATCGAGCGGAGAGAATCAGAGCCGCGGCAGTAAAGACGGAGTCGAGAAGCTATCCAGGATACTATCC
>URAZ01000046.1 GCA_900545925.1 uncultured Eubacteriales bacterium | reverse complement strand
CTCATAGCGGCGGGTATAGCGGTTATTTTATATTATATAGTATTTTAATGTTCTTCCGCAAGGCAAGACCTAAAAAAGCGCGCGAAAAATCCCCCCGAAGAGAAACTCCCGAGGGGCATTTATTTCGCAGCATTCGGCATCAGGCCAGCTTGTTCATCTTCAGTGTGATCTGGCTCTTCTTGCGGGCGGCAGCATTCTTATGAAGAATACCCTTGCCGGCAGCCTTGTCGATGGACTGAACTGCAGCCTGGTAAGCGCTATCGGCCTGCTCACGATTGCCTTCCGTGACGGCAGCTTCAAACTTCTTCAGGGTGGTCTTCAGGGCGGACTTGTCAGCCTTGTTGCGCTCGTTGTTGACCTTGGCAATCAGAACTCTCTTCTTCGCAGACTTAATGTTGGGCATAACTACACCTCCTCCAATAGCGTGAATATAGAAACAGATACCGTTTCATGCAGAAATATATTATAGCGGCATAGTCCGATAAAATCAATCTTTTTTTCGGAGATTTTAAAAAATTTTTTTCACATAATCTCCGTTTTCGGAGAAAAACTAGCCGAGAGGTGAGTCTATGCAGCCAAGAACAGATCTGGCAATGGAGGCCAAGGCATTGTATGAGCGCTCCGCGCAGGAGCAGACGAAGCTTTCCGGCGTCATTGCGCGCGAACAAGAGCGGCATGGCGTGCGCATGACAGTCGTAAAGATCACGAGCGCAGAGGGAGAGCAGGCGCTCGGCAAGCCGCGCGGAACGTATATCACGGCGGAACTCGAGGCGCTCACGCGCCGGGAACCGGGCAGCTTTTCCAATGCCGCGCGGACAGTAGGGCGAGCGCTGCGTGAACTGCTGGGACCGTGCAGGCAGGCGCTCGTCGTCGGACTCGGCAACCGGGACATCACGCCGGATGCAATCGGCCCGGAGGCTGTGAAAAACCTGATTGTCACACACCATCTGCAGGCCGGGCAGGGTGAGGCGCTGCCGGGGCTCATGCGCGTCGCAGCCTGCCAGCCGGGGGTATTGGCGCAGACGGGTATCGAGAGTCTGGAACTAGTAAAATGTGCCATGCAGACCGCGCAGCCCGATGTTGTGATCGTGATCGATGCGCTGGCAGCAGCGGAGCCGGGACGGCTGTTCCGTACCGTTCAGCTTTCGGACAGCGGCATCGTGCCAGGCTCCGGGGTAGGAAACAGCAGGCACGAGTTTTCCCGGCGGACGCTGGGTGTCCCGGTCGTGGCTGTGGGCGTGCCGACGGTCGTGGATGCCTTCAGTCTGTTCCGGCAGGCGGAACTGGAACTTGATGTGCCGCAGGGCGTAATGGTTACACTGCAGGATGTGGACGCGCGTGTGCGTGAGATGGGCAGACTCATCGGCTACGGCTGTAATCTGGCGCTGCACCGCAGCTTGTCGCTGGGCGAAATTCCGGCTTTTTTGTCGTAAAAGGTCGAAATATAGTTATGTAAACTATATTATGTCCCCGGTAGAACAAATTTCGGCAAACAGACGGGTGTTGATAACGATGTGGAAATGTGGAAAAACGATTGGTGTTCAAAAGTTTTTCACACTGTCAACAGAGTTGTCAACACCTATGTTTTATGAACTTTTTTTGTTCAAATGCGGTTTCAGATAACCGGAGTTCCCTTTTTACGTTGACAGGACAGAAAGGATTATCGTCAACTGCATGGGGATAAAATCCGCGAAAAAGTTCGGAATCTGCCCGGAAGTTTTCTGTATCAAATGGGAAAGCCGGGAAATACTGACGATATATCCGGAAACGGAAGATCGGAGGTAGCAGATATGCAGGGAAAGGTCGAGATCTGCGGCATCAATACATCGAAGCTGCAAACGCTCTCAAACGCAGAAATGATGCGGCTGATCGAGCGTTCGCAGCAGGGGGATATGGAGGCACGCAGCCGGCTCGTGGAGGGAAATCTCAAGCTGGTTCTGTCGGTGGTGCAGAGGTTTCTGAGCCGGGGCGAGAACCCGGACGATCTGTTTCAGGTCGGCTGCATCGGGCTTTTGAAGGCCATCGCCAATTTTGACACCACGAAAAACGTCCGCTTTTCGACCTACGGCGTGCCGATGATCGCGGGCGAACTGCGGCGGTACCTGCGCGATTACAGTCCCATCCGCGTCAGCCGGTCGCTTCGAGATACGGCCTATCGTGTTTTGCAGTGCAGACAGCAGCTGACGGATGCAAACGGTCGTGAGCCGTCGATCGACGAGATCGCGCAGGCGCTCGACCTGCCGCCCGCACAGATCACCGCCGCGCTCGACGCCATCACCGCACCCGTTTCGCTTTACGAGCCGGTCTATTCCGAGGGCGGCGACGCGCTGACTGTCATGGATCAGGTGCGCGACCGGAAGAACACAGACGAGCAGTGGATCGAATCCATCACGCTGCGCGAGGCCATTTCTCATCTGTCGGAGCGCGAAAAGCGCATTCTGGCCTTGCGTTTCGAGGCAGGCCGAACGCAGATGGAGGTCGCAGGCCAGATCGGCATCTCGCAGGCACAGGTGTCGCGCCTTGAAAAAAGCGCCATCCGCTCCATCCGAAAAGCAATTCTGCCATCCTGACGCCTCATATTCGGAATGCCTGCCGCATATACTTCCTGCAAAGGGGGCTTGTGCGATGACGAACCGGTTTCAGGAACTGCGGGACAAGGAAGTAATCCATGTGTGCGAGGGAGCGCGGCTGGGCTATGTGAACGATCTGGTGGTCGATATCTGTTGCGGACGCGTGACGGCGCTGATTGTACCGGGGCCGTGCCGGTTTCTGGGGCTGTTCGGCCGGGAGGACGACTATGTGATCCCGTGGCTGTGTATCAAACGCATCGGAGACGATCTAATCCTGGTCGATGGGCCGCTTTCCGAGTGGCGGACGCCGCGCAAGAAGCGGAGCCTCTTTTAAGCCGGTAAAAAGCGCAAAAAATGCAGGGGTTTTCGTGAAAAAACACTTGCATTTGGAGCGCTTTTCCGCTATAATATCAAGGCGCTGTGCGAAAACGGCGACATTACTACACCACACACCGGGCGGTGGCGCTTTCTCGTGTCCTTCGGGATGGAAGCGGTCAGCCCAGTGGAGGTCAAAAACAAAAGGAGAACACACAATGGCAGTCGTATCCATGAAGCAGCTTCTCGAAGCTGGCGTCCACTTCGGTCATCAGACCCGTCGCTGGAACCCGAAAATGGCCCCGTATATCTACACGGAGCGCAACGGCATCTACATCATTGACCTGCAGAAGACGGTCAAGAAGCTGGAAGAGGCCTATAACTTTGTCCGTGATCTGGCAGCAAACGGCCAGTCCATCCTGTTCGTCGGCACCAAGAAGCAGGCACAGGACGCTATCAAGGAAGAGGCTGAGCGTGTCGGCCAGTACTACGTCAACGCCCGCTGGCTCGGCGGCATGCTGACGAATTTCCGCACCATGCGCACCCGTATCGACCGTCTGGCCCAGCTGAAGAAGATGGAAGCCGACGGCACGTTCGCAATGCTTCCCAAGAAGGAAGTCATCAAGCATCAGGGCGAGATCGCCAAACTTGAGAAGTATCTCGGCGGCGTCAAGGAAATGAAGAAGCTGCCCGGCGCGCTGTTCATCGTTGACCCGCGCAAGGAGCGCAACGCTATCGCCGAAGCCCGCAAGCTGCACATTCCCATTGTTGCCATCGTTGACACCAACTGTGACCCGGACGAAGTTGACTATGTTATCCCCGGCAACGATGACGCTATCCGCGCCATCCGCCTGATCGCAGCCACCATGGCCAATGCCGTGACCGAAGGCCGTCAGGGTGAAGAGAACACCGAGGCTCCCGCAGCCGAGGAAACTCCCGCAGCCGCTGAATAATCCGTAATATTTATAGCGCCCGCCGCATGACGGGCGCTTTTCAAAAGATAAAAACAGGAGGAATTTACAATGGCATTTACTGCTGCTGATGTCAAGAAACTGCGTGAAATGACCAATGTCGGCATGATGGACTGCAAGAAGGCGCTGTCCGAGACCGACGGCGATATGGACAAGGCTGTTGAATGGCTGCGCGAAAAGGGTCTGGCCAAGGCTGCTAAGAAGGCCGGCCGCATCGCGGCTGAGGGCATGGCTTACGCGACTGTCTGCGAAAAGTGCGGCGTCGGCGCCATGGTCGAGGTCAACTGCGAGACTGACTTCTGCGCGAAGTCCGCTCCGTTCGTTCAGTTCGTCAAGGATATCTGCCAGGTTGTTCTGGAGAACAATCCCGCCGACGTTGAGGCTATCAAGGACTGCACCTATCCCGGCACCGAACTGAAGGTTTCCGAGGTTCTGCCTGAGAAGGTTATGTCCATCGGCGAAAATCTGCAGATCCGCCGTTTTGCCCGCTTCGACAAGAACACCACTGTGTCCTATGTCCATGCAGGCGGCAAGATCGGCGTGCTGGTCAACCTCGCGGTTGAGGGCGGCATCGACGCCACCACCATCGGCAAGGACGTCGCCATGCAGATCGCTGCGCTGAATCCCCGCTTCTGGGACAAGAGCCTCGTCACCGAGGATGTCATCGCCGAGGAGAAGAAGGTTCTCGTCGCGCAGATGGACAACGACCCGAAGATGGCTACCAAGCCCCAGCAGGTCAAGGAGAAGATCGCTGCCGGCAAGCTGAACAAGTTCTACGAGGAGAACTGCTTGCTGCAGCAGGCCTTTGTCAAGGACGGCTCCATGTCTGTTGAGCAGTACATGGACTCCGCAGCCAAGGCTCTGGGCGGCAAGGTCACGTTCGTCGATGCTGTTCGCTTCGAGAAGGGCGAGGGCATTGAGAAGAAGCAGGAAGACTTCGCTGCCGAAGTCGCTGCACAGATGAATGCCGGTCACTAAGTTCTAATCGTTCAGATCGCCCGCTGCCATTTGGCAGCGGGCGGTTTCTTTATTGGGCTTATCGATTTTGCGGCTGCGTTGTAAGGGCCGATGCCGTCTGCCCACCGAGATTGTGCGTCTAACGCAGCTGACTGCCTAGGGTGTATCTGAAAACTCATGATGTGACCGGCAGCGAGGGATTTTTGCGTTGCGCAAGACATTTTTTCGCAGGAATACTGACGTATTTCAAGGAAAAATGACGCGGCGCACCGCAAAAAGGCCCGCTGTCCGGGTGCGTTGGGAGTTTTCAGATACACCCTAGATGCACCAAACCTGATGGCGTTGCAAAAACGCACCCCTTGTCATGCGGAGTGACTAGGGGTGTGTTGAACTTTTATTTACCGGAATCAAAGTCCGATTCTGTTCTTGTGCGCAGGCGGCTGATGGCGTTTGTCAGGCGGTCTGTCTCCTTGGGGAACAGGCCGGAGGCGATGGCTGTACGGATGGGGAGAATTTCGTAGCGGCTGCCGTCGGCATCCTTGCCGCTGTCGAGCAGGTACAACGGTGTATAACTTGCATTTGTCAGCGTTGTTTCGCCTGTCTCGCCGTTTTTGGTGAATTGCAGATTCAGAATGACTGACTCCTCGCAGCCGCTGGCATAGCTGCTGTTCTGGCTGGAGAAGAAATTGCCGAGGCTGTAGGCCACGAAGCAGGTCTTCTCCTTTCCGTCGTCTGTCGTGATATCCATCGTCTCCATTCTGCCGACTAAGTGACTGTGCGAACCGATGATTGCATCTGCGCCGCGCTCGAACAGCTGTTTTGCGATGGATTCCTGCGTTTTGGTAGGCTCCAGCGTCGCTTCGCTGCCCCAGTGGAGCATGACGAGGATGATATCAGGCTTGAGCAACTTCGCCGCGTCTACCGAGTCCAGAAGGGCGCTCATGTCGAGTTTGTTGTAGTCGGTGCTGTAATCCTTGTAGAGCAGGTTCACCGCGTACTCCGCGCCCTCTGGCAGCTGGAGGCCACCGAGGCCCTTCGTATAGGCAACGATCGCAATCTTCATACCGCTGACAGTCTTAAGCACGACGCCGCCGTTCTGCGTGCGTTCGGCCTCGCTCGTATAGGTGCCGGCATGGTCGATGCCCGCGTTTGTGAGCGTGTCAATGGTGCTCTGCAGCCCGGACAGGCCGTTCTGAATAGAACAGGTATTGGCTGTCTGCAAAAGATCGAAGCCAATGGTCGAAAGCGTCGTGGCAAGTGAATCCGGCGCACGATAGTCCGGCTTTCCGGCGTACGGCTCGCCGCAGAAATTGCATTCGAGATTGCCGATGGTGAAGTCGGCCGAGAGCGTGTAACCGGATACGGCGGCAAAGCTTTCGGCAAACTGATAGCTGCCGTCCGGCTGCTTGGCGTCGGCAAGCAGATCGTCGGTGATCATAATGTCGCCGACGGCGGCAATGTTGACAGTCGCGTCCGGCTCGGTCTGCAATTCCAGTGCACTGTCTTTTTTGACATAGAGTTCCGGGTGTTCACGCCGGTTGCGGCAGCCGCGCAGAATGAGAATCAAAGACAGGATCACGATCACAAGCAAAACAACGGCCAGTACCCGCTGCCGCATGAGAAGCCGGCGCTTCTGCTCCTGCCGCCGCAGTCTGCGCGCCTCCAGCAGTTCCTCGTTCTGCCTGCGTTCCATATTGTCCACGCGTTCGCCTCCTTTTGATTGATCGTGTAACTAATACAATATAGCATACATTCCGGGAAAAGACAAGCCGCTTGGCTTTTGGACGAAAATATGATATAATCCGATATATTTTGTAACAGAGGGTCAAATTATGCGTCAAACAAGCAAACGTGCGCGGCGATCCCGGGGGCTGATGATTCTGATTTTTGTGTTGCTGGCAGCGCTTGTGCTCTGGGGACTGGCTGCGCTGCTGAGCCGCCTGTTTCACTATGGTGCGAACGCGACGGTCAGCGCAAAAGATTATGAACAGCTTACGCCGGTCGAACCCAGCGTGGTGGACGAGACGGAGGAGATTCCGCAAAATACATATGATCCGTCCTGCTTTTATATGGACGGCGGATTTCTGCACTATGAAAGCGATACTGTGACCAGTCAAATCGGCATTGATGTCTCCGCCCATCAGCAGGAGATCGACTGGCAGCGCGTTGCGGAAAGCGGCATACAGTTTGTCATTCTCCGTGTCGGCTACCGCGGGTATACGGAGGGCACTATTCAGGAGGATGCGTATTTCGAGCAGAATCTGGAGGGCGCCATCGACGCCGGGCTTGACGTGGGTGTGTATTTCTTCTCGCAGGCCATCGATGAGCAGGAGGCGCGAGAAGAAGCACGGTTTGTGCTGGACCGGATCTCCGGCTATCAGCTTGCGTTCCCGGTTTTCTTCGACTGGGAGAAGATCGGTTCCGAAGCGCGCAGCGACACCATGGATCTGGCGTCGCTGACCACTGTGACCGATACGTTCTGCACCGAAATCCGAAACGCGGGCTATCAGGCCGGACTTTATTTCAACCAGCAGCTTGGCTATGAGGAACTGCACCTGCCAAGCCTGCAGACGTATACATTCTGGCTGGCCGAATATAATGATACGCCGTCGTTTGCCTACCACTTTGATCTGTGGCAGTACTCTGCCACAGGCACGGTCGATGGCATTGATGGCGACGTGGATCTCAATCTTGCATTTTTCGGGAAGTAAGCCATGAGAAAAGAAAAAACAGAATGCTCTGCCCGCCTGCCGTTTGCTGTCAGCATGCTCGTCTTTGGTACTATTGGCCTTTTGCGCCGGTTTATCGATTTGCCGAGCGGCGTGATCGCCTGCTTCCGCGGGCTGCTGGGCTGCGTTCTGCTGCTGCTTCTACAGCGGCTGCGCGGCAAAAAACCGGACACGGCCTCTATTCGTCGGTATCTTCTGCCGCTGCTCATCTCCGGCGGCATGATCGGCTTTAACTGGATGCTGCTGTTTGAGGCGTACCGCTACACAAGCATCGCTGTTGCCACGCTCTGCTATTACACGGCTCCGGTGATGCTGATTCTGGCCTCACCGCTTGTCTTCCGCGAGCAGTTCACATGGCGCGGCAGCTTGTTTGCGTGGCGCTGGCGGCGTGCGGAATGGTGCTCGTCTCAGGCGTCCTGGACGGCGGTACGCTGCCGGACGGGACATTGACCGGTATTGCACTTGCCATCGGCTCGGCAGTTTTGTACGCTTCTATCACCGCCGTGAACCGGAAAACACTCTCCCGGATGGACGCATACGACAAAACCATTGTGCAGCTTGGCGCGGCGGGACTGGTCATGGTGCCGTATCTGGCACTGACAGGCGGATTTTCCGACCTGCATCTGACGGCGCTCTCCGCCGGACTGATGCTTCTGGTGTCGCTGACGCATACGGCGATTCCGTATGCGATGTATTTCGGCGCGATGGTTCGCCTGCCGACGCAGACGGTCGCGCTCATGAGTTATCTCGATCCCATTACAGCCCTGATTCTCTCCGCGCTCGTCCTGCATGAGCCGCTGTCCCCAGCCGGTCTGACGGGAGCCGTCCTTGTTCTCGGATCTACGGTTCTCAGTGAACTCTGGGGCGGAAAGAAGCAGTAATCGTTTTAGATGCTGCACAAATAGAACTGCCCCAGCCATGCGTGCATGGCTGGGGCGGTTTTTGCTGGTTTAGGCTTCAAATTCGTGTGCGTCCTTGAGCACCATATCCTTGACCTTCATCAGGCGGACCTTGGTGGCGCGGTCGTTTTCTTCAAGCTTCATGGAGATATACTTGATGTTCTTCTCCATTTCCGGGATCATGACATATTCCAGCGCGTTGACGCGGCGGCGGGTCTTCTCAATTTCGGAGGCGAGCAGCTGCGTCTTCTTTTCGGCCTGCGCCAGTTCCAGCATATCCTGAAACACGGAGGCCAGCGCACCCAGTGCGTCGTCCAGTTCGCCAGACGTCTGTGCGAAGCCGTAGGGATAGATGGAAGCGGCGTCCTCGCTTTTGGTGTGGAACGCGTAGACCGGGACGGAGACGGACATGATGTTCTGGAACGTCATGTCCAGTGTTGCCGACTGCTTGGGGTACAAAAGCGCCTGCTGGAGCATTTCGGGGGACATCACGCTTGACGCGACGGTCATGGCGCGGTTGGCTTCCTCGATGCCCTTCTCGACCTTGGCGCGCAGTTCCTTATTTTTCCGCACGATCAGGAAAAACTGCCGCATCAGTTCGTCGCGCTTGTCCTTGAGCAGCCGGTGGCCGCGCACAGCCGTGCGCAGGCGGCCCTTGAGCCGCGTGAGTTCCATCCGGGTCGGATTGATCGTTTTACTGGCCATGCGAACACCGCCTTACGCCTGCTTTTTGGGCAGGTATTTTTCGATGAACTCCGGCTTGATGCGCTTGAGTTCCGTTTCGGGCAGAATGGACAGCAGTTCCCAGCCGATGTTCAGCGTTTCCTCAATGGAGCGGTTTTCCTCGTAGCCCTGACTGACGTAGCGCTGTTCAAATTCTTCGGCAAATTTCGCGTACAGACGGTCGGTAGGAGAGAGGGCGCTTTCACCAAGGATGGTCGCAAGTTCCTTCGCGTCCTTGCCGGCGGAATAGGCGGCGAACAGCTGGTTCATCGTGCCTGCATGGTCCTCGCGCGTCTTGCCGGGGCCAATGCCCTTGTCCTTCAGTCGAGACAGGCTAGGCAGCACGTCCACGGGGGGGATGACGCCCTTGCGGTACAGATCGCGGCTGAGGATGATCTGGCCCTCTGTGATATAGCCGGTCAGGTCGGGGATGGGGTGCGTCTTGTCGTCCTCCGGCATGGTCAGGATTGGGATGAGGGTGATGGAGCCCTTCTTGCCGATCCGGCGGCCCGCACGCTCATAGAGCGTTGCAAGGTCGGTATAGAGATAGCCGGGATAGCCGCGGCGGCCGGGGACTTCCTTGCGCGCAGCGGAAACCTCGCGCAGCGCCTCGGCGTAGTTCGTGATATCGGTCATAATGACCAGAACGTGCATGCCGCATTCAAAGGCCAAGTATTCGGCGGCAGTCAGCGCCATACGCGGTGTTGCGATACGCTCAACCGCCGGGTCGTTGGCAAGGTTCGAGAAAACGACGGTGCGGTCGATGGCGCCTGTGCGGCGGAATTCCTGAATGAAGAACTCCGATTCCTCAAACGTAATACCGATGGCGGCGAAGACGACGGCAAAGTTGGAAGCGTCGTCGCCCAGAACCTTTGCCTGACGCGCGATCTGCGCGGCAAGTTGTGCATGGGGAAGACCGGAGCCGGAGAAAATCGGCAGCTTCTGGCCGCGGACAAGGGTGTTCAGACCGTCGATCGTGGAAATGCCGGTCTGGATAAATTCGTTCGGGTAATCGCGCGCGGCGGGGTTCATCGGCAGACCGTTAATGTCCTTCATCTCGGCGGCCAGAACCTCGGGGCCGCCGTCCTTCGGGTGGCCCATGCCGTCGAAGACGCGGCCAAGCATATCCTCGGACACGGCCAACTCCAGCGGATGGCCTAGGAAGCGGATCTTGCTGTCCTTCAGGTTGATGCCGGCGGAATTTTCAAACAGCTGGACGACGGCAGTATCGCCGTTGCATTCCAGAACCTTGCAGTGGCGAACTTCGCCGTTCGGCAACTCCAGCTCGGCCAGTTCGTCGTAGGTGACGCCCTCGACGTTTTTGACGATCATCAGAGGCCCGGAGACCTCACGGATGGTACGGTATTCGCGGATCATTCAGCCTCAGCCTCCTTTGCAACTTCTTCGATCTGCTGCTCCATGTCGGCCACGATTTTCGCGTAGGCGTCCCGATACAGGTCAGCCGGAACGGTTTTCGCGCGGCCAATGGCGGCGCGGGCTGCGATGGAATAAAGCTTCCAGATATCCGCACCGCGTTTGATGGCTGCGTCGCAGAGGTCTTTGTAGCGAAGAATCAGTTCCAGCAGCCGTGCCTGCCGGTCAAACGACGAATACTGGTCGTTTTCGAGGAAAGCGTTCTGCTGTAAAAAGTCTTCGCGGATCATCTTCGCGGACTCCAGCGTCAGGTTGTCCGCCGGGGACAGCGCATCCTGACCGACCAGCTTGACGATTTCCTGCAATTCCGCTTCCTTCTGCAAAAGCGCCATGGCGCGGCCGCGGTTCTGCATAAACCCGCGTCCCAGATTTTCATCGCACCAGCCCTTGAGCGTGTCGAGGTACAGTGAATAACTCGTCAGCCAGTTGATGGCCGGGAAATGGCGCGCGTAGGCCAGCGACGCGTCCAGACCCCAGAAGACCTTGACGATGCGCATCGTTGCCTGCGAAACGGGCTCCGAAATATCGCCGCCCGGAGGGGAGACCGCGCCGATGGCGGTCAGCGAACCGCGCCGCTCGTCCGCGCCGAGGCACTCGACGCAGCCTGCGCGTTCGTAGAACTGCGCCAGACGCGAAGCCAGATACGCGGGATAGCCTTCTTCGCCGGGCATCTCTTCCAGACGGCCCGACATTTCACGCAGCGCCTCAGCCCAGCGGGAGGTAGAGTCGGCGATAACGGCGACGTCATAACCCATGTCACGGAAATATTCTGCGATGGTAATGCCGGTGTAAATGGACGCTTCACGCGCCGCAACCGGCATGTCGGAGGTGTTTGCAATCAGAACCGTGCGCTTCATCAGCGGTTCGCCGGTGTTGGGGTCGTGCAGCTCCGGGAACTCCATCAGAACGTCGGTCATCTCGTTGCCGCGTTCGCCGCAGCCGATGTAGACGACGATGTCAACGTCCGACCATTTTG
Source organism: uncultured Eubacteriales bacterium (assembly GCA_900545925.1). Taxonomy (GTDB): domain Bacteria; phylum Bacillota; class Clostridia; order Oscillospirales; family Oscillospiraceae; genus CAG-170. The sequence goes on along the minus strand of URAZ01000046.1, from coordinate 15,178 downwards.
CCAGCTGGTGCTGCACAACGGTCTTGCCCGAGCCGAACGGGCCGGGAACCGCCGCCGTGCCGCCTTTTGCCAGCGGGAACATGGTATCAATGATGCGCTGGCCGGTCATAAGCGGCTGCGAGGGGGTGAATTTCCGGTCATACGGACGGGCCACGCGCACGGGCCACTTCTGCATGAGGCTTAAATTCTCCTCGCCCTTTTCCGTTTCCAGTACGCAGACCGTCTGCTCGACGGTGAATTCACCGGATTGGATCTCCTTGACGGTGCCTGCCATTTTGGGCGGCACCATGATCTTGTGCAGAACGGCGCTCGTCTCCTGCACGGTGCCAATCACGTCGCCGCCGGAAACCTTGTCGCCCTTCTTGACCGTGGGCGTGAAGGCCCACTTCTTTTCACGGTTCAGCGCCGGAACCTGTACGCCGCGGGCGATGGTCTCACCGCAGCGGTCGCGGATCTCGGTCAAGGGGCGCTGAATGCCGTCGTAAATATTTTCAAGCATGCCCGGGCCGAGCTCGACAGAGAGGGGCATGCCGGTCGTTGTGACCTCGGCGCCGGGGCCGAGGCCGCTCGTTTCCTCATAGACCTGAATGGAGGCCGAGCCGCCCGTCATATTCAGGATCTCACCGATCAGCTGCTGCTTGCCGACGCGGACGACATCCGCCATGTTGGCGTCTTCCATCCCCTCGGCGACAACAAGCGGGCCGGATACCTTTACAATTCTACCTGACATTTCATCGAATCCTTTCTAAAATTCAAGGATGCTGTTTAAAGGATATTGGAGCCTACTGCGCGTTCGACGGCGGCGTTCAGCGCATTCATGCCGAGTCCCTTGCAGCCGCCCGCACCGGGGATCAAAATGACCGCCGGGGTGACGCTGGAGGCGTATTTCTCGATCTGCGCGTGCAGCGCCTCGGCATACGTCTCGGTCACATAGATGATCGCGTATGCGTCGGATTGCCTCGTGAGGCGGTGAAAGACCTCCGCCGCTTCCTCGGCGGAATTCACGGGAAACACGGTGAGGCCCAGAGCCGCAAAGCCCATGACGCTCTCGCGTTCACCCAGAACTGCGATTTTATACATACCGCTCACCTCGCTCATTGATACAGATCCCGCAGCCGTGCGCGGATCGTGTCGGCGGGCAGTCCCGCCTGCAGGCCGTTTACGATCATGCGGGCCGCTGAAATTTCATTTTCCAGCGCACAGAGATAGGCAATCACGACCTGCTCACCGAATACGACCGACTTCGCTTTTGCAAAATATGCCGTGAGCGTGTTGTCGCACAGCCGCTCAAACGCGGTCAGCGACCCCGTCTGCGACTCGTCGCCCGCCTGCGCGGCAGCGAAGAGCGCGCTATTCGCAAACAGCGGCGCAAACGGCTCGTCCTGCGCAAGCGACTGGCAGATCTCCTCTGCCGGAATGCTCCCACCGGGAACGAGGACGCTCTTTAAAAACGCGGCGTCCTTGTGCATACGACGCGCGCGCACGGCGGCGCGCAGGTTTGCGCTGTCAGCCTGCAGCTGTGCATAGCCCATCAGGAACGCACTTCCGACCTGCGTAGCTGTTTCATGATATTCGGCGAAATACGCGCGGTCGAGGATTAGATCGGCCAGCTGCGGGTCGGCGCTTCTCGAGAGTGCATCGCGCGCAGTCTGCATTGCGGTCAGAACGGCCTGCGGAACACTTCCGGCCTCGCCTGTCTCATAGGCGGTTTTGAGCGCCTGCGCCTCCGAACGTCCTGCGCCGGAGAGCAGAGGCGTTGGGTCTGTTCCGATAGCCTCAGCTTTGACGATGGTCTTGGCGTTGTGATAGTCATAGCGCATGCGGAACAGCGCCACGACGCCGTCCTTCGGTGCAAGCGTCTCTACCTCGGAAAATACGGCGGCGCGCCGGTCGTTCAGCGCTTTGTCGAGCCCGATGGTCAGTACGTCGGCATAGCCGCAGCCCTCTAAGGTTCGCGCCGCCTCCTGTACAGAGGACGAGAGCATGCGCACGGCCTTCTCTTCGGTGAGCAGCTGCGGCTCTTTTGCGCGCAGATACGCCGAAATAAACAGATAGTCGGTGTCCTTACACGCCTTTACTTTCTTTTTTTGTTCCGTCACGTCAGCCTCCCGGCCTCAGCCAAACAGGCAGGCCGCGACCTTACCGGAAAGCGCGGGCCGCAGGCCGCTTACCATCGTGCCGATCGAGCAGTTTGTCTCAATCAGCCCGTCCTTCAGCACAACGCCGCCGCACATCGGCCGCGTTTCGGCGGAAAGCGTCAGTTCCGCGGGCTTCCCGGCCTTTTGAAGCAGCGCATTCGCCTGCTCCGTTACGGCCTGCCCCACCCGCTTACGGTCTGCTTCGCAGAAGATCAGCGCTTCGTACCCGGTTGCGCTTGCCTGCGCGGCAAGCTGCGCACAGAGTTTGATATACTCTGCTTCGGGGAGCGAGAGAAGCTGCTGCTCTGCCTGCCGGAAGGCTGCGTCAACGAGTGACTGCTTCGTTTCGAGCAGCTGCCGCCGCGCAGCCATTCTGGCCGCGCCCTGATCGCGCGCAAGCTGCTTTTCGGCCTCGGCCTGTGCCTCCGCCGTCAGACGCTGCTGTTCGCTCTCAATCCTGCGGTCATAGTCTGTGCGGATCTGCGCCGCCTTTTCCTCAGCCTGCGCGCGGATTGCGGCAGCTTCGGTCTCGGCATCGGCAAGAATACGGGCGGAAATTTTCTCAATTCCGTTCATTGTTTTACCCTCTCCTGTGGGGTTACTTGCTGATATTGATGATCATCAGCATGGAGGCGAGCAGGGAAAGAATCGCATAGAACTCGACCGTGACGCACAGCACCATGCCCTTGGACCAATGATCAGGCTTCTTGGCCAGCAGATTGATGGACGCGCAGGCCACGCGGCCCTGTGCAAACGCGGAGATCATGCCGCCGAGCGCCATGGGCAGGCACGCGACGAAATACTGCAGACCCTGTGTAACGGTCAACTCGGGCAGAGAACCGGACAGCAGGCCCATGCGGAAAATGGCGAAGAACCACACGACGAGGCCGTATAGACCCTGCGTGCCGGGGATGACCTGAAGGATCAGAACCTTGCCGAACTTTGCCGGATCCTCGCACAGAAGACCTGCGCCAGCCTCACCGGTCATGCCGGTGCCCTTTGCCGAACCGATGGCGCAAAGCGCCGCCGCAAGACCCGCGCCCAGAAGCGCCAGAGCCAGACCGCCGAAAGCGTCAAAAAATGCTTGCATGATAGAGTTCCTCCTTAAGATTGAATGTCTACATAGTTTGTATTGATCGCCAGGGGCGCGAACGGCTTGCCGCCGTCCTTATAGAATTTGCCGAAGTATTCCAGACACTGCAGACGCAGATCGTGGACGTAGCAGCTCAGCAGGTTCAGCGCGAAGTTGAGTCCATTGCCGGCTACCGACACGAGCAGGAAGAACACCACGTTCCCCGGGATCGCGCCGAGCGTATTGAAGACCGACGCAATGACAGAGCCCGCCAGCATCAGGGTCATCAGTCTGGAATACGAAAGAATGTCGCCGAAGTAGCCCGTCACATGGTTGTAGACCGAGCCGAAGATCGCCGTGACCTTGCCGAAGCCCTTCGCGCTCCAGCCGGAACCGACCACGACCATGCCGAGTCCGACATACAAAACGATGTTCGTCACGCCGAGCGCCATGCACGCGATGCCCGCGAACACGACCCACCAGGTAAGCTCTTCCCAGACGGCGTCCATGATCTGCCCTTTTTTGATCTTCTCGACGAAGCTGATGGCCATGCCGGTCACGATCTGGACAAAGCCGAGCGCCATGGCGCCGATCAGGATCGTGATCGTGTCGTCGAGCGGGGTGAAGAGCGCGGGGAGCGCCTTGAACGTCGTGTCGGGGTTGATGATGCCGACCAGCTGCGGCAGGAAATCGCCGAAGAAGCCGCCCGTCAGCGCACCCATGATAAATGTGCTGATGCCGCAGGAGAACATGAGTCCGAACATCTGTCCGCTCGTGCCCTTGGGCCGGGACTTTTTCGTGATGATGATCGATGCGAGGATCATCAGAAGTCCATAGCCCATGTCCGCCATCATGATGCCGTAGAACAGAATGAAAAACGGCGCCATGAGCGGGTTCGGGTCTACGCCGTCATAGGCGGGGAGCGAATACATCTCCGTGACCATGTTCAAGGGCCATGTCAGCTTGTTGTTTTTGAGTTTGACCGGTACGTCCGGATATTCCTCCGGCGACGGGTCTTCCAACTCCCATGCGCAGCAGTAGTGCTCCAGCAGTGTTTCAAGCTTCCCAACGTCCTCACACGGAACCCAGCCGTCCAAACAGAACGTCCGCTCCGAGTGCGCCAGCCGGTCGGCGGCCTGCGCTTTTGCAATCTCCTGCGTGCAGCGGTCGGCCGCAAGCCGGATGGCAGGCGTTTCGCCTGCAAGCGCTGTAAGTTTGTCTGTCAGGCGCTTGTCCTCCTGCTCACAGGCGGCAAGCTTTTCATCCGTCAGGCGGATGTTTTCTGCCGCCGTGCCTGTTACGCCGTCGAAGCAGGTCTGTGTGAAGCCGGATTCGCGCAGCGCAGACGCTGCGGCATCATACGCGCCTTTGTAGACGATCACCAGCAGATACAGACTCTGCTGGTCGGCGCTGACCATTTCGATCTGCGCCTCGCCTGCGGCTTCGTAAACAGCCTCGCGCAGCGCGTCAAATCCTGTCTGCGCCGGGACGGTGCCGATCAGCACGCGCGTGTGCTGCGTTCCGTTTGACTCCAGCGGCAAATCGAGCGTCTGCCATGGCACAAAGCTTTCACGAAGTGCCGAGAGTCTGCTTTTTTCTGCCTGATTGCGGCTGCGCGCATCCTGCGTGTCCAGTGCCTCCTGTGCTGTCTGAATGGCTGCGCTGTACGCATCGTCGTCAAACAACTCGTCGAGCGTCTTTTCCGGGCGGGCGGAGAACAGACCGCCTTTTTTTGTTTCATACTGCTTGAGTGTTTCCAGCGCGGAGGCGAGTGCGGCGGATGTCCGGCTCAGCGCGTCCGCGCTGCTGCTGTCTCCGGCGCGAAAGATCTGCGTCTGCTGTGCCCCGGTCAGCGCCTCGGGTGAGCCGATCTCGACGCTTCCGAGCAGCTGCAACTCACGAATGAGTTGTGTCTGTTCCTCCGCGATGCCGCACAACCGCAGTTTTTTCATTTTTAAGATTGCCATTCGCTGTCCCAGATCCTCTCTACAATCATTGCCGCCGCTGCGCCGGACCGGCTGGCTGCCGCCTGCTCCAGTGCCCGGCACTGCGCGGCCGTTTTGCTGTTCAAATCCGTTTCAAATGCCGCTGCCTGATTTTCGGCTTGCCGCTTTGCCTCGCGCATGCGCTCCTGCGCGCCGGATATCACGGCGTTCAGACGGGCTGTGCCATCCTTTTCGGCCTGTACGGCCAGTTCGGCGGCCTCTGCGCGCGCCTGCTCGCAGATCGCGCGAGCCTGTTCCTCCGCTGCGGCAATCTGTGTGAGTTCCTGCATCGCCATTTCCATCACCCCCTTCATGTACACCCTGCGGCGCTGCTCCAAAAAAACAGCGCCGCATCATATTTTCCCAAAATACAGAAAAAACTCTATATATTATGTACAGAATGTACTTGATTCTGTTAATTTTAGCATAGGCGTTAAGAAACTGCAATAGATATCGATAAAAAAATGCCTAAATAGGCGTTTTTGACAAAATACGCAATTTACTCTGGATTTTTAAAAAGAGTATATATATAATAAAAACTTGAGTGCATATGGAGGAATTGAGATGGAACAGATTCTGAGCGGTTACTGCCGCACGAGCGACGCTTCACGGATGGTGCTTGTAGAAGACGGCGAGGCGGACTGCGATTTTGAGGTTTGCGCCTATCGGGATGTCTGCCAGATCGGGCAGCAGATTGCGCAGCTTCAGCAAATGGAGAAACAGGCATGAATATTTGTCTCTACGGCGCGTCGAGCCCTGCGCTTGACTGCGTATATTTTGATGCGGCAGAGGAATTTGGCCACCTGTTGGCCCAGCATGGCCATACGCTCGTCTATGGAGGCGGCGCGCAGGGCGTCATGGGCGCTGCGTCACGCGGCGCTGCGGACGCGGGCGGAAAGATCATAGGCATCGCGCCGTCCTTTTTAAATGTAGACGGTATTCTCTTTGACCGCTGCACCGAGTTTATCCTGACGGACACCATGGCCGAGCGCAAGGCCGCCATGATCGCCCATGCGGACGCGTTCGTCATGGCCCCCGGCGGCTTCGGAACGTTCGAGGAGTTTTTCGAGGTGCTGACGCTCAAGCAGCTTGGCCGCCACAACCCGGCCATCGCCATTCTCAACACAAACGGATTCTATGATAAAATGCAGGCCTTTGTCCTGTCCGCCGTGGAGCAGAACTTCATCCGCCCCGCCTGCCTGAATATCTACGCCCTTTGCCCCACGCCAGCAGATACGCTGACATATCTCGAGCAGTATGACCCCGCTGCACTCGACGTGCGGCATTTGAAGAATATTTGATTGCCCACGCTGGCCTGGAAGAATACACCACTTTTGCGGAAATCTGTGGCGAATTTGGAACTTCCCAGCGGGCCGATGTAGGCATCGGTCCCTACAAGACTCTGGAAAATTCGTGCTGCACTGCAAATTTTGTCTGCAAGGCTAATTTACCGCAGATATTCTAACGCAACTACCCACAAATTTGGAGAACCATAACAGGCGGCGCGTACCATAGTGCCCGTAAGATGAGTATGTGTGTTCGTAACAACTAAAAACTCGGTGATAACCCGAACTATATCCGCGGGATGCGCCAAACGCGTCCAAGCACTCTTTTTCCCATATCTTTTCTCTTGCGAGAGAAAAGATATGGCCGCCGAAAGTGCGTCGGAAACGGCCTCGACGGAACGAGCCCCCGCGTTGCGCGCGAAGCCTCTTATCCTCTGAGCCCGTTTCCTCCTTTCCAAAACGCAAACGCTTCGCTGGTTCGCGTTTTGGTGCTAGGCCTCGACGGAACGAGCCAACGTTCTTTGTGAATCTGCTTTTTCCAGTCCGTTTCTCCGGCACGTCCGTGTCGGAGTTTTTTTCACAAGATTCGGCAATTCCGAATCAAAATCCGGCGCTTGCGCTTGACAGAAATATGCGCGGGGTGATACGGTATGAAAAACAACGCTTTTGTTTGGAGTATGCAGATGAGACCTGAAAAAACGGGCAGGCGGTGTGTCCTGATTCTTCTGATATTGCTGGCGGCGGTCTTTTTCCTGTCGTTCCTGCTGGGCCGGTACCGGGTCTCAGCGCTTCAGACTGCACGGCTGCTGGCTGACCGGGCGCTGTCCGGCATTTCGCGCGGGCGTCTGCGCCTCGCACCCACATGGACGCCGGAGGAGGCCTCTGTTGTCATCCAGATCCGCCTGCCGCGCATTTTGTCTGCTGCGCTCATCGGCGCGGCGCTCTCGGCTGCGGGTGCGTCGTATCAGGCCATGTTCCGCAATCCCATGGTTTCGCCGGATCTTCTTGGCGCATCGACAGGCGCGTGCTTTGGTGCTGCGTTGGCAATTCTGCTTGGCGCAAGCTACGCTGTGATTACGGCGGGGTCGTTCCTCTTCGGTCTTGCGGCTGTGGGACTGACGTATCTTGTCGGGCGGCTGAGCCGTATGCGCTCGAATCTGGCGATGGTGCTGGCGGGCGTGATGGTCGGCTCGCTGTTTTCCGCCGGAACCTCCTTTATTAAATTGGTTGCCGACACGAACGAACAGCTGCCTGCCATCACCTATTGGTTGATGGGCGCGCTGACCGCTGTGCGTTTGGACGATCTGCACTTTGCGATGGTTCCCATTTTGTTGGGCCTGCTTCCGCTTTTTTTTCTGCGCTGGCGGCTGAATCTGCTGACTATCAGCGAAGCTGAGGCGCGCAGCATGGGCGTCAACACAAAGCTTCTGCGGCTGGCTGTCATCGTCTGCGCGACGCTTGCGACTGCGGCCAGCGTCTCCATCAGCGGCATGATCGGATGGGTGGGGCTTGTGATCCCGCATATCTGCCGGCTGCTCGTCGGGCAGAACACGAGGCATTTGCTGCCGTGCTCGATGCTGCTGGGCGCGAGCTTTCTTATGCTGGTCGATGACCTGGCGCGGTGCCTCACAACGAGCGAAATTCCGCTCGGCATCCTCACAGCCCTTGTCGGCGCGCCGCTGTTCCTTTATTTAATTGTGAAGGGAGGCGCGCGGGATGCAGCTTGAGGTATCCGATCTCTTTTTTTCCTATGACGAAACGGACGTGTTAAAAAGTGTCAGCTTCTGTGCGGACAGGGGCGAGCGCATTGCCGTGCTCGGCCCGAACGGCGTGGGAAAGAGCACACTGTTCCGCTGCTTGCTTGGCTTTCTGGAGCCGAAGCGCGGCAGCGTTAAAATCGCGGGCCGCGACGTGCGGGACTATTCCCGACGCGCACTGGCGGCGGAACTTGCGTATATTCCGCAGTCCTACAGCCCGGCGTTCGACCATACGGTGCTCGATAGCGTTCTGATGGGCCTCGGCGCGCAGCTTGGGCCGTTCGACCGCCCCTCGCGGGAGCAGATGGACGCGGCGCTGCGGATTCTGGACGAACTTGGTATCGGCGCGCTGGCTTCGCGCGGCTGCATGCGCATTTCCGGCGGAGAACGACAGCTGATGCTCCTTGGCCGGGCGCTCATCCAGAACGCGCACACGCTCATCATGGACGAGCCGACGGCCAGCCTCGACTACGGCAACAGCTTCCGCGTCATGCAGCGCATCGAATCCCTGTCGGCGAGCGGCTACAGCGTCATTTTTTCCACACACGAGCCGAATCAGGCATTCCGGTACGCAACGAAGGTGCTTGCCCTGAAGGACGGGCGGGTGCTGGCTTTCGGCCCGCCGGGGCAGGTGCTGACCCCGACGCTTCTGCGGACGCTCTATGGTGTTCCGGTTGCCGTCACGCAGGTGCAGGCCGGAAGCCGAGTCTTTTCCGTCTGTACGCCCTATGTAACCGATGATTAAATCGTCTGCGGTTGTCAGCGGAGCTTTTGCCCCAACTGTGCAGTTTGAAAAACTTGAAATACACAAAGTATTCCTGCGTTTTCAAACTTTCATTTGGGACAAAATCTCTCGCTGACAACTCTTGCCGATTCAATCAGCGGTTACCTACGCCCAGGAGGAATAGAAGTATGTTTGTCTGGACGCCGGACATGATCCGGTTTATGCAGGCGGCGAACGAAAGAAACGATTATCATGCCCGCCTTGCCGCGATTCTCGCGCCCAAGCTTTCAAACTGCCGGACGCTCTGCGACGCGGGCTGCGGGTTGGGCGCCCTATCCGCCGCGCTGAGCCCGTATTTTGCGTCTATCACTGCTGCTGATGTGTCCGGCGAGGCGCTGGACGTGCTGCGGCGGACCATCCATGCACAGCAGCTTGGGAACATCACGCCGCTGCAATGCGATTTGCTGACATCGGAGGATAGAACGCAGTATGATGCAATGCTCTTCTGCTTTTTTGGAAGTCTCGCGGAGATCCTTCCCGTCGCGCGCCGGCAGTGCGCAAAAACACTGATTATCATCAAAAAGAATTACGATCTGCACCGGTTTTCTCTGACAGATCAGCCCATTCGCGGCGAGACGGCTTCCGCCGTCTGCGAAACGCTCCGCGAAATGGGCGTTCCGTTCGAGTTTGACGCGCAGGAACTGGAGCACGGGCAGCCGTTTGCATCGCTGGACGATGCTGTCCGGTTTTTCCGCATCTACAGCCGGGACGAGGACCCCGGCGCAGTTGCACCCGAAACCGTCCTGCCGCGTCTGCGGCGGACGGAAGATGTGCAATATCCATATTATCTGCCGCAGACCAAGCGGCTTGGCATCCTGACGATCAGAATGGAGGATCTTGTATGAAAGCGCTTTTCACATCCATGCTGCAGGCGCTCGCGCGGGGCGAGGGCGTCGTGCTGTGCAGCATTCTTGCCTCATCCGGTTCCACGCCGCGCGGTGCGGGCGCAAAAATGGCTGTCTTCGCCGATGGCCATACGGAGGGCACCGTCGGCGGCGGCGCGGTCGAGTTGGAATCCGGGAAGCTGGCGATGGAGGTTCTGAAAACGAAGCAGTCCCTCGTCCACGGTTACTGCCTGGCTCCCAACGAGGTCGCGGACATCGGCATGATCTGCGGCGGCAATGTGACGGTCTTCTTCCAGTATTTTGACCCGCAAGCCGAAGCGGATACCGCGCTTCTGTGCGGCATTCTGGACCTGCTGAACGGCAATCAGAACAGCTGGCTTGTCTACCGTATGGATGAAGGCTGTGTCAGTGCGATGGGAACCTATGATGAGGCGCACGGCCTGCGTTTCACGGATTGTATCACGCTGGGCGAACTGCGTCCGATGCTTTGTGCGGATGCGGTCACGAAAAAGGGGGAGCCGCGCTATTATGTCGAACCGCTCACGCGGGCAGGCTATGCGTATATCTTCGGCGGCGGCCATGTCGGCGCGGCGCTCGTGCCGGTGCTGGCCTCGGTCGATTTCCGTGTTGTGGTCTATGATAACCGGCCCAATTTTGCTACGCCGGAACACTATCCGCAGGCCGAACGCGTCATTCTCGGCGATTATCTGGACATCGGCGCACATCTGACGCTTACGGAAAATGATTATGTCTGCATCATGACACCCGGCCATCAGGCCGACCGCGAGGTGCTGCTGCAGGCGATGCGCTCACCCGCGACGTATATCGGCTGCATCGGCAGCCGCCATAAGATCAAGTCAACCTGCGCGTATCTCATGGAAAACGGCATTCCAGAGGAAGACCTCACCCGCATTCACGCGCCAATCGGTCTTGATATTCTCGGACAGACCCCGGCGGAGATCGCTGTGTCGATCGCGGCGGAGATGATCTTGCACCGGGCGAAGCGATCCGGGACCGCGAAAAAGCCGCGAGGGGAGGGATAGCGATGCACGTCTTTCTGACCGGCCCCGTGCAGATCGGAAAAAGTACGCTGATTGCTGCTGCACTGGATGCCATCGAACCGGAGCGGCTTGGGGGATTCCGCACTGTCTCGGCAAAGCCGGAGGCGGATGGCAGCAGGCCTGTTTATCTGCATCCTGCCGCAGCACAGGATCTGTTCTGCAATGCGCATAACCGCGTCGGCATCCGCCGCCCGGCGCTCGGCATCGCGTCGTTTCCGGATGTGTTTGAGACGGCGGGACTGGCCGCGCTGGCGGATGCGGAGGACTGTGATCTGATTCTGATGGACGAAATTGGCCGCATGGAGCGCCATGCGGATGCGTATTCCGCGCGCATCCGGACGCTTCTGGACGGGGTGGTCCCGATTCTCGGGGTCGTGCAGAAAAAGGCTGATACACCGCTTGCTGCCGTCGTTCGGAGCCACCCGAACGTGTGCCTGCTCGAGGTATCGGCTGAAAACCGCAACAATCTTCTCCCGGAGATTTTGACTGCGCTGCATACGTCGGCTGCGTCGTAAGCGCGAACGCATAAAAAATAAGAGCAGACCCGCAATTTGGATGAGATTGCGGGTCTGCCCATTTTCTTTTGGGGTTGTCTGTGGTATCCTGTTCCGCCGGAAAGAAAGGAGAGACGATATGGAAGAACTCATCGCACGGCGACAGTTTGCGCCGCTTTACATCTGGCTGGATATTGCGTTTCTATGCGTGTTTCTGGCACTTTTGCTCTGGAAAAGAAAGTATATGACCGTCCTTGTCGGGCTGCGGAACTTTATGATGTATGGGCGATATGTATATGCAGACGAAATCAAGATACCAGACTGCCCGCCGTATCCTGTTGTTCTGGACGCTGTTCATCGGTGTCGGCGCGGCGGCAGGCGCGGCCGGGATGCTGCTCGACCCCAGCGGGAAGGCGATGGGCATGGATGCGATGCTCCCGTATTTTCAGGTGCTCCCGTTCGCAGACGTGCTGTTCCGTGATCTAACGTTCTCCGGCTGGGCACTGCTGATTGTCAACGGTCTGACCAATCTGACCGCAGCCAGCCTGCTGCTGGCAAAAAAGAACGCAGGTATTACGCTCGGCGGGCTGTTTGGTGTGACACTGATGCTGTGGATCCGCATTCAATTTTATATGTTCCCGCCCAACTTCATGTCTACGATTTACTTCATGTTCGGCTTTGCGCAGGCCGCGACCGTCCGGGCGCAGCGTTCTGCGATTATAACAGGAAAAATTCCAGTACCAGCACGACGGCGCAGCAGCCGACGGCAACCTGGAACAGATTTGCGCCGAACCATGCGGCGGCGATACCCAATACCAGCGCGGCAAGACCCGCGATGGGAGAGTTTGTGGCGTGGACAATGGACGGGAAGGTCATAACGGCCAGCGTCACATATGGAACATAGAACAAAAACGAGCGCAGAAAGCGGCTCTTGATAGGCTTGCGGATGAGCGTCAGCGGCAGTTCCCGGATGAGGAACGACACGGCGGCGCAAACCAGTATATAAAGATAAATTTTACCGCTCATGCTGTTCCTCCTTCTGCTCCGGTTCGTCCTTCACAGGGAAGAACAGCGCGGCTGCGGATGCAATTACGACGGTCAGAAGAATCGTCCGCGTTCCCTCGGAGAGCGCCTTTGTAAGCGGCAGGACGGAGCACAGCCAGCTTGCTGCAAAACTGACCGCTACGCAGCCGAGCACGACCGGGTTCTTCCTCGACGGTGGGATAATAATTGCCAAAAACATGCCGAACAGCGCGACGGAAAGCGCGCTGACCAGCCGCGCGGGCAGCACGCTCCCGGCCGTGACGCCCAACGCTGTGCCAATGGCCCAGCCGGGGATGGCGGGCAGGAACGCGCCGTAGGAATAAAACGGGTCAAGATAGCCGGGCCGCGCGATGGCGATGCCGAACAACTCATCTGTCACGTCGTAGCCGACGAGCAGCCGGTGATACAGCGGCGTATCAGGTGAAAATTTCTGACTGAGCGAGCAGCTCATGAGCAGATACCGCGCATTGGTAATGAGCGTGATGAGCGCCATTTCCAGAAAGCCGCTGTCCGCGGCAATGACCGTAAAGGCCGCGTATTCGCCCGCGGAGGCATTATTGAGCAGGCTGATGAGAAAACCCTGAAAGGCGTTCAGACCGGCGTTTCGGGCCGCAATGCCGAGCGAAAACGCCACGGCCAGATACCCAAGCCCAATGGGAACGCCGTCACGCACGCCGGAAAGAAACACCCTGCGCCGCTCGGCGCGCTGTGCGGAATCCATAGGAAAAACCTCTTTTCTGCCCGAAGAATCAATCGGAAGATTTACTTTTAGCACAGCTTTTCCCGCTTGTCAAGTGCCGACGGCATTTTGACGAAAGCGTGGGAATATGCGCCGTGCCGTTTGCAATCTGTCCGTTTCTGAACGGCAAATGTACGCAAATCGCGCGCATAGCCTTGACTTTCCAGCCCAAGTCTGCTATAACTTCAAAGTAGCAATTTAAAGCATTTGCCTATTAAAACGAAAAACGGAAAGAGAGACTCAAATGGAAAGAGAACGCTTGGGTTCCCGGCTGGGCTTCATCCTGCTGTCGGCAGGCTGCGCCATCGGCTGCGGAAACGTATGGAAATTCCCGTGGATGTGCGGCCAGTACGGCGGAGGCGGCTTCGTCCTCATCTATATCCTCTGCCTGCTGCTTCTGGGCCTGCCGGTCATGACGATGGAGTTCGCCGTGGGCCGCGCGGCGCAGGCCAGCCCCATCCACATGTATCAGAAGCTTGAACGCAAGGGCCAGAAGTGGCACCTCCACGGCTATGTCGCCTTCTTCGGCAACATCGCGCTCATGGCGTTCTACACCGTCGTCACCGGCTGGATCATCTATTATTTCGTCAAGTTCCTGACCGGCCAGACAGAAAACCTCGGCTTCGTCACCATGATCACAAACCCCGGCGTCAACGTGACGTATCTGGCCGTGACGGTCATTGTGGCGTTCGGCATCCTGTGCTTTAACCTGCAGGGCGGTCTGGAGCGCATCACGAAGTATATGATGACGCTTCTGATGGTGCTGATGGTCGTGCTGGCCATCCACAGCGCAACGCTCTCCGGCGCGGCAGAGGGTCTGAAATTCTATCTCGTCCCCGATTTCTCCAAGATCACCGGCCCGGTCATCGTCGGCGCGATGAATCAGGCGTTCTTCACGCTGTCCGTCGGCATGGGCTCCATGGCGATCTTCGGCAGCTACGTTGGGAAAGAGCGCTCGCTGCTCGGCGAGTCGGCGAACGTCATCGTGCTCGACACGTTTGTCGCCATCGTCGCGGGCCTCATTATGTTCCCGGCCTGCTACACCTACGGGCTGGAGGTCAACGCGGGCCCGAGCCTGCTGTTTGACACCATGGCGACTGTCTTCAACCACATGGCGGGCGGCCGCTGGTGGGGTACGCTGTTCTTCCTGTTCATGGTCTTCGCCGCCATGTCTACGGTTCTGGCTGTCTGCGAGAACATTCTCGCCATGGTGCGCGAAATGACCGGCTGGAAGCGGCCTCTTGGCTGTCTGGTCTGCGGTGCGGGTGTGTTCGTGCTTGCCATGACCACGGCGCTGGGCTACAGCGTGTTCAAGTTCCAGCCGTTTGCAGACGGCAGCGCCTGGCTCGATTTCTGGGACTTCCTCGTCTCCAACAACATCCTGCCGCTCGGCTCGCTCGTCTTTGCGCTCTACTGCTGCAATAAATTCGGCTGGGGCTGGGATAATTTCCTCGCTGAGGCCAACGAGGGCAAGGGCTGGAAGGTCAAGGCCTGGATGAAACCCATCTTCCGCTACCTCGTCCCGGCTGCGATCATCTTTATCTATATTTACGGTATGGTCACCTTCGGGTGGAAATAAACATGACAGAGCGCCCGCTGCACCAACAGCGGGCGCTCTGAACAGTTTAAACCGGGAGTTTTGAAAAAGGGCGGAGCCTGTTGGCTCCGCCCCTGCATTTTTATTAGCCGTCAATATCGACCCACTCGTAGCCGAGGTAGGTTGTGAACGCTTCCTTGAGGATGTCCTTGTAATGGCCCTCGCAGATGGCGGTGTGGTGCTTGAAGCCGCCCTTGGCGAGCGTGATGCACTTATCCTGCAGGTGCGGGATCTCCGCCACGCCGCCGCAGCCGAAGTAGCCGTCCTCAATGGGATCGTCGGTGAACTTGGCCTCGGATGCGTAGATGACGATCTTGCCGTCCTTGGTCTGGCAGTTGGAGATGGTGATGGGCATGGGCTTGATGCGGCCCTCGTT
>URAZ01000045.1 GCA_900545925.1 uncultured Eubacteriales bacterium | reverse complement strand
GGCACGCAGCAGGCAAGGCTGATGCATCTTCTTGGCAGGGCATATCATGCGCGCGGTGTTGCCATGCAGCTGCATCTCGGAGCGATTCGCAACCAGAACCCGCGCATTTATGAAGCAATCGGCCCCGATGCAGGCGGCGACAGCGTCGGCCTTACGACAGACCCGTTCCAGCTCGGAGCGCTCCTCGGTGATCTGGCGCGGGAAAATTCGCTTCCGAAGACGGTGCTATACAACTTAAACCCCGCCGACAATGCCGTCTTTTCCACCATGGCGGTTAGCTTTGCACCAAATATCCAGTTCGGTGCGGCGTGGTGGTTTAACGATACGCTGCGCGGCATGCGCCGACAGTTGAGCGAGCTGATGGAAAACGGTCTTCTCGCAAATTCCATCGGCATGCTGACCGACTCGCGCTCGTTCAGCTCGTTCCCGCGCCACGAATACTACCGGCGCATCCTCTGCCAGAAGCTCGGAGAGCTGGTCGAGGACGGGCAGTATCCTGTGGATGAAAAGACGCTCGGAAGAATCGTAGAGAAGGTCTGCGGGGAAAACGCCAAAGCGTTCTTCGGCTTCTGAAAGACCGCGGGAAAAAGCTTGCCCGGTGTTCCGGCTTCATACAAACTGCTCCCGATATGGCTTGCCATATCGGGAGCAGTTTTTGCGTCTTCAGAAGCCTTTGTAGAGGCGGAATGTTCCGTAATGCCCCACATCGACCCGGCGGGATGCACCCGTTATACGGGGATCCAATGCGAATACGAAGGTGCCCTTGGGGCGATGTAGGCATCACCCTACGAACCTTACGGATGGATGTACGGATGTTCCAAAAGCATCACTCGTCGAGGCCGACCTGAATGCCATTGACCTCTACACCGTCGTCGGCGCAGATGAGCAGGTACTTGACCCCGCCGATGATGCGCGTTTGGACAAGGTCGGTGCGCTCAGGATTGACCTGAATGGTCACGTCGGGCGTTTTGAGCTGGAACTTTTTCGCGTCAATGAGGTTCGCAGGGCTTAATGCCGCGTCGGCTCCGAAGTGCTGGTCAAACTCGACGTTGAATTTCGCGAGCTTCGCCAGCAGATTTTCCAATGCGATTGGGCGAAGCCGGTTCAGCTTGATTGCCCCGATCTCCGGGGATACCGTTTCGAGCAGCGGTGGTAAAGGCAAGCGTTCCGGACGCGTATTTCGTCTGCCGCTCCAGCCAGCCGCGGGCGTAGGTCTCAAAGGTCATCTCGCTGTCTTTGTTCTTAGTAGGAGCGCTCAGATGGACCGGTCGAGCACAGTGACCTGCGTAATCACATCACACAGTTGGTCAGAGGCAACCATGAATTCCAGTGCTTCATCTGCATCCTTGCAAACCGTATCCGATTCCGGATGTCCCATCTGATAAATGGTGATCATGTTGCTGATGCCGTAACGCATGACGCCGTATTTGATGCCCTTCCACAAGAACGCTACTTCACCGCCCCAGTACAGACAGTCCTTAAAATCGCTGATGCTGACAAAACGATTTTGCTCTGGTGTATTATCCGGAGAAATTGTATACTTCATATTGTAAACCTCCCGCCATTGCTTGAATTCCGGTGCTCCATTCGGATAATTGATCGCAGCCCCAGGGTGTGGATGCTCTGTTGGGTTGTCCCATGAGATAATGTGGTCGTGCGGGTTTGTATGCCCGGTGTGTGACCGGCAATGGTCTGTATAGTGCCGTTCTATGATCGCGCGTCCGTCATCTCCAATCTTGGTATCCACCCAATAACCGTCCTTAAATGTACGTTTGATCTCACCCGGCACGCCGATATAACGACCGTCGTATGGTTTGTTTGGATTTGGTCTCCAGTTTCCACTATAGGCGCTGCCGCCACCCTTCCATGTACCGCCGATCAGATACGATTCCATTGTATCACGTTCTGGGCGATATGTCCCACCAATCAGGAAATCTTCCAGATTTTCTTTGCGAAGAGATCGTTCTGTATTTGTCAATGATACCGTAAACTCAACGGTTGTAAGCGAGCTCAATAAGATGGGTGTCCGGGTCATTGCGCTGCGCTGCGCAGGCTTCAACAACGTGGATACGCGCGCCTGCTTCGGAAAGCTCCATGTTTTCCGCGTTCCGGCATATTCCCCCAACGCAGTGGCCGAGCATGCAATGGCGCTGCTGCTGACCGTCAATCTCCATACAAACAGAGCCTGTATCCGCACGCGCGCCTTCAATTTCAGTCTGTCTGGCTTCGATCTGCACGGCAAAACCGTCGGCGTCGTCGGCACGGGCAAAATCGGCCGCATTTTCGCGGATATCTGCAAGGGCTTCGATATGCGTGTGTTGAACTATGATAAATTTCCGAACCCGGCCAGCGACCTTGCCTATGTGGATCTGCCGGAGCTTCTGGGCCAGGCAGACGTCATCTCGCTGCACTGCCCGCTGACCGACGAGACCCGGCATATGATCGACAACGCCGCTATCGCCAGCATGAAGCCCGGCGTTGTGATTGTCGACACATCCCGCGGCGGACTGGTAGATACGGAAGCGCTCATTGAAGGGCTGAAAAGCCATAAAATCGGAGCTGCGTGACTGGACGTGTACGAAGAAGAGGTCGACCTGTTCTATGAGGACTGCTCGGAGAAAATTATTGAAGATGACACACTGGTACGGCTGATCGCGATGCCAAATGTCATTGTCGCCTCGCATCAGGCGTTCCTCACAAAAGAGGCGCTCCGCAATATTGCCGCAATAACCGTCGAGAATCTTTTGAAATTTGAAAAGGGCGATTCCTCCCCGGATACGGAAGTCTGCTACCACGGCGAGCGCAAAGAAGCCTGCCGCAAATCGCGCAATCAGAAGTGTTTCTGACGCTGCCTTACGAAAAGCCGTTCTGTCCAGGTAACACCAAAGGACTTGCTGCCTGCTATCTGCAGACACCAAGCCCTTTCGGCTGCCTGAATCGTTTTTACTTGAACTTGTCGTCTAATTTTTTTCGGGCACTCCGGACTGATTCCCATTCAGCGGTGTTTCTGCTCTGTGCGGTTGCTGCAAATTATAAACGCTCATTTCCATGCCGGTATTGGTCTGCTGCTTGATTTCATCCAGAAGTTTCGGATCGCGCAAAATAATATAATCCAGCATTTTTTTGTGCCTACTGTAAAAGCGGTCAATATATGCTTCCCAATACGCCGGCGTGACGTTCATAATCAGCAATTCCTTTGCGACCGGCGCGATAGAACACCATGCGCGGTAAATCGGTCTGTTCTGCGCCGTCGCAACCATAGCCTGATGGAACTGCATATCCAAATCCACGCAGTATTCATATGGATTGGACTGGAACAGTTGATTTTCTTTCCGCATCAGATATTGATCCAGTACGCTCATCATGCCTGTATAGCTGAAGTCGCTGGCAGACAGGAGAATATTGGCTGCTTCCGTTTCAAGCAGCCCGCGGAAGTGATATGTATCCCGGACGATTTTTTCATTGATACCGATCACAACGCAGCCGCCGGAATCGAGGAACTCCACAAGTCCCTCGCCCGAGAGCTCCTGCATGGTATTGCGAATTGTGCCGCGGCTTGTTTCAAAAGCTGCGGCCAACTCTGTTTCAAGAAGACGGGAACCGGAAGGATAGACGCCCTGAATAATTTTGCGGCGCAATTCGATCAGTACACGTTTGGTAACAGAATCCTTATCGATCCCAGCCTTTGAATAGTTGGTTTTCATGAAGCGTTTCCTTTCTACGCTGTGCAAACTGCGCTGTCGGAGACCAGCGCAGCTTCGTGCCGTTCGTTATTGAAATCATATCATATTTTCATTCCGCGGTCAAACATAGGATCCGCTGTTTGACCGGAAGAAGCAGGAAAATTCCGCGCGGTATCAGGCACCTGACCGCGCGGAGTCTTTCATTTTCTGAAGCAGTTTATGAATCGAGAATCAATGCCACAAACTCCAGCGGCACACTGCCGGTATTGCGCAGTGCATGCCCGCATCCATCCGGCGTGACGGTCACATCGCCGGCGCGCACAGGCTGCCATGTGCCATTGTCACAAAATTCTCCCTCGCCGGAAAGAATATGAAACCATTCTGTTTCTCCATGATGCTCATGATATCCGATACCCGCTCCGACATCAACGCTCGTGTGCGCAAAGGCGCGCCCCTTTTCGTTCAGTTCGCCTCTTCCGGATACTAGGGAACAGATATGAATGTTGCCCTCCGCACCAAACGCGTGCGCCTTGTGCTCTACGGCGCATTGTTCCTTCTTTTTAATCATTCGGTTCCTTTCTTTTTGTGCAGGGCGGCGAATTGCCGCCCTGCACATCCATATCGTTACTTTTTCAGCAGGTCGCTAATTGCCATGAACTGGCTGCGCGTATCATCAAGGACTTGGATCGTGTCCGCAATGCTCAACGCATAGGCATCCTGACCACTGTAATCGGTGACAGCCTGCGCGTAGGCTTCGTTTTCCTCCGTAACATTCATGATCGCGGCGTTCAGCTTTTCAATAATTGCCGGATCTGTACCCTTCGGTGCAAGCAGCACAAACAGGTTGTTGACAACTAGCCCGTCAACGCCCGCTTCTTCCGCCGTCGGAACGTCCGGTAGGGCCGCGGAACGGGAACCCATCAGCGTGCACAGCGGGCGCAGATCGCCGCTTTCGATATATTCCTTGCCGATGCCATAGCCTGCGATGCAGCAATCCACCTGCTTGCCAAGCAGAGCAATGATGCGCTCGGAGCCGTCGCTCGCATCAACAAGAGAGAGCTCCGCGCCAGCCTTTTGCAGCATCATAGCCGCCGCATAGACAGAGCCGCCCATGCTCACGCCCATTGTGATCTTGCCTGGATTCTCTTTGGTCGCATTCACGAGATCTTCCATCGTCTGATACGGAGAATCGGCGCGAACCCAGATCATCTCGCCGCTATGCTTTGCAAATACGCCGACAGGGTCAGATACGGTATAGTCGTAGTCAACCAGGCCATTGGCCTCGTTTGCGCTCAGTGCGCAGGTGTTGTTCACATAGAACGTATAGCCGTCCGGATCCGCACTCATCAGCTCGTCCATGCCAACAGAGCCGTTTCCGCCGGTCACATTGGTCAGAACCAGCGTCGTTCCCAGTTCCTTTTCCAACTCCACCGCAAGAAGACGCATCAGATAATCGCCGTCGCCGCCGGCGCTGGAAGTGATAACAATATTCACGGGCTTTTCCGGCCATGCGGTTGCTTCTTCATCCGATGCGGCAGACTCTTCGGCCTGCGTTTCTTCGGAAACGGCGGCCTCGGTTTTCGTATTTTCGGAAGCAGCGGACGGCGCGGTGCTTTGCTCCGTGGAGGCGCAGCCAGCAAGCATTGCTGTCAGCAGCAAAACGCTCAGGACAAGGCAAAGTACTTTTTTCATGTGAATTCTCCTTTTCTATTTGTTATTTTGAATTTTTCGAATGTTCAGGACCAGCATTGCAATGGCAATGACGACGAACACAATTGCGATAGGGTGTGAGCGCCAGCTGGAAGCGTCGATGCTCATATACTGCGAAACGCGGCGCAGATTGCTTTCCAGCAGCGGTCCCAGAATATAGCCCAGAATGACCGGAGGATACGGGAGCGAGCCCTTTTTCATCAGATAGCCCAGGACGCCGAAGCCAAGCGTGCAGTACACATCAAACATCCGGTTTGTACTGCCGAACGCGCCGACAATGCACAGGGCAATCACGGCCGGCAGAAGGTACTGCTTCGGTACCTTTAAGACATTGATAAATCCGCGAATGCCGGCGTATTCCAGAATCAGCATCGCAACGCTGGCAATCAGCATCGCCATATAAATGGCATACACCACATCGCCGTTTTTCTGAAAAATCAGCGGGCCTGCCGAAACACCATGCACCATCAGTGCACCGAGCAAAACCGCGGTTGTTCCGTCGCCCGGAATCCCCAGCGTCAGCAGCGGAACCAAAGCGCCGCCAATGCAGGCATTATTTGAGGTTTCAGACGCTACCACGCCGTCAATCACACCGGTTCCGAATTTTTCCGGATATTTGGAGCGGTTCTTCACAAATGTGTAGGAAAGCATGCTGGCTGTTCCGCCGCCAATTCCCGGCAAAACGCCGATCCCCGCTCCGATCACGGCACTGTAGAAAAAGTTCTTGATCTGACTGGTAAACTCCTGGAGGGAAAATCCAAGTCCTTTGATGCGGATGGAGCTTCCATCCACCGTGGGCTGCGGCTTGCAGACGTCCTCTGCGGCCGCAAGGATCTCGCTGACCGCATAAAGGCCGATCAGTACCGTCAGAAGCTGAAACCCCGAGTTCATCTGAGCAGATCCGAAGGTAAAGCGTTTGGCCGAATCGATTGGCGCAAGGCCGACCGTCGAGAGCATAATGCCGATCAGCGCGCTCATCAGACCGCGAATCATATCCTTGCCTGTTAGCATAACAACCAGCGACAGCGAAAACAGTGCCAGCGCGCAATACTCAAAGGGGCCAAATGCAATCGCAACCTTCGCAAGCATCGGCGCAATCAGCATCATCAGAAGCAACCCGAAAATGGTACCCAGGAACGAAAAGAAAATGCCGACGCCGAGTGCCTTTGGTGCCTCGCCCTTGAGTGCCATCGGCCGTCCGTCAAAACAGGTCGCAACAGAAGCTGGCGTGCCTGGAATATTCAGAAGAATTGCCGAGATCAGTCCGCCGCTGGTGCCGCCGATATACAGGCCGATCAGAAGCGCAATACCGGCAATCGGGCTCATTGTATAGGTGATCGGCAGAAACATGGTAACCGCCATTGTTGCAGTCAGACCAGGGATGGAGCCGAACACAATGCCAATCGCCACACCCATGAAAATCAGAAGAATTGTCACCGGATTTGATAAAATTGCAGTAAAGCCTGCTGTCATCATAACGTTATGTCTCCTTTCTAAAACGCCAGAATACCGGCAGGCAGCGGCACATTAAGAAGCCGGGAGAAGATCAGGTAAATTCCGACGGCAAGCACGGCTGAAAGCGCCGCCGCAAACCAGATCCGTGTCTTCCCCTTTGGCGTCAGCACCAGTGTCTGCAAAAAAAGATACACAATCGTCGTGAGCACGAAGCCGACCGACTTCATCAGCAAGACATACAGCGCCAGAAGTACAAATGTGGCCGGAACCGCGATTTTTGCCTTGCGTGGCTGCGCCGCCTTCTCTTCCCCCGAATCGGGTGCTTCCAGCTTTGCCCCGCGGAAATACCGCAGAAGCAAAAGCGCACTCAGAAGTGCCAGGCAGATTCCCCAAAACACGGGAAGCGTTCTGGAGTTGAGCGCCGTTGCGCCGGTGCCTTCAAAAAAAGCGATGGATTGCGCGCTCAGAAGATAGAAAATCGCAAGCCCCATCCCCGCAAGTCCGGTCACCAGATCTTTTGTTTTGCGCATATGCGTGCCCCTTTCCTTGTTATCATTTTTTAAGTTCATCCATTACGCTGCGGAAGTTCTTGAGCGTTGTTTTCAGGCCGTCGCCAATATAGCCAGGCTCATTGCCGACAGTAATCATATTGACGCCGATGGACGCCCAGAAGCGGATATTTTCCGGATCATATCCGCCGGTCGAAACCAGAACGGGCTTTCCGGCCGCACGGGCATGCTCCGCGACATAGCGGTAAACCTTGCGGATTTCCGGATCTTTTGTCTGCGCCAGCTTTCCGAACGCTCCGGAAAGATCCATCGGCCCGATGACAATGACGCCGACGCCCGGGGTATTTGCGATGGCATCAATGTTTTCGACAGCTTCGCGTGTTTCAATCTGCACCAGCTTCAGAATGTTTTTGTGCGTTTCCGCAACATATTCCGCCGTGTTGTATTTTCCGAACTGCGTAGAGCGCCGCGGACCAAATCCGCGGACGCCATACGGCGGATACAGACACGAGCGCACGGCATACGCCGCATCTTCCGGCGTTTTGATCATCGGGAAGATCAGCCCATCTGCTCCCATGTCAAGAATTGGTTTTGCAAGTACCTGATCATTCCATGGAATCCGGACAAACGCCGGAATCCGGCAGGCCCGCGCAGCAATCAGGTGATTGATCAGCATGGTCTTTTCAATGTATGTATGCTCCGTGTCGATCCAGAGGTAATCGAAGCCGGCATTTCCAATCAGCTCCGTGAGAAGCGGATCGTTGCAGGTAATGTGCGTACCGATCAGTGTCTCGCCGCGATTCAGCCGCTCCAGCAGCGCTTTGTTCAGCGCAAATTGCTCTTCCATGATATGTTTCTCCTTATCAGTTGTCAATGTTATATACATCCGGATTTGCAACGCATGTCCATTTCTCGCCCGCCAGCACATGCAAAATGCCTTCGGCGGTCATGCGGCTCATTGCAGCGGACGATTCCCGCGTCAGCGCCGCGGAATGTGGCGTTGCAACGACCTGTTCTAGGGTAAACAGCGGGCTTTCCGCAGATGCAGGTTCCTGCGCGTAGACGTCGATACCCGCGCCAAACACTCTGCCGCTCGCAATCGCGTTGTAAAGCGCTGTTTCGTCAACAATACCGCCCCTGGCGCAATTCACCAGAATCGCGTCCTGTTTCATCCGTTCGATCTGCGCCGCGCCGAGAAGTCCACGCGTTTCATTTGTCAGCGGAACATGAACAGAAACAACGTCACTTTGCTCCAGAAGCTCCTGTATCGTTTCAAAACGAAGCACATGTTCATTTGCCGCGTCCTGCGCTGAAAAATATGGGTCGAAGACCGATATCCGCATCCCGAACGCGCTTGCAAACGACGCGACAGCCCGTCCGATTTTACCATAGCCGATCAGACCGAGCAGCTTGCCGCGCAGCTCCAGTTCCTCGCAGGTCGAACGCTGCGCGAAATTCCCCCCGCGCACCGCAAGATCATACTTGTGCAGTCGCCGGCTTGTCGCAAGCATCAGCATCATCACATGCTCGGCTACCGCTTCGGCGTTGATGCCCGCGCTGATGACCACGGGGATACCTCGTTTTGTCGCGCCCGCAATGTCTATATTGTCAAATCCGCTGCCCTGCTTGGCAATCAGGCGCAGTTTTGGGCACTGTTCGATGACAGACGCCCCCAGCTTCTGATTGCCGAGGATAATGCCATCGGCGTCTTTGATCGCATCGAGCCTCTGCATGGGATCATCGCAGAAATGCTCTTCCAACTGCACCTTTCCCTCCAGAAGTGCACGCCCCTCGTCAAAGAGTCTGCTCAGAAGAACCAGTTTTTTCATTTCCCGGCCTCCTGTCTTACAGCCGTTCGGCCACACCGAGCCGTTCGGCCAATGCGTTGAGATCGTCAACAACCGCTTCCGGCAGCGGTATTCCGCTTTGCATACGTTCGCGCATGGTGCACGCCGCGATTTCTCCAGGCATCAGGATTGTCTCGCCGGGATCCGCAGTTTTCTTGAGGTAATCAATATATCCGTCGACCCGCTGCTTGAAAAACGCCGTATCCTCAAATTTTGAAATATCAATTGCGAGGAACAGCGCGCCGAGGTTCTGCGGTGCCGGATCATTCAGGTGGCGGATCTCATTGCCAACACCCGAGCCGGTCAGAATACCGCACAGCACGTCGATGCAAATCGCAAGTCCCGAGCCCTTTGGCCCGGCAATCGGCAGCAATACACCTGACGATCAACGGCACGCCGTATTTTGCGGATGTTGAGGTCAAGAATTCCGTATTCGTGACCACGCCGCTCTATTTTGGCATTTTCTCGAGAGGCTCGGAGGCTACCATCAGCACGATGGAGGATGGCCCGCATTATATGCTGGTCGATGTGACGAAGATGCTGGCGGATACGAGCAACTGGACGCTGGGCTACGACGCCCCGACGTTTGCAGAGGGCAGCATCACGGCAAAAACAGCGGACGGCTTCTCGATCGGCGGCTACAATACGCCAGTGGAGCTTGGTACGGTGTATCGCTTCAAGTACAAGAACGTGCGTGCGACCGGCTGGTATGACGGATTCTATCTTGGATTCAAACCGGCAAATATCTACTGGGGCGACGGCGGCGTTCAGGTGGACTTCAACGACGACAGCACGGTCCTGCACTGCTTCAACGGCAGTCAGGCTGTGCTGGAAACGGCGCAGAGTCCCAGCATCGAGTCCGGAAAAGAGTACGAGATCGAATTTGGCCTGCTGAAGACTGGCGACGATACGGTCAAGCTGCACTTGACGATCAACGGTACGCCTTATTTTGAGAACGTTGAGGTCAAGAACTCCGTATTCGTGACCACGCCGCTCTATTTCGGCATTTTCTCGAGAGGCTCGGAGGCTACGATCAGCACTCCGAACGCAAAGTAAGTCCAAATCACCAAGCGCAAAACGACCGGGGGCAAACGCCCCCGGCCTTTTGAATTTTATCCGATTGTTTATGGCTCAGGTGTTCAGCAGAAATGCAGGCGTACCACCATTTCATATGTACATCTGCTACTTGGAGCATATGACGAGGCCGCGGGAAGTATAGCAAAAGAACGCGTGCTGACGGTTACTGTCCACCGGAGCAATGGTGCTGAAAGCGGCAGACGAACAACAATCACCGCCAAGCGGTGTTCTTATAAAAAAGATCGAACAGCTACGCGCTGTTCGGTCTTTTTCATGGAATGCTGTGTTTTTCAAGTACATTTTAGGATGCCTCTGTAAAACGGTGTCCATACGTTACAACAAAACGGAAAGGCGCATCACAATGGAATTTACCGGAAGCTACCGGCACAAACTGAAATATCCGATCAGCCCTGCTGTCGCGCTTGCGCTCAGACAGCGGCTCAGAGCCGTCATGAAGCGCACTCCGCACACGGTTTATATGATCCAACGCCGTTTCTCGTCGACGAACTCATCCCAGAGGGCTTGCATATCCTCGCGGGCGTACTGAAGATCGGCAAGTCTTGGCTGGCTTTGTGGCTCTGCTTATGCGTTGCGCAGGGCAGCCTCTCTGGAATTTTGCAACAACGCAGGGCGAGGTCCTGTATCTCAGTCTCGAAGATTCGTTTCAACGCATCCAGACACGGCTCTTCGATCTGACGGAAGATGCGCCGCCGACGCTGCATTTTGCAATCATTGCCGACACGCTCAAGCATGGGCTGGAACAGCAGATTGAGCAATTTCTAGCGGAGCATCCGACCACAAAGCTTGTTGTCATCGATACTTTGCAGCGTGTGCGCAGCGCGAGCAGTGACAGGAATTTGTATGCAAATGACTATCCTTGCCGTTCAGGATTACGTCATGGAACGAGTTGTTCTCGATCACGCAGTCCAGCGAGGTCTCCGCATCGCCCGCAATGGCGAAGTTCAGCGCGATGTCCGTGATGTTATAGACCTCATTGCTGGAGAAGGTATTCTTCACACCGCGAAGCTTCACACCGCCTTCGTTGAACGTGCGGTGCTGGTTCGTATCGTGGATGCGGCAGTTTGAGATGAAGTTGCAGCCCGGCGTCATGGTCTGGAAGTCGCCGCCGTCCAGATACATGGCCGTGACGGACGTATAGGCGATTTCAGAGTTCTGAATGCCGGAGTTCGTGGCGTTGTCGATGCTGATGGCTCGTTCTTCAAAATCCGTCAGCGTACAGCTGTCGATGACACAGTGGTCGCCGCCGTCCATGACGATGCCGTTCTTTTTGGAGGACGTGACTGTCAGGCCCTCAAGATTGAGATACGACGCATTTTTGACCGAAATCAGGTCAAAATTGCTGCTTGTCATGCGGAGCGTCGAAGCTGCCGTTGCATTTGCGAACGGATAGATATAGAGCTTGCCGCTCGTCTGGTCATAGTACCACTCGCCCGGCTCGTCCAGCGATTCATACGCATTGTAGAGCAGCATAGGCTTCAGCCCGGCGGCGCTGCCATAATGGGACGCATCCGTCGCCGTTACAATGCCGGTTTCCGGATCAAGCGTGCCGTGGAAGCCGTGCAGCGCCCAGCCGTAGGAGAAATAGCCAAAATAAATGCGGTCAGCGGCATTATGATCCCAACCGAGAACTGTTTCGTCTGTAAGCTTGATCTTGGGATAGGTGCCTGCCGTCTGCGTGGGATCGACCGTCTCCACATGCATCCAATCCTCGGTTGAGTTGGAGTTCGGGTAGCGCGTCAGGCGCATATGCTGTCCATCCAGCGAGAAAAGCGGTGCGTCGATGCAGAAGTTGCTCTGCGTCAGACCAACGCTGATCGTGCCCAAACCAAGTGCGCTGGCATCGGCCACCATGACATGTTCCTGCGCGTCCGGCGAAAGCTTTTCCTTCATTTCACCGGAAACCGGCTCAAAGGCAGACAAAGAGGCTCCGGCGCTGCCGGTAATGATGACCGTCTCGCCCGGATAGGCGCGCCACGTCACGGGCAGTTCTTCCGTGCCGCCGTCTTCCGCAGTCAGCTCGAACGTCTTATTCAGCACATAGGTGCCGCCGCGCAGATAGACCGTTGTGGGCAGCTCCGTCGAGCGGTTCTCGCGCAGATAGTCGCGCACAGCCTCCAACGAGCCGAACGGCGCGTCCTTGCTGCCGTCGCCGTCACTGCCGCCGCTCGGAGACACATAGACCGGCTGTTCCGTGGGTTCCGGATCGGGATCGGGGTCGGGATCGGGCTTCGGATCGGGGTCCGGCTTCGGGTCGGGATCGGGTTTCAGGTCGGGATCGGGTTTCGGGTCGGGATCAGGTCTCAGAATGGGAAGAATCGCGCCGATATTGGAGCTATCCTCTCCCAGCGCTTCTCGGTAAGCCTTTTCCGTAAACACGCCCTTCTCGATCAGCGTCTGTGCCAGCGTCTTGCCGCCGGATTTGAATTTCGTCTCCAGCAGCGCCCAGATCACGTCAACGGCGTTGCTGCGCGTATACTCGCCGCTGTTTGCGGGCACGACCGGCAGGCCGAGCTTTTCCGCCAGCTCTGCCGACTTGTTCCATGTAAAGTCCGTGTCGTCCTCATATTGCAGCAGACGCAGAACCATCGTCAGGAACTGTGCTTCCGTCACGAGTTTGCCGTAACCAAAGAGCGTCTCGCTGACGCCCTTGACAAGCGCGTTCTGGTAGCCATAGCCGACATAGGGACTGGCCCAGGCCAAAACGTCCGTAAACGGATGCTCCGGGTTCTTTTCCTTCGCTTCCGCTTCCGCGCCGAGCAGGCGGACGATCAAGGTGATCGCCTGTTCGCGCGTCAGCGTCTTTTCCAGCTCGAAGCCCTTGTTTGTGCCCTGAAACAGGCCAAGGGTCTTCAGCGCTTCGGCCTTCTGCAGCGTCGTGTAGCTATGGCTGCTTCCGGCGGCCAGCGCCGGAACACAGCTCAGGAGCATCGCAAGCAGCAGCAGGACTGCAACGCAGGATTTATAAATTCGTTTCATAAATCAGTCTCCATTCCAAAAATAGTGCGCCGGGCATCAGCCGGAGAACGGCAGATATCCGGCGCTTTTGCGGGAGGTTCTTTATTCCAGTGGGGTGATCGTCTCAACGTCTCCGTTCAGGCGGGAACGCTCGGCCGCGAATACCAGACGGGTGTTTTCGCAGGAAATGCCGATCTCGCTGACCTCGTCTGCGGTTTTTGCGCCAGTCATGTAATCATAGAGCGCGTTCACGATACCGGGATCGCCGCCGCCGTGACCGCCGACAAGCGTACCGTCCACGCGGCCATTGGTGTGGATGGTCTCCCACCAGCGTCCCTCAAAGTGGAAGATGCGGATTTCGTCGCCCTCGAAGTCAAGGAACATCTCGCCCTTTGTACCCATGATGTTGGACTTTCTGCCGTTGTAGTTAAAGCAGCTCATGGTGAACGAGGCTGTGGATTTGTCGTCAAACTCCATGTTCACGACCTGATGATCGACTACGTCGTTGTCGCACTTGAAGACACATTTGCCATACTGCGTATGACGAAGCGTAAATTCCACATCCGCGTCGGTGGGGTCAACCTTGCCGGTGGACGTCGTGCGGAACCACATGTTGTTCTTGTCGTCCAGATACAGCTTGACGGCGTTGTACGGGCAGGTTTCCGCGTGCGGGCAGCCGTCAATGCAGCGTTCCGGCGCGTCTGCCGGCGCGTTTTCGCGGCGGAAGTATTGGAGCGAGCCGAACGACTGAATCTTCGTGCATTTTTTCTTCATCAGCCATTGCAGCAGGTCAATGTCGTGGCAGGACTTGGCCAGCAGCATGAAATTGCTTTTGGCCGTGTTGCCCCAGTTGCCGCGGACAAAGCTGTGGCTCTGATGGATATTACCGAGTCCTTCCGTATGGACGATCGTCACGATATCGCCCAGCACGCCCTCGTCGATCAGCTGCTTGACGCGCGAATAGAACGGCGTATAACGCAGCACATGGCAGACCATGAACTTCCGGCCATACTTGCGCGCCTGATTAAGCAGATCGACGCATTCGTCCTCTGTGCGTGCCAGCGGTTTTTCCAGCAGCACATCATAACCGGCCGCCAGTGCCTTCATGGCCGGTTCATAATGCATACTGTCTTGTGTCGCAATGACCGCAAGATCGGCAAGCCCTGGCTGCGCCAGCAGCTCCTGCCAGGTATGGAAAACGTGATTGTCCGGGAGGTTATGCTTATTCTGAATGTTTCTGCGATGGTTCTCGTTCGGATCAGCGACGGCAACAACGCGAAATTTTTCCGGCAGCGTCTTCATAATATCGGTGTAAATTTCGCCGCGGTTGCCTGCGCCAATCAGCGCAACGGTAAAGACTTTCATTGAGCTCTCTCTTTCGCTTTCTTCTTTTCTTCTGCTTTCCCACGCGGAAGGATCGGGATAATCTATACCGTACATCCGGCCAACCAGCGTATAGCGCTGCATCGGATACCGATTTTCCTCCAGATGTACCAGCCGGTCGGCCTCCGGCGGATTGACCGAGTAGACGGCCGCGCCATAGGGCGCATCGCCGAAGGTATTCCGGCAGAGCGCAAAATGCTCATTGCCGGTCGCGTGGGAAATACGCCACAAAAACACATGGTGGCCAATCGGCTGCGGCCAGATCTCCGACCGGCGCGGCATCGTCTCGCCAAGCCTGGAGAAGCCCTCGCCGGCGTCCTCGCAGACGTTGTCTGTGAACTCCGCATATGTCGGCAGAAGATCGCGCTGCTCATAGGCCGCCATACCGCAGCGGCGGAAGGTGTTGCTTCGGATCAGGAAGTGGTACGCGGGCTTGCAGTCCGCGCCGCCCTGATGCGTCACGGCAGAATCGTAGATATCGTCGAACACGCAGTGCTCGACCTCGACGTTTTCCGCCACGTTCCAGCACTCAAAGGCGTTGCCAAAGCGGATCTTCTGGTCTTTATCCCAGACGGCGCCGCCGATTTTGGCAAACCGGCAGTTTTCGATGCGCAGATTCCGGCCGCCCTCTTCGCCTGCGATCCCGTGCAGGCCGTTGTTGCG
This sequence comes from uncultured Eubacteriales bacterium, assembly GCA_900545925.1. Lineage (GTDB taxonomy): Bacteria > Bacillota > Clostridia > Oscillospirales > Oscillospiraceae > CAG-170. The sequence continues at coordinate 12,176 of URAZ01000045.1, read as the reverse complement.
GAATTCCAGATCGGAAATGACCATGTCGTGTCCGCAGTGCGCCAGCCAGCGGTACTGCGAGGTCGCGCATTCGATGCTTCCGTAGAAGGCCGCGGGATTTTCCTGCGAATAGACCAGCAGCGTATGATCCTCCGCAAGCGGGAGATGCTGAATGGAATATCCAAGGCAGGAATCGAACCAGTCGCCCTGCTCACAAAGCTCCTCGCGTGTCCAGCGCAGCGCGCCGCACGTCCCGTCGCCGTAGATCAGGTTGGCCGTCTCGCCGGAAAGCATGCCGGTAAACCGCCAGATGCTTCCGCCGACGTTTTCCCATTGTGCTGGGGCGGAGAGCGGCTGGGAGCCGCAGAACACAGGCGGTTCACCCTCGCCATACGCGCCGTAATGGATGGGATGCTCCCAGCGGCCGGACGGATTCTGCAGCGGCCCGCGGAACATGGTTCCGCGCCGGAACAGCACCGTATCGTCAGGTTTCAGAAGCTCCGGGTGCTGTGTCTTAAATGGAGTTTCCGGACTGCGGCCGTCATTTTCGTCGCAGCCGTTCTGAAAATCAATAAAATATGTCGTCATTTTTACACTATTTTTTCAATAATCAGGAAAAAGGCTTATAGGAAAAGCGGAAGAGACGGAATGCCTCTTCCGCTTTTGGTTAGATGCTTACCAGGAAGTGATATTGTTGGCCTCAATGTAGGCGTTGAGCTGGTTCTGGAACTCGGTGACAAGCTCTTCGATGCCTGCGTCCTTACGGGCAGCCATATAGTTGTTATAGAGTTCTTCCCAGTTGTCGCCTGCAACGCCGTTGTCAAGCTGCGGGCCATACTCGTAGTAGACGTTCAGGATGCTCGCGCAGATACCCTCGACATTCGTTCTGTCGAACGTGAAGTTCAGGAACGGGTTGACCTGAGCGGTTGCTTCCAGCGCTTCCAGATCGGCATAGTAGTTGGGATCGGTGCCGTTGTTGATGAGCGCGTTCTTGCAGGAGCCGATGATCCATCTCTGGATACCGTAGCTGTCGTCCGCCGTGGGGCTGGCGCCGACATAGCTGGTGGTGATGGTGCCGTCGGCGTTTTTGGTGTAGTCCTCGCCCTCGATGCCGTAGATCAGCGTGTTGTACAGGTCGGGCTGGGAGTAGATCGCGTTGAGGACCATCATGGCGCGCTCGGGCTCATCCGCGCAGTACGGGATGGCGTAGGAGGTATCGCCGCCGAGAATGAGGTAGGCGTTCTCTTCGATGGGCAGGTAGGTCATGTCCATACCGGCGTCTGCAATCGCTGCTTCCTGATCGGCCTCGGTCAGATACGGATCGCAGCTGAAGACATAGGTGGTGTCGGTGATCTCACCGTTCTTCGGGGTCGTCAGCGTGGAGGTGTCAACAGACATGATATCGGAGCGGATGTAGCCTTCCTTGTACCAGTCGGCCATCGTTTTGGCGTACAGCTTGTAGTGTTCGCCTGCAACGCCGTCCTTTACGGTGAAGGTGCCGTCGCAATAGGTGATGCCGATCTCAGCACCACCAACGCCGAGGAAGGAATACATGCCGTTGTACATGGACCAGCCAAATGCACGGCCGGTGTTGATGCCAGCGCCGAGCTTGCCGGCTTCCTTCGCAGCAGCCAGATATTTGGTCGCCTGATCCAGAACAGCCTGGAAGTCTTCAATGCCGGAGTAGTTGTTGCGCCACTTGTTGAGCGCTGCCTCGGTATCCTCGATCCAGGTGTCGCCTGCGAGCTCTGCGATCTCAGTCACGACGAGCCAGCCGCGGCGCTCGCCGCACAGGCCCTGCCAGCTGGGCAGATAGTAGATGTTGCCGTCGGCATTGCGATGGATTTCAACGACATTTTCGCCGAGGATATCAACAATGCCCTGGCCGTACTCTGCGAGCAGATCGTCGAGCGGCATCAGGTTGCCGTCGGCAATGTTCTGCGGCTTGTTGATCAGCCAGCCGGTCCATGCAAGGTCAACGCCCTCACCGGAAGCCAGAACCTGGGAGAACTTCTCGCTGTACTCTTCAAACGGAACGTCAATGAACTCAACGGTGGTGTTGGGAACGTACTGCTGGAGCTGCTCATTGAAAGCGGCCCAGACCTTGTCGGAGTTGGCCTGCTTGCCGGCGCCGGTGATCATGAGCTGAATGGTCTTCTGCTCAAGCGCGGGCTCGGCAGTCTCTTCGGGAGCTTCAGGGGTTTCGGTGTTGTCGGTGGTTTCCGCCGGCTCAGTCGTGGCGGGGGTTTCGTCCGCAGCGGGAGTCTCAGCAGTCTTGCTGCAGCCCGCCAGAACGATGCTCAGAACCATGATCATGGCAAGGAGCAGGCAAATGGTTCTCTTTTTCATGATATCCTCCTTAGATTTTAGGTGATATGGGGTGTCGCTTTCTCTTGTAAACGCCTCAAAACGCGGTACCATTCGTTTTCAGGCATACAATTCATAAAACAGGCTGTTCTCTCAGCCCTTGACTGCGCCGATCGTCAGACCCTGCGCAAAATACTTCTGGAAGAACGGGAACACGACCAGCATGGGGCCTGCGGCGATGACGCACATGGCGAATTTCAGCGATTCGCTCGGCAGCATACTCGTGTCCAGCGAAACGCTGCCGGACATCATGGGGTTGTTCGCAAGATTCTTCATGAATTCCGCCTGATCCATCATGCGCTGTAAGAGATATTGCAGCGTATAGAGGCTTTCGTTGCGGATGTAGATCATGGACGTGGTATAATCGTTCCAGCGGGCGACCAGCGCCATAAAGCCAAGGGACGCAAAAACGGGCGTGGACAGCGGCAAAACGACCGAAAAGAAGATGCGCAGCTCGCTTGCGCCGTCCAGATACGCCGCCTCAAACAGCGTCTCGGGCAGGCCCTTGAAGAACGTCCGGAATACCATGGTGTTCCACGCGCCGCCGGTGATGCCGGGCAGAATGTAGATCCAGATGGAATCCGCCAGCTTATAATACTTGGCGAAGATAATGTAGTTCGGAATCATACCGGCGCTGAAGAGCATGGTAAAGAAGATAAAGACCGTGATGGGCCTGCGGTAGCGGAAATTGCTCCGGGAAAGGGGATACGCCGCCAGCGCCGCGACCAGACTGCTGAGGACCGTACCGACCACAGCCTGAAAGATGGTCACGCCGTAGGCGCGCAGCACGCGCGTGCCGCTGGAGAATGCCGACTTGTACGCGTCGAGCGTAAAATCACGCGGCAGCAGGGAAAAGCCGCCGGAGGTCAGGGCCTGTTCGCTGGTGAACGAGGCGGAGATAACCACGATCAGTGGAAGCACGAAGCAGGCGCACATCAGGAAAAAGAAAATATACAGGATGATGTTGAACGTCTGATTTCGGCTGAGTTTACTTTTTGTGCTCATAAGATGATCCCTCCCACTTAAAACATCGAGTTGTCCGGGGAGATCTTCTTGACGATCCAGTTGGACAGCAGAACAAGGAACATACCCACAACAGACTGAATGAGGCCCGTCGTCGCGCCGATCGCATAGCTGGATTCCTGCAGGGAACGATAGACGTAGGTGTTGAGGATATCCGTCGTTGCGTACAGCGTCGAGGTATTTCTCGGGATAACATAGAACAAATCGAAGTTGCCGCTGATTAGGCTGCCCGCATTCATGATGGTGAAGATGCAGATCAGCGGGACAAGGTGCGGCAGGGAAATATGGAGCATCTTCTGGAAGCGGCTTGCGCCGTCGATCTCCGCCGCTTCATAGAGCGACGTGTCAATGCCCATCAGGGCTGCGAAATACATCATGGAGCCCATGCCGATGCCTTTCCAGAGGTTTACGACAGTCAGGATAAACGGCCAGTATTTCGGGTTCATATACACGTCAACGGGGTCACCGCCGAAGAACTGGATGATCTGGTTCATAAGACCGGTCCTCGGGCTGAGGATGGCGTAGACGATGTAGCCGACGATAACCATCGACATGAAGTTCGGGAAGGTGATGATGGTCTGATACGTTTTCAGCCGGCGCCTGCTTGTGATCTCAAACAGCAGAAGTGCGATGATCACGTTCGTGACCGGACTGAGCACCATGAACAAAAGACCATAGAGCACCGTGTTGCGCAGCGCACGGTCAAGCGCGACAGACTGGATGATCCACTTGAAGTTGGCCAGACCGCACCAGTCGCTGCCGAGGATGCCCTTGGAGAATTTATAATTCTTGAACGGAATGATGACTGCGGCTCCCATCGGTATATAGTTGAACAGGATATAACCGATGATCGCCGGGATACAGAGCAGCAGCAGCTGACGGCTGGCTTTTGCATCTGCCCGGCCTTTGTGGCCAAGGCGCGGCCCTTCCTTTTTTCTTTCCTTTGTCATGGTTCGCATGGGTTCCTCCGCTTTTGTTTTCTCCATTGTACGGGTTCGGTTTTTGATTTCCAAGGTGCGATTGTGACAAGATGGCTGGCGATTGTGACTGCGTTGATTGTGCATTATTCCTGCATCCAGTTGGTATCTGCGTGTTTATTTTAAGCATTGTCGCCAAAAAATCAGCATTGAATTTGACGATTCGTATTTGCTCTTTTGTTAATATGCACAGAGACGATTGCATGAAATTATGCAAAAGGCACATGCGCTGCCGCATGTGCCTTTCATATCGCTTATAAAAACTTCATGCTGACCAACCATTGGCGCAAAAGCTGCCGCCACTGTCCGACGGAGGCATCATCGAGCGCCAGCGCCTTGCCGTGCTGTCCAAACGGGAAGATGTGCAGCTCATACGGCACGTCACATTTTTGCAGTGCAGCGGCGTAGAGCATCGAATTGATTGCCGGAACGCTTGCATCCTGTGCTGTGTGCCAGAGAAAGGCGGGCGGAGTGTTTTCTGTCACACAGCGCTGCGGAGAATAGAATTCGATCTGTGCCTCATCCGGCACATCGCCGAGTAGAAAGCGGCGGCTCCAATCGTGTCGGTACTCGCCCATGTCGATCACACTATAGCACAGGACGGTAAAATCAGGGCAGGCAGATAGATTGTCAAGCTCATCCTGCGGCGGATAAAAGGCTTCATCATAGTGGACAGACAGTGTCGCTGCCAGATGGCCCCCGGCGGAAAAGCCCATGATGCCAAGGCGCTCGATCCCACGCTCCATGCAAAGCTTTCTTGCCAGCCGCATGGCCCGCTGCGCGTCGGACGGCTGCGCCGGGGCTTTGCTTGGCGCAACGCGGTATTCCAGTACAAAGGCCGTTATGCCGATCGTATTCAGCCACACGGCCACGTCATCGCCCTCATACGTTACGCGCTCGCTGTATGCGCCGCCCGCGCACACCACAATGGCTGTTTTGGCGCCGTCGCAGAAATACGGAGTGAGATACGGCTCAAACGCATCCGCCGGGCAGCGGTGCGGCATGGTTTGGTTCCATAGCTTTATCATGGATGCTTCTCCTTTCGCTGGCTCAAGTTCAGTCTCTGCTGGTATTCGCGCATGGAACAGCCCGCGAACCTCCGGAACACGGAATAAAAGCTTTTTTCGTCTTTATACCCGACCGCCTCCGGAATGGATTTGACATCCCGACCAGCCTCCAGCATTTGAATTGCCGCCTGAACACGGATGTGGGCCAGATAATCCGTAAATTTCTCGTTCATCTCTGTCTGGAATTTCCGGATAAAATGCCGCGGGCTGATGTGGACATACTCAGCCAGCTCCTGCACAGTCAGTTTTTCCGAGAGGTGCGACTGCATATAGACGCAGGCGCGCCCGATGGGATCGCTTTTCAGCGCGTCCTCCTGCGTGATATAGCCCTTTTCGGAAAGCAGCGCCCAGATGGCATCCATGTACGCCGCCATTCCCTGCGCGGAGGTCAGCATGCCCAGCGGCGCAGCCATCATGTTACTTCGGAGTTGCGCGGCCAGTGCCTCATCCCTGCGGCAAATTTCTGCGCGCAGTTCCTCCATCAAAGAGCGCACCAGCAGAGCCTCCATGCGCAGCGGAGCATCGCTCAGCAGCGGCTTGACTTTGGAATACATTTGCCAGTGATCCTCGTCGATGCCCGGCTTCAGTGCCAGAAGCAGCTTCAGAAGTCTCGAAATGCACTCATCCCAGTTTTGCTGGCCGCGCAGATATGCTTCTTCCCGACTTTCCGTGTGCAGTTCCTCTGAAACGCGGATCATCGCGCTGCGCAGCGCGTCGATCCCGTCAGACTTCGGCAAATAGTCATATGCACCGCACCGGACGGCTTGCTGCGCTTCCGCAAGGTTCGGCGTGTCAGTCAAAAAAATCACGCGGAGGCACGGAAACTGTCTGCGGACATGTCTGGCAAGTTCAAACCCAGACATATCCGGCAGGCTCGTATTTGTGATGAGCACGGCCGCAGCTTCGCCTTTCTGCATCCAGCGCAGCGTTCCTTCCGCCACACATTCGCCGCGTACCATGCTGAATCCCAACCCGTAAAAGTCAATGCCGTTGATCACCTCTGTGCGGTATCGCATACAGGGATCCGTAAAAAATGCTTCAAACATAAGCTGCCTCACATCCGTCCATCGGTCCAGTATCCTCTGTATCGCATTCTAAAAGAATGCGGGTCAAAAATCATAGGTGGCGAATATGACATTTTTGCGGGTCAAAGTGTCATTTTCGCAGATTGCCTCCCTATATTCGCTGTGTTACGATACGAAAAAGCAGCGAAAAGGAGAACGTATATGGATCAATTCGCACAAATCGCGGCAAACGGCATCGGCGGGAACGCTGCGCTTCTGGAGCCGGTCACGCCAATTCCGCATGAAACCGTTATCTGCCGTCTGGAACAGGCAGATGCACAGCCCATCGCAGTCAAGCCGCATCTGTCTACAACGGAAGAACTGAAAACCAAGCTTGCTGCCATGCGGGAAGCATACCGCCCGTTTCTGGAAAATCACGCGCCTGCGTTTGAAAGCCTGCGCCGGCGCATGGATCTCACGTCGTTTCTGCGCGATGGTCAACCGGTCACGATCCCGGAATACGGCGGGCCTATCGGCGCGTGCAAAAAGACATATGAAACCACGTTTGAGCTGCCTGCGCTTTTGGCGGGCCAGTCGGTCTATATCCATTTTGACGGCGCGGATTACCGTGCAGTCGTTACCGTCAATGACACATTTGGCGGAGAACACGAAGGCTTCTTCTCTCCATTCGAGTTTGAGATTACAGGCATCGTCAAAGACGGCACAAACCGGTTGAAGGTTGAATTGTATAATGACCATATTTATATGGGAAACGATCCCGGCGGCAGCGAAGAAACAGAAGGTGACAAGCTTTATGCCGCCACCGGTCTCGGCTGGGACGGTCCGCTGGACGGCTGGCACCACTGCCCCTCCGGGACGGGCATTTGCAACCGCGTCTATGTGGAGATCCGAAATTCCGTCCATATCAGCGACCTCTATATCCGTCCGCTGGACGGGAAGGCAGAAGCATGGCTGGAAATTCAGAACGACAGATATGATACCCTCCCGGTCGAGCTTTCGCTTTCACTCTACGGGCAGAACTTCCCCGAGACGGTCTTTGAAGACCACCGCTTTACGCCGGAGACGACGCGCTTCGTCGGCATGGGTGACAGTCTGACGGAGGCCGCCGTCAAGTCCGAGCTTGGAAAGGGCATTCCCATGCCGCTCAAGCACGGAAAGAATCTGTACAAACTCAAATTTGACCTGCCGGACGCAAAGCTGTGGGATCTGGAAACCCCGTATTTGTACCAGCTCCATGCAGCCGTTCTTGTAAACGGGACGTGCACCGACCGCCTTGCGCAGCAGTTCGGGATGCGCAGCTTTACGCAGGACACAGAAGGTCCGCAGCGCAAGGGGATGTTCTATCTCAATGGCCGCTCCATCCGTCTGCGCGGGGCCAATACGATGGGCTTTGAGCAGCAGGACGTGCTGCGCGGCGATCTTCCGCAGTTGATCGACGATATTCTGCTGGCCAAACTCTGCAACATGAATTTTCTGCGTCTGACGCAGCGGCCGGTGCAGGATGAGGTCTACGAATACTGCGACAAGCTCGGCCTTATGACGCAGACGGATCTTCCGCTGTTCGGCGTCATGCGCCGCTTCCGCGTCCCGGAGGGCATCCGGCAAGCGGAGGAACTGGTACGCATGGTGCGTAAGCATCCGTGCAATATCGTCGTCAGTTATATCAACGAGCCGTTTCCGAACGCCAATAACGAGCCGCACCGACATCTGATCCGTCCGGAACTGGAAAACTTCTTCACCTGCTGTGACCTTGTTGTGAAGTTCTCAAACCCCGATCAGGTCATCAAGCATGTGGACGGCGATTATGACCCGCCCACAGACGGGATACCGGATAACCACTGCTACCCCATGTGGTATAACGGCCACGGTATTGACATTGGCCGTCTGCACCGGGGCTATTGGCTGCCTGTCAAGCCCGGCTGGTACTATGGCTGCGGTGAATACGGCGCAGAGGGGCTGGACTCGGCGGAGGTCATGGAGGAGTGCTACCCGCGCGAATGGCTGCGCGAGCCGTTTGACCCGGGCCGCATTGTCCGCAGCCAGACAAAGAGCTTCAGCGGCTTTTTCTATGACGCGCAGGAGGATATGCAGGGCTGGATCAGCCGCAGCCAGCGGTATCAGGCCTTTGCCACGCGCATGATGACCGAGGCATTCCGCCGCGACGACCGCATGGTCTCGAACGCCATTCATCTGTTCATCGACGCATGGCCCAGCGGCTGGATGAAGTCCATCATGGACTGCAAGCGCATCCCGAAGCAGGCGTATTTTGCCTACCGAGATGCTCTCGCACCCCTGCTGGTGTCGCTACGCACCGACCGCTTTGCCTATACGGCGGGCGAAACGATTCAGATCGAAGCGTTCCTGTGCAATGATACCGCGAAATCCGGCGCGTATACGCTTGCCTTTGAGCTTTACAACGAACAAAACAAGCTGATTCAGACCGGGCGCGTCCCCGCGCACGCGGACGCCTGCCGCGCAGCCTATATCGCCAGCGCCGAATTCCCGGCAGAGACCGCGCAAGACCGCGAAACGCTGACGCTCCGCACCGTCCTGCTGGACGGGAACGGGGACGTTGTCAATTACGCAGAGCAGAAGCTGACCGTATTTCAGGACGTGACTGTCGTACCGAACGACAATGTTGTCATTCTGAAGCTGGAACCGGGTTTGCATACCGTCGCGGGTGAGACCGTGACCGTCAAGCCCTGCGGCATGCTCCCGCTGCACTTCGTCTCCCGCAAGACCGGCTACCCGGCTGTCGCGGAATTTAAGGAGCAGGACTTCTCCTACTGGTATGACGCCAAGGAGGACTGCATCACGCCGCTGCTGGACACGACGTTTACCGTCGAAGGCTTCACACCCATTCTTTTGTCCAACAATATGGACGAACAGGGAAATTGGGGGCCAGTACTGGCTGCGGCAGAAAAGCTATACGAGGGCAAGCACTATGTGATCTGCCAGCTGGAGCTGCGGCAGGAAAATCCGGTCGCAAAGCGCTTCCTGAGAAATCTCTACAGGTTGGGTACAAAATGAACAACATCGAACAGGCGATTTCCTTTGCGCGGCAGGAATATACCCGTCAGGGTCTGGGCGCGCTCTATCAAAAGGACTTTGAGGAAGCGCTGCTTCCGGCACTTTCTCAGGCCGCCGAAATTTACAGGGCAGACACGCTCCGTTGGAGCGGCGATCCCAAGACGGATCTGCTCGCAGCGCTCCTTTGGAGTCAGAAGCTGCTGAACGATTATCAAAGGCACCAGCTTCCGGACGAGGTATTTTATCATACGATCGACGATATCGGCCGCTGGGCGGCGGAATACCGGAACTACAGCGGCAGGATCGGTCTTGCGGAAAGCGCATGGCTGACGAATCATCTGACGCTGCGGCTGTTCCAGCTCGGACGACTTCAATTCTGCATGGAGCCGGCGGACTTTTCCGCCCCGGCTTTTGGAGTTGAACCGGGCGAGCCGCTGGTGTCTGTGCACATCTGCCGCGGCGGCTCGTTGGAGCCTGCGGCGTGTGATGCGTCCTTTGCGCAGGCGCGCGCGTTTTTTCCGAAATACTTTCCGGCATATGCATTTTCGTATTTTAGCTGCCATTCGTGGCTGCTGGACGAAACGCTGCTGCCTCTGGTTGGAGTATACTCCAATATTTCATTTTTTCAACAGCGTTTTCAGATCGTCGGGCGCACTGCGTCCAACGCAGCCGCGCGATATGTGCTCCGTTGGGACATTCAGCCGGATGAAATTGCTGCTTTCGTGCCGCAGAACCGCTTTCAGGCGCTACTTAAAGAACGGCTTCTTGCCGGGCAGCAATTTTATGAGGCAACCGGCCTGATTGCCCGATAAGGTACCGTCAGATATAAAGGAGAGAATGGAACTCACGCTTCTTACAGTTCCTTACAAATGTAGAGAGGTAATACAAAATGAGCAAACATACACCAAGTCTTGTCATTATGGCTGCCGGAATGGGCAGCCGCTTCGGGGGGCTCAAGCAGATCGAGCCGGTCGATCCGGAGGGGCACATCATCATTGATTTTTCCCTGTTTGACGCATGGCGCGCCGGTTTCCGCGATGTGGTGTTCATCATCAAGCGCGAGATGGAAGGAGAATTCCGTGCGTGCATCGGCGACCGCATGAAAAAATTCTTCCATGTGTCCTACGTCTATCAGGAGCTTGACCGCCTGCCGGAAGGGATTGCGCTCCCCGAAGGCCGCACGAAGCCGTGGGGAACCGGTCACGCGCTGGCCTGCTGCAAGGGTGCGGTGAACGGCCCGTTCGCCGTTATCAACGCGGACGACTTCTACGGCCGCACGGCGTTTTCGGAAATCTATGACTTTCTGGCCACGCAGACCGACGAGAGCCAATACGCCATGGTCGGCTACCGTCTGCGCAATACGGTCACGGAATTCGGCTCTGTGGCGCGCGGCGTATGCGAGATCGAAAATAATATGCTGACCGGTGTGACGGAGCGCACGAAGATCTTCAAGAAGGGCGCAGACGCCGAATACACCGAGGACGGCGAGCATTTCTTCCCGCTGCCCGGCGACACGATCGTCTCCATGAATCTCTGGGGCTTTTCCGCGCATATGCTAGATGAACTCTGGGGCCGAATGCCCGCGTTTCTGACGGAAGCCATGCAGAAAAATCCACTCAAATGCGAATACTTCCTGCCGTTCGTCGTCAACGAGCAGATGGCCGACGGAACCGCCAGCGTCCGCGTGCTTCCATGTGAGGAAAGCTGGTACGGCGTGACGTATCGCGAGGATCTGGCTTCCGTCAAGGCGGCTGTTGCAAAGATGAAGGCAGAGGGAATCTATACGGAAAAGCTTTGGGGTTGAATGAAATGAATATACGGCCGGTTGCCGCTGCTGCCAGTTATGCCAGCAGCAATGAGATGCCGCAGCATAAAACTGACAAGACTGGCGACTGCACCAATCTATAACTCTTATAATTACATTATAATTTTCATGCCTGCTTTCAAAGCAGCGAGGCAGACCCGATCGATCATGTTTATTTTGATTTCGTTTCCATGCCTCCGATTCTGGCGGCTGAACCACTCTGTATCCCGGCTGGCACAAAACGCTTGTGCATTTGGCGCAGCTTCTGCTGGACACCACTGCCGGTCATAATCGCCCAGATTATGACACGGGACACACGCTGCTGAGCCTGACGCTGCGGCTGCTGAACGAAGAAAGCGTACTCCCGTTCTATACGGATGAAGTCGTGTCAGAGACACTGCGCCGAATCTGGAGCGATTATGCTTCGCCGCTTCATATTTCGGAACTCGCCGCTGCCGTCCATCTGGAAGAAAATCATTTTATCCGGCGCTTCCGCCACGCCATGGGTCAGACCCCTTATGCGTATCTGCGAACCTACCGCCTTGCGCTTGCAAAGCAGGCAATCGCATCCGGGAATACACTGACGCAGGCTGCGGAGAAAGTCGGATATCAAAACGCCGCATCCCTGTCCCGTGCACTGCGCTCGGCAGAGTCATAGAAAGCTTCTGATTCACCGACTTATATTCTGGACTGCACCATTCGCAGAAACAAATTGCAAGAGTTTCCATCGAACTGGCTTCTAAAGACTCAACGTACAAACGTATGCAATTTATGCCACAGCAACCGAGCAGCATCACATATAGGAAAGCAAAATGTGAGAACGGCACCTAGGGTGTATCTGAAAACTCCCAACGCACCCGGACAGCGGGCCTTTTTGCGGTGCGCCGCGTCATTTTTCCTTGAA
>URAZ01000044.1 GCA_900545925.1 uncultured Eubacteriales bacterium | reverse complement strand
CCGGCCTGCGCCAGCCCGATTCCCAAGTTGGCACAGGTCGTTGTCTTGCCAACGCCGCCTTTCTGGTTGGCAATGGCAATGATTTGCGTGTTCATTAACTTCACCTCATTTCTAATTGTTGCTGTTGCTTCTGGAAATAGAAAAAGCCGCCACTCCAAAATAAAAAGTGAAGTGACGGCTCTTTCTATCGCCGGAATACGAGTTCCTGAAATGAAAAAAGCACCCAGTCATTTATGTGATCTGTGTGCTACATCAAATTCATATTCAATTATTCAAATTAGCTCAAACTATGCCAAACTGCCACAGCCAAAAAAACGAGGGGAAGGAGGGCTGAAAAGCGCCCCCAAAACACCCCCCAAAATCGGCTCTCGGTTAACCACTTTGGGAACCACTTGACCCTCTTTTTACCCCCTTTTTGGCCGGTTAACCACTTGCGGACCACTAAAAATCGGGTGAAAACGGCTCTCGTTTTGCCAAATTTGGTCAAACCATATCAGCCCGTTTAGGTATAAGAAAAGCCCGGAAAACCTTGATTTTCCGGGCTTTTTGAACCATTTTGATATAGTCTGAGCAGTCGATTATCGCTTGCTGAACTGCGGAGCGCGACGGGCGGCTTTGAGGCCGTACTTCTTTCTTTCCTTCATTCTCGGGTCACGGGTCAGGAAGCCAGCGGCTTTCAGCGTGGCACGGAATTCGGGGTTGACGCTCAGCAGAGCGCGGGCAACGCCATGACGGATGGCGCCGGCCTGACCGGAAACGCCGCCGCCCTCGACGGTGCAGACGATATCGACCTTGCCGACCAGATCGGTCGCAGCCAGAGGCTGACGGACGACCATCTTCAGGGTATCCAGGCCGAAATAATCATCGATATCACGGCCGTTGATGGTGATGGAACCGGTGCCGCCCTGATAGACGCGGACACGGGCAACGGAGGATTTACGACGGCCGGTGCCGTACTGATACTGTCTCTTGCTCTCGTACATAGTCTGTTACCTCCTGATTAGTCCAAAGTCCATGCTTCGGGCTTCTGTGCGGCGTTGTTGTGCTCGGCACCCTTGTAGAGCTTCAGGCGGGTGAGCGCAGCGCGGCCGATGCTGTTCTTGGGCAGCATGCCCTTGACAGCCAGTTCCATGGCGAACTCGGGACGCTCCGCCATGAGCGTGCGGTACTTGACGTCCTTCAGGTTGCCGATCCAGCCGGTGTGATGATAGTAGTGCTTGTTGTCGAGCTTCTTGCCGGTGAGAACGGCCTTGTCAACATTCACGATGATGACGAAATCGCCGCAGTCAACGTTCGGGGTGAAGTCAACCTTGTGCTTGCCGCGCAGCAGCTTGGCAGCGGTCACAGCGGTGCGGCCCAGGGGCTTGCCAGCTGCGTCGAGAACGTACCAGTTTCTCTGGACGGTCTCTTTCTTAGCCATAGTGGTCATGTTTGTTCCTCCGTTTGAAAACACATGGTTTTCTTTTATGATAAAAAGTTTTGACAAGTTTGGCGCGCGCGTATACAATGACTCTGGAAAACGCGCTTATTCTTTATATCACACGGCAAAACCGGTGTCAAGCGTGTTTTTCCTGGTTTTCAACGGTTTATCAAGAGAGCTTCAAAATACTCTTAAATGCTTCAAAATACTCGCAAATGCTCAAAATGCAAAAACAATACAATTTGGAGGAATTCGCATGCAGAATCTGATGGGCCGCATCCGCCGCTGCGCGGAGGATTATAATATGATTTGTGAGGGCGATAAGATCGCCGTCGGCGTATCCGGCGGCAAGGATTCGCTGTCGCTTTTATACCTGCTGGCCGCCCTGCGCCGATATTATCCTGTTCACTATGACCTGCAGGCCGTGACCATCGATATGGGTCTGCCGGGCATGGATTTTTCTCCGGTAGCGGAATTATGCGCAAAGCTGGACGTGCCGTATCAGATCAAGAAAACGGAGATCGGCCCGATTATCTTTGATTACCGGCACGAGAAAAACCCTTGTTCGATGTGCGCGAAAATGCGCCGCGGTGCGCTGAACGACGTGCTGCTGGAACTGGGCTGCAACAAGATCGCGCTCGGTCACCATTTTGACGATGCCGTTGAAACATTTCTCATGAGCCTTCTCTACGAGGGCCGCATCGGCTGCTTTGAGCCCGTAACGTATCTCAGCCGCACCGGCATCACGCAGATCCGCCCCATGCTCTATGTCGGAGAACAAGCTATCACGCATTTTGCCGAGAAATATGAACTGCCCATCGTCCACAACGTCTGTCCCGCCGACAAGCATACCAAGCGACAGGAGGTCAAGGAACTGATCGTCTCGCTGCAGGCGCAGTATCCCGACCTCAAAAGCAAGATCTTCGGCGCCATGCAGCGCCAGCCCCTGCCGAACTGGGGCGTAGAGCCGCCGCGCAGAGGAACCTGATCGAAGGATGATCTGCGGGAAATTCGCGTGCATTTGCCAATGCGGTTAATGCTGCTTATTCCTGACAGGCCTGCTCGATTCTTTCAACCAGTTCACTTGGCCGGAGTCCTAAAGCAAGTGCAAGCCTCCAGATCGTTCCAAAATTGGCTTGCTTCCGCCCGGTTTCGATCATACTCAGATGGGTGCGTGCAATCCCGGCAAGACCGCTGAGCAGTTCCTGCGACAGATTCTTTTCCATCCGAAGCCGCCGGATCGTCTCTCCGACAGCGCTCTGCCGATACTGCATACAAACGGCTCTTTTCAATCGTCTTCCAACAGCTTTGCAGGCGGGAGCTGTAAAACATCCGCAATTTTAAAGAGCGTTTCAAGGCTTACGCCGCGCACTGTTCCCGTACCTTCGACCTGCGCAAGAAAATTGAGGCTCCTTCCGATCTTTTCCGCGAAAACCTCCTGCGTATAACCACGCTTTTTGCGGTAATATGCGATTTTCAGTCCGAGCGTAATATATTTCTCAGCATACTCTGTCTGCATCGTATCACATCCTGTTGACACTATGCTATCAAGTTTTCTGTGCAATTATAATTTCCGTAAAATAAACGATTATTTACTTTATGAAAATTATATTGTAATATAAAGAAAACAGATAATGAGGTGTGCGTATGATGGACAATGAATTTAAGGCTGCGTTTTCCTGTTTTCTTGAGCGGCATGAATATGACGATGCGGAATCTGCGCTGTTTGAAATCGTCCGCGCGGCGTTTCTGGCCGGATGGCGCGCGGCGGGCGGTGAGTGCCCGTCGGCGGAGCGGATTTTTCAAGTTTTGGGCAGCCCCGAAAAAAATCCCGGGAATCAATAAAAAAATATTGATTTCTGCTTGATTTTTTCTCCCCGACACAATACAATAAGCACGAAGGAGCGAACCCGAAGGACAGGAAGATGTGAGCCTGTCAATTTAACGAACAGAGCATGCGTACCCGAACGTTGCATGAGTAGAAATGACGCGTCAAGTACCGGTTGGATGGGAGGTTGCCGCCGGGCGAAGGAGTCTCTCCGCGGTGTCATTTCGCATCCGCTATAGCAAACTGAAATTGTACAGCAGTTTCTTTCTTGTTTGAAAGTCCATATCATCCGAACCTCCTCCCATTGACACAATAGGAGGCTTTTTTATGTCTAATTTTACAAAAAACATGTCCGCTGCGCAGGCTTCTCCGCACCACGGGCTGCAAAACGTGCGCACGCTTGTATCCTGCGCGCTGCTGGCTGCCGTTTCCGTCGTTCTGGCCCGGTTCATCATTCCGATGCCCAACGAGACGACCCGTTTCTCCATTGAGGCCGTGCCTATTTTCCTGGCCGGTATGCTCTTTGGGCCGCTGCCCGGTGCGCTGGTCGGCTTTGTGGCCGATTTTGTCGGCTGTCTGTTCTCCGGCTACGGCTATAACCCGATGTTCTGCGTTCCGCCCATTCTCTACGGACTCTGCGCAGGCCTGTTCCAGCCGCTGCTGGTGAAAAAGACGTCTATCCCCACCATTGCCCTGTCGTTCCTGCCCGCCATTGCGCTGGGCTCGATCCTCTGGCAGAGTTTCGCGCTTGCCTTTGTCTACGGCGGCGACGCAAAAACGGCATTTTTCCTGACAAAACTGGCAACCCGCTCGGTACAGTTCGGCGTCACGTTCGTCATTGACGCTCTGGTGGTATGGCTGCTTTATAAATCCAAGGTGTTTACCGCCGCCAAGCTTTGGCCGCCGGTGAAATACGAATCGAAATCAAAAGAAGGTAATTGACATGACGCTTGACGAAGCGCTGCATTATATCCATTCCGTCTGCTGGAAGGGCAGTGTCCCCGGCCTCGAACGCATCAGCGCGCTGCTGGACAAGATGGGCCATCCCGAGCGCAGATTGAAGTTTATCCATGTGACCGGCACGAACGGCAAGGGCTCGACCTGCGCAATGCTGGCCAGTATGTTCACAAAGGCCGGATACAAAACGGGCCTGTACACCAGCCCCTACCTGATCCGCTTCAATGAGCGCATCCAGATCGACGGCGTGCAGATCCCCGACGAGGAAATCTGCGAAATCACAGAGTATATCAAGCCCCTCGCGGATTCGATCTTCGAGCAGCCGACCGAGTTTGAAATGGTCACGGCGCTGGGATTTGAGTATTTTGCCCGTCACAACTGCGACCTCGTTGTCTGTGAGGTCGGCATGGGCGGCGAATTTGACGCCACAAACGTGATTCTGCCGCCGGAGGTTGCAATCATCTGCAACATCGGCCTTGACCACACGGAGGTGCTGGGCGACACGCTGGAGAAGATCGCCGCAACGAAGTCCGGCATCATCAAGCCCGGCTGCGACGCGGTCATTTACCGTGAAACGCCGTCGGTCGAGGCCGTGATCGAGGCGCGGTGCAAAGAGGTCGGTGCAACGCTTCACAAGGCGGATTTTGCCGATATTCATCTGCTCTCCCACGATCTGACCGGCCAGGTCTTCGACTGGGAGCGCTTCCACGCGCTGAAGCTGCCGCTGCTTGGCGACCATCAGCTGCACAATGCAGCCGTTGCGCTCACCGCGGCGACCGTCATGCAGCAGCGCGGTTGGCACCTTACGGACGAGCACATCCGCGAAGGACTTGCCTCCGTCCGCTGGCCGGGCCGGTTTGACGTGCGGCGCAAAGACCCGCTGTTCATCATCGACGGCGGACACAATCCGCAGTGCATTCAGGCGCTCGTCAAGAACATTCAGGACTATCTGGCGGACCGGCCGCTGACCATCCTGACCGGCGTTCTGGCCGATAAGGATTATAACTGCATGTACCGGAACGTTGAGCCCTACGCAAAGGAGTTCATTACCGTCACACCGGGCAATCCCCGCGCGCTGAACGCGCACGATCTGGCGCAGTACCTGTCCCAGTTCGGCAAGCCTGTCACAGCCTGCGATGCGGTTGCAGACGGCGTCCGGCTGGCCGTGGAGCATGCCGGCAAGGACGGCGTCGTTCTCTGCTACGGCTCATTATATATGATCGGCGAGATCGAAGCCGGTCTTCAGCAGCTTTGAATCGCGTTAAGCAGCCCTGCGCCAAACGGCGCAGGGCTGTTTCGCTATTTTGACCAAAACGGGCCGCGGTTTTTTTGTAAAACATAGATTTTGCACACGCGGCTTGACAATGGTGCGAGGCTGCCCTATGCTTCAAACAGAAATCGGGAGAGAAAGGATTTTTACCGCATGGATACTTATACAAATGAACAGCTGATTGCGTTTTGTCAGGAGGCGCTGCGCATTCCCAGCTATTCCGGACAGGAAAAGGGCGTGGCGGAGCTGATGAAGCGCAAAATGGAGGAATACGGCTTCGACGAGGTCATCATCGACCGCTTCGGCAGCGTCCTCGGCACGATCAACGGCAAACGGCCCGGCAAGACCATCCTGATGGACGGCCATATCGACACCGTGGACGTGATCGACGCGCCGCAGTGGGAGCATGACCCGTTCGGCGGCGAGATCGAGGACGGGAAAATTTACGGCCGCGGCGCGTCCGACATGAAGGGCAGCGACTGCGCCATGATCACGGCGGCGGCGCGCTTCGCTGAAAAGACCGGCAGAGACTTTGCGGGCCGCGTCTGCGTGTCGTGCACGGTGCATGAGGAGCGGTTCGAGGGCGTGTCCTCCCGCGAAATTACGCGGCTGGCAAAGCCCGACTTCGTCATCATCGGCGAGGCCACGAGCACGACCGTCAAGCGCGGCCAGCGCGGCCGGGCGGAGGTCGTCGTCGAGACGGAAGGCGTCAGCTGCCATTCCTCCAACCCGGAAAAGGGCGTCAACGCCGTGTATGCCATGACGGCTGTGATCGACGAGATCCGGAAGATCGTCCCGAACGAGCATCCGCTGCTCGGCAAGGGCATTCTGGAGTTGACGGATATTATCTCCCAGCCGTATCCCGGCGCGTCGGTCGTGCCGTCTCTTTGCCGCGCGACGTTTGACCGCCGGACGCTTGTGGGCGAGGATGAGGCCGTCATTCTCGGGCAGGTGAACGAAGCCATTGCCCGCGCGCAGGAAACGCACCCCGGCCTCAAGGCCCGGTGCTATCTGGCCGAGGGCGAAGAAAAGTGCTGGACGGGCGACACCATCCGCGCCAGGCGCTATTTCCCGGCCTGGGTCACGGAGGAGGACAGCGAGCTGGTGCAGGCCGCGCTGAAGGGCCTCAAAGATGCGGGCATCGAAGCGCCGCTGTCGCACTTCTCGTTCTGCACCAACGGCAGCAGCTTCTGCGGTGAGGCGGGCATCCCGACCATCGGCTACGGTCCTTCGCTCGAAAGCCTTGCACATGTGCGCGACGAGTATATCGAGATCGATCAGCTGCTCAAGTCCTGCAAGGGCTTCGAGTCCATTCTCACGCAGCTGACACATGAAAGCGCGTAATTTTGGAGAAAGCGCAACAAAATTTTTGTTAGCCTAAAAATATTTTTGAAAATTCCTTGCAATCTGCTTCTGATACTGGTATGATAGCTTTAGACTTCATTCGGGTATTAAATTTGGAGGTGATAGCAGATTGGACGCGAAATTACTGGAACTGCTTGAGCAGATCGCAAAGGCGATCGCGGCGCAGTTCGGCAGCAACTGCGAAGTCGTGCTCCATGAACTCTCTGGCAAAAGCGCCTATTCCTCGATCGTAGCGATCGAAAACGGGCATGTGACCGGCCGCAAGGTCGGCGATGGGCCTTCGCATGTGGTGCTGGAGCAGCTGGGCCATGAGGACGACAGTGCGGAGGATCAGCTTGGCTATCTGACGCGCACAAAGGACGGGAAGATTCTGAAATCCTCTTCGGTGTACATCCGGGACGAGAACGGAAAAGTCACGGGGATTCTTGGGATCAACTACGACATTTCCATGATGCAGCTGTTTGAAAACTCCCTGCACGACTTTATTTCTGCCGACCAGCAAGCCAGCCGTGAGCCGGAACGCATCACGCTTAACGTGGCCGATCTGCTGGACGATCTCATCCGGCAGGCAGATGAACTTGTCGGCAAGCCTGTCGCGCTCATGACCAAGGACGACAAGGTCAAGGCCATCCGCTATCTCAGTAATTCCGGCGCACTTCTGATCACTAAATCCGGCGATAAGATCGCCAAGCATTTCGGCATCTCCAAGTACACGCTCTATTCATACTTAGACAACAGTAAAACAGGAGGAACAAACGAACTATGAGCAAGATCGATCTGACCATCAACCGTGAAGGCCTGGCCCACAACATCCAGAAGGCCAAGGAAAACAACATCATCATCCCGACCATCGCCCAGATGCAGAACCCCGACCTGATTCCCGAGAAGATCAAGGAAAAGCTGACGCACACCGGCCTGTGGGACGTTGACCCCGTCAACCTGTTCCGCATCAGCTGGCACAACGAGGCCAAGGAGTCCGGCGGCCTGTATCAGAAGACCCCGAACTATGTTGAGATCCCGTCCTCCGTTTCCGGCGTCCCGTGCCGCATTCTGGCCATGTCCGGCAAGTGGTTCCCGACCGGCTGCCATAAGGTCGGCGCTTCCTTCGGCTGCCTGGCCCCGCGTCTCGTGACCGGCCAGTTCGACGCCACCTATCATCACGCTGTTTGGCCCTCCACCGGCAACTACTGCCGCGGCGGCGCGTTCAACTCCAAGCTGCTGGCCTGCGACTCCGTCGCCATTCTGCCGCAGGATATGTCCAAGGAACGCTTTGACTGGCTGAAGACCATCGCTGGCCAGATCATCGCCACCCCGGGCTGCGAGTCCAACGTCAAGGAAATCTTCGACAAGACCTGGGAACTCAAGCAGGATCCCAGCATGATGATCTTCAACCAGTTCGCCGAGATGGGCAACCCCCTGTGGCACTACAATGTCACCGGCTACGCTCTGTCTGATCTCTTTGAGAACGTGAAGAAGCCCGGCCAGAGACTGGCTGGTGCCTGCTTCACCTCCGGCTCCGCCGGCACGATGTCCGCGGGCGACCTCCTGAAGGAGCGCTATCCGGGCATGAAGCTGGCCGTCGGCGAAGCGCTGCAGTGCCCGACCATCCTCGACAATGGCTTCGGCGGCCACCGCATCGAGGGTATCGGCGACAAGCATATCCCCTGGGTCCACAACGTCAAGAACACCGACATGGTCATCGACATTGACGACGAAGATTCCCAGAGACTGCTCCGCCTGTTCAACTGCAAGGAAGGCCAGGCGTACCTCAAGTCCCTCGGCCTGTCTGACGAGCAGATCGAAAAGTTCACCTGGATGGGCATTTCCGGCATCGCAAACGTTCTTTGCTGCATCAAGTTTGCCAAGTTCTATGAGCTGACCGAGGATGACGTTGTCGTCACCGTCCTGACCGACTCCGCCGTCATGTACAAATCCCGTGTCGAAGAACTCAACGAGCAGTACGGCGCATACTCCGCACAGGCTGCCGAGCTGGATCACAACCTGCATATGCTGAACCTCAAGACCGACAACATGATGGAACTCACCTATCCGGAGCGCAAGAGAGTCCACAACCTCAAGTATTATACCTGGGTCGAGCAGCAGGGCATGAGCGTCGAAGACCTCAACGCCCAGTGGTACGACGTCAAGAACACCTGGGACGCCGTCCACGCACAGGCCAAGGAACTCGACGAACTCATCAACGCGTTCAACGACGAGGTTGGTCTGCTGAAGGCGCTGTAAGCCGAAATTAAGCCAATATAGAACCAAAATGGGGTGGGGGAATGACCCCACCCCGTTTATTCATCCTTTGCGACAAACGCTTCCTCGGCGGCCTGTTCGCCGTCGATCAAAATTTGTTTCGCAAGCCCGTAATTTTGCTGTTCCAGCGCTTGAATCGCCTGTTCTGCGGCCTGAAATAAAATGGTGTAATATTCGGGAATTTCATTCATAATACATGCGCCTCCTTTGTTGCACATTTGTGCTACGTTTATATTGCAATGTTCGGCGCATAATTGCAATACAATTTGCATTACGAAACATAATGCGAGGTGCATTGCGATGAAGAAATTCCGAATCCCGAATATTCCGCCCACGACAAACAAGAGCATCCGCTTCCCCAATGACGTGATCGATGAAATTGAGGACGCCATCAAGGGAACGGACTGCACATTTTCTGCGTTCGTGGTCGAGGCTGTGCGTGTCGCGCTGGAAAATCTGAAGGAGGATTCTGAATGAAAAACGTCAAATGTGCGCGCTGCGTGCGCTGCGGCAAGGAATATGAGGCTGTCCCGAATCTGACCAACTGCTCCTGCGGCGGGATTCTGGATATCGTGTATGATTATGATTACATCAAGGCGCATTTCACCAAGGAAACGCTGAAAAACCGCGTGAACCCGACTATGTGGCGCTATCGTGAACTGCTGCCGGTCGAGGAAACCACGCCCGACACGCCGCTGCGCGTGGGCTGGAGCCCGCTGTATGAAGAGCCGAAGCTTGCAGAAATGCTGGGTCTTGGCCGTCTGTGGGTCAAGGACGACGGCATCAACCCGACCGCTTCTCTGAAGGACCGCGCCTCCGCCATGGCTGTCGCCAAGGCACATGAGGCGGGCGCGAAGATCATCGCCTGCTCGTCCACGGGCAATGCGGCGTCCTCCCTCGCGGGCAACGCGGCGGCCGCAGGCTTCAAGACCTACATCTTCGTTCCCGAGCGCGCGCCGAAGGGCAAGGTCGCGCAGCTGATGATTTTCGGTGCGAACGTCATTTCCGTCAAGGGCAACTATGAGGAAACATTCAAGATGTCCGCCGAAGCCATTGAAAAATGGGGCTGGTACAACCGCAACGCAGCCATCAACCCGTATCTGTCCGAGGGCAAGAAGACTGTTTCCCTCGAAATTGCCGAGCAGTTGAACTGGGAAATGCCCGACTATCTGGCGATCTCCGTCGGCGACGGCTGCACCATCGCGGGTGTGTGGAAGGGACTGAAGGACCTGTACGCCATCGGCTTCATCGACAAGCTGCCGCGCCTCATTTCCGCACAGTCTACCGGCTGCTACCCCATCAACCGCGCCATTCAGGAGAATAAGCCCTGGGAGCCGATGGAGGAGAACACCATCGCCGACTCCATCTCCGTCGGCGTGCCGCGCAATGCCGATAAGGCCCTCATGGCCATCCGGGAGTCCAACGGCATCGCTGTCAACGTGACCGACGAGGAAATTCTCGCCGCGCAGAAGCTGCTGGGACGCACCTGCGGCGTCTTCGGCGAGCCTGCTGGCGTCACCGGCACTGCCGCCGTTAAGAAGGCCTGCGAACAGGGTCTGATCGAAAAGGGCGCGACGGTCGTTTCCGTCGTGACCGGCAACGGCCTGAAGGACGTAGCAAACGCCATCAAGTCCGCGGGCGAGCCCATCAACATCAAACCCGACCTTGACCTCATGGTTGAGGAATTTGCCAAGAGAGGCGTTACCATCGAGTAATCCTGAAGCAACACCACCCCCGGACTGCGCACAGTCCGGGGGCGTTTGTTTTCAGATGGGCTTATCCGATTATCCGAATTCGACCTGTGCCAAAACGGCTGAACGGCCGTCCGCGTGGCGAACCGCCATGCGGCAAATCTGCCCTTCCCGGCGGCAGAAGACGCCGAGCGTCTCGCCCTCAAGGCACGGGCTTGCATAGTGCGCCTCAATGCGTTTTACCGCACCAAAGGCCAGTTCCTTGGCCCGGAAGCAGTCAAGCAGCAGGCGAATATAGACGACATTGTTCATATGCCGCCCCATGTCAATGTCCGTCGCACGGACAAGATGCGTGTAGACAAGATCGTCCTGCGCCAGTTCATCGTGGAAGCGCACGGGCGGCTCGTCAATGGCAGCTGTCTCGGGGAAGGGGAAATCCGCTGGAAAACCGGACTGCTCAAAGCGCAGAATTTTCTGCTCCGAGCCGAGAATTGCCCACTGCGTCCGGCCCAGCGCGACGATCTGTTCGCCCTTCGTCAGCCGGTAGCTGCGGAAGCACCGGATATCCCGGCCCTCACACCGTTCCGGCCATGTGCGGGCCGTCAGTTCGTCCATGAGATACGCCGGCCCATAAAAATCCACCCGGCTGTGGACGGTCAGCCAGAACTCGCCCCGCTTTGCCATCGCTGCGCCGCCGACGCCGATTTTCTCCGCGTGCTCCGACGCAACGCCCTGAAAGATCGTAAACGCCGCCAGCGGCGAAAGCGCCGCCGCGCTGCCGCACAGATCCGGGGTCAGAACGATCTGCTTTTCAAAAAACCCTGTCTGCATGCCTGATCATGCCTCCTGCTTGTGTTTGTCTGTATTATAGCATGTTGGTTTTCTGTTTGCCAGTTGGTTTCACGACGGAATCTTGTAGAAATCCCAGAAATTTTTCGTTGTTTGCATTGGAATCATGTTGATTTCTGCGCGAGTTTGGAGTATGATAGGCATATGTTTGAGACATACGAACGCGGTCCATTGAGTTGACACGCGCCCGCATTTCATACGCAAGGAGACGTTAGCATGATTATTACGCAAAAGAAGCCCATGGAAGAGCTCATGGCGATGGTCGGCGACGCGAAGACAGTTGCGATCGTCGGCTGCAACAGCTGCGCAACGGCATGTCACACCGGCGGTGAGCCGGAGGTCGCCGCACTGGCAAAGGCACTGGAGGAAGCAGGAAAAAAGGTCGTCGGCACGACGATTGCCGATTACTGCTGCATGAACCTTGGCGTCAAGGGCAAGATGAAGCCCCTCGTCGCAGCCAAGCCGGACTGCGTGATCTGCATGTCCTGCGGCGACGGCGTACAGTGCGTCGCAAAGAATGCCCCTGGCATCCCCACCTATCCGTCCAATAACACCATGTACCTCGGCGAAGCCGTCCGCTTCGGCGTCTGGGAAGAGGCGTGCCATTTCTGCGGCGACTGCGTTCTGGGCCAGACCGGCGGCATCTGTCCTGTGACCCAGTGTGCCAAGAGCCTTGTCAACGGTCCCTGCGGCGGCCAGAAGAACGGCAAGTGCGAGGTCAACCCGGAAAACGACTGCGCATGGATCAAGATCTACAAGCGCCTTGACCAGATCGGCCAACTCGACAAACTCGGCCACACCCGCGAGGACAAGGGCTACGCGAAGTTCAGCTATCCGAGAACGATCAGCTTAAAGGGGAAGAAATAATATGAGTATGTTAAAAGAGGCTTTTGAAGCCGGTAAATTTGGCGTCACTGCCGAAATGGCCCCCCCGAAGGGTTATGATTTTTCCGAGCAGCTGGAGGCTGCCAAGCTTCTGAACGGCAAGGTTCACGGCGTCAACGTGACCGATATGCAGTCTGCCAGCCTCAAGGCATCCAGTCTCGGCCTGTGCATTGCGCTCAAGAACGCGGGCATCGAGCCGATTCTGCAGATGACCGGCCGCGACCGCAACCGTATGGCGATCATGGGCGATATTCTGTCCGCAGCGGCTTTCGGCATCGACACGATGCTGGCTCTGACGGGCGACCATCCCGTCGTCGGCGACTGTCCGGAATCCAAGCCGGTCTATGATCTGGATTCCGTCGGCATTCTGAAAATGCTCACGAAGATGGAGCAGACAAACTGCGACTGCGGCGGCAACGAGATTGCCGGCGGCGCACCGAAGTTCTACAAGGGCGCTTCCGTCACCCCGGTCTATGACCCGATTGAACTGCAGATCAACAAGCTGCGTCAGAAGGTCGAAAACGGCGCGGCGTACATTCAGACGCAGGGCATTTTTGATCTGGAAACGTTCAAGCGCTTCCTCGACAAAGTTGATGCAGCAGGCATTAAGACGCATATTATGGCCGGTATTATCCCGCTCAAGGCTGCGGGCATGGCACGGTACATGAACGAAAACGTCCCCGGCATCGCGGTGCCGCAGGATATGATCGACAAGCTTGCCGCGGCGGCAGCCGAGGGCAAGGAAAAGGGCGTCAAGGGCCTTCCGATGCAGCTTGGCATTGAGATGGCAGCAGAGATGATTGCAAAGATCAAGGACGAGCATCTGTGCGACGGCGTACATATCATGGCCATCGGCGCGGAAAAGAACGTCCCGGCTATCCTCGAAAAAGCAGGCGTCACAATCTAAGCTATATTTCAGCGTCCATCCGTCCAAATGGATTGCCTGAGTTTCGATACAAAACCAGTAATATAGCAGCAGACGGCAGCCCCATGTCCGGGGGCTGCCGTTTTGCGCACAAAAGGGGCTTGATGGAATCCTTCGCTTCCATTAAAATAGAAGCAGAATAAAAAGAAAGAGGCTCTGATATGGAACATCTCAAAAAGAACTTTGGCTTCGGCTTCATGCGCCTGCCGATGAAGGATGGCGAGATTGATCTGGCGGAAACGTCGAAAATGGTTGACGCATTTCTGGACGCGGGGGCCATACTAATGTCTTTTTAAAAAGGTTGATAATTTATCACTGTTGATGTATAATGAAGATAGTGATGAGAAATGAAAAGATACACTTTCACGCTTGAGGAAACGGAGTTGGCAGCCGTCCGGAACGTGCAGGAGATTTTCCGCAGCAAGCACCTCATCCTCTGTACGTCCTGCCGCTGCTGCACGGATGGCTGTCCCCAGCACATCTCCATTCCGGATCTGTTCGCCATTATGAACACCAAGCATCTTTATCACGACTGGAACGCAGATTATTATTACAGCGCCGTCCACACCGCGCCCGGACGAAAGGCGTCCGACTGTCTGGAATGCGGCAAATGCGAAACGGTCTGTCCCCAGCACCTGCCCATCCGCCAGCTTCTGAAGGACGTGGCAAAGGAGTTTGAAAAGAAATAACGCGCTGCGCCCACATACAAAAACCCCTCCGCACTGCGGAGGGGTCTGTCATATTCAGGATACCGGCTTGGCTGTGGCCTCGGTGTTTGAAGCAGCTTCCTTCCCCTGCTCTGCCTCCTTCGGCAGTTCAAACGGGACAACGTCGTCCGGCTGAATCTCGATGCGGCTGCTGCCGGGTTCGAGCACGCGCGTGCCGGATGGAACGCTGATCTTGCTGGTCGTCCCGCGCACGGGCTCCTTTGTCGCGCGCGGGTTTCCGTTAGCCGGCTCGTACCACTCGTTGACGCCGTGCATGAGAACGGGCGTCCCGTCCTCGGCCAGATACCAGATCATGGCCATGGCCTCCTCCGGCGTGTTGACACAGCCGTGGGAGCCGCCGTAGACATAGAAGCTTGCGCCGAAGTTCTCCCGCCACGACGCATCATGCAGGCCGATGATGTCGCCGACCACACTGACCCAGTATTTGACGAAGACGAGATAATCGTCACCCTTGAGCCAGACGTCGTGCTCCTTGCCGTGCGTCTCGTACAGGCCGGTCGGGGTCTGGTGGCCGTTGAGGGCACCGGTCACGACGTTGGTGTTGACGACCAGACGGCCGTCTTTGATAAAGGTCATCTGCTGGTTGTCAAAATCGACCTCAATATAGCTGTCTCCCAGCGAGAAGGGCTTGCCGTCCTTATCGTAGCACACAGCCTCGGCAGACACGGTGCCGGACTGCATCGTCAGCAGCTGCGCGCGAATCTGCTCGGCCAAACTCTGCGCGTCGATCTGATAGTCGCAGGTGACGAAATCGATCTCTGTCAGCCCCTTGACCCATGAATCAAACAGAAACGGTGCGTCTTTCTTGCTGTAGCTTTCTGCCCACTTGGAAACCTTTTCACGCAGAACCTTCTCATCGACTGTAACCGTTCCATCCGGCTCCATGTCCACGATGGAAGCCAGATCATGGCTTGTGAGCGTTTCCTCGCCGTGCGGCAGATACTGCGCGGTGTCTGCGTTGAACGTCACCTTGATTTCGAGATCTGCCAGCGCCTTGCGGAACAGGCTGTCCGGCGTGTCTCGCAGCGTCGCAGTCGTAATCTCGGGCTGCTTGTAGCAGTCAACCGAGGTCAGTTCAAACGCCGTGTCCTGCGGCCCGTCCGCCGTAACACCGAGCACGGAGACCGCCGCGCGCAGCCCGTCCAGAACAGTTTGCTCGTTCAGTTCGGTTCCGGGAACCTCGGCATGAACCGTGTAAACACCGTCTTCCAGCGTGGTGTAGGCGTTCTCCGCTGCCGTGCGCTTCATGTTCCGCAGGTCGGCCAAAACTGCTGCCGCGTCAAATTGCTCCATGCTGACGGTGCAGGGATAAGGCGCGGGATGGGCGTTTTTTGCCCAGTTCAGCTTTTCGCGGATGCCGAGCGCGGCAAACTGCTCAGCTGTCATACGATCCGTCTCAGAAAACTGCGCTGTGACCTTATTCATCAGATCGTCGCGCAGACCGAGTTTCTGTAAATCATACTCGCCGACCGGCGAACCGTCCTCCGTTACCGTAAGTATGACACTGTCAACGGCGGCAGTCATGGACGTATACTGTGCATAAACAGTGCTGTGTGCCTGCTCCGCCCGTGCAGCTTTGGTCGAAAGCCAGTACCATCCGCCTGCGGCAGCCGCCGCAAGCACAACAATCACAATGATAATCATCCAAAGGGCGCGATTCTTTTTCATGCTGTTCCTCCGCTCTGGCGCGGAATCAAGTTCCGCGCAGTCTCCTCTGCGAAAATTATAACAGATTCCGCCATAAATTCAACACGTTTCGTGCGCGATTCCAAATTTTTCTTTGCGCTGTGTGTCACGGCGCTGTATAATATAAAAAATATCACGATCGGAGGATTCGCCATGCTTGATCTGCTCTGCCCCGTCTGCGGAGAGACGCTTGTACGGGAGGAAAGAGTCTGGCACTGTAAAAACCGTCACAGCTTTGACGTTGCACGCAGCGGCTATGTCAATCTCCTGCCGCCCTCGGCGTCCGGAAAGCGCCATGGCGACGACAAGCACATGGTCGCGGCGCGCACAGCGTTTTTATCGCGCGGCTATTATGACCATCTGATCGAAGCCGTGGCCGAAGCCTGCATGCAGCTTGCCGGGCCGGATGCCTGCGTACTCGACGCAGGCTGCGGAGAAGGGACGTATACGCGCGCAATCTACGACGCACTCGCTGCAAAGGGCGGTCGGCCGCAGCTGCTCGGTGCAGATATCTCCGCCGAGGCCGTCAAGCGTGCGGCGCGGCAGGTACCGGAGGGCATCTTCTGCGTGGCAACCACCGCGCGGCTGCCGCTGGCGGCGGAAAGCCTGGACCTGATCGTCAATATTTTCTCGCCGTTCATGGCTGAGGAGTTCCGGCGGGTTTTAAAGCCCGGCGGATATCTGCTGCGGGTCGTACCGATGGAAAAACACCTGATTGAACTGAAGGCCGCTGTCTATGACCACCCATATGAAAACCCGCCTTTTGAGCCTGCCGCCGAGGGCTTCCGCCTGATGCAAACGCAGGCGCTCCGAACAACTATCACACTTTCGTCAAACGAGGACGTGCAGGCGTTGTTTCTCATGACGCCCTATTATTACAAAACAGGCGCAGAGGATCAGAAGAAGCTTGCCGCCGTGCAATCGCTCCGCGTCACGACAGAATTCCTGCTTGCCGTCTATCAGCCCGCATAAGCTGCCGCCCTTTCCGGCCGGCAAAACAGCCCCGCCGGGATCCCGGCAGGGCTGTTTGTTCATTCAACGGTGACGCTCTTTGCAAGATTGCGGGGCTTGTCGATGTCGCAGCCGCGCTGCAGCGCGACATAGTACGCGAACAGCTGCAGCGGCACGACACCCAGCAGCGGCAGCAGCGGCAGTTCCGTCTCCGGGATGGTCAGAACGCCGTCAACGCGGCTGGAAAGATCCTCGCGGCGATTCTCTGTTGTAAGCGCGAGAACGCTTGCGCCGCGGGCCTTGACCTCAATGACATTGCTCATGGCCTTGTCAAACAGCGGGCCATAGGTTCCCAGCGCGATCACGAGCGTGCCCGGCTCAATAAGTGAAATCGTCCCGTGCTTAAGTTCGCCCGAAGCATAGGCTTCGGAATGGATATAGGAGATCTCCTTGAGTTTCAGGGACCCCTCCATACCGAGCGCATAGTCCAGATTCCGGCCGATAAAGAACACAGAATCGTGGTTGAAATACTGCGAAGCGTAATACTGGATCTGCTCGCGGCTGGACAGAATCTGCTCAACCTGTGCAGGCAGCGCGGCAATGGCCGCAGTCAGACGGCCCGCCTCTTCAGCGCTGATCGTTTTGCGCTGCGCAGCGAGATAGACAGCCAGCAGATCCAGAACGGCCATCTGCGTGGAATATGCCTTGGTCGTTGCGACAGCGATCTCTGGCCCGGCCCATGTGTAGAGCACGTCGTCCGATTCGCGGGCAATGGAACTGCCGACGACATTGACGATAGACAAAATTCTCGCGCCGAGGCTCTTTGCCTCACGCAGCGCGGCCATGGTGTCAAGCGTCTCGCCGGACTGGCTGATAATAATGGCAAGCGTCCGTTCGTTTACGATCGGACTGCAATAGCGGAACTCGGAGGCCAAAATGACCTCGACCGGCATGCGCGTTAGCTTTTCAAGGTTATATTTGCCGACCATGCCCACATGATATGAAGACCCGCAGGCGATGATCTTGATGCAGTCGTACCGGCTGCTGTCGAGCATCAGGCCATCGAAGCCGACCGTGCCGTCTTTGATGCGGGGCAGGATCGCCCGGCGAAGCGCCTCGGGCTCCTCCATGATCTCCTTGAGCATGAAATGCTCATACCCGCCCTTTTCCGCAGCAGAGATCTCCCAATCGATGTGATGGTGCTCTTTTTCGATGGGCAGTTCCATCGCATTATAGACCTGCACGCCGTCGCGGCCCAGAATGGCGACCTCGCCGTCCTCCATATACACGATGTCGCGCGTGTGCTTGACAAGTGCCGTCACATCGGAGGCGATGAAATTCTCGCCCTCACCGAAGCCAATGAGCAGCGGTGCGTCCTTTCGCGCAGCATAGACATGATCGGGATCGTCCGAGCAGAGGATGCCAAGCGCATACGCGCCCTCGATCCGGTGCAGGACCATGTACAAAGCGTCTGAGACTGTCTCAACCTCCGGCAGTCCCATGCAGTATTCCATCAGCTGCGCGACGACCTCCGTGTCGGTCTGTGAGGCGAATTTGACGCCCTTCTGCTGCAGAAATTCGCGCAGTTCCAGATAATTCTCGATGATGCCGTTGTGCACGACGGCGATTTTTCCGTTCTGCGAGACGTGCGGGTGGGAATTTGTGTCGTTCGGCTCACCATGGGTGGCCCAGCGGGTATGGCCGATGCCAAGCGTGCCGGGCAGAAGCGCGCCGTTTTCCGTCTTTGCGATCAGATTCTGGAGCCGGCCCTTGGCCTTTTCGACCTTTAGAACGCCATTTTGCTCCACGCAGATGCCAGCGGAGTCATAACCCCGGTATTCCAGCCGCGACAGACCCTCCAGCAAAATGGGCGCAGCCTGCTGCGTGCCGACATATCCTACGATACCACACATATGAAATTGTTCCTCCTGTAAAATCAGCTACAGGACAAACGCGCAGAAATTTGCCTGATTCTCCGTTCAAAGCCCCTTTGTTTTGCGGTCACCCGCATATTTCTGACTTTGTCACGCGCACGGAGGCGCACGGGAACGCATCCGCCGAATCTTCGATCGCGTTCCTCCTCGTTATCCTGCCTGGTTCTGGGGAACCGGCAGGCGCATGGCGCTTGTGATGGCGAAAGCCATGATCCTCCTTTCTGTCTCTGCGGCTTGCCCCTATTATATTCGATACAGCGCAAAAAAGCTACTGCTAATTGCGCGCTGCGCCGCCCGGCGCTTGCATTTCCGGAGACGCTGGGCTATACTGGAAAGAAAAAAGGAGAAAAGGAGCGAATTATGATAAAAGCAAGACGAATTTCCGCGCTGCTGCTTGCTGCCGCACTGCTGCTCGGCTGCATTCCGCAGGCGCTGGCCGTAGGCGAACAGATTCACAGCTACGAACCCATCCGCACCGGAGACCCCCGCATCGATTCTCTCGCGGACGAACTTTTAAAGCAGATTCCAACCGACGGGAAAACCGACGCGCAAAAAATTCAGGCCGTCTATGACTGGATCATCCGGAACTGCGTCCGCGACGGTTGGGACGGAACGACGTGGTTCGACGAAGCGCAGGTATCCGCCGCAGCGGATGCGCTGGCGCGCGACCCGAACTATCAGGCGCAGATTCTGCGCCCGGAGTTCAAGGCTGAACGCACGCCCGGCGACCTGCCCGGTATGTATCTCTACGATTACGATTCCAATGCCTATATTGCCGCCTTTGCCTATGAGATGATGTACAAGCGCTGCGGCAACTGCGCACACTTCGCCGCGCTCCTGACCGTCCTGCTGACGCGGCTGGGCTATGACTGCCGCCTCATTGACGGCGTTTTCGTCAACAACGATGGCAGCACCTATGAGCACAAGTGGAATTATGTGCTTGTAGACGGGCAGTATTACTGGCTGGACGTACGCATGGATCACGCGGGCTACGCGCGCACCGGCTCGATCAGCCACTCTTATTTCCTCAAAAGCGACACCGCCGCATGGGCCCGGTCGCACCAGTGGGAACAAAGCTACAGCGATTGGCTGACGGAAAACGCGGATTCCATTGCGCGCATGACCGTCAAAACAGCGCCTTGGGCAAAGACTTCCTCGTGGGCAGAGCCGTATCTGCAGCAGGCGGAGGCACAGGGACTCATTTCCGTGTGCATCTACGGCACAGATATGACGCAGAGCATGACGCGTTTTGAATTTGCCTCGACCGTCATGCGCATCTATGAAGCAGCGGGCGGCGCGCCGGTCACGATCACGGCCCGTTTTTCCGACACCAACGACGCAGATATCCAGAGCGCCGCGACGCTCGGCATCGTGAACGGTACCGGAAACGGAAGCTTTTCACCGCGCGGTCTGCTCACGCGGGAGCAGGCTGTGACCATGCTAGGCAGAGCCTATGCCCTGTTCCGTGACGTTCCGGCAGACGGCGCGGAACTGCCCTATTCCGACGCAGCGCAGATTGCAGACTACGCGCGGCAGCCGGTCGCGCTTCTGACCGGCCTCGGCGTTCTGAGCGGCTCCGGCGATGGCATGCTGCATCCGCAGTCCAAGCTTACGCGCGAACAGGCGCTCAAGCTGGCCGTCGAACTGCTGGCCGCACTGAACGGATAAAATGATTGCCCCGCCCTTGCGCGAATCTCCTGCTGAACAGGCGTTTGCACAAGGGTGGGGCTGGTTTCATCTTTCATCGATCGTCAGTCGCGGGAAAAGCTTAAAAATCTGGTGCCTTGGAAGGCGAGGCTTCCCCGGTCGCCTTCTACGAGATAGCCGTAGTCGCGGTCCGGGATGCTGAGTTCCATCCGGTCGCCGCTTTCGACCTGGAACGTTGCGTAATACCATGTGGACGAGTGGCTTGTGTGCATATTCGCATCATGGTGATGCGTCACCTCCATCCGCTTGGAGACGACCGTAGCCTGCACGGTCAGGCGCGGGGAGTTGTTGTTTTTGTGCCACTGGCTGACATTACGCACGAGCGTCACGATGATCACGCCCAGAACCAGCACAAACATCACCGTGAACAGCACGGGAAACACCGAATCAAAAAAACCGAAGCCGAACATAAAGCGTCCTCTCTTTCTGTCATTTGCCTATATAGTATCAGACGCAGGAATGGCGCGCAAGTTCCCGTTTAAAAATAAAAAACTTGTGCAGATTCCCCTTTGATTTTTTTCGCCGTCTGTGCTATGATTTTCCTGTTGTGTTGCAGCTTTGCGTAAGTCCAAACGGACTTGCGCGATTTTTTTATGTCTGGAGGAAAACAAAATGGAAGAAAAACAGAACGCCGTACTCGGCACAGCCCCGCTTGGCAGGCTAATGATGAAATTTGCCTTGCCGTGTACCGTTTCGCTGCTGGTCGGGGCGCTTTACAACATTGTCGATCAGATCTTTATCGGCTGGGGCGTCGGGTATCTCGGCAACGGCGCAACGAACGTCGTGTTCCCACTGACCGTTTTAGCCCTCGGTCTCGCCGTCATGATCGGCGACGGCGCGTGCAGCTATGTGTCGATCTGCTTCGGCAAAAACCAGCCGGAGAACGCGAACTGCGCCGTCGGCAGCGCCGTGGCGCTGAGCGTACTGGTAGGCATCGCAGTCGCGGTGCTCTATGCCGTGTTCCAGATGCCGCTTCTGTCGCTGTTCGGTGCGACGGAGGCAAATTTGTCCTATGCAGAGGAATATTTCACCTACATCACCATCGGCGTTCCCATCTACGTCTTCGGGCAGGCAATCAATCCCATCATCCGCTCGGACGGCAGCCCGCAGTTCGCCATGCTCTCCATGCTGGCAGGCGCGATTGCAAACTGCATTCTGGACCCGATTGCAATCTTCGTTCTGCACTGGGGCGTGATGGGCGCGGCTGCCGCAACGGTGGCCGGGCAGGTCATCACGGCGGCAATGGGCGTATGGTACCTGTTCCACACAAAGGCACTGCGCCTGAAAGCGGACGATTTTAAGCTGCGCGGCCGAATTCTCGGCGCGTATCTGCCGCTGGGCCTTTGCAGCTTTCTTGCGCAGATCTCTCTGGTCATCGCCATGGCCGCGACGAACAACATGCTGGTTCAATACGGTGCTTCCAGCAAATACGGCGCGGATATCCCACTGACGGTGCTCGGCATCGTTATGAAGGTCTTTCAGATCATCATTTCCATCACCATCGGTATGGCCGCCGGCTGCATTCCCATCGTGGGATATAACTACGGCGCGCAGCTGCTGCGCCGCTGCCGGGGCGTACTTTGGCGGCTGATGGGCGCAGAATTCCTGCTCGGCGTGCTTGCGCTGCTCATCACACAGCTTTTCCCGCGTCAGATCATCGGCCTGTTTGGCTCGGAATCGGAGTTGTACAACGAGTTTGCCGTCACGACCTTCCGCGTATATCTTTGCATGCTGCCGCTTGCGACGGTCAACAAGGCCGCGTTCATCTTCATGCAGGCCATGGGCAGGCCGGTCGAATCGGCAGGGCTGTCATTTTTCCGCGAGGTTCTGCTGGCTGTGCCGCTCGTGATGCTGCTGCCGAAGGCGTTCGGGCTGATGGGCGTTCTGTATTCCATGCCCGCGGCAGATATCCTTACATTTTTCGCTTCCTGCTTCGTCCTCCTGCGCACCGACCGGCAGCTGCGAAAATAACGCTTGCATTTTCTGATACCCGTGTTATACTTGGTATGAAATTTCATACTGAGTATAACTTTTTATAAAAAGGAGAGATCTTCATGGCGATGCAGTTCCCGAAGGGGAAATTCATCAGTCTGGTCAAGGTCGGCGAGAAAGGGCAGATCGTCATCCCAAAGGGTGCACGCGAACTGTTCGGGATTCAGCCGGGCGACCAGCTTTTGCTCATGGCCGATAAAAAGCGCGGCATTGCGCTGGTCGGCATGGACGATCTGAGCGTGCCGGACTCGCTGTTCCGGCTGGCAAAGGAGGCGGATGACGATGGAAATCTTGAGACTTGACGGCCTTTGCAAGCAGTATCCGGCCTTCCGGTTGGACAACGTCTCGTTCTCCATGGAGGCCGGAACGATCATGGGCCTGATCGGCCGCAACGGCGCGGGCAAGACCACAACGCTTAAATCCATGCTCCATCTGGTGCATCCAGATGCCGGGAAGATTACGATCTGCGCTCTGGATATGGACACGGACGAGCGCGCCATCCGCTCACGCATCGGCTTCGTCTCCGGCGGCGCATCGTATTACCAGCGCAAGCGCCTGCGGGAGTTGACGAACGTGACGAAGGATTTCTATCCCGATTGGGACAGCGAACGCTATGCGCGGCTTGTCCGGCAGTTTTCGCTGGATGAAAGCAAGCGTGTGTGCGAACTGTCCGAGGGCATGAAGGTCAAATACCAGCTGGCTGTTGCGATGTCACACAAGGCAGAACTGCTGATTCTCGACGAGCCGACGTCCGGCCTCGATCCCGTTTCGCGCGATGAACTGCTGGACACATTCCTGACGCTCTGCGAGCAGGAGGGCGTATCGATCCTCTTCTCCACGCACATCACATCCGATCTCGACACCTGCGCCGACACGATCACTTATATCCAGAATGGCCGCGTCGCCGTCAGCGAAAAAAAGCAGGCGCTGACCGGCGCATATCTGTCTGTACAGGGACCGGACGCCGCCTGCGGCGCAGCGCTGCGCGAAAAACTCATCGGCGCGCGCAGCCACAAGGGTGAACTGGATGCGCTCATCCGTGCGGAGGACGCGCCGCTTGCGGCAGGACTTTCCTGCACCCCTGCAAATCTGGAACAGATCATGGTACATCTGGAACGGGAGGCGGAAGCATGAAACTGCTGATGAAAAAGGAATGGAAGCTGACCGTTACGCCGGTGCCGCTGCTGTTTTTGCTCTTGAGCGCACTGGTGCTTGTGCCAAGTTATCCGTATTATGTAACATTTTTCTACAATGCCCTCGGCATTTTCCTCATGCTGCAGGCCGCGCGAGAGAACCGGGACGTATATTACATGGCGCTGCTGCCGCTCACAAAGCGCGATCTTGTCCGGGCGCGGTTCTCGACCATCGTGACGCTCCAACTTTTGCAGGCGCTCGTCTGCGTTCCGTTCATGCTCCTCCGCAGAAGCTATGCAGAAATCAACAACCCGGTCGGCATTGAGGCGAATCTGGCGTTCCTGGGCTTCGGCTTCGTGCTGATGGGCCTGTTCGATCTTGTGTTCCTGCCGATGCACTATAAAAACGGCTACGATCTCGGAAAACCGTTTGTCATTTCCAGCATCGTGCTGTTCGTCGCCATCGTGCTGCTGGAAGCGCTTGACCATATTGTTCCGTATTTGAAAACTGTCTGTGAAAGCTACACCCCCGCAGACCTTGTACGGCAGCTTCCCGTCCTGCTCGGCGGCATGGCAGTCTACGCGCTGGAAGTTTTGCTCGCCTATCGCAAGTCGGCAGCCCGCTTTGAGAAGGTCGATCTGTAAAAACCATCCCCTCCGTCATTTGCTCCGCAAATGACGCCTCCCCTTGCCGCGCAAAGCGCAGCAAGGGGAGGCTTTTAGGGAAACTCCGGCGAATCCGTGCCGCCCTGCAAATCTCAACCGCAAAGCGTTTTTGCCGCAGCCATTCAAGTGCAGCTGCTCACAAACCTGTTGTACCGTAACAGGCGGCGCGTACCATAGTGCTCGTAGAATGAGTATGTGTTTGTAGAGACTCAATAATTGGTGCTTGTTAAAACCGTATTCGCAGAATGCACCAACCGCATCCAAGCGCCCTTTTCTCCCCTATCTTTTCCCACGCAGGGGAAAAGATAGGGCCGCCGGAGGCACATCGGAAACGCTTCGCTGGTTTGCACTTTGGTGTTTAGGTCCTGACGGAACAACGCCCCGTCTGTCCGAGTGGACAGGCGGGGCGCTTTTTGCAATCGCTCAATGTGTTTCGTTATATTTCCGGATTCCGAGCGCCAGAAGATCCATAGCGCGCTCCAAATCCTCCTGCTTGAGAACGTATGCGATGCGGATCTCATTGCAGCCCTTGCCGGGCGTGGCATAGAACGGCTCTCCGGCAGAGAACATGACCGTGTCGCCGTGATCTTCAAATTCCTGCAGCAGCCAAAGCTGGAATTTTTCTGCATCGTCAACCGGCAGCGCAGCCATGAGGTAAAACGCGCCGCGCGGGCATTCGCAGATGACGCCGGGGATCTCATGCAGCTTGCGCACGACGGTATCCCGGCGGCGCTTGTATTCCTGCCGCACCTGCTCGAAGTATTCCGGCCCGACGGAGTAAAGCGCCGCAGCCGCAATCTGGTCGAGCGTTGCGACCGATAGCCGCGCCTGACAGTATTTGAGGGCATTGGCCATAAAGTCCCGATTGCGGCTGATCAGACAGCCGATACGCGCGCCGCAGGCGGAAAAGCGCTTGGAAACGGAATCGATCAGGATCAGGTTTTCCTGTCCGTAGTCAAATTTGCCGAACGAATGCAGCGGCTCGCCGTCGTAGGTAAACTCGCGGTAGACCTCGTCGGTCACCAAATACAGATCATGCTCCACGGCTACGTCCAGAAGCATCTTCATCTGTTCCTCCGTCAGACAGGTGCCGGTGGGATTGCCGGGATTCGTGATCATAATGGCCTTCGTCTTTGGCGTGATGCAGGCCTCAATGCGTGCGCGGTCGGCATAGAAATAGCCTTCCTCCGGCTTTGTGTGCAGCGGATGGATGACGCCGCCTGCGGTCGTGATGAACGTGTGATAGTTCGGATAGAACGGCTCGGGGACAATGACCTCGTCGCCGTCGTCCAGCAGGCAGTTTGCCGCGATCTGCAATGCTTCGCTGCCGCCGGTCGTAATGAGGATGTCGGACTCGTCCAGTCCAACGCCGATGTTTTCATAGTACTTCCGGATAGCTTCGATCAGTTCCGGGATGCCAGGCGAGGCCGCGTAGGCCAGAACCGGCGTGCGGAAGCTGTGGATCGCGTCGTACAGCGCATCCGGCGTGTGGATATCGGGCTGGCCGATATTCAGATGATAGATTTTTTTGCCGGCTGCCGCTGCTGCCACTGCGTAGGGATGGAATTTGCGCATGGGGGACTGCCCGCATGCAAGCGCTTTGCTGGACAACTTCATAAGAATACCTCCTGTACCCGTATTTTTCGGGATGTCCACCCCGTCTCATGCACAGGGCGTGCATGAAAATTTTATTCATCATACCATATCCCATACTAAAAAATCAATGAAAACGTGTCTGCCGCAGCAAGTTTTTCTACGGCAGCGCAGAAAAGTCATACCATCAGTATGAGTATGTTCCATCTAAATTGTATGAATCGTGTGTTCCATTCCGGCGCGGTATCTGATACGATAGAGGCATCAGGAGGGATGGATATGCAGATCAGACTCGCGGAGAACATCCGCGCACTGCGCAGGCAGCACAGATTCACGCAGGAACAGCTGGCCGAAAGTCTGGGCGTGACGCCCGGCGCGGTCTATAAGTGGGAGGCGGGGGGTTCGCTTAGATAAAGATACCACACCAATCCCACGCTGACTTTTGCTCAACCGATACAGCCGGAGGGCTGGATAACAAGAAAAGGCGGTATGCGCCCCGTGGAGGGGTAGCGTACCGCCTTTTCTTGTGGGGGTTTCCAAAGGGGGGCAAAGCCCCCATTTGGCACACGACTTTGCGAAGCAAAGTGTAGTGTGTTATACCTGCTGGCGTGGCTGACGGGGGAAACGGGGTGCGGTGCTTTTTGCGCCCCGTTTGCTCCGGTAGGAAAACAGGCTGACTTTTTGTGAATGGGAATGAACAAAAAATCGGGCTGGTTTCAGAGAACGGCGGCAGGTATATGAAAGCCCCCGTCCCTCGTCCTACGCTCCGACTTGTGGACAAAGTGTCCCGAAGTTGTGGCCACACTCCCGGAAAATAGCAGGACAGTGGGCAACCGTCAAGACTGAAATGAACGGGTTTGCACCCGGTCTTGACCGCCGCCCGCCGCCCCGTTGAATGGGTGGACAAGGCGGCCAATCCCTCAAAGTGCTTGGCCGCTCTCTTTCTGATTTTGGAGCGTTTCTTTTCTAAAAATTGAAATGGGCGGGAAGCCATTTTAGGGTTTTCCCGCCTTGATTACCCTTTAGCAAAGACGGGCGTGACTGGCTCGGCTGTCTTTGCTACTTGCTTGTATCAAGTATTAGCTTTTGGTTGAAGCAAGATTTTTGGCTAAATCAAAAGGAGTACAGAATGATTTTTGAGCATTCACTCTATTTCCAGCACCCCATTTTGCTAATCCAAAGTTTACATTTGCATGTTTAGCGCACTGCATGTCGTAGATACTATCGCCAATGTACAGTAACTCATTTGCTTGACATTTTGTCCATTCCATGTATTTCAAAAGCGGGTCTGGTTCTGGTTTGTGTTGTAGCGTATCATCAGCACAGACCACGGTTTCAAAGTAAGATGATATATCAAATTTCTGAAAATCGCTTCTAAATTCTTCATGGGTTTTAGAGGTAACAATTCCTATGCCTAATTTTAATTCCGAAATAGTCTCAAGCAATTCTTTTATCCCGTGAAATACAGTAATCGTGTCCCTGTATTTTTCCATGTTCTTGTCCCACATAAATAGTGCTGACGCTATATCACTCACTCCTAAACGCTGCAAAGCATTTTCGCCGGTAATTCCTAAAGCAAATGTTAATTCTTTATCGGAGATTATCTTTCCGTTTATTGCTCTTATAGTATCTTGCAAAGAATGAATGACGGCATATTCTGTATCAATCAGAGTTCCGTCTACATCAAAAACAATCTGCTTATA
>URAZ01000043.1 GCA_900545925.1 uncultured Eubacteriales bacterium | reverse complement strand
CTCAGCGGGCCGATGTGGGCATCGGCCCCTACAGAGTACTGCAAGAATTCGCGGCTGCTCATCGGGCGGACAGAGGCGTCCGCCCCTACGCAGGCCTTGAAATCCTGCATGAGAATGAGGGGGACACCTATTTTTTGACAGTCTTAGGCCGGGGGCAAACGCCTCCGGCCCTTTGAATTTCATCCGATTGTTTATGGTTCAGGTGTTTAGCAGAAACGCAGGCGTAAAGGACTGCGGTGAAACAAGGTGCGCATACTGCGCGAAGGACTGCAGAAGGAACCGGCGGTCATGACAGTCGGAAGCGAGCATCAGCGGCAGGCGCATACGCTGCATTTCCTGAAGCAGGAACGGAGCCGGATAAGGCGTGCTGCGATAGCCGCGCGCGATCGCCCCGGTGTTGATCTCAAAAATCACGGGCGCGGAGCGCAGCTGCTCCAACGCGCCGAGGGCCGCGGCCCGGTAGCGCGGATCATTTCGATCAAAGAGCGCGCCGTCCTCGTTGAATTTCTCAATCAGGTCAAAGTGCGCGATCACGCGGCAGCGCGTCTTTTCATAGAGATTCCCAATAAGCCCGTAATATTCCTCCGCCATTGCGTACCAGTCGCCGCCATACCAATCATTCACGATGGAGCGCAGAATGTCCGGCGTTCCGTCAACGCTGCGAAACTCGTTTCCATGCCGCAGATAATGTACGCCGCCGATTACATAGTCATAGCCGTCTGTCGCTGCGTCGGACCAGTAATCCTGCTCCACGCCGCAGAGAATCTGGATCTGCCCGGCATAGGCCGCCTGTAGGCGGTGAACCTCGGCGCGGTACTGCGCCTCGTGCTCCGGCGTCATGCCGGCGTAGTCATATGGCGCGACGCTGTGCCCGGAAAACCCGATGGCCGGACAGCCAAGCCGAATTGCCTCCTGCACGATCTGCTCCGGCGTGTCGCGCCCATCGCAGAAGGTTGTATGTGTGTGATAATTTGCAAAAATCATAATCTGTTCTTCTCCATTCCACAAAACCAGCTTTGGAGAACTTTTATTCATATAATGATAACGCGCATATATAAATTCAACAACCATTGCGGCGTAAAATTTATGTAAAATATCTGTCAGTCATCACAGGGCTGCAAAATATTCGGGCATGTGAGCGGGCTGGACACAGCACCGCAGGCGAATCCGACATCACGCCTTTACAATGGATGCGGCGGCGCTGAGCGTGGTATCGGACACGAAGTTCTGCGTGCCGTACAGCACCAGTGTATCGGTAATACCGTTCTCTTTCGCGTATTCTGCCACATCGCCCTTGAAAAAGCGCAGATCGATTACATGGACTTCCGCATAGTCCTCCACGGGAAACTGCGCGAAGGTGTTGCCGTAGGAGTCTTTCATGAGCAGGAGTTTGCCGCTCTTTCCGCTGCCCGCAATGACAGTCTGCGCCTGATTGGAGTTCAGAAACACGGCATACTGGTCGTTGCCATTAAGATATGGGCATGACGACTGCACTGATTGATGATTTTACAGAAGAACTGCTTTTCGAGGACGAACTGGCTCCAAAGACCGTGCATGATGTTCTCGTTGTGCTGCACGGCATCCTGAAATACACAGCAGCATGTTTCTCCGGAGGATTTCCGGGGATTGACCTGAACTATCCAAAGCCGTGCAAGAAGGAAATGCGGGTTTTGTCCCGTGAAGAACAAGCGCGCTTTGTTTCCTATTTGTTGGAGGATATGGATAGCTGCAAGTTTGGCGTCCTGCTGACGCTGTTTACAGGCATCCGAATCGGAGAACTTTGCGCGCTGCGATGGAGCAATCTATCCGTAAAAGAGCAGACGATCCGTATCGACGCCACGCTTCAGCGACTGCGCGACACCAACGCTGCCGGCAACTCCGGTTCACGGACGAGAATCGTGATCGGCACTCCAAAAAGTGATACTTCCATCAGGACGATTCCCATAACAGACTACCTGGATGGGGACGGAATAGAGCCAACAGAAAGACAACAGCTTCGCAAACGCACTTGCTGCTTCAGCGGCTTTTCAGCATATGACGGCGGCCCGCAGGAAAACCTGCGGGCCGCCGTCAACACAATGAAAAGAGGAATCATGAAATATGCTTTATTACTGTATCCTGACGCCGCTTTTGCGTCTCCATGTGAGCCGGAAGAACTTTACCGGTCCATTTGTTTGAGCGCATTATACGCGCACCACAGGCAAATGTCAAGCGTTGCATGGGAAAAAGCAGTATTAGAATTTCTGAAGGCAGCGTTCAGCAATATGAATAAATCAAATGGGTGAAAATTGTTGACATTAACGATACACATCACTAAAATAAATAAAAATTCTTTTTACAAAGACATGTGTGCATGATACGAGGACATATCCGGAGGGTACTTGCATTCCTCCAAATATGCAGTACAAAGCGGCACAGGCCTTACAGCGGAAGAGGGGACAGGAAAGCATGGAACAGGCACATCAGCATCGATTCACCGAACAGGAAAGCCAGCATGATGCCTGCGGAATCGGCGCCGTTGTCAATATCAGCGGACAGAGAACACATCGGGCAGTAGACGACGCGCTGAAGATCGTCGAAAAGCTTGAACACCGCACCGGCAAGGACGCTGACGGCATCACCGGTGATGGCGTCGGCATTATGACGCAGATTCCACATGCTTTTTTTGAAAAAACGGCGCGGCAGGCGGGGAAAACACTCCCGGAAGCGGGCGATTACGGCGTTGCCATGATCTTTTTCCCGCAGGATCCGCTCAAACGCATGCGCAGCCGAAAGCTGTTGGAGATGATCCTGTCGCGCGAGGGGCTGGGCCTGCTGTTCTGGCGGGATGTGCCTGCCTGTCCGGAGATTCTGAGTGAAAAAGCGCGGAGAAGCATGCCTGCAATCGCGCAGTGCTTTATCCGCCGCCCGGAAAAGACCGCACGCGGTCTGGATTTTGACCGAAAGCTGTATCTGGCCCGGCGCGAGTATGAGCATTCCGTCTCCGGCACCTACGTCGTATCGATGTCCAGCCGGACAATCGTATACAAGGGACTGTTTTTGGTCTGGCAGCTGCGGAAATTCTATCCGGATCTGCAGGATGCGGAATTTGCTTCTGCTCTCGCACTCGTGCATTCCCGCTTTTCCACCAACACCACGCCCTCGTGGAAGCGGGCGCATCCTAACCGCATCATTCTTCATAACGGCGAAATCAACACCATCCGCGGCAACATCAACCGAATGCTTGCACGCGAGGAGACGATGGCCTCGCCGATTCTGGGCGAGGAAATCGCCAGAGCCTATCCTGTCGTGGAGACAGACGGCTCTGATTCGTCCATGCTGGACAACACACTGGAATTTCTCATGTACAGCGGTATCGAACTGCCAAAGGCAGTGATGCTGTGCATCCCGGAGCCGTGGGGCCGGGATAAGAACATGCCCCGGGAAAAGCGCGATATGTTCCACTATTATGCTTCCATGATGGAGCCGTGGGACGGCCCGGCAGCAATCATCTTCTCCGACGGCGAACAGGTCGGCGCTGTGCTTGACCGCAACGGTCTGCGCCCGGCGCGCTATCTGGTCACAAACGACGGCTACCTGATTTTGGCCTCAGAGGTCGGCGCGCTGCCGGTCCCGCCGGAACGGATCGTCCGTAAATCCCGCCTGCAGCCGGGGAAAATGCTGCTGGTCGATACCCGAACCGGCACCGTTCTGGAAGATCGGGAACTCAAGCACCGCTATGCGGCGGAGCATCCCTACGGCGAGTGGCTCGATCAGGAACTGCTGCAGCTGGCTGATATTCCGATTCCAAACCGGAAGGTTCCGGAATACACGGCGTTGGAGCGCAGCCGCCTGTATAAGATCTTCGGCTATACCTATGACGAGATCCACTCAGCCATATTGCCCATGGCGAAAAACGGCGCGGAACCGACCGCTTCCATGGGAGCGGATATCCCGCTGGCCGTCCTGTCAGAAAAGCACCAGCCGCTGTTCTATTACTTTAAGCAGATGTTTGCACAGGTCACAAATCCGCCAATCGACGCGCTGCGCGAGGCCATCGTCACCGATACGACGGTCTACGCGGGTTCCGACGGCAATCTTCTTTCCGACTGCGCGGAAAACTGCCGCGTTCTGCAGATCAACAATCCCGTCCTGACCAGCCGGGATCTTATGAAGATCGAAGGGCTCCATATGCCGGGACTTCAGGCGAAGAAGGTTTCGCTGCTGTATTATAAGAATGCCTCGCTTGCGCTTGCGCTCGACCGGCTGTTTGTCGCCTGTGATAAGGCATATTACGCGGGGGCAAACATCCTCATCCTCTCCGACCGCGGTGTGGATGAGAACCACATTGCCATTCCGTCCCTGCTGGCAGTGTCTGCCGTGCAGCAGTATCTTGTACGCACGAAAAAGCGCACGGCGATCTCTTTGATCCTTGAGAGTGCCGAGCCGCGCGACGTGCACCATTTCGCCACACTCTTCGGCTACGGCGCGAGCGCTGTCAATCCCTATCTCGCACAGGACTGCATCGGCGAACTCGTTGCCGAAGGGGCGCTCAACAAGGACTACTATGCCGCGGTCGATGCCTATGATCAGGCCATTCTGGACGGCGTCATGCGGATTGCATCCAAAATGGGCATTTCCAGCATGCAGTCGTATGAGGGGGCACAGATTTTTGAGGCTGTCGGCATCTGCAAGGATGTTGTAGACCGGTATTTCACGAACACGGTCAGCCGCGTCGGCGGCGTCGGCCTACAAGAGATGAATGACGCTGTCGTCTGGCGGCATGACCGGGCGTTTGACCCGATGGATCTGACCGCTGATCTGACTGTCGATTCCTCCGGCTTCCATAAACTCCGCTCCGGCAGCGAGATGGAAGATCACATGTATAATCCGCTGACCATCCTGACGCTGCAGAAGGCCGTCCGTACCGGTGATTTTGCGTGCTTCCGCAGGTACTCCGCCATGGTTGATGATGAACTGCTGCCGCATACGCTGCGCGGTCTGCTTGGGTTCCGGTTTGACGAGACAAAGGCAATCCCGCTCGGCGAGGTCGAGCCGGTCTCCAGCATTGTCAGGCGCTTTAAAACCGGTGCCATGTCCTACGGCTCCATCTCCGAAGAAGCGCACCGCTGCCTTGCCATTGCGATGAATCGCCTGGGCGGAAAGTCCAACTCCGGCGAGGGCGGGGAGGAATCTGCAAGACTCGGCACGGAGGAAAACTCCGCCATCAAGCAGGTCGCATCAGGCCGGTTCGGCGTTACAAGCGAGTATCTTGT
This sequence comes from uncultured Eubacteriales bacterium, assembly GCA_900545925.1. Lineage (GTDB taxonomy): Bacteria > Bacillota > Clostridia > Oscillospirales > Oscillospiraceae > CAG-170. The sequence continues at coordinate 22,876 of URAZ01000043.1, read as the reverse complement.
AAGTGCAAGCGAAATCCAGATTAAACTGGCGCAGGGAGCCAAGCCAGGAGAGGGCGGCCATCTGCCCGGCAGCAAGGTCTGGCCATGGATTGCGCGCACGCGGCATTCCACGCCCGGTGTGGCGCTTATTTCACCGCCGCCGCACCATGATATCTACTCGATCGAGGATCTGGCGCAGCTGATTTACGATCTGAAATGCGCAAATGAAAATGCGGAGATCTCCGTCAAGCTTGTTTCCGAAGCGGGCGTCGGCACCATTGCCGCAGGCGTCGCCAAGGCAGGTGCGCAGACGGTGCTCATCTCCGGCTATGACGGCGGAACCGGCGCGGCACCGCGCAGTTCCATTTACAATGCCGGCCTTCCGTGGGAACTTGGTCTGGCCGAAGCGCACCAGAGTCTCATTGCCAACGGCCTGCGCGGCCGGGTGCGGCTTGAAACAGACGGCAAGCTTATGACCGGCCGCGATGTGGCAATCGCCTGCATGCTCGGCGCGGAGGAGTTTGGGTTTGCAACTGCGCCGCTGGTATGTCTTGGCTGCGTCATGATGCGCGTGTGCAATCTCGATACCTGCCCGATGGGCATCGCAACCCAGAGGCCGGAACTGCGGAAAAACTTCTGCGGCAAGCCGGAGTATGTCATGAATTTTATGGAGTTTGTCGCGCAGGAACTGCGCATGATCATGGCGAAACTCGGCGTGCGCACGGTTGACGAACTGGTTGGCCATACGGAGTATCTGCACATCCTGCCGCATCAGATCACGCAGCGTGCTGCGATGGTAGACGTCTCCGGCATTCTGGCCCGCTGCGGCGAAGAAAACTGCCATTATGATCCTGTACAGCGGTTCGATTTCAAGCTGGATACGACGCTGGATAAGCAGGTGCTTTTGCCGCTGCTTCCGAAAAAGGGAAAACCGGCTGTTCCAAAGCGCTGCACCGTTGATATTTCCTGTTCTGACCGTGCGTTCGGAACGCTCTTCGGCGCGGAGATCACGCGCCGTTGGGGCGGTACGCTGGAGGATGATACTTATCAGATTCACTGCCGCGGCGGCGCTGGGCAGTCATTCGGTGCGTTTTTGCCGAAGGGCGTGACGCTTTCGCTCGAGGGCGACAGCAACGACTATTTCGGAAAGGGGCTTTCCGGCGGCAGGCTGGTCGTTTTTGCGGATCGGGCCAGCACGTTTGAGCCTGCTGAGAACGTCATCATCGGCAATGTTGCACTCTACGGTGCAACAAGCGGCAGCACCTTCATTTCCGGTATTGCGGGCGAACGCTTCTGCGTGCGCAATTCCGGCGCGACCGCCGTTGTGGAAGGGGTCGGCGACCACGGCTGCGAATATATGACAGGCGGTACAGTCGTTGTCCTGGGGCCTACCGGGCGGAACTTTGCCGCCGGGATGTCGGGCGGCGTTGCCTATGTGCTGGATCCGGAGCATAAGTTTTATCTGCGTGTCAACAAAGAACTTGTTTCTGTCGAGACCGTTACACAGAAGCAGGACATTTCCCGTCTCCGGGAACTTCTGCAGCGTCATGTGGCATTCACAGGCTCAAAAAAGGGCCGCGCCATTCTCGAACACTTCGACGAGCGGCTTGTGGATTTCAAAAAAATCATTCCGTATGACTACAGCCATATGCTGCAGCTGATCGGCCGGTATGAGGCAGCCGGTATGACGCGGGATGAGGCAGAACTTGAAGCGTTTTTGAAGCGGGGGGAATAAAGCCATGGGAAAACCGACTGGATTTCTGGATTATACGCGTGTTGACTGTCCGCTCCGCGACGCAGCAGCGCGCACAGGCGACTATGCGCCGGTCGAACTGCCGCTGTCTGAACGGAACCGCCGCCGGCAGTCCGGCCGCTGCATGGACTGCGGCGTACCGTTTTGCCAGGCGGGTGTGTCGTTTGAGGGAGTATTGCTCGGCTGCCCGCTGCATAACCTGATCCCGGAGTGGAACGATCTTCTTTGGAACGGGGATTATGAGGGCGCGCTGCAGCGGCTGCTGAAGACAAGCCCGTTCCCGGAGTTTACAGGCCGGGTCTGTCCGGCGCTGTGTGAAAGAGCCTGCGTCTGCGGCCAGGTGTCCCAGCCGGTCACGATTCGGGAAAACGAACTTTCTATCATTGAGTATGGCTTTGAAAACGATCTGATGCAGCCCATGCTGCCTGCCGCGCGTTCGGATAAAAAAATCGCGGTGATTGGTTCTGGCCCGGCTGGACTTTCCGCTGCTTATTATCTCAATCGCCGTGGCCATCATGTGACGGTTTTTGAAAAAGACCCGCTTCCGGGCGGACTTCTGATCTATGGTATCCCGGAAATGAAACTGCCGAAGCAGATTGTTGCCCGCCGCATTTCGCTTATGAAACGTGAGGGCATCGGATTCCGGACAAGCTGTTGTGTCGGGAAGCAGATCGGCCCGGAGGAATTGGCTGCGCAGTTTGACCTTGTGATCTTCTGCTGCGGCGCGCAGCAGCCGCGGCCGCTGCCGTTTGCTGAAACGGCCGGTGTTTTCTATGCGCTTGATTATCTGCGTGCCTCGGCGCAGTCCCTGCTTGAAAAAACAGAACCCGCCGTAACGGCGTCCGGCAAGCAGGTCGTGCTGGTCGGTGCGGGCGACAGCGCCTCGGACTGTATCTCCGTTGCACTGCGGCAGGGCTGCCGGTCCATCACGCAGCTGATCCGCAAGCCGCGCACGGAGCGGACAGAAAAACGCGACCATGCGCATGAGGAGGCGGAGGCTGTCTTCGGCGCGGATATCCGGCGCTATGAGACACAGATTGAACGGCTCGTCTGCGGCGATGACGACTCTGTAAATGCGGTGATTCTGCAGGGAAGCGGCGAACAGCTGCCCTGTGATCTGCTGCTGCTTGCCTCCGGCTTTTCCGGGTGTGAACCGGCGTCTGTGGATGCGTATGAGGCCGTCCGGAAGACCGGCGTGCCGGCCCTGACAGCAGGCGATATGGCTTCCGGCGCGTCGCTTGTCGTGCTGGCTGCTGCCAGCGGCAAACAGGCCGCTGCGCAGGCAGACGCAAGTCTTATGGGCTACACCAATATTCTTTGAACACGATAAATCCATTACCTGCTATATGCTGGGAGAACACGGAAACCTGCAGTTTGCGCCATGGTCCTGCGTGAGTTTTCGCGGTATGCCGCTGGATGCGTGGGCGGAAACAGATGAACGCTTCCGCTTTGACCGGATGGCGCTGCAAGAAGCGTCCATCGGCGGCGGATGGGTCACTTTTTCCGGCAAACAATGCACCGAGTACGGCATTGCGACAACGGCGGCACGGATGGCGCACATTGTGCTGCATGACGAAAAAGCCATCATGCCAGCCAGCGCAGAACTTTGCGGCGAGTATGGCGAGACGGGACTGTTCGCGGGCGTTCCGTGCGTCCTTGGGGCAAGCGGCGTGGAGCAGGTGATCGAACTTCCGCTCAGCGAGGAAGAGCGGGCCCAATTCCACAGCTGCTGCGAGGGCATCCGCCGCAATATGCAGCATCTCAAGAAACTATAAAAACCGTTTAGACAGGAGGCTATGACGATGCATATCAGCATAACAAAAACAGCACATCCCGGCAAGCTGCCGCCCGCCGACCGGCTCGGCTTCGGCTCTGTGTTCACGGATCACATGTTTCTGATGGATTATACAGACCGGGAGGGGTGGCACAACGCGCGCATCATACCCTTCGGGCCGATCAGCATTTCCCCGGCAGCAAGCGTTCTGCATTACGGCACGGAGGTCTTCGAGGGCCTGAAGGCATACCGCCGCCCGGATGGAGCGGTGCAGCTGTTCAGACCCTGGGAAAACGTCGCACGGCTGAACCGCTCCTGCGACCGGCTGGGCCTGCCGCGTATCGATGAGCGCGACGGCCTGCAGGCGATCCGGGAGTTGGTAAAGACGGATGCCGTATGGGTCCCGTCTGCTCCCGGTACCTCGCTCTATATCCGCCCGTTTCTGTATTCTACGGATCCTACGCTTGCCCTGCACGGTGTGCATGAGGCAACGTTTGCAATCATTCTGTCTCCGTCGGGAAGCTATTTCTCAGACGGTCTGAAACCTGTGCCGATCATGGTCGAGACGGAGGACGTGCGCGCGGTGCGCGGCGGAACGGGCGAGGCCAAATGCGGCGGCAACTACGCCGCAGCCAACCGCGCGGGTGATAAGGCGATGGAAAAGGGCTATTCGCAGGTCCTCTGGCTGGACGGCGTGGAGCGGAAGTATGTCGAAGAGGGCGGCGGCATGAACGTCATGTTCAAGATTTCCGGTACCGTCGTCACACCGATGCTGACGGGCTCCATCCTGCGCGGCGTCACAAGAAAGTCCTGCATCGAACTGCTGAAGAGTTGGGGCGTCCCGGTTGAGGAGCGGCTGCTCAGCGTGGACGAGTTGTTCGAGGCGGCAAAAAACGGCACGCTGGAGGAAGCATGGTGCGTCGGTACTGCAGCCGTCATCTCGCCCATCGGAGAATTGGCGTGGAACAATGAGAAATACGAGGTCAATCAGAACCGCATCGGCGCGCTGTCGCAGAGACTCTACGACGAGTTGACCGGCATCCAGTGGGGCACCCGGCCTGACCTGTTCGGCTGGACCTGCGTTGTATAACGGTACAGGCTTTGCACAATCCGCTCTCTGGCTCCTACTTTTTCAAAGGGGAAGCCAGAGAGCGCCCCGCAAAATCCAAATGCAGAAATTGCTGCCCTGTCGCCGTCCTTTTTTCGTTTAAATTGACGATTGACTTCCAGCCGCGCCGTGACTATAATAGCGCCAACAACGAAATACCAATGAAACCTTTGAGAAAGAGGAGTACCCTTACAAAACCGGGCGTCAGAGAGTTGCCGGCGGTGTGAGTGCAGCGGAACGGCGTAAGGGGAATGGACTTTTGAGGGCGGCCTGAACCCATCCGGACGGATGCAAGTAGGAGCCGACGGGTGCCCACCCGTTATCCACCGGGATGCGTATGATGGTACGCAGAAGCGAGCGGACGCGTAAGCGTCAATTTGGGTGGTATCGCAGGAGTGCAGCTCTTGTCCCATGTGGGATAAGGGGCTGTTTTTTTATACTCCAAATTCGGCCGTCGGCAACGGCCCCTCCATCCGCCACCCGAAAAATCAAACGGCGAAACGCCAAAAATGGAGGAACACACCATGAAGAACCTGAACCTGAAAAAAATTGCAGCAGCCATCCTGACCGTTGCCGTTCTGCTGACCACGACGGCCTGCGCCGCCAGACAGAAACCCGTCGAAGACACTGCGGCCGAACCCCAGACCACGCAGCAGACAACTGTGCCGGACGCCGAACAGCAGACCTTCCGTATCGGCATCTGCAACTATGTGGACGATGCTTCCCTCAACCAGATCGTTGAGAACATCCAGACACGCCTTGCCGAGATCAGCGAGGAGACCGGCGTGCAGTTTGCGGTCGATTATGATAACTGCAACGCGGACGCGACCGTGATGGAGCAGATCATCGCAAACTTCCAGAGTAACGGCGCGGATCTTCTCGTCGGCGTCGCTACCCCCGTCGCCATGCGCATGCAGACGGCCACGGAAGACAGCCGGACGCCCGTTGTGTTTGCCGCTGTTTCCGACCCGGTTGGCGCAGGACTCGTGCAGTCGCTGGAAGCACCGGGCAGCAACGTGACCGGAACCTCCGACTATCTGGATACCGCAGCCGTTATGAATCTGATCTTTGCGGCCAACCCGGATGCGGCAAAGATCGGCCTTCTGTATGATGCCGGTCAGGATTCCTCGACGGCGGCCATTGCCAGCGCCAAGGCATATCTGGACGAAAAGGGCATCGCATACGTCGAGCACACCGGCAGCACAGCCGACGAAGTCATGCTGGCCGCGCAGGCCATGGTCGCAGACGGTGTTGACGCAGTATTTACCCCGACCGATAACTCCATCATGAAAGCCGAACTTGCCATCTACGAGACGTTCATCGACGCAGGCATCCCGCAGTACACCGGCGCAGATTCCTTCGCGCTGAACGGTGCGTTCCTCGGATACGGCGTTGACTACGCAAACCTTGGCCGTGAAACGGCGGACATGATCGCGGATATCCTGCTGAACGGTGCCGATCCTGCGGCTACGCCGGTCAAGACCTTTGACAACGGCACGGCTGCCATCAACACCGAGACCTGCGCGGCGCTTGGCATTGATTTTGACGTGGTCAGCAAGGCGTTCGAGCCGTACTGCACCAAGATTACCACGCTGACGACGGCGGAGAGTTTCTCGTAATCGGGGCGACGAACAGACAAATTGTCCGAAGCCGGTATGAGGCCGGCTTCGGGCGCTTAAAAAAGAAAGAGGAACCATCATGGATCTATCGAGTGTTCTGGGACTGATACAGACAGCGCTGGAACTTGGGCTTATCTGCTCTGTGACCGTATTGGCGCTGTATCTGAGTTACACGATGCTGAACGTCTGCGACCTGTCTACGGACGGCTGCTTCACGCTCGGCGCTGTGACCGGCGCGGTCACAGCCATGGCGGGCCATCCGGTGCTGGCCGTTTTTGCGGCGATGGGCGCGGGATTGGTGTCCGGGCTGGTCGTGTCTGTTTTGCAGACGCGCATGGGCGTCAACAGTCTGCTTGCCGGGATCATCGTCAATACGGCGCTGTACTCCATCAACATTGCCATTATGGACGGCGCGTCGCTTCTGAGTCTCAACAAGACGCAAACGGTGTTTTCGCTCATGAAAACTGCGCTGGCCGGTACGCCGCTCGCTGGGCAGTATAAGCTGCTGACCGTGCTTGCGGCAGTGGTGCTGATCGTATTGCTTTTGACGCTGTTCCTTCGCACCCGCATGGGCCTCGCCATCCGCGCGACCGGCAATAATCCCGACATGGTGCGCTCGTCGTCCATCAACCCGGCCATGACCACTACGGTCGGCCTGTGTATCGCGGGCAGCTTTACGGCGCTGTCCGGCTGCCTGCTCGCGCAGTATCAGAAGGCGGCGGATATCAACATCGGGCAGGGTATGGTCACCATCGCGCTGGCCTCGCTGCTGATCGGCAGCACGATTCTCGGCCGCGGCGGAATCTTTCTGCGCGCGGTGGGTGCGGTTCTGGGCGCGGTGGTCTTCCGGCTGGTCTATACCGTCGCGCTGCGGCTGGATATGCCGGCGTTTATGCTGAAGCTGGTGTCGGCGGTCATCGTCGTGCTTGCGATTTCGATTCCATACCTCAGAACACGGCTGCCGGTTCTCCGGCGCAGGATGCAGAGAAAGGCAGGCTGAGACAGATGCTGGAACTGAAGAAAATCTCCAAGACCTTCAATCCCGGAACGGTCAACGAAAAATGCGCCCTGCATGAGTTGTCGCTCAGCGTGCCGGATGGGGATTTCATCACGATCATCGGCGCAAACGGCGCGGGAAAATCCACGCTGTTCGGCGCCATCAGCGGCAGCTTCCTGACGGACAGCGGCGAAATTCTGCTGGACGGACAGGATGTGACGCTCCTGCCGGAGTACCGGCGGTCAAAGATCATCGGCCGTCTGTTTCAGGATCCGATGCGCGGCAGCGCGCCGGGCATGACGATCGAGGAAAATCTCGCGCTGGCCGCCGGCCGCAGCGGCTGGCTGGGGCATATCAGCCGCCGGGACCGCGAGTGCTTCCGCGTGCAGCTGCGCGAACTGAATATGGGACTGGAGGATCGGCTGCGGCAGCCGGTGGGGCTTCTGTCCGGCGGTCAGCGGCAGGCGCTGACGCTTCTGATGGCGACGATCGCCAGGCCGAAACTCCTGCTGCTCGATGAGCACACCGCGGCACTCGATCCTGCCGCAGCAGAGAAAATTCTTGCCATGACCACGCGCATCGCGGCTGAACAGAAGCTGACCTGCCTGATGGTGACGCATAATATGCGCGCCGCGCTCGCGCTCGGTAATCGGACGCTGATGATGAACGGAGGCCAGATCATTCTGGACGTCAGCGGTGAAGAACGCACACATATGGATGTGGACGACCTGCTCAAACGCTTCAGATCTGGCACTGGCAAAGCGCTGGACAACGACCGCATTCTGCTTTCCTGAACCCCGCGGCAGCTGAGGTTCTGCCGTATACTATATTTTCGATTATCCCTCTGTGCGAAAGATTCTCCGGACGAAACGCCTGTAGTCTGCCGTCAATATCAGATGCAGGACAAAGCCGCGAAGCGGGCAGTCTTGGAACTTTGCGAGGGGGTTGTACGAAAAAGTGCGTAGGAATCGAAGGAATATCAGCAGGTGCAGAGGTGGATGAAGCAACTCTGCGTTTACAGAGAAAAGCAGCTTGCAAGCCTGAAAACTTGCAAGCTGCTTTCTAAAAAATCTACGCTTTACTGCACACGGTATCCGGCCAAAATCAGGTCGATGATCATCTGCCAGAAATCGTGTTCTTCTGCGCTGTAATACCGGCTGTCTGGAATTTTGTGAAAAGATACGATGCGGTTTTCTTCATCCAGCCATGCCTCGAAAAAATATCCGTTCCTCGTTGAACATACTCATTCTGGTGCAGAAATTGTAATACTCGTCAAAAGGCCGCCATCCTGTGTGTAGGAAAGGACATATGGAATCAGTGCAAACTGCTGCTTGTCCTGATTCTGCTTGGATTCTTCTTTTCCGTTCCTTGTGACCAATCCATCCAGCTGCTGTTCCAGATACCATTCCCATAGCTGACCAACGCTGTCGCCAGCACGGATCCCCCGCTTTGTTTCGTGAGAATCATCCAGCAGCGTACTTTACTTCACTGGTCGGTTCGTTGTGTGTATCTTCAGGTAGTTTCAGCATAAGCAGGATCGCCAGCATCAACAGTGCGCCGCAAAGCGCAGCAGCCACATATTTCAGCCATGCTCGTGTGCACCGCTTTTCCAGAATGACCGCTTCCCGTGACTCCACTTCCGGCGGAGCGGAAACGATCTCCACAGCAGGCGCTTCTACGTTTCCTGTGTTCAAAAGCTGGTCGATGGACACACCGTAAAGTTCGCCAAGCGCGAGCAGCCTTTCCGTGGACGGCTTCGACTGTCCGCTTTCCCAACGCGAAACCGCCTGCCGGGAAACGTTCAGCTTCGCAGCAACATCTGCCTGCGTCAATCCTGCCACTTTTCGCGCCTGTGTCAATTTTTCGTCGAGTTCCATGCGTTTCTCTCCTGCCTGATTGTATGAAATTCCACGATTTTTGTAAACCAAAAATCGGTTGCTTTCACGCAAATATTGGTTGCTTTGCAGATTTTTTGATAGTCCAAGCAAAATTCAATTTACATAATACCATTATAAAGCAGACAGGAAAGAAGTCAAGGATGAAGATAGAAGCTGATCAGCGCAAAAACTGCGCCGCAGTAATCAAAGAATACGGGAAAAAGCACCTACGCGGACTGCTTCAGGGCAGCGCAGCTCCATGCAAGGCGGACGTTCCAATGGTATGCCCTCCGACGGCGAAATGCACAAATCGGAAAGGCAAAATTCTGCGCAAATAGAGATTGTGCTGCATGGATATTTTCAAAAAAGTCGCTATAATACAAATAAGAACGCCGTTCTCCATTCACCTGCTGAAAACGGAGGGGTATAATCAAACTGCGAATGAAACTTCGCAGAGATTACGAAGCAGGAGGAAAAACAATGAAAAAGAGTGTTTCAAAATGGATCGCATTGCTGCTGTCCGTCGTTATGATCGTGATGTGCGCGGCAGGGTGCAGCAAGACCCAGACGCAGGAGCCTGCGTCGGATAATACCGCCGACGCACCCGCACAGACAGCCGATACGCCTGCGCAGGCTGACGAACCGGAACAGACAGACGCGCCCGCACAGGACGAACCGGTCACCATCACGTTCTGGCATACCTACGGCGACAGCGAGGAAGCGCAGTTTCTGAACGTCGTTATGCCGCTTTGGGAATCGCTTCATCCCGAGATCAAGGTCGAGGCTGTCCGTCAGGACAGCAGCCAGTACCACCAGATGATTGTGACCTCCTTCGGCACCGGCATGAGCCCGGACGTGGCCCGTGTGGACATCGCCAATATTGCAGCCTATGCCAAACAGGGCGGTCTGGCTGCGCTGAGCGATTACCCGGACTTCGCAGAGCTTTCCGCATCGTATCTGGATGCACCGCTTTCGACCAATCTCTATCAGGGCAAATATTACGGCCTGCCGCTGGATACCAACTGCAAGGCGGCTGTTGTCAACACCAACGTGCTCAAGGAGCTGGGGCTTGACGAGATCCCCGCTACCATGGAGGAGTTCATCGAGGCTGCCAAGACCCGCGGCACCTATTCCCTGAATGTGTCCGGCGTCGGCGACTGGGATATGTACCCGTATTTCTGGCTGTTCGGCGGCGTGCTGACCGACGACGGCTTTACCAAGGCCAGCGGCTATCTGGACAGCGACGCCAGCATCGCAGCTATGCAGAAGATTGTGGAGCTGCATGACGAGAAGGTGTTTACCATCCGCGACGTGGACGGCTCCGTGGACGCATGGGACGGCATCAACAGCGAATACGCCATGTTCTTTGAAGGCCCGTGGTACTTCGGCTCCTATGAGGACAGCCTTTCCAAGGGCATCACTGCAGCGACCATCCCCACCTATGAAGGCCGCAGTGCGTCCGTGGTCGGCGGCGAGGATATTGCTGTGTTCGCCACCAGCGCACACCCGGAAGCAGCCTATGAGTTTGCCAAGTTCATGACCTCCGAGGATGTGCAGCTTGCCATGCTTGAGGCTGGTCAGCTGCCGATCCTCAAGTCGCTGGTAAGCAGTGAGGCCGTGCAGAGCAATCCCGTCTGGTCTGTTTATATGCAGCAGATGGAATCGGCCAAGGCTCGCATTCCGTCTCCCAACAACTCCGCGATCCAGGAGATCTGGAGCGAAACGGTGACCAGCATCTTCGTTGATGGCGCGGATGTGGCGCAGGCGCTTCACGATGCAGCGGCCCGGATCGACGAGCAGCTTAGCTAAACCGCGTCTTACAGCAGGCCGCAGGACCCAACGGTTCTGCGGCCTTTTTGAGAAAGGAGGAGGGGTATCCCTATGGTTTCTGCCGAAAAAGCCGGCCTGCGGGCCGGGCGGCCCGGCGTAGTCCGCAAGGGCGTGCGCGGCTGGCTCACGGCGCTGCCGTTTATCCTGCCGGGGCTGATTCTGGTGGCGGTGTTCGTGCTCTATCCGCTGCTGTTTACGATCCGTATCGCGCTGTCCAATTATCAGATCGTGCAGGGAAACATCACGTTTATCGGTCTTGAGAATTTCAAAAAGGTTTTGTCCGGCGGCTCCCGGTTCTGGTATGCCTATCGGAACAACTTCCTTTACGCGCTCGTGACCGTCCCGTTTATCCTGCTGGGCGGCATGCTGTTCGCGTATCTGATCAACAATCTCAAACGCGGACAGGGCATCTTCCGCGTGGGCTTTTATCTGCCGGTCATCACATCGTGGGTCATTGTCAGTCTGGTGTTCCAGTATATGTTCAATAACTCCAACCGAGGGCTGATCAACTACATCCTCGTGGATGTGCTGCATGTGCTGGACGACTATGTGCCGTGGCTGCTGCGGGAGTGGTCCGGCAATGCGGCCATCTGGCTCATGGGCATCTGGAAAAACGTCGGCTGGGCCATGCTGATCTATCTGGCGGCGCTGCAGAGTATTCCGAAGGAGCGCTATGAGGCAGCGGAGCTGGACGGCGCGGGACTCTGGGCGAGATTCCGGTATATCACCATGCCGAGCCTGCGGCCTACGACCTTTTATGTCATGGTAAACATGATCATCGGTTCGTTCAACGTCTTTATTCAGGTCATGATGCTGACCGGCGGTAATCCGAACGGCAAAACATCCACGCTGCAGTATCTGCTGTATGACAAGGCATTCAATCAGTTCGCCTTCGGCGAGGCTTCCGCCATCGGCATGATCTCCGCCGTGACCATCGTGATCCTGACGGTGATCCTGAACCGGACGCTGAAGCTGAACAGCACAGAACAGGAGGGATAGGCTTGAAACGTATCAAAAGCAAACGGGGCTCGGAACTTTTGGGTCAGATCCTGTTGTGGGCGCTGCTGATCGGTGCGCTGCTGGTCTTCTCTGTTCCGTTTTTCTTCATGATCAGCAATTCCTTTGAGGAATTCAGCTATGTGCTGCCATACCCGCCCAGACTGCTCCCGACCAGACTGGACTTTTCCGCGTACAAGCATATTCTGGAACTGGAGATCTTTCCGACGGCGGTCTGGAACAGTGTCGTCAATACCTGTGTAACGGTCATTCTTTCTGTGTTCATCTCCACGCTCTCGGCCTACGGCTTCGCCCGCATCCAATTTCCGGGCCGGGACAAGCTCTTTGGAATTTATCTGTTTACGCTGATGATGCCGGGCTTTCTGAACATCATCCCGCAGTTCCTGATTTTGAAGGGCATTCAGCTTCCGGGCCTGACAAACGGCCTGATCGGGACGCGTGCCGGTCTGATCCTGGTGTATGTGGCGACCAACGTCTGCGGGCATACGTTTTTCCTTCGGAATTTCTTCCGAAGCCTGCCGGATTCTCTATCTGAATCGGTCATTATCGACGGCGGCGGACACGGCACGATCTTTTTCAAAATCATGCTGCCCCTTTCCAAACCGGCGATCGGGACTATGACGATTTTCGCGTTTCAGGGCTTCTGGGAGGAGTATTTTACCGCCAAAGTACTCGTCGGCGCGGATGAGAAAATGATGACGCTCCCGCTGCTGCTGCAGCGGCTCAACGGGCAGTACGCCACGCGCTGGGAGTGGGTCTTTGCCGCGTCGATCCTTGCGCTGCTCCCGGTCGTCGCGCTGTTTATTCTGTTCCAGCGAAAAATGGTCGTCGGCGGCCTGACACAGGGGGCGGTAAAGGGATGAAGCTGACCTGTGAATTTGACCGCGCGCAGTATCTGAGCGGGCAGGAGATACGGCTGTATCTGCCTGAGGAAGTGGACGCGCCGCGCGTATGTGTATACCGGCTGGAAGCGCCCGTTGACTGCTCCGTGCGCCAAACCGGACGGACGCTGATCCTGCCGCCGCTGCCGATTGGCAGCTACGGAGTCGCCGTCGAAGCCGGCTCTGCGCAGTGGGAGGGTGCGTTCGACGTTGTGGAGGATTCCCGTCAGGTGACACGGTACGCTTTTTTATCGGATTTTACCTCTGCGGACACTGAAACGCAGGACGTGGACTGGCTCCGGCGGCTGCATTTTAACGCCGTACAGTTTTATGACTGGATGTACCGCCACGACATGCTGCTGCCGCCGCAGGAGCGGTATCTCGATCCCATGGGCAGGGAAACCGACCTTGCCGCGATTCACGCGAAGATCGCCGCCTGCAAGGCAGCCGGAATTCGGCCCATTGCCTACGGTGCTGTCTATGCCGCTGCAAAGGAGCTGTTTGCAGAGCACCCGGAATGGGCCATGTATACCATGGACGGGCAGGCGATGACCTTTGCCGGGTGGCTCTATTACATGAACATCGCGCCAAGCTGCGGCTGGTCGGAGCATATTCTGGAAGAATTCCGAAAGGCCGTCGCCTTTGGCTTTTCCGGGATCCATATGGACACCTACGGCTTTCCAAAACAGGTCTGGGACGCGGAGCGGCGTCCGGTCGAGCTGACCGACGCGCTTCCGAAGCTGATCGACCGGGCGGCGGAGGCAGTTCGGAAGGAAGACTCTGCCGCAGGCGTGATCTTCAACGCCGTCAACAACTGGCCGATGGAGGCGGTAGCCGGAACAACGCAGGACGCAGTCTACATTGAGGTCTGGCCGCCGAACGACCGCTATTACGATCTGTATACGCTGATCCGTGAGGCGCGGTTGTGCTCCGGAAAGCAGGTGGTGCTCGCAGCCTACCTGCATCCGTTCCAGCAGGCAGACACGGACGGCGCGGAACGAGCGTTCCGCCTGTCCTGGGCCGCGATCAGCGCTGCCGGCGGCACACAGCTGGTGTTGGGCGAAAATAAAGCCGCCCTGCAGGACAGCTACTATGCCAACTATGCTGCCCTCCGTCCGTCCTTCTTGCCCGTGGTGCAGCGGTACTGCGACTTTCTGGTGCGCTATGCCGCGCTTTTGTATCTGGATGCCGGTATGGACATCGGACGCACTGCGGCCGGCGGGATCAATGAGGATGTTCAATTTGAAGCGGAGGACTGCGTTTTTTCCACAGACGCGGAGGCGGGTACCGTCTGGAGCATGATCCGGGAAAGCGGGAACCGCCTGAACATCCAGCTTGTCAACCTGCGCGGGAACAACGCGCGGTGGAATGAGGTAAAGGCCGCACCGCAGGCCGCGGAGAATATCCGGATCCATGTGCGGCTCGACCGGCCGGTCGCCGGTGCGTTTGCCGCTTCGCCGGACGGCGAAAGTCTGTGCGCGGAGCGTCTGCCGCTGACCTGCCGGCAGACGCCGCAGGGGCGGATCTATACGGCAGAGCTTGCGCGGCTGGATTATTGGGCCGCAGTCTGGTTTACAATGGAGGAAGAGGTATGCTGATATCCTACAATGCAGATCTGCTCCCGAAGGTGCGGATGCTGGGACAGATCCGGTATAACGAGCCGTGGATCCATTTTTCCCGCTGCATCAACGAATGGGTCCTGTATGTGATCCGGGACGGGAATCTGTATTTGCAGGAGGACGGCGTCCGTTATCATCTGAGCGCGGGAGATTTCTTCCTGCTGGAGCCGGGCCTTCCACATGAGGGCTATCAGAAGGCCGCCTGCGACTATTATTACGCGCATTTCACACATCCGGATATGCACCGGGCCGCAGACGACCGGCAGGCGATGGCGCTGCTGGCGGAAAAACGGCGGCAAAGTCTGGTCGGTTATAATTTGGATGCCTGCGATCCCACGGCTCCGGAGACATGCCTGCCGAAGCAGTTCCATCTGACCGGCGGGGAATTCAAAGCACAGCTGCACGCGGCAGTAGAATGCTATGACAGCCGGGAGGACGACTATAAGCGCCGGGCGTCCGCCCTGCTGCACAGCTTTCTGCTTCAGACGGCGCACGAGCATCTGCTTGCAAGAAACAGCGCACAGGGACGGAAGATCCGAAAGTCCGACGTGATCGCGGAGCAGCTTCTGCGCTATCTGAATCAGAACTATACTAAACATCTGACCAGCCGGGAGATTGAGGAACTGTTCGAGGGAAACTTCGATTATCTGAACCGGGTGTTTTCCTCCCTGACCGGCTCGCCGGTGTTTGCCTACCTCAACATTTTGCGGATCAACAACGCAAAGCAGCTGATCTCCACGACCGATCTGCCGTTTTCGGAGATCGCATATCTGGTCGGGATTGAGGATCGGTACTATTTTTCCAAGCTGTTTCGGAAAATGACCGGCATGAGCCCGACGGAATACTACAAGGAGGTCAGAAGCTGATACGATGCAGGAGCGGAAAGGAGAAAATACAATGTGTGCGGCATGGTGGAAGGAGCGGGTATTTTACCAGATCTACCTGCGCAGCTTTCAGGATTCCAACGGCGACGGGATCGGAGATATCCCCGGAATGATTGCCCGGCTGGATTATCTGAAATGGCTGGGTGTCGGCGCGGTCTGGCTGTGCCCAGTGTATGATTCTCCGAATGCGGACATGGGATATGATATTCGTGATTACGAAAAAATCATGTCCGAATTTGGGACAATGGAGGATTTTGATACGCTTCTGCGGGAAATGCACAAGCGGGACATCAAGCTGGTAATGGATCTTGTTGTGAATCACTCCTCCGATGAACACGCATGGTTCATTGAGTCGAGAAAGAGTTTGGACAATCCCTACCGGGATTACTATATCTGGCGCGACGGCAAAAGCGGAAAGGAGCCAAACAACTGGTCGTCCTTCTTTACGCCGTCGGCGTGGAGCTACGATGAAAAAACCGGCCAATGGTACCTGCATCTGTTCAGCGAGAAGCAGCCGGATCTGAACTGGGAAAATCCAAAGCTCCGGGAAGCGGTCTATGCCATGATGAATCGCTGGTTTGACCGCGGCGTAGACGGCTTCCGGATGGACGTGATCAGTTTGATTGCAAAAGCGCCCGGTCTGCCGGACGGACAGGGCGATGGGTATGTGTTCGCGCCGGAGCAGTTCGCATTTCAGCCGAAGCTGCACGAGTATCTGCGTGAAATGCGCCGCCGCTGCTTTGACGGGAGAAACTGCATGTGCGTGGGCGAAACGACCTTCGTAACGCCGGAGAATGCAGACTCCGTTGTCGGCGACGGCCGGGAGCTGGATCTGCTGTTCCAGTTCGATTTTATGGATCTCGACGGCCGGGACGGAAAATGGAATGTGATCCCGTTTGACCTGAGAAAATTCAAGCAGCTTCTCGTGCGCTGGCAGGAGGCGATCGATTGGAACACCCTGTTCTGGGGCAACCACGATCAGCCGCGGGTCGTGTCGCGGTTCGGATCCGACGCTTCGGAGGCGCTGCGCGTCCGAAGCGCAAAGATGCTGGCAGCGGCCATGTATCTGCTGCGCGGAACGCCGTTTTTGTATCAGGGTGAGGAGATCGGCATGACAAATTTCCCGTTCCGGGACGAGACGCAGCTTCGCGATGTGGAAAGCCTTAATCTGCTTGCGCAGGCGCGGAAGGACGGACGGGAGGCCTGGGACTGGAACGGCATCCGCAAAAAAGGCCGCGACAATGCGCGCACGCCCATGCAGTGGGATGCTTCCGCCAACGCGGGCTTCACAGCCGGAACGCCGTGGATCGACGTGAATCCGAACTACCGGCAGATCAATGTGCGCGAAGCGCAGGCAGACCCGGATTCGATCCTGCATTTCTACCGGAAGCTGCTGGCGTTGCGGCAGAGATTGGAGGCGCTGCGCAGCGGGACATTCCGCCTGCTCCTGCCGGAGCACCCGCAGCTTCTTGCCTATGAACGCGCCTGCGGCGAAGAACGTATCCGGGTATGTTCAAAAAGATATTGCCTATAAAGATGTGACCGAAGCGGCGCGGGAGACCATGCGCAGAATCGTTGACCAGCTAGAGTCCGTCGAAAATACACCGGAGTCGATTCAGCAAAAGCTCATGGAGCTTGCGCTGGAGCTGCACACGGTCAACGGTAAAAAGCAGTATGGATATCTCAAAAAGCCACTCAAGGATATGGTGGATTCCATCGTGGACGAACTCGAAAATCTGCCGGAGGTGGCGGCGTACTATTCCGTCTGGAATGGTCTGCGCGACACACTGGAGGGCTACTACAAGAACCGTCCTAGGCAGCACAACCCACTCTTACAGCAGAAAGAATTCCGAGCCATCAAGAACGCAATCATTCAGGAAGCGGAGCGTCTGCGGCAGCAGATGGAGCAGGAATCTTCACAGGGTGAAGAACCGCCTGCGGAAGAAGCTTCTAGAGACGCTTCTACAAATCCGACGCTTGCAGATGAAAATACTTCGTCCCCAACCTCTCCTTCTGCGCGGCTTCCATCCGAATATCTTTTGAATTCAACCATCCGCCTGTTCCACCAGATGGGGCAGATTTTCCGCGATAATGCCGCACCGTCCAGCAATCCTATGGGCATCCGCATCGATTCCAAGCGCCGCAAAAAGCTCATGCAGAAGCGGGCGGCAATGGGACATAAGCAGGATGATCATGAGCAGGCGCAGGGCTATGAGCAAAGTCTGTAAATTCTGAATGCCTTGGCGAGAAATACAAATGAAATTAAAAGTTTGCATAATTTTGACTGTGCGAGAACAGTAAGGGATACTGATGGGGGATTTAAAGCGCAAAAACTGCGCCGCAGTAAACAAAGAATAGTCGTTTTTACTGAAACGCAAGTTTCTGAAAAATATCCGAAAATTCAAAAAAAGCCAGATGTTCTCCATCTTCTGTGATAGTCGTTTGTGTTACCAAAACGAAAAAGGGGGAACACAAATGGCGAAAAAACGGGCAAACGGCCTGCGATTTCGGAAAGTGGCTTGATAGGGACTTTTGATGGACAAACGGCGGCCCCGGCTCGGAATACCGAGCCGGGGCTGCTTTGTCATGGAAATATGTTCTGCGCGGTCATGTGCCCTCAGAAAATTCCTTCATCCGGCATCCATCGACGTACCGGTTGACAGCGGAATCGATATGGATCGACAGCTGTTTAAGCGCAAGGCCAAGATCACCTGCCTGCATGGCACGGAGAATGCTCATGTGCTGTGTGGCATTCTCGGTCCGCACAGGGACGTATTTTAATACGATGAACTCATAGGACTGGTACACGCACAGCTTGACCTCTGCCAGAATACTTTCGTATAGGCGAACCAGCCGCTCACTTTTGGAGCACTGCACCAGCAGCTTGTGGAAGGCCATATCTGCATTGATGCTGGCCTTCCAGTCGACAGCGGGGTCGATTTTACAGACGTCCTCCGCCGCGCGGAACAGCTCCGGCGGCACCGGGCCGGAGGGCATGATCATCCGGATCGCTTCGCCCTCCAGCAATTCGCGCAAATGGAAAATTTCCTGCACACCTTCCACCGTAACGGAGCGGACATAGACCCCCTTGTTGGCGACTTTCTCCAGCAGCCCGTTTGAGAGAAAGAACGCGATCGCTTCGCGGACGGTATTGCGGCTGACACCATAACGGTTGGTCAGATCCTTTTCGCTGATCCTTGCTCCGGGAGGATAGTGGAGAGAATAAATGTCGTCTTCCAACATGGCGCAGATCGCGTCCACAGTGGAGACGGTATTGAGCCGGACAGTCGACATGGGATACCTCCTCGTAATACATCCGAAACGCGATACAGACAGCGCCTGAAGCGTTTTCAAATATTATTATAGCAAGATTGTAGAACATTTGAAAGACAAAATTTGAAAATGGCGTAAAATTGTAAAAATTATTTTATAAGGGAAAGTTTGATTCGGCGAAAATATCTAAAATATTGGTGTTAAATTGTTCAACAATACTACTTTACAACTTTCGGATGAGACGTTATAATAGGGGACAGGAGCTGACGGAAACTGTCAGAGATCGTCAGCAAAAGAGATATTAGGAGGGCAACACAAATGAAAAAACTTCTCGCGATCCTTCTTTGCCTGGTCATGGTACTGGGCCTTGCCGCATGTGCCGGCAAGCAGACCGCAACAGAGGAACCGGCTAAGACTGATGCGGCAACCACCACAGCCGAACCGACGGAAACCGCTGAGACCCCCACGGAAGCTGAACAGCCTGCGGAAACTGAGCAGACTGTCGAGTATCCCGAAACGAAAATCGCATTCTCAGTCTTCTGCGCCGAAACGACACCGTCTGGACTTGCAGCAGCTCATTTCAAAGAACTCGTTGAAGAACGCAGCGGCGGAAAGGTAACTGTGGACACCTATTATAACGGCACGCTGTACAACCAGTCTACCGAGTATGAGGCGCTTATGAAGGGCGATGTCGACATGATCGTTTCTACGCTCAACTATGCAATGGAGTACATTCCAGAACTCAAGACGACATTCTGCCCGTATATGTGGACGAGCATTGATCATGTCCGTGACTTTTGGGCCCAGAATGAGACCGGCATTGAGCTGATGAAGCGAATGGAAGACGAACTTGGCGTACGTCAGCTTTGCTGGTATGAAGGCGGATATCGAAACGTCTGCCTGAACAAGGATCTCAAGGTTACAAGCAGAGAAGACCTTGCCAAGATCAAGCTGCGATCTTCTCCCGCCGAAAACATGATCGCAATGACCGCAGCACTCGGCGGCAACCCCATTTCCATTCCCTTCTCCGACTGCTATCTGGGAATTCAGACCGGCGTTGCCGATGGTCTTGAAGTCGACCTGACTGGCTTGATCGCAAATGGCCTGTCTGAAGTTACGAAGTCTGTCACGTTGACCAAGCACTATCTCTCGCTCGACGGCTTTGCTGTCAGCTACACGAATTTCCAGAAGTGGGATCCTGCTGTACAGGAACTTGTAACGGAGTGTGCAGAAGAAGCTGGTGATTTTGCCTGCGAAATCGCAAAGCAGACGGAGGCCGATGCGATTAAAACGCTTGAGGATGTCGGCATCGTCACCTATGATTTGACCGATGAAGAACGCAAGGCTTATGGCGACGAGGTTATAGACGCATTTATTGCTTCTGATTTCGCATCTGACTATGACATGGATCTGCTCAACGCAATCCGTGAGATGGGCAAAAACTACTAAGCATTTCATGAAGTAATCCGGCGCAGGGCGGGCGGCTAAAACCGCCCGCCATTGCCGGAAACCGTAGAAATAAGTCAGGAGAATCTGAATGAACCGATTGAAAAAAATCATCATGAACCTGCTGGATATCATCGAACTGCATATCCCGGTCATCCTGTTTTCCGCCGTTTTTATCATGTACGTCATCATGATCGTGTATCGTTATGTGCTGAACAAAACGGTGTTCCAGATGGCTGAATTGTGCCAGGTTTTGTATCTGGCGAGCGCGATGCTTGGCGCATCCTATTCCGGACGAACCGACAACCATGTTATTTTCCCGCTTGTTTACGACAAACTGAACGCATTGGGACAGAAGATCTTCCGTATCATTTCGGATTTCCTTGTCTTCGCGCTCTGCGCCGCGATGTGGGTTCCCAGCCTGAAATCCACCATCTGGATGGCCAGAAAGAAGACGGAGGTTCTGGATATCTCCTTCGCGTGGATCTATTCCGTCTTTATGATCTTCATCACCCTGTCCGGCATTTACTATCTTGTAAACTTCATCCGTGAGCTGCGCACGCCGGTCGGCGAGAAGCATACATCCAGAGATATCACACCGGAGGACGAGGAACGGCCGGAGTAAGCCGTTTCCTGTGAAAAGCAATCTGAAAACGCGAAGAGGAGTTAAGAAATGCAAGTTACATTTACCATGTTTATACCGGTGATCGTCTTACTGATCTGCTTCATCGTGCGCGTCCCCGTCGGCTTCAGCATGCTGGCTGCGGCGGCTGCGTATCTGCTGGCAGTCGGCAAGAATCTCGGTCTGGTCGCGGACGCTGTTATGGGCAGCCTCTATTCCAGCACAACGATCATCGCTGCACCGCTGTTTATTTTTACAGCCAATATCATGACCTCAAGTAAGGTCTCCGATTATATGTACGCCTTTGCAAAAGCTATTTTTGGCAAGGTCAGAGGCGCTACCGCTTATATGAATATCGTCGTCTCCCTGATTTTTGCCGGCATGAGCGGCTCCGCTGTTGCGGATGCAGCCGGCAGCGGCCTCATGGAGATCGAAGAAATGCGCAAGGACGGCTATGATATTCAAAACAGCAATATATCCTCTCCTGAGTCACCACTACAGCTATTCGAGTTACGTCAGAACACACCTGATCGCGCACATCAGGGCATTTTGCAAAACTTTGCAAATGCAATTACACAAGGAGAACCGCTGATTGCACCGGGCGAAGAAGGGATTCATGAACTAATGCTGTCAAATGCAGCGTACCTGTCATCAGCGCAAGGCGGAGCACCTGTTAGCTTGCCAGTTGATGCTGATGCGTTTGATGCGTTTCTTTCCGCGCGGGTGAAAGGCTCAAGTCTGCATTGCATGGCAGACGGAGAATACGCTGCGAGCGATTATCAAAAGCGCTGGCAAGTAACGTGGTGAGTTTTTCTGACTGCAAAGCATTCGATTTTCGGTATTTTCCTCAAAGCAAATTCTTACACGCGCACAAGTTTACATTTCGTCATGCGCAGTTCATGGCATAAAAAACAAACAGATATGAGGTGTTCCTTTGCAATATGGTAAAAAGGTCTGGATCTTTCCGGACGCGGAGCTGCCGCCCGAGGGCGTGAACGTGATTCCCGGACACGAATCCATCATTGTCACAAACACCACGGATCAGACGGCGCATCTGACGTTTACGCTCCTGTATGAGGACCGGGAACCGGTATCCTTTTATACGGAGGTCGCGGCAAGGCGCGTGCGCTGCCTGCGCACGAACCGCGAAGCGGACTTCGGCGTTTACACCGCGCGCGAGGGCGAGCAGTACGCCATCGTGCTGGAAAGCGACGTTCCCGTCGTGGCGCAGTATGGCCGCGCCGAGTCGAGAGCCGTGAGCTTTTATACAACGCCGGGCTACTGTGAGTGAGCCGGAATTATCAAAAATACGAAAAGAGGTACATAACATGGCAAGAATCTGCATTCCCGATCATGAGTATAAAGAAAGAGTCCAGCGCTGCGCGGCCATCCTGCGCCGTGAAAAGCTCGACGCGCTGATCGTCAATGGCAACGAGGCCGACTACGCAAACCCCCGCTACTTCTCCGGCTTCTGGCCGCTGTTCGAGCGCGCGGGCGTGGCCATCTCCGCCGGCGGCGACGCTGCCCTGATGGTCGGCCCCGAATCGCGTGAATTCGGCGCGGATCGCAACAAGCTCGATAAGATCTTCTGCGTAAAGGCGTACCGCGAGGGTGCGGACCCCTCCTATCCCGAATTACAGGCCGACACCTTCCGGGACGTGTTCAAAGCCATCGGCGTCACCGGCCAGAAGCTCCGCATCGGCATCGCGTCGTTCCTCGACACGTCCATGACCATCTAAAGAAACGCAAAACGATCCTGATTCGGACACATTGGGCTGCAACGGATACACGCTACTCGCCACAAGACGCTATGTACTGCCAAAGGGAAAGTAGAGAATTTCTGTCCATGTATGTGCGTGCCTATAGGATTCTGAGAAGTCAGAGATACATCAAATCTGTGGCGGCGGGAACCTCCAGCGTTCTGGGACTCAAATACCTGCACCATCGTGGTGTTTATAATTTTATTGCAGCGCTATATAAAATGTGGGGTAGTGCAGCGTAGCAAATCACAAGTATCAATATTTTTACAATTTTGAACAATGCAACAGTGGACCGAAAAATAGGAGGGGATGAAAAACATGGCTTTGAGATTGGGTGTCCGCTATGCCCTCGCGTGCCCGACGAGCATGGGTGTGCGCATCACGCCGCCGGAGCGGATGGCGGTACAGAACAGCAACCTGTTTTATATGCAGGCGAC
>URAZ01000042.1 GCA_900545925.1 uncultured Eubacteriales bacterium | reverse complement strand
GGCTCGTTTCAGTGTGCCGATGAGTTCTGCTTTTATAAAGCAGTGAAAAGTATGCAGACCTCCTGAAAAATTGCAGAAAAGCAGACCGGGCGCTATTGCCCGTCCAGCAGATCCAGAAGGTCGTCGAGTTCGTCTTCGAGCGCCTCATGGCGCTCACCCCAGCGTTCATAGGCCTTGCTCATCATATCTTCCGGCTCGCGGGCGTCCAGCGCCGCGAGTTTTTCTCTCAGTTCCTGCGCAAGTGCCAGCAGTTCTTCTCGGGAGAGTGATTCCAAAGAAGACTCCTCTGCATCAGCGGGAAAGGGAATGATTTGTGCCATGTGCTTCATCCTTTCAGTTCATTTATGATCGCCTCGGCTGTCAGCATACCGTCCAGCGCGGCGGACGTGATGCCGCCGGCGTAGCCCGCGCCTTCGCCGCAGGGATACAGGCCGCGCAGATACGACTGCCGCGTCTCGTCGCGGAGAATGCGCACGGGAGACGAACTGCGCGTCTCCGGCGCAGTCAAAACGGCATCTGGCCGGGCGAAGCCGTGCAGACGCTTGTCCAGTTCCGGCAGCGCCTGCTCGAGCACGGCGGTAATGCGTTCCGGCAGAACCTTGTGCAGATCGCAGAGCGTCACGCCGGGACGGTAGGTCGGCTGCACATCCCCGAGCGCCCGTGAGGGCCGCTTTTCCAGAAAATCGCCGACAAGCTGCGCAGGCGCGCGGTAATTGCTCCCGCCCGCGCGGAAGGCCGCCTGTTCGATCTGCCGCTGCCAGTACATGCCGCCAAGCGTGGATTTGTCCGGGAAATCGGCGGGGTTCAGCGTGACGAGCAGCGCTGCATTCGCGTTTTCGCCGTCACGCGCATGGTCCGACATGCCGTTTGTCACGACGCCGCCGGCTTCCGATGCTGCTGCAACCACGCGGCCGCCCGGACACATGCAGAAGGTATAGGCCGAGCCGCCGCTTGGCAGCTGCACGTTCAGCTTATAATCTGCCGCGCCAAGCCCCGGCGCGTCCGCGAACGGGCCGTATTGGTGCTCGTTGATCTGCCGCTGCGGATGCTCGATGCGCACGCCCATGGAAAACGGCTTCGGCTCCATCGGAATCCCTGCGCTGTGCAGCGTCTCAAACGTATCGCGTGCGCTGTGTCCGATGGCAAGCAGAACGCGGGAGGCCGGAAGCACCGTCTCGCTGTCTGCGCTCTGTACACGGACGGCTGTCACACGGCCGTTTTCCGATTCAAGGCCGGTCAATCTCGTGCCGAAGCGGATCTCGCCGCCGTAGTGGAGAATTTTCTCCCGCAGGTTCTGCACGACCGTGACTAACTCGTCGGTGCCGATGTGAGGTTTTGCGTCGTATAGGATATCCGCGCTGGCCCCGGCCTCGGCAAACTGCTCCAGGATCCAGCCGATGCGCTCGTTTTTGACGCCGGTATTTAATTTTCCGTCCGAAAACGTACCCGCGCCGCCCTCACCGAACTGCACATTGCACTCCGGGTCAAGTTCGCCGGTCTGCCAGAAGCGCAGAACGGCTTCGTGCCGCGTTTTTGCGTCCTGTCCGCGCTCAAGCACGAGCGGGCAGAGCCCCGCCATGCTGAGAACCAGCGCGGCAAACATCCCCGCCGGGCCGAAGCCCACGATAATGGGACGGCTGTCCGGCAGCGTCTGCGGCTGCGGAACGCGGTAGGGCACGTCGCGTGCGGCAGACGCCTTCGGGCAGTGGGCCATCTTGAGAATTTTATCTTCCCGGCCCTTTACAACGACATCGACGGTGTAGATGATGCGCACGTCGTTTTTCTTGCGTGCGTCAACGGATTTTTTCTTCAGGTCCAGCTGCTTGATCTCGTTCGGAGAAATGCGCAGCTGCCGCGCGGCGGCCTGCACGAGCCGGGCCATATCGCCGTCCGGCGGCAAAGAGAGATCGCGGATGCGGATCATCGAAACTCCTCCTGATTCGGTGAAATTTTCATTATCATACCACAGAACCGGCAAAAACGGAAACCGAAAAAACAGCTGCGCCGGATTTTACAAAATGTTCACGCAAACGCAGGAAGCGGCAGTATAATATTCATTATATTGTATCGGAAGGGAGCGTGCTTCTCCTATGGCAAAAACAATCCTGATCGTCGAAGACGATCCGAATATCGCTGAACTTGTCCAGATGTATCTTGAAAAAGAGGGCTACAACACCCGGATCGCCTCCGATGGCGGACAGGGCATTGACCTGTTCCGGCAGCTTCGGCCCGATCTGGTGCTGCTCGATATCATGCTGCCCGTGATGGACGGCTGGAACGTCCTGCGCACCATCCGGCAGGACAGCAAGACCCCTGTGATCATGCTCACAGCAAAGGGCGAAACAAACGACAAGGTGCAGGGACTCAAGCAGGGCGCGGATGACTATCTCACCAAGCCCTTTGAAATGAAGGAATTGCTGGCGAGAGTTGAGGCTGTTCTGCGCCGCGCGGGCGGTGAGGACGACAAGACGAAGCCCAGACGCTTGGTCTTCGACAAGCTGATCATCGATCTTGACTCGTTTGAACTCATCGTTGACGGCAAGCGCATCGAAACGCCGCCCAAGGAGATGGAACTCCTTTACCATCTGGCCTCCAGCCCGAACCGCGTCTTCACGCGCAATCAACTGCTCGACGAGGTCTGGGGCTTTGATTATTTCGGCGACAGCCGCACCGTCGATGTCCATGTTAAGCGCCTGCGCGAAAAGCTTGAAGGCGTGTCGGACAAGTGGAGCCTCAAGACCGTCTGGGGCGTCGGCTATAAATTCGAGGTCCTGTAACCATGAAAACAACGTTCAGCCGGCAGTTTGCCCTCATTGCGGCGCTGCTGCTGGTCTGTATGATCTTTACGGGCGTCTCGTTCCGGTTCCTGATGCTGGGGTATCTGAAAAACGACAAAAAAGAGACGCTCAGCGCCGACGCGGCCGCCGTCGCCTCGCTGGCCGAGGCGTATGACTCGACGGGCGAGTTGGAGGAAAACTGGGATTTCCGGCTGAGCCTGTCCCTGTTCTCCGACGTTGGCGAGGCCGAGGCACTGGTCTGCGACGAAAACGGCTTCGTCGTGCTGTGCTCGTGCGACGAGTTTAACTGTGAACATATCGGCCAGCAGGTCGATGCGAATCTCATCACCGAAATTGACGCGAACGGCGAAACGTTCCGCGTCGGGGCGCTCAGCGGCATCCATGACGACCGGCGCTATATTGCGGGCAGGCCCATTGTCGCCAATGATACGGACGAGACGATCGGCTATGTCATTATTTCTTCCGACATGACGCAGATCGCGGATTTTATGCAGCGCAGTTCGTCCCTGTTTTTCTATGTGGCGATTGTTGTGCTGGTGCTGGCGCTGGCCGCGGCGACGTTTTTGTCGCACCAGCAGGCGCAGCCGCTGGCGAAGGTCGCGGATGCGGCCCGGCGCTTTGGCCGGGGGGAACTCGATACCCGCGTGACGGTGCCTGACAGCTGCGGCGAGGAAGTCGTCGATCTGGCAAATGCCTTCAATACCATGGCGGATTCTCTGGAAAAATCCGAACAGCGCAGGCAGGAGTTCGTTGCGAATGTCTCGCATGAACTCAAAACCCCTATGACCACCATCGGCGGCTACATTGACGGGATGCTCGACGGGACTATCCCGCCGGAAAAGCAGCAGCATTACATGCAGATCGTTTCCGGCGAAGTGCGCAGGCTCTCACGGCTGGTGCGCAATATGCTTGATATCGCAAAGCTTCAGGCCATGGGCGTGGAGGAGAGCCGGAAGACGCGCTTCGATCTCGGCGAGGAACTGAGTGATGTGTTGATTACCTTCGAGCAGAAAATCTACAACAAGCATCTCGATGTGCGTGTCGATCTGCCGGACAAGCCTGTCTGGACAAGGGCGGAGCGCGACAGCATCACGCAGGTCATTTATAATCTGATCGACAACGCCATTAAATTCTGCCCCGACGGCGGCAGACTTGCCCTGCGGCTGCAGCTGGATGGCGGCAAGGCGCGCGTGA
Source organism: uncultured Eubacteriales bacterium (assembly GCA_900545925.1). Classification (GTDB taxonomy): domain Bacteria; phylum Bacillota; class Clostridia; order Oscillospirales; family Oscillospiraceae; genus CAG-170. Next base: position 24,722 of record URAZ01000042.1, on the reverse strand, counting down.
CCGTCGAAAATACCGGCCCGACCATTGACAAAGACGAACTGCCGCTGCTGTTCGACCGCTTCCACAAAGCCGATAAGTCCCGTTCGGCCGACCGCGAAGGCTGGGGCCTCGGCCTCTACATCGCAAAGACCATCGTCGGCGCGCACGGCGGCGATATCTGGGCCACAAGCGAAAACGGTGTAACGCAGTTCAATTTCACACTGCCCACGGTTCGGTAAATCTGCATGGAAGATTTACAGATCGTTCAATGTCTGTTCAAATCCGCGGGATATACTAAAACCATGAACTCCAAGCAAGAGGGTGTCTGATATGAGCTTTGATAACAACAGCTTCTATGACGACAATTCCACAAAGAACTGGCAGCCGCAGCCGACGCCGATGGAAGACCGCCGGCGCAGGCACACCGGAAAATGGATCACGGCGATCGTGATCGTGGGCATGCTGGCACTGGCCGTGACCGGCACGGTGCATCTGGTACGCGATGTCGGCGTGACGCTTAACCGGTCGGACAACGGCTTTCTCCTGACCATTGGCACGCAGCCGGCGCAGCAGTCTTCTGCTCCTGCCGAGCAGACGCAGACGACGAAGGAAGAGGCCGTTCACGCTGAAGCGCCTGCGCAGACGCAGCAGGCAGCAGAGGATCTGCCGCAGCTGACGATCGTGCAGTCGCCCGCCGGAACCCCAACCGCTGCTTCGGATGAGGACGGCGCACTGAGTTTGCAGGAAATTTACCGCCGGTGCATCGGAAGCGTCGTTTCCATTGTGACCGTCACACCGTCCGGCAAAGCCAGCGGGACTGGCATCATCATGTCGGAGGACGGATATGTCATCACGAACCATCATGTGATCGAAAGCGCGCAGGCCGTGAGCGTCCTGACGTCTGACAATCAGGAATACGCCGCATCAGTCGTCGGCAGCGACGAGACAAGCGACCTTGCCGTTTTGAAGGTTGAAGCGGAAGGGCTTCAGGCAGCTGAGTTCGGCGATTCGTCCGTTCTGCAGGTCGGAGACAGCGTTGCCGCTATCGGCGACCCGCTCGGCACTGCGCTGCGCGGGACCATGACAGACGGCATCATCTCCGCGATCAACCGTGATCTGACCGTCAACGACCGCACCATGAGCCTGATTCAGACGAATGCCGCACTCAATAACGGCAACTCCGGCGGGCCGCTCATCAACTGCTACGGACAGGTCATCGGCATCAATACAATGAAGATGAGCAACTTCTATTCCTTGTCCACGACCGTCGAGGGTATCGGCTTTGCCATCCCCATCGATACAGCCAAGCCCATCATCGACGAACTGATCGAGAAGGGCTATGTCTCCGGCCGCCCGGCCATCGGTATCGACGGCGAGACGCTCCCCGCGACGTACCGCATCTATTACCGTCTGCCGCAAGGCATTTATGTGACGCGCGTTTACCGCAACAGTGACGCTGCCGCCAAGGGCGTCAGCGAGGGCGATATCATCACCGCTATCAACGGCGTCTCCGTCACGACGATGGAGCAGCTCAACCGCGTCAAGAACCAGTTCACTGCCGGCCAGACCATCACGCTGACCATCTACCGCGGCGGCGTTTCTTCCGATGTGGAGATCATCCTGATGGACCGTGCGAATGCGTAATAGAAAGTAATAAAAATGAAAGCCCGGCTCTGCACAGGAGCCGGGCTTTCAATCTGTTTTATGTCCGTGCGTCCACGGGGATGTACGGCTCTTTGATGAGCATGGCGCGGTAAGCCGGGCGCATGATGCGGTTGCCGGTGGCAAGTTCCTCGAGCCGGTGCGCGCACCAGCCGGCGATGCGGGCCGTGGCGAACAGCGGCGTGTACAGATCCTCCGGGATATCCAGCATGCTGTAAATGAGGCCGGAATAGAGGTCAACGTTTGCACACATAGGGATTGTCTGGCGCTTGCGCGTCATGATCTTCTCAATGCCGCGTGCTTCGACACGCTCCATCAGTTCCAGATCGGGAAGCCTTCCCTTGGCGCTGGCAAGCGAAGCAGCGTATTTTTTGATCACGACAGCGCGCGGATCGGACATGGTATAGACCGCGTGGCCGAGTCCGTAGATCTTGCCGGAGCGGTCGCCCGCCTCGCCGTCGAGAATGCGGTCCAGATATGCGTCCAGCGCTGTGTCGTCCGGGGCTGTGCCGACATGCTCACGGATGTCGCGGAACATCTGCATGACCTTGGCGTTCGCACCGCCGTGGAGCGGGCCCTTCAGCGAGCCGACTGCGCCTGCGATGGCACTGTAGGTATCGGTGCCGGACGAGGTGATGGCACGGCAGACAAAGGTGGAGTTGTTGCTGGAATGCTCGGCGTGGAGAATGAGCATGAGGTCGAGCAGATGCGCTTCCTCCGGCGTGTAGGCCGCATCGGGGCGGATCATGCGCAGAATATTCTCAGCGACGGACAGTTCCGGTTCCGGGTTGTGCAGAATAAGCGATTCGCCGTCAAAATAATGCCGCTTGGCGGCGAAAGCGTTCGCCGCGATGAGCGGGAAGCGCGCAATGAGGCCGATGGACTGCCTCAGAACGTTATCCAGCGCAGTGTCGTCCGCGCGGTCATCATAGGAATAGAGGGCGAGAACACTGCGGGCCAGTTGGTTCATGATGTTGCGGCTGGGAGCCTTGAGAATCATATCCTCGGTAAACCCGGATGGCATGCTGCGCGCGCGGGCCATGACGTCGTTGAAGCGCTGCTGCTGTGCCTGCGTGGGCAGGGAGCCGAGCAGCAGCAGATACGCGACCTCCTCATAGCCGAACGTGCCGTTCCGCCGGTGGGCCGCGACGATATCTTCAACGCTGATGCCGCGGTAATACAGCTTGCCGGGCATGGGGACGCGCTCACCGTCCATCATATAATAGCCCTGCACACTGCCGACCTTGCTGACGCCGATGAGAACGCCCGTGCCGTCTGCGTTGCGCAGGCCGCGCTTGATGCTCTGGTCTTCAAAATACTGCGCAGGGATGGCGTACTGCTGTGCAATGTTTTCGCTCAGATGGGCAATATCGGTTTCAAGAAGCGTTGCCATGGATCGGAACCTCCTGCAATTTTATTTTCTGTATTGTACGAGATCCCAACACAAAATGCAAGAGAATAAATTTGATTATGCAGAATATTTTCCGTATTTCTTAAAATTTGCGGGCGGAACATGAATCTGTGCAAGCGGGGATTGGGCCTCATTCATAAATCAAACCTGCTTCATCTCCGGCATCCAGCGGAAGCACTTGTAATAGATTACGAACAGCACGGACGTGGTCAGCCACGTTGCGGGATAGCACAGCGCAATGGTCCAGTTGCTCAAGTGCGGGAATGTCACGAAAAACAGCAGCGCCAGCCGCAGCAGGCAAGTGCCGAACAGCGTCAGGACCGTCGGCATGACGCTCCGCCCGCAGCCGCGCATGGCGGAGGACAAGACCTCCACGCAGCAGAACGTCGGATAGAAAAACGCCAGCATGGTGATGATCCGGCTGCCCTCGGCCATGACGTTCCCGTCGTCGGTGAAGAAGCGCACGGTCAGTCCGCGCGTCAGGAACATCAAAACGCTGAACAGCGCAGAAAAGCCGGCGTGCATCCACAGCCCGGTGTGGATGACGGAGTAGATGCGGCCAAGCTGCCGCGCGCCGAAGTTTTGTCCGGCGAAGGTCATGACCGTAATGCCGATGGCGTTGGAAATGGGCCAGTAAAACCCGTCGAGTTTCCAGTAGATCGACCAGGCCGCCGCCGTATCCGTGCCGAGCAGATTGATGGCCTTCTGAATGATGACGTTTGCAACGCTGTACATGATGGTGGCAAGGCCCGCGGGCAGGCCGATGGCCGTCATGCGGCGCAGAAGCGCGCCGTCAAACCGCAGTTCCGACAGGTGCAGACGGCAGTCGCCCGGAATGCGCAGCAGCACCCAGATCACCAGCCCGGCGCAAATCAGCTGCGACAGGCTGGTCGCCATGGCTGCGCCTGCCGTCCCGAGACCGAAAACAGCCACAAACAGAAGATCCAGTCCTGTGTTGGCAAGCGCGCAGACGATGAGGAAGTAGAGAGGGCGCTTGGAATCGCCCACTGCGCGCAGAATGCCAGCGCCCATGTTATAGACCATGGAGGGAATCATACCGGCAAAATACCATTGCAGATAGACAATGGAATCGGCCAGCGTGTCGGCGGGCGGGTCGAGCAGGACGAGTACAGGCCGGGCCATCCCAATGCCCAGCGCTGTCATAACGACGCCGATCACGACGGAGAATAAAATCGCCGTATGGACGGATTTCCGGACCATATCGCGCTCACCTGCGCCGTAATGCTGCGAGACGACGACACAGGCGCCGGAGGACAGGCCGACAAAAAAGCCTACAACCAGATTGATGATGACCAGATCCGAGCCGCCGACGGCGGCCAGCGCCGTCTTTCCGACCAGACGGCCGAGCACGACGGCATCGACCATGGAATACAGCTGCTGGAGAAGAGAACCCAGCATGATCGGCAGAAAAAAGCGGGTCATATTTGAGAAAACAGGGCCGTGCAGCAGATCAGGCGCCCGGGAAGCGGTCTTTGTCATGCAAGAAAACCTCCTGAATGAGAGTCAGCCATACTATATAATAACGGTTTCCCGGAAAAAAGCAAGAGGCCGCAGTTCTTAAATTTTTCTTGACGGCTTCGCGGTCAGACGCTATAATACGTTCAGACCACAGACAATCGAACACAGGGGCGCTGGGCGACCGGCTGAGATTGCGTTTTTGCATGTCCCTTAAACCTGATCCGGGTAATGCCGGCGTAGGAAGCTGCTTCGTATATGAGAATTCTATCGACACGCTGCGTACTGCACGACACCAAAATCCGGTTGTGTGCGGTACTTTTTTATTTTCGGAGGGATTTTTATGAAAAAATCCAAGGTGTACGCGCTCTGCGAGGGCGCGATCATGGTTGCGCTGGCGACGGCGCTGAGTTATGTCAAGCTGATGGAACTGCCGCAGGGCGGAAGTGTCTGCATCGGCATGCTGCCGCTGTTCATCTATTTCTTCCGCTGGGACTGGAAGCACAGCTTCCTTGCCGCGTTTGCCTACGGTCTGCTCCAGCTGATCTTTGACGGCGCTTACGCATGGGGACCGACGTCGATGCTGCTCGACTATGTGCTGGCATTCACGGTGCTTGGCGTTGCGACGTTCTTCCGGAAGATGAAGGGCGGCCTGTACATCGGTGCAACGGTTGCGTGCGTCTGCCGCTTTCTCGTTCATTTCATCAGCGGCGTCACGATCTACCGCATCAACGAGCCGACCGAACTGTTCAACTCCATCTATACGAACCCGTGGCTCTATTCCGCTGTTTACAACGGCAGCTATGTGCTCATCGACCTGATTCTCTGCCTTGCAATCCTTGCGATTCTGTCCAAGCCCATGCGCAAGTATCTGCGCGGCGACGATATCAAAGCGCTGCGCGGCGAATAACGGCTTTTCTGCAAAACCCGGCCCTCGCGGCCGGGTTTTTATACAATATGGGCGTTAAGCTATGCCTTTTTTGATATGCTTGCGTATCGCAAATTAAGTATCATATTTCTAATATGGCAAATATGACAATTCTGATATGGAAAATTCGTGCTTTTTTCCACGCCTGCGGCGCGCAGGAATGATTGACTTCCGGGGGCGTTCGTGGTAAACTTTTTGCGTAACCGATAAAACAATATCGATTACAGACATGGCGCCGGAACCTGCGCACGACTGGACACGCAGCGCCGAAAATACCAGGCAACGGGATAGTTAAGGCCCCGCGCCTGCAAGGAGGATACAATTATATGGCAATCGAATTCAAGGACGGCAAGTATGTAGACCCGAAGACCGGCCGCGTCACGCTCGACCCGACTGTGTACAAGGATTGGCAGATCGCAGAGGAAGCAGAAAAGAATCTGCCCTCCGTCGATTATTTCCGTGAGAAACTCGGCCTGCTGCCCGAGGAGATCATCCCCTACGGCAAGACCCCGAAGATCGACTTCATTAAGGTCATGAAGCGCCTGAAGGATAAGCCCGACGGCAAGTTCATCGAAGTCACCGCCATTACCCCGACTCCGTTCGGCGAAGGCAAGTCCACTGTTTCTCTGGGCCTGATCGAAGGCCTCGGCAAGCTGGGCCTGAACGTCGGCGGCGCACTGCGTCAGCCCTCCGGCGGCCCGACCATGAACGTCAAGGGCACTGCGGCCGGCGGCGGCAACGCCCTTCTGATGCCGATGACCGAGTTCTCTCTCGGCCTGACCGGCGATATCAACGATATCATGAACGCGCACAACCTGGCGATGGTTGCCCTGAACGCGCGTATGCAGCATGAGCGCAACAACAATGACGAGTGGCTGGCCAAGAAGGGCCTCAGGCGCCTCGACATTGACCCGAAGCGCGTCGAGATGGGCTGGGTCATGGACTTCTGCGCGCAGGGCCTGCGCAACATCATCATCGGCATCGGCGGCCGTCTGGACGGCTTCATGATGGAGTCCAAGTTCGGCATTGCCGTCGGCTCCGAGTTGATGGCGATTCTGGCTGTCGCCCGTGACCTCAAGGATCTGCGTGAGCGCATCGGCAAGATTGTCGTCGCTTACTCCCGCAGCGGCGAACCCGTCACCTGTGACGATCTCGAGGTTGCAGGCGCGATGACCGCGTGGATGCGCAACACCATCAACCCCACCATGTGCTACTCTGTCGAGCATCAGCCGGTTCTCGTTCATGCCGGCCCGTTCGCCAACATTGCCATCGGCCAGTCCTCCGTTATTGCTGACCGTCTGGCTCTCAAGCTGTTCGACTACCATGTCACCGAGTCCGGCTTCGCTGCCGACATCGGCTTCGAGAAGTTCTGGAACGTCAAGACCCGTCTGTCCGGCCTGACCCCGAACGTCTCCGTTCTGGTCGCAACTGTCCGTGCGCTTAAGATGCACGGCGGCGGCCCGAAGGTCACCCCGGGCGCACCTCTGCCGAAGGAATACACCGAGGAGAACCTCGAACTTCTGGAAAAGGGCACCTGCAACCTGTTCCATCATGTGAACACCATCAAGAAGTCCGGCATCAACCCGGTCGTCTGCATCAACCGCTTCTACACCGATACCGACGCGGAAATCGCCCTGCTGAAGAAACTCTGCAAAGAGCACGGCGTCCGCTGCGCGGAGTCCAACCACTGGCGTTACGGCGGCGAAGGTGCAATCGAACTGGCCAAGGCCGTCGTCGAAGCCTGCGAGGAGCCGGTCAACATCAAGTTCCTGTACGATCTTGAAATGCCGCTGCGTCAGCGCGTGGAACTGATTGCCAAGGAAGTCTACGGCGCCGACGGCGTTGACTGGGCACCTCTGGCTGTGCAGAAGGCCGAGCGCTTCGAGTCTGACCCGAAGTACAAGGATTACTGCACCATGATGGTCAAGACCCATCTGTCCCTGTCCGACGACCCGACCAAGAAGGGCGTTCCCACCGGCTGGCGGCTCGCCATCCGCGACATCCTGGAGTACGGCGGCGCGAAGTTCCTCTGCCCGATGGCAGGCACCATCTCCATGATGCCCGGCACCGCCGCGAACCCGGCCTACCGCCGCATCGACGTCGATACCGAGACGGGCAAGGTCTCCGGCCTGTTCTGATTCGGAAGTCAGACTTATAAACACCACGACACCCGGCAGGCGGCGGATATCCGCCGCCTGCCTTGCTGAAAATTAAGGAGTTATCATGGATTATACGACAAAATCCTGCCGTGAATTCGTCACGGTTCTGGCCTCGAGTGAGCCGGCTCCCGGCGGCGGCGGCGCGTCCGCGCTCGTGGCCGCGCTCGGCACGGCGCTCGGCAATATGGTCGGTTCGCTGACCGTCGGCAAGAAGAAATACGCCGACGTAGAAGCCGAAATTATTGCACTGAAGGAAAAATGCGACAAGCTGCAGACCGAACTTCTTGATCAGGTTCCTGCCGACGCGGAGGGCTTTATCCCCCTGTCCAAGGCCTACGGCATCCCCAAGGACGACCCCAGCCGCCCGGAGATCATGGAAAAGGCTACGATCACGGCCTGCCAGGTTCCGATGCACATCATGGAACTGTGCTGCGAATCCATTGAAGCAATCTCTGTTTTCGCCGCCAAAGGCTCCCGACTGGCTGTTTCCGACGCAGGCTGCGGCGCAGCGATTGTGAAGTCCGCGCTGCAGGCGGCGTCGCTCAACGTTTTTATCAATACCAAAACGCTCCAGAACCGTGCGCTGGCCGAAGAAATGAACGCCAAGTGCCTTGGTATGCTGGACAAATACGGCAAGATGGCCGACGAGATCTTCGAGACGGTCAAGGCCGGTTTCTTTAAATAAGAAGGAGAAAAGTATGGCAAAGTTACTGCTTGGCAAAGAAGTTACCGCTGCGATGAACGAAAAGCTCCAGGCGCGCGTCGCGGCTCTGAAAGAAAAGGGCGTCAGCCCGAAGCTGGCGATCGTCCGCTGCGGTGAGAACCCCTCCGACCTGTCCTATGAAAAGGGCGCGACTGCCCGCGCGGAACTCATCGGCGTGGAGGTGCAGAAGTTCGTCCTGCCTGAGGACGTGACGAAGGAAGCGCTCATCGCGCAGATTGAGGCAATCAACGCTGACGATTCTATCCACGGCTGCCTCATGTTCCGGCCCCTGCCGAAGCATCTGAAGGCCGATCAGGATGAGATCTGCAACCATCTGGCCGCCTGCAAGGACGTGGACTGCATGACGGACCTCTCCAATGCCGGCGTCTTCACCGGTAAGAAGCTGGGTTTCGCCCCCTGCACCCCGCAGGCCTGCATGGAAATTCTGGATTACTACGGCATTGACTGCAAGGGCAAGAATGCGGTTGTCATCGGCCGTTCCCTCGTCGTCGGCAAGCCTGCCGCGATGATGCTCATGGCCAAGAACGCCACCGTCACCGTCTGCCACACCAAGACCGTTGACGTAGCCGGGATCGCCCGCAAGGCGGACATTCTTGTCTCCGCCGCAGGCGTCCTGAACAGTCTGACAAAGGACTACGTCTCCGAAGGCCAGATCGTCATCGACGTGTCCATCAACTGGGACCCCGAGAAGATCAACTCCAAGGGCGGCAAGGGTGCCATCGCGGGCGACGCCGTGTTCTCCGAGGTTGAGCCGATTGTCGGCGCGATCACGCCGGTTCCCGGCGGTGTCGGCTCCGTCACGACCTCTGTGCTTATCGGCCATGTGGTCGAGGCTGCCGAGCGCACGCTGTAAACCGTTTTACCGCGCTGCCGCCGGTTTTCCGGCGGCAGTTTTCTGAAGGGAGAGTGGAAGTATGAAAGAAAAATTCAGGCAGCCGCAGACTGCCATCCGCTGGCTGTTTGCCGGGTTCACGCTGCTGTGCCTGCTGGCCGCGGTCGTCAGTGCTGCTTTGTACCACGAGTCGGCCTCCGACATGTTTGCGGGCCTCGGCCGCATCTGCACGCAGTCTGGTCAGACCGTCAAGAGTTATTTTGACAGCAGCTACGGCGGCTTTGGCGGAACGTTTTTGAATGTTGCGCTGGTCTGCGCCGTGTGTCTCGGAATTTACTGCCTGCCCGGCAGCAAGCCGGACGGCGTGTCCGTCCTCGCGTTTTTCCTGACAGCGGGCTTCTGCTTCTGGGGCACGACGATCCTCAACATCTGGTTCTCGTTCGCAGGCGTTCTGCTCTATTGCCTCGTCATGAAGAAAAAGCCCGGCGCCATGGCGAATGCCTTCCTGTTTTCCACGGGTCTGGCTCCGCTCATCACGGAAATGCTCTTCCGCTATCCTGGCGAAGCGTGGCACGGCTTTACGGGCCTTGGTATCGTTCTTGCGCTGGCCGTCGGCATTTTTATCGGTTTTATTTTTCCTGCTGTTCTGCCGCACAGCCCGCAGATGCACAAGGGCTACGACCTCTATAACGCGGCTGTGCCCATCGGCCTGATTGCGTTCTTCCTGCGCTCGCTTCTGTATAAGATCTTCACATCCGCGCCTCCCGCGTCAGAAAACGTCGGTCTGGCAGACAGTTTCCTGCCCCTCAGCATCGGCTTCTGTCTGGTAGTGTTCTTGCTGGCCATTATTTGGGGCCTTGCGCTCGGCGGCGGGAAGGAATACGGCCGTCTTCTGCGCGACTCCGGCTACAACGTTGACTACGGCACAAAATACGGCTCCGGCGCGGCGATCCTGAACTTCGGCGTCTACGGTCTGTTTATCGTCCTGTACTATCTGCTCATCGGCGCGAAGTGGAACGCCGCGACGCTGGGCTGCGTGTTCTGTATGGTCTGCTGCTGCTATAAGGGCAGCCACCCGGCCAATGTCTGGCCGATCATGGTGGGCTATGTCGCGGCAAGCTACATCGCGGAGTTCGGCTGCGGCCTCACCGGTGCGGAGCATACGCTTATGGCGAACGCGCAGGCCATTGTCATCGGCCTTTGCTTCGCAAACGGCCTGTCTCCCGTCACGGGCGTCTACGGCTGGCTGGCAGGCGTCGTATTCGGCATGATCCATTACACGTTCGTCACCTGCGTCCCGCTGCTGCACGGCGCGTTCTGCCTGTACAACGGCGGCTTTACGGCGGCGTTTACCTGCTTCCTGTTTATCCCTGTTCTGGAGCACTTCTGTAAAACAAAAAAGGAACGCCGGGAACTGCGGGCGCGGAAATAAGCGCCGGAAAGGGGCTGCGTTATGTTTTACTGTGAAAACTGTTATCTGCTGAATGAGGAAAACACCTGCGCGTTCTGCGGCAGCAGACTTACGCGCGGGCCGAAGCCGGATGATTACTGCTTCATCGGCAACAAATGCTCCCCGTGGGCCGAGATGCTGCACGGCATTCTCGAGGACGATTATATCCCCGTCATCATCCGCCGATGGAGTCCGCGCACTGCGGCCTATACCGGTGAGGTCGGCACCCGGACGGACTTCTTTGTCCCGTATTCCGAACTTGACCACGCCCGGCAGCTTGAACAGGCACTCATGGACAGCAGCTTCGAGCAGCCGGACCCGGAAACTGACAAATAAATTGCAGTCCCCTGACGGGTGCAGACCCGGCAGGGGACTGCTGCATTTCCTTCTGCCCCGCGCATGAGCGGAACCGCAGAAATAAAAAATGGCGGACGAAAAAACTGATGTTTTGTATAGAATGCAGAGAAAATTCTGTGCGCAACGTCAGATACAACTGGATGAACGCACAAAAACGGCAAGCGAAAATTGTGAAAAATGCCGACGATGCTTCAAAAAAAGAAAAGAAAATGCAGCTGCTCCGTAGAAAAATAGAACGCAGGCATGAAAAAGAAACGATGCGCGCTGCGGAGAAAATGCGGCGGACTGCGGCATGGAAAAGTACAGCAAAAGACAATTTTTCAGGTGGAAAAAAATCATTTTAGTTGATTCCAGACCACGAATATGCTATAATAAGTTACAGATATTATATTGTATCCGGCGCGCGGCCAGATGACCGCCGGAGGCGGACAAATATCAAAAACAGCGATAATTTTCTGTGGATCAAACACAGTAAATTATAAAATTAAAACAGGAGGATTAAGATGAAAAAGAATCTGAAAAAGCTCTTCGCGCTGCTTCTCGTCGTCGTCATGGTCGCTGCCATGTTCGCCGGCTGTGCAAACAACGCCGAAAAGCCCGCTGAGACCGTAACTCCCAGCGAAGACACCAACACCCCCGCTGAAGACACCAACACTCCCGCCGAAGACACCACCCCGGCTGAAGATGCGACTCCCGTCGAGACCCGTGAGAACAAGGTCATCTACGGCAACACCACCGAAATTTCCGGTGACCTCGGCAACGCATGGTGGACCAACAATGCCACCGACAAGATGATCCGCGATCTGACCAACGACTATGACACCGTTGTTTTCGACCAGTTCGGCCAGATGGTCATGAATGCCACCACCGCCGCTTCCATCGATCAGACTGCGAACGACGACGGCTCCATCACCTTCACCGTCAAGATCAACGAAGGCCTGACCTACAACAACGGCGAGCCCATCACCGCTGCTGACTATGTTGCGTATGCACTGGTTGCCTACTCGCCTGTCACTACAGAAGCGGGCGCCAAGATCTCTGCGGAATCCGTTGTTGGCGCTGCCGCATATCAGGCAGGCGAAACCAAGGAGCTGGTCGGCGTTCGCCTGCTCGATCCCTATACCTACTCCATCCAGATCACCCCGGAGAAGGCCAACTACTACTTCGCAATGACCTACGCATCTCTGGCACCTCTGTATCTGCCGCTGTACGGCGGTGAGGGCCTCACTGTCAAGGACGACGGCAACGGCGCGTATCTCGACGGCGGCGAACTGACTGTCGACGGCGTCAACGCTTCCCGCTACGTCTACGAAGGCCGCGTTGTCGCTGGCCCGTACATGATCAAGAGCCTCGACACCGGCGCTCTGACCGCTACGCTTGAGATCAACCCCAACTACAACGGCAACTTTGAGGGCCAGAAGCCTTCCATCCAGACCGTTGTCATCGTCAAGGCTGAAGACGACACCATGATGGACGCCTTCAAGACGGGCGAAATCAACTTCCTGTCCCAGCTGGGCGAAGGCGACAAGATCAACGCTGCGCTCGATCTGGTTGACGCGGGTGGCTTCAACTACTGCCATTACACCCGTAACGGCTACGGCAAGCTGATGTTCCAGTGCGACTTTGGCCCCACGCAGTTTGCTGCTGTCCGTCAGGCAATCGCTTACCTGCTTGACCGCGAAGAGTTTGCAAACACATTCTGCGGCGGCTACGGCTCTGTCGTTCATGGCCCGTACTCCACCGCACAGTGGATGTATCAGGATTCCGAGGAACTCTTCAACGAAAAACTCAATGCCTATGCTTATGACCCGGCTAAGGCTGTCGAAGTCCTCGAGGCTGACGGCTGGACGCTGGACGCCGAAGGCAACGAGTATTCCGGCACCGGCCTGCGGTACAAGGAAGTCACTGCTGAAGAAGCCGGCGACTACGCTCTGAACGTTACTCTGGCTGACGGCCGCATCCTGATGCCTCTGCACATCATGTGGTCTTCCTCCGAGGGTAACTCCGTCTCCGCGCTGCTGGCCACCATGCTTGCCAACGGCAAGCAGACTGCTGATGCCGGTATGCAGATCGAGCAGGTCACCATGACCTTCTCCGAACTGCTGAACTGGATGTACCGCGATACCTCTGTTGGCGATCAGTATGGCGTGAAGACCTACGGCATGTACAACCTGGCCACCGGCTTCGCTGATGTCTATGACTATGCCTACAACTACGCTTCCGATCCCGAGTCCGATTATGTCAAGCAGGGCTGGAACCAGAATTACATCTTCGACAAGGAACTCGACGACCTGTCCATGGATATGGTTTACAAGCCTGCTCCTGGCGACGATGCAATGTTCCTGGATTATTTCCAGAAGTTCATTATCCGCTGGAACGAACTGCTGCCGGAAATCCCGCTGTACTGCAACGAGTACCACACCTTCTTCCCGGATTGGCTGAAGAACTACAACGAGTCCAGCCTGTGGGATTTCCAGAAGGCGATTGTCTACGCCTCTATCGAAGGCGCCAAATAAATAGACTCCTTCCCCACATTCCCAGCGACGGGGCGGCACAAACCGCCCCGTCGCTTCCGGTATCTTTAACGCATCTTTTCTTCTTTAGTGTAGCATATTCCTTTTGAAAAATAACCATTTTGGTTTCATATACAGATCTTTGCGCTCCTTTTCGGAGCAAATACAAGAGAAAAGGAGGGTATGCGGATGACCAAATACGTACTCAAGCGACTGGTATATATGGTAATTGTATTTCTGCTTGTTTCGCTTCTGATGTATTCCATCTACAACCTGATCCCAACTGACCCAGCCCGGGCACAGCTTGAACCGCTCAAGACAACGCTGACCCCGACAGAGTATGAAACGCGTTACCAGGCGCTTCGCACCGAAATGGGGCTGGACGATCCGCTGATCGTACGCTATCTGCGCTGGTTCGGCTTCTGGCCGGATGTTGACGGCGAACTCAACGGCATGCTGCAGGGCAACTTCGGCTACTCCCAGATCTATAAGACGGATGTATCCAACGTTCTGCCGTCGAGAATGCTCAACACGATTTACATCAACATTTTCTCAACGCTTGTCGCGCTGGCGATCACGATCCCGCTTGGCATCTACTGTGCCGTGCATAAGCGCAGCAAATCAGACAACGCCGTGCAGGTGCTGTCCATTGTGGGCTACTCCATCCCGGTCTACATTATTGCGCTGCTGTTTATCTGGCTGTTCGCGGTCACGCTCAAGCTGCTGCCGGTCTTCGGCATGCAGACGCCGGGCAATAACTTCACCGGCTTCCGTGCGTTCCTCGACAAGGTCTACTATATGACGCTGCCGGTGCTCGTTATGACGGTCGGCTCTCTCGGCGGCATGACCCGCTACGTCCGCGCCGCCATGATCGAAGCGCTCAGCATGGACTATATCCGCACCGCCCGTGCCAAAGGCCTGCGCGAAAAGGTTGTCGTCTATTCCCACGCATGGCGCAACGCGCTGCTGCCGGTCATTACGGTTCTCATCGGTTGGTTCATCAGCATCTTCTCCGGTTCTCTGATCATTGAGCAGATGTTCGCGCTCAACGGTATGGGCCAGCTGTACTATCAGGGTCTGATGAACAACGACTTTGAACTTGCACTGGCGATTCAGATGTTCTATGTGCTCATCGCGCTCGTCGGCCAGCTGATCACCGACCTCAGCTACGGCATCGTTGACCCGCGCGTGCGTGTCAATAAGTAAAGGGGGAGAAGAAATATGGAAAAAAAGAAAAAATCGACCCTCTTTACCCGTCTGTTCGGCAACCGCAACAAGGTCACCGACTTCATGACGGAAGAACAGCTGCAGAGCCCCGGCCGCCTGATCCTCAAGAATTTCCTGCATAACCGGCTTGGCATGATCGGCCTGATCGTGTTCATCCTGATCTTCCTGCTGGTCATGATCGGCCCGAATTTCTATACGCTCGACCTGTCCTATCAGGACAACACCCAGCTGAACGTCGCGCCCGGAATGAACATGATGTCCATTCCCGACGGTATGAAGCATAAGGTCGCAGATATCTCTCCCGGCACGACCTACGGCGTCGGTGTCGACACCGACGGCAAGGTCTATACGTGGGGCTATACCAGAATCACTGAAACGATCGATCTGAAGAACATCCCTGAGGAGGTTCAGAACGCAAAGATCGTCAACGTTGCGGCAGGCTATGACCATATCGTCGCACTTGACGAAAACGGCGCGATCTATGTCTGGGGCAACCGCCGTCTCGGGCAGGACATGCTTCCCGACAAGCTCCAGATGGCTGCCGCCTACGGCAAGAACCTCGGCATCAAGCAGATCGAGGCCAGCAACCAGTTCTCCGCGGCTGTCACTGAATCTGGCGAGCTGTTCCTCTGGGGCAACGGCAATCAGGCCGATATCAAGGTCAAAAAGGAATATCAGGGCAACATCGAAAAAGTCGCTCTGACCGCTCGCGGGTATATCGCCCTGACCAAAGACGGCGCAGCTGTCTACGCGGGTTTCCAGAAGGACAACGCCCTTGTCCGCATCCCCGACGGGCTGGATTCCGGCGTCGTTGATATCGCGGCGTCCAGCAACGCTGTCGCAGCTGTCAAGGAAGACGGCACCGTCGTCGTCTGGGGCACCTGCACCAACGGCGAAAACATCGTCCCCGAATTCGAGAGCAAGCCTGTCGAGCTCTACGGCGGCCGCTACCACTTCACGGCGCTGATGGACGACGGCGAGGTCATCTCCTGGGGCGACAACACCCATGGTCAGGCATCCGTCCCGGCATCCTTCAACGATAAGGAGATCGTGACGGTCTTCGCAGGCTTCTATCAGAACTATGCAGTCACAGTTGACGGCGACGTTGAAACGTGGGGCCTGAAGGGCTATCTCTGCGGTACGGACGATCTGGGCCGCGACGTGTTTAACCGACTCATCAACGGCGGCAAGGTCACCATGACCGTCGGCGCCATCTCGGTTATTATCCAGCTTATCATCGGCATCATCCTCGGCGGTCTGGCCGGTTATTTCGGCGGCTGGGTCGACAACATCATCATGCGTATCTCCGAGATCGTCGGCGGTCTGCCGTTCCTTCCGTTTGCGATGATTCTTTCCGCCATCATCGGTACGCGCATCTCGGTCGAACAGCGTATGTACCTCATCATGGTCGTGCTTGGCGTTCTGTCCTGGCCGGGCATCTGCCATCTGATCCGCGCGCAGATCTTCTCACAGCGTGAGCAGGAGTATGTCACGGCTGCGCAGGCACTCGGCGTGCGCGAGAAGTCGATCATCTTCCATCACATCATCCCCAATGTCATGAGTCTTATTCTGGTCAACGCGACGCTGAGCTTTGCGACCTGCATGCTCACCGAGTCCTCGCTGTCCTACATGGGCTTCGGCATTGCGCCGCCCACGCCGACCTGGGGCAATATGCTCACCGGCGCGAACAACTCCATCGTCATCCAGCAGTACTGGTGGCGCTGGGTATTCCCGGCTGCGATCTTCGGCATCTGCACGATCTGTATCAACCTCGTCGGTGATGCGCTGCGTGATGCAGTCGATCCCAAGTCCGCTGAGCGATAAGGAGGGGTTGTTGTGGCATTACTAGAATTAAAAAACCTGAAGACTTTCTTCGCGACCAAGCGCGGCACGGTCAAGGCGGTCAACGGCGTCAGCTATTCGCTGGACGCGGGCAAGGTGCTCGGCGTCGTCGGCGAATCCGGTTCCGGCAAGAGCGTCTCGGCCATGAGCATTCTCCGTCTGCTCGACGGCAACGGCTATATTGACTCCGGCGAGATCCTCTTCAACGGTCAGGATCTGACCAAGCTGTCGATGAACGAAATGTACAAGATCCGCGGCAACGAGATCTCCGTGATCTTTCAGGAGCCGATGACGAGCCTGAACCCGGTCTTCACCGTCAGCCGTCAGATCTCCGAGCCGCTCATGATCCATCAGGGCATGAACAAAAAGCAGGCTGCCGCGAAAGCGGTCGAGCTGCTGTCCGACGTCAAGATCCCGAACCCCGAGGTCGTCGCCAAGCAGTATCCGCACCAGCTCTCCGGCGGTATGCGGCAGCGTGTCATGATCGCCATGGCGCTGGCCTGCCGTCCGAAGCTGCTGATCGCGGACGAGCCGACCACGGCGCTCGACGTGACCATTCAGGCGCAGATCCTGAAGCTCATGAACGAGCTGCGTGAGAAAAACGGCACCGCCGTTCTGTTCATCACGCACGATCTCGGCGTCATCAACCAGATGGCCGACAACGTCGCGGTCATGTACTGCGGCCAGGTCGTCGAATACGCACCCGCCGGGACGATCTTCCACAAGAACGAGTATTCCCATCCCTATACCGAGGGCCTGATGCTCTCCATCCCGCGTCTGGATACCCCCAGCGACGAACGGCTTGAAGCGATCCCCGGCGCGGTTCCGCACCCGCTGGATCTGCCCAAGGGCTGCAAATTCGCCCCGCGCTGCAAGTATGCGACCGAGCGCTGTCTGGAGGAGGAGCCGGAACTGATCCACGTCTCCGACACCCAGCAGGTTCGCTGCTTCTACGCGAAGAAGGAGGACAGACATGCAAAATAATGACAAGAAGGTTCTGCTTCGCATCAGCAACCTGAAGCAGTATTTCCCCCTGAAGGGCGGCCGTTTCGTCAAGGCTAACGACGGCATTACGCTGGATATCTACGAGGGCGAAACGTTCGGCCTTGTCGGCGAGTCCGGCTGCGGCAAGTCTACCCTTGGCCGCACCATCCTCCAGCTGTACCACCAGACCTATGGCCGCACCATGTACTACGGCCGTTCTTTGGACGATCTGGCACCGAAGTACGTCATTGATACCGTCAAAAACCTCAAGTCCCGCCGCACCAAGCTCCGCGAGCTGGAGCAGAAGCGCGACAAGCTTGAAGCAGAATACGCCAAGCTCTCCGAGAAGGAGCAGTACGCCAAGCACGGCGAACTCGACGCTGCCCGCAAGCTGGCAGAGGATGCGCTGCTGGATATCACAAAGATCGTCGGCGGCTTCCTCGTGGTTGATAATCTCGATCCCGTGATTGCGGCCTATTCCAAGGATTACGCCATTGCGCACAATCTGTCCTCCATGGAGGAAAAGCGGCAGGAACTGCAGGTAGACGTAGACGACGCGGAATATGCGAAGAAAACTGCTGAGAAAGCGGGCAAGTCTGCCAAGGACGGCCAGCTGCAAAAAGCACAGGAAAAGCTGAAGCAGTGTGACGACCAGATTGCTGCTCTGCGCGCGCAGCTTAACGCTGGCCGCAAAGAGATTGAGGCGCTGCGCGCCCCGTATGCAAACGACCCCGAATTCCAGAAATACGAAGCCTACCGCGACGACGGCATCGACCTTGCCAGACTCGAGTATAACGAGATGCGCCGCCTGCGCCGCGACATGCAGCTGATTTTCCAGGATCCGTATTCCTCGCTGAACCCGCGCATGAGCGTCGGCCAGATCATCAGCGAAGGCATGCAGGCGCACAACATGATCAAGAAAAAGGACGCCCGTATGCAGGAGATGGTCCTGAAGATCATGGACGACTGCGGCCTTGCACCGTACTTCCTGCACCGCTTCCCGCACCAGTTCTCCGGCGGCCAGCGGCAGCGTATCGGCATTGCCCGCGCGCTTGCCACGAGACCGAAGTTCGTCGTCTGCGATGAGGCTGTCTCCGCGCTGGACGTGTCCATTCAGGCGCAGATCATCAACCTGCTGCTCGATCTGAAGGAACAGCAGAATCTGACCTACATGTTCATCACGCACGACCTGTCCGTCGTCAAGTACATCTCCGACCGCGTCGGCGTCATGTACCTCGGCACGATGGTCGAGTTGGCAGCGGCTGACGAGATCTTCCATCACCCCATCCATCCGTACACCGAGGCACTGCTCAACGCGATCCCGACCACGGATACCGTCGGGGCGAAGGAGTTGTCGATCCTTGAGGGCGACATCCCCAGCCCGGTGAATCCGCCGAAGGGCTGCAAGTTCCATACGCGCTGCAAATACTGCACGGAGATCTGCACGCAGGTCGTTCCGGAGTGGGAAGAGGTTCGCCCGAACCACTTCGTCGCCTGCCACCACAAACTTGAGGTGAAGGAGTAAGCCAATGCTGTTCCAGAAGAGAGTAGACCGCGCGATGCGCTATCAGAAGGAGCGGAATGAAGCGGCGGAGCAGAAAAAGCCGACGGAGGAGGACAAGGATGCCGTCAGCAAGAAGGACTTGCTTGCGATGATCCTGTCTGCCATGCTGGTGATCCTGCCGGTCGCAATTTTGGTTCTGCTTGGCATTGCGTTTGGCTGCTACTTTCTCTTCTTCCATTGATCTGCTTTATATGCAAAACGCCCCGGCATGCACGGCATGCCGGGGCGTTCAATGTATCACAGATAATTCCGCTTATAAAAAAATAGAAATTTGAAAAACAGAAACTCCCCTGCGCCGAAAACGAGGCAGGGGAGCCTTGCTTTTTTCATACTGCGCAGACCTGACGGGAAGCTTTTTCTATCAGCTTCTGATAGACTGGGCACATGGCGGGCTCGGAAACGGACGGCAGAACGTCCTGCACCGAGAGCCAGCGCACAGCGCTGTTTTCATCTGGCTTGCAGCGGAGAGGAGCCTTGTCATCAGCCTCCAGCAGATACGTCGCGTTCAGATGCAGATGTGCGCAGACGAATTTCCCGCGCTTGACATGCGGCGCGACGTGCAGGATTTCGAGCGAGAAAATTTCCGGGGAGACAGGCACGGCCAGCACGCCGGATTCCTCGTTCGCTTCGCGCAGCGCGACGGAAAGAAGGTCTGATTCCCCGTCGGCATGGCCACCGAGCCAGGCCCAGGACTGATAGAGATTGTGATAGGCCATGAGCACCTTCGTCCTGTCCGGATTCACGATCCAGCAGGATGCGGTGAAATGCGCTGTGGCGTTTTCACGCGTAAGGAGATCGGAGAAGCCGTCCACGTCGGCCAGCATCTGCCGCCGGTCGGCCTCCTCCTGCTCGTTATAAGGCACAAACGCCTCAATCTGCGCGCGCAGGCGGGAAAGATCAGTCATGTTCGTAGGCCATCATCTTGTCAATGCGCCGCTGGTGACGCTCGACACCGGAAAACGCCGTGTCCAGCCACACATCGACGATCTCAAGGGCCAGCATTTCGCCCGTCACGGCAGCGCCGAGAGCCATCATGTTGGTGTCGTTGTGCTCACGGGTCAGTCTTGCGGACATGGGATTGTCGAGCAGCGCACAGCGGATGCCTTTGACCTTGTTGGCCGTGATGGACACGCCGATACCGGTCGTGCAGCAGACAATGCCGCGGTCACATTCGCCGCTGGCGACAGCCTGCGCCGCCGGGCCTGCGAAGTCGGGATAGTCGCAGCTGTCCTTGGTGTAGCAGCCGAAATCCTTATAGGCAAGGCCGCGCTGTTCGAGATGCTTCATAATGGCGTTCTTGAGATCAAGCGCGCCGTGGTCACATGCGAGAGCGATCATAGGGGTGTTCCTCCTGCGGTTTTTTTCTCTATTATACCGCAGGAGGCGCGAAATGCAAGCGCAATCAAAGGCGGCACAGCCTTTGCTTTTTAATGTCTCACGCTCAGGAAAATCTCAATAACTGTATCGCTGTCATCAAACCGCAGCGAGGCGCTGAAATTTCCTGTATAAAACCTCAGATGGTAGCTGTCGCCCGCGCCAAGGAACGCATACGAGGCCGCCGCGTTGCTGCCATACAGATCCTGTGTCCGGTAGTATTCCTGCGGCAGCGTCAGAAGCTGCACCTGCGAATCGACCGGGATCGTGTCCAGAATGCTTTGCAGACTGCCGCCGATCGCCGCGCCACGCAGGAAGTCCGGAGAAAATGTGCTGCTGTCCGCCGACGGCGTGATATCCACAGAATCGAGCCGCAGCACGCGGTCAGAATCAGGCGAAAAATAGTAGCTCACGCCGTCAACGGTAAAATTATCGCCCGGCATCCGGCCGCGCCAGACGCGGCTGTTCCGGTAGCTCTGCGCCGTTTTCACCGCCGTCTCATAGTCCATGCCGAGATAGACGCCGTTGGGCAGCGTCAGCTCGCACGGCTGGACGGGAACGGTTTTATTCGTCTCTGCTGCCGCAGGCGGTTCATTCGGGCCGGAAAGGAACACATCCGACAGCAGGAAATTGACATTCGCCGTTCCGGACAGGAAAAAGACCTCCATGTTTCCGGCGGACAGCAGCCCGGTGTGGCTGTCCTGCTCGGAAATGCCGAGAAACGCCGCTGTGTCCTCGTATTCCGATTTCAAGAACCAGTAGACAGCGTTTTCACGCGGGCCATCGACGACGGTTTCCGCGCCGGTTCCCGCAGAGCGGTACACAAGCGACGTTTCCCAGTGCTGGTTACAGTCGGATTTTCCTTCAGGGCACGGGACAGCGTCAGACCGCACGAGCAGCCGGTATGCGCCGACCTGCGCCAGAAGCGTCGTGTCCAGCGCCGTGCCGTCATCATCCAGCGGGGTGAAGCTGGCCGCCATCTGCTTCAGAAGCTGTCCCTCATAGCGGGTCTGCAAATACGGGCTATAGCCAGAGGATGTTTCCCTGTCCTCGCCCAGCGTCCAATGCACGCGCACCTCATAGCAGCCGTCGGCTGCGCCGAAGAGGTATACCAGTTCATTTTCTGCACCGGAGGCCAGCGTGAAGACCGTATAGCGGTTGGTCAGCTGGGAATCGAATCCCTGCGCGATATAGTCCGCGATGCGGCTGGAAACGTCTGTACCGGCGAGAAGTTCCGCTTTGAGCGTTGAGCCTGTCAGATGTGTGCTGGATACCAGACCGCTTTCGTCATAGTCCCAGCCGGTCGTGGGCAGGTATACACCCCATCCGCCGGCTTCGTCCGGGAAGGTGGAGAAGTACGCGTCAATATGAACGGGTCTGCCGTAGCCGTCCATGCCGTTGTAGAAGCTTGGATAGAAATAGCCGTGAATGTTATTCGCGCCGTGCGTCGCGGCGTAAATGTCGCGCAGATAGTCTTTCAGGCGCCCGGACTGCTCATAGACGGACAGCGCTGTGCCATCCGTGTCCTTTGTCCAGCCGAGCAGCCGGTAGTCCTGCGTTTCGCTGCGATAGGTGACGGTCACGAGGTAGCGGGTGCCGTCCACCAGATATTCCTGCCCGTCGATATACGACAGGCCGGTATCGGTGCCCAGCATGAAGGTACGCCCGTCGGCATTTTCCGGCGCGATCGCAATTTTGTAACTCCACAGCTGCAAATCTCCCTCCGGGTCGAGGTCGGACAGGGAAGCAAGCTGTTCCAGATTCACCATCTGCGCGTCCTGCACCGTATCTGTTACAGTCTCAAATCCGCCGTCGGTCAGCACCTTATATTCGATTGGCTCCGGCAAAATGACCTGTGCGATATAATATTCGGCGTAGTCCTGTATGCTGGAAAAGAACTCGCTTGTCGGGAGCGTGCTGTCTGCCTCTGCGGGGCCGTCTGCGGCGGTGGAGGCCGGTGTGTCTTCCTCCGGCTGCTCTGTGTCTGTCTTCGGGTCAGTCAGGAAGCACACGGCCACGGCGATAGACACGAGTACCGCCGCCAGCACGACCCAGAACGCGGGCTTTTTGTAATTTAAAACAGACTTAATGCGCCTCTTGACACCTGTTTCGCCGAAGGCCAGCGGGCAGGCCGTGATCATCCGGCGCGGGACGCTGCATTGCAGCAGCGCACGGGAATAAGCCGTCTTGCAGTCGTCACCCAGTTCGCGCACGACCTTTTCATCGCAGGCCGCCTCGATATCGCGGCAGAACAGGATATACGCCAGCCAGCAGACGGGGTTGAACCAGTACGCCGTCAGGAGTAGGAAGCCCAGCGGCTTCCAGAGTTGGTCGCCACGCTTTAAATGCGCGCGCTCGTGCGCCAGAACCATGTCCTGCGCGCCGGGCTCCAGCCCAAAGGGCAGATAAATTCTCGGCCGGAACACGCCGAGGATGAACGGGGACGGGACGAATTCCGACTGGAACACGTTCCCCTCCAGCCGCACCGCCGTCCGCACGCGAAGCCGCAGGCGCAGCGCGGAAATGGCCGCGTACAGGACAAGCACCGCGCAGCCGCCGAGCCAGACCCACGCGGCAAGCCACGTCAGAATTTGCAGCGGGTTCGCGCTCTGCACAGGGTCAGGTGTAAACGCGGCCTGTAAGGGCGGATTTACAATGGCGTCGACCGCCGGGATGCCGCTCGTGATGGCTGGCGCGGCGGAATACACGATCTCGGGCTGCACAGTCTCCGCGCTCGGAATGAGGCTCAGGACGCTTTCAATCGAGAACGGGCACAAAAGCCGCACTGCCGCCAGTGCCCACAGGGCGCATAGCAGCCACTTCGGTGCTTTCTTGAACACCAGCCGTATCAGTACAATCGCAAAAATCAGAATTGCCGCAGACAGGCTGCGGTTGAGAAAGCCGAGAAATACATCGGTCATGGCCGCTTCTCCTCATAGCCATCAATCATGGCGCGCAGTTGGTCAACCTCATTCTGCGAAAGCTTTGTCTTGCGCGCAAACGCTGCAACAAATGCGGGAAGCGAACCCTCAAACGTCTTTTCAACCAGTTCGTCCAGTTCCGCCGCCTGTGCCTCGTCTTTGGAGACGAGCGAGGAGACGAAGCCATTTTCGTTTTTCACGACGCCGCGCTCGGCCAATCGGTGGATGACCGTATACGTCGTCGTCCGGCTCCATCCAAGCCTTTCCCGGCACAGCTTCGCCAACTCTGCGCTGGGCAGCGGTTCATGCTCCCATAAAATCAGGCAGAACCGGTATTCACTTTCAAAAATTTTTGGGGTGGACATAGGTTGTTCCTCCTTGTCTAATGCGTTAGACTCTAACTGTAGTCTAACGCATTAGACCGCTTTTGTCAAGCCCCGCTGTACGCGATAAACGCGCACAGGATGCCAATGTTGCCTGAGGCATATTGGAAACAGACTTGTGCCATCCAAATGCGGCCACGGTATAGATAGGATGCCTATGTTCTGGTATATGCACAGCCGTCTAATTACAGTCTGTATGTACAGTCCAGCACAGCACATTCGGTTGCACACGTCAAAAAATGCCGGTAGGTTTTTTGCAACTTTTTCTGTCTCATCTGCTTGACAAGCGGGAATATCTGTGGTAATATATCCGAGCAGTTGGAAGACTGTAAACGCGCGAGTGGTGGAATTGGCAGACTCGCTAGATTCAGGTTCTAGTGTCCACTCCGGACGTGCGGGTTCAAGTCCCGCCTCGCGCACCATGATTGCCGAACACTATAGATGAAATGGCAAAAAAGCCAGTCATCTCAATGGGTTCGGCAATTTTTTATTCTCAAAATTCTTAGGTAACTCCATAGATGAAATCGCAGCTTGCAGAGGTTCAAACGGGATTTGAACCTCTGTTTTTCCATATTCAAGTGGAATTTCAGTGACAGCGCCCTTTTTCAGAGGGCTGCGGCGGCGAGATTCAGGATAAATCGAAGAAAAATCTTTCACAAAGTTATGGGCGCTGGATTGTTGGTTTTCACGAACCAAGTCCAGCGCCTTTTTGCGCTCAAAAAGGGCGCTGAGATTGGAGGTATTGAATGAACGAAGAACTTACACCGCAGAAGGAACAATTCCTGCAAGAGGTAGAACGGAAGCTCCTACGCAGGGAACTGGACGCAAAGCTTCTGGAAGACGGGATGATTCACATCAAATGGAACGAGAAGCCGCTCTGCTCGGTTGACAGAGATGGCATTGTCCGGTTCAGACCGGCAGATATCACAGGGCCGG
>URAZ01000041.1 GCA_900545925.1 uncultured Eubacteriales bacterium | reverse complement strand
CGCAGATGCGGTAGTTTCCCCCGGTGATGTGCAGCGGTTTCCCGTGGACAAGACACGCTGCGATCTTGCGCCGTGCGTTTTCGTAAATCTCCTGCACGGTAGAGCGGGAAATATCCATCTGCGCGGCACACTGCTCGTGGGTTTGCTGCTCCAGATCAACCAGCCGAATGACCTCGTACTCGTCCAGCATCAGCAGGATCGGCTCGGTATCCTCGCCCCCGTTGGGGCAGAAGGTATCAACTTGTGGTACGCCACAAATCCGACGGCACCGTGGCGGTCTTGGCATGAACACTCCCTCCTTCGTTTTCGGTATATACCGATTATATAGCAAGAAGACGGCAAATTCAAGTAGGATTATAAAAATGAGTAACTATGTTTTTTGTTTGTTTCTTTTGCAAATTCCCATCAAAAAATGATTTTCTATTGAAGCAAACTGGGCTCGTACGCCTTTCTCTTTGACCGCTACAAGCGGCCGTTCTATGTGACTGAGTGCGGATTGAGCTGTAATGACCACATGTTCCTGGACGGACAGATCCACGACACCGACCGGAGCGATTTCCTGCACCGCTATCTGCTCGCGCTTCGCAGAGGATGCGACCAAGCCGACGTCCACAGCTTTTCCACTGGTCGCCGACCGACAATTTTGAGTGGCACAGCGGCTATGCCGAGCGCATCGGCCTGATCTATGTCGACTATCCGACGCAAAAACGGATCCTGAAGGACAGCGCGCACTGGAACGCGCAGACCGCCCGGGAAAACGGCAGAAATCCGGAGCTATTCTTTGTTTACAGCGGCGCAGTTTCTGCGCCGCTGATTTTCTGTTCTGACCCAAACCGTGACCCAAACACCGAAAAATCAGGTGGAATGATCCGTGCCGGAAAGGACGCCGCTGTGAAATTTCCCGATTGGAAAGGCGCAGAAATGGCTCGAAATGTCCGCTAAAAATATCCGACCAACCTTCGGGAACCGGAACTTGCCGCATCTGACGAGGCAGAGGTTTTACTGGTTCTTCGTGACTGCAACCATGCAACAGCCGCACTGTTTGACAGCTATATCACATTCGTTCAAGATTTACTGCGCGTGCAGACTACTTACGCGGAGCTTTTGGAGGATTATCTGCACGCGAAGCGTCGGTTCCTGAATGAATCTGAGATCACAGTCTGCCTGATACAGTATCTGCGCAGCAGCGGCAATCGCAGTGCGCGTTTGCAGGCCGTTGGTGCAGCGCAAATGCGTTACGAGATCGTCCGGTGGAAAGACGGCGTTGAGCGGCTCTGTGAAACAGTTTTCTTTGACAGTCTCGGTTCATTTCTCTATGTGGATTTCTTTCATGGCTTGAATCGGAATTATCTGCCCCGGAAATGTGAAAACTGCCATCGATGGTTTTTTACTTGCCGCAGGAAAGTATTCCAGCTGCTGCAATCGCCCGCTGAAAAACGAGCCCGGCAAAACCTGCCGCGATGTTGGTTCCCGCAAACGGTATGACGATAAATGCAAAAATGATCCCATCTGGTTTGCGTACAATCGCGCATATAAAACGCACTATGCCCGCTACCTGAAAAAGAAAATGACCACCGTTCAGTTTGAGCAGTGGTCGCGGTATGCTGTAGAACTGCAGCAGAAGGCAGAGACCGGTGAGATGGAATTGGTAGACTATCAGAGAGAGCTGCGGGTTTGACAATTTTCCGCTTAATCTTTGATTACAGCGGCCCAAAATCTGCGTTTTTCTGGTCCATGCAAAAACCAGAACATACAATTTCACCGCCTATCGGAATTGTTCCGATAGGCGGCGAAGTGTTTCTATCAAGGGGATATTTTATCCTTTGACAGAGCCGGCGGTGACGCCTTTGACGATATAGCGCGAGAGGAAGATGTACACGAGCAGCACCGGCAGGATGGCGAGCAGGATGAACATATAGACCTTGCCGAGGTCAAATTTCGAGTAATCCGCCGCGCGAAGCTGCGCGATCATGATGGGGACGGTCTTCATTTCCGCTTTATCGAGCAGCAGCGCGGGCAGGAAATAGTTGTTCCACGACTCGACAAAGGTGAAGATCAGCTGCACGGAAACGGCGGGCTTCAGCATGGGCAGCACGATGCGGTTGAAGGTAAAGAACTCGCCCGAGCCATCGACACGCGCGGCCTCCACGATCTCCATGGGCAGGATGCTCTTCATGTACTGGATCATGTAGAAGAACACGACCGGCGCCGCGATGCCGGGGAGGATCAGCGGCAGATAGCTGTTCGTCAGCTTCAGCTTATAGCACAGCTGGACAAAGCCTGCGGCAGAGACCTGCTTGGGAATGACCATGACGGCCATGATGAACAGGAATGCGAGGCGCTTGAGCTTAAAATTGTAAGCGTGCAGGCCGTAGGCGGTCAGCGCGGAAAAATAGGTGGACAGGATGGCCGTCGCGGCTGCGATGATAAAGCTGTTGAGCATGCCGCGCGGGATGTTGATGGAGCTGTCGTTCCACGCGTTTTTGAGATTCTCCAGAAAATGTCCCTGCGGCAGCGCCTTGAAGCCGCCCTGCAGATCTGCGTTGGTCCGGGACGCGTTGACGATCAGCATATAGAACGAGAACAGGCAGAGGACCGACAGAAAGATCAGCAGCGCATAGACCAGCACGCGGCTGACGGTCAGCATGGCGTGGGCTTTGCGGCTGTCCGTGGAATTCTTCTTCATTGCGAGCGCCTCCTTAGTTTTCTTCCTGCTTCGTCAGCGACTTGAACACCACAAGGCTCAGAAGGCCCGTGATGACGAAGATCACGACGGAAATTGCGCCGGACATGCCGTAGTTCTTGCTCGTCTTGAGGTAATTGTTGAGGTACATGACGAGCGTCGTCGAGGTGCGGTTCGGCGTTCCAAGCGCGTTGGTCAGCACCTGCGGCACATCGAACATCTGCAGACCGCCGATGAGTGCGGTGATGACCGTGTAGACCAAAATCGGCATCAGAAGCGGCAGCGTCACCTTGAAAAATACCTGCAGGGACGTCGCACCGTCGATGTTGGCCGCCTCAAACAGGCTCTGGTCAATGCCCATGATACCGGCCATGAGCAAAATTGTCGTGTTGCCGAACCACATGAGGAAGTTCATGAGGCTAATTAAGCTCCGCACGGTGAAGCGGATGTTGAAAAAGTCCATCGGCGCGTCGATCCAGCCCGCCTGCGTGAGCAGCTGATTGACAGGTCCGACGTTTGAAAACAGCATGTAAAAGAGCATCGAGAACGCCGAGGCCATGATGAGGTTCGGCATATAGATCACGGTCTTGAAAAACTGCTGGCCGCGGATCTTCAGCCGGTAACTTGTAAAAAAGCACGCGAGCATCAAAGAGATCACAACCTGCGGAACTGCGCAGCCGAGCCACAGAACGATGGTGTTTCCGGCGTATTTGAGGATGTCGATCGTTCCGTTTTTATCGGGCGTAAAGAGCGTGACATAATTCTTGAAGCCGACGAAATTCGGCCCAACCTGTGTCAGGCCCTCCCGGTAGTTTTCAAAAAAGCTGTTGTAGATCGTCAGCAGCTGTGGTGCGAAGTGAAACAGCGCATAGGCCAGAAAGAACGGCGCGATAAAAACATAGCCCCACTTTGCGTAGCTGATTTTGGACCGTTTGGTTTTCAATTTGGGTGCTTTTGTCGTCTGCATCAGAACTCCTCCTCTTATTCTCAGACGTAGTTCCCAGCGGGCCGGAGCGGCCGGTTCGGAAGCGCGTCCGAAATCAGCGCCGGGGCAGGGCGTTTGCCCTGCCCCGGGAAGCCGCAGGATTTACGGAGTGACGATGGTCGGATACTTTTCGTTGATGTACTTATAGAAGTTGCTCATGGCCTCGTCCTCGGTGACGGTGCCCTTGCAGTACTCTCTCCAGTTCGCCTGCAGACCCTCGTTGAGCAGCTGGTCATAGATGGTGTGGTTTTCGAACTTGATGTTCTTGGCAAGGTCGCAGAACAGTGCGATGTCGTTCTGGCCGCCGAGGAACTCGCTGCCGTAGGTCGGATCCTGCGCAACGGTCTCGTTGACCTTCTGGTTGTTGGAGAACTGCGCCTCGTTCTTGACCAGGTTCGTGCAGACCTCTTCATCGTTGATGAAGGTGTTCATGATATCGGCAACCATGGTGGGGTTATCCGTGCCGGCAGGCGCCAGCAGCCACGTACCGCCCCAGAAGTGTGCCTGCGGGCCTTCGCAGATCGCCCAATCGCCGAAGCAGCCCTTGTCCGCGTCCTGTGCGTTGCCCATGGAGAAGTTGAAGTACCAGGCCGGCCCGAAGTAGCACATGGCCTTGCCGTCTCCGAACATCTGTGCGGTGCACTCATCAGACCAGATATCGCAGTCCTGCGTGTAGCCTTTGTCGGAGAAGTCCTTGGCCTGCTGCATCCAGGTCTGGATGGCGGGATCGATCTGGAGGTTGTTGTTTGCGTCGACCCACGGTTCGGAAACGTTGTTGGAGAAGACACGGTAGGTAGCAGCCTCGGAAGCGGTCATCAGATAGCCCTTGGCCTTGGCATCAGCCGCGACAGCATTGAATTTGTCCCAGCTGTTCAGCAGTTCCTGGACCTCGGCGGGATCGTCGGTGCCCAGAACGTCCTTGGCGATGGAGCGGCGGTAAATGAGGGCCGCCGGGCAGCACTGGAAGGAGACGCCCTTGACCACGCCGGACGCGTCGGACGCAGCCTGCACGGTGTAGGCATAGGTGTTGGAGAAGTCGGTCACGCCGAGGGCGGTGATGTCCTGCGTGACGGGCGACTCGGTGTACTTCTGGATGTAGTCGGCCTCAGCCAGGAACAGGTCGACCTTGTCGTCGGCAGAAGCGTTCTCCTGATTGAGCAGGGCCTCGTCGAGCTTGTCCTGATAGGCGCCGTCGGCGCTCGGGGTGATGATCCAGTTGACGGTCACGCCCTCGGGAACGGTGTAGTACTTCTCAAAGAAGCCCTTGAACTCTTCGTTCCAGGCGTAGATGTTGAAGACCTTGCCTTCCTCGGAAGCGGGTTCTTCGGCGGCAGTCTCTTCGGTGGCGGCGGTTTCTTCGGTCTTGGCAGGCTCGGCCGTTTCCGTGGAAGCGGCTGGCGTGTCGGTCGTCGTTTCCTTGCTCGCGCAGCCTGCAAACACAGCTGCGAGCATCAGGACTGCAAGCAGCAGCGCAAGATACTTTTTCATTTGAATTCCTCCTGTAAAAATATAATGGTTGGTACTTTGATCTATGTGCACTGCCTCACGGCAGAGAGCACCATCTTCAAATCGCGCGGACCGAGCCTCCCTCGACAAGCTTGCCCGGGATGAGGATCCGGTCGACCAGCGCGGTACGCGGCTTTTCGATGAGTTCGATGAGCTTCGCGGCAGCGGTCTTGCCAAGCGCGGCCGTATCCTGACGATAGGTGGTCATCGCCGGGTTCGTAACGCTTGCAAGCTGGATGCCGTCATAGCCCGCCGCGCTGACGTCTTCGGGAAAACGAAGGCCCATGCGGCGGATGGCGTTGCCGCCGCCGATGCTGGAAAAGTCGTCCGGCATCAGGATGCAGGTCGGCGGCTCCGGCAGCTGAAGCAGCTCACGCGTCAGCTCCGCGCAGCGGTCTGGGTCATGGTACACGCCCTCGCGGACGTACTCCTCCGGGATCTCCAGTCCCAGCGCGTCGCAGGCGCGATAGAATCCCGTCAGGCGGTTTTCCGTGACGGTAGTGCGTTCACCGTGGATAAACGCGATGCGGCGGTGGCCCTTCGCATAGACATAGCGGACCAGCTCCTCCATGCCGCGCACATTGTCGGAAACGACGGCGGCGCGGTTATTGAAGACGTGATCGATGGTCACGACCGGAAGGCGGGAATTGACCAGCTCCAGCACCTGCGGATCGTTGAAATCGACGCAGGCGATCACCACGCCGTCGACGCCTCGGTACTGGCAGTGCTGCAGGTAGGTCGTCGCCTTTTTGCCGACGTTGCGGTTGATGAAGGTAATGTCATAGCCGTTGGCCTCGGCCTCGACCTTGAGACTTTCGAGCACGGCGGAGAAATATTCATGCGCAAGGCCGCTTCTGCGCTCATCAACGAACAGAACGCCGATATTATAGGTGCGGTTCGTTTTGAGTGCACGGGCGGCGGAGTTTGTCATGTAGCCGAGGGAGTCGGCAGTCCTGCAGATCAGCTCGCGCGTCTGTTCTCCGATATCCGGCTGTCCGGAGAGGGCCTTGCTGACGGTCGCGACCGAAACGCTGCAGGCCTTTGCGATATCCTTCATAGAAACCATGCCGGTCTGCCTCCATTTCGTCCGTGCGCTTTCTTAATCGTTTTCGTAATCTCAAAATAGCGGATTCCTCGCAAAAATGCAAGGGATTTTTTTCGTTTTTTACGTTTCTGAACGAAGTTTGGCTGTTCTGCTCAGTTTGGTCACGTAAATTTAGCAGATTTGACAGCTTAACGTTTCCGAAACTCGCCCTGCTTTTTCCTGTGCTCCTGAAAAAAGATGTTTTTCAGGAAAAATCGCAAAATATGTCTTGCATTTTGCGCAAAAAGCCGCTATTGTAAAGCTGTAATTCTGTCATATTGATGACTTAAACGATTTCGATTCCGCCGGTGCGCCTGCGCGCATACCGGTGAAGGAGGGGTTTCGGATGCAATTTGGTTTCTTTGACGATCAGAGGCGTGAATACGTGATTACAAGCCCGCGCACGCCGCTGCCGTGGATCAACTACCTGGGGAGCGAGGATTTTTTCACACTCCTGTCGAATACGGCGGGCGGCTACTGCTTCTATCGCGACGCGCGGCTGCGCCGGCTGACCCGCTACCGCTACAACAACTGCCCGGTCGATCAGGAGGGCTTCCATATTTACATCAAAGACGGCGATACCGTCTGGAACCCCGGCTGGCAGCCCGCGAAAACGGAGCTGGACCGCTATACCTGCCGCCACGGCCTCGGCTACAGCGTGATCGAGGGGCAGAAAAATGGTGTTTCGGCCGCACAGACGCTGCTGGTCCCGCAGGGCGACAACTGCCTGCTCATCCGGCTGACGCTGAAAAATGGGACTGCCGCGGAAAAGACGCTCGATGTGTTCCCCTATGTAGAGTTCTGCCTCTGGGATGCGATGGACGACGGCTCCAACTTCCAGCGGAACTTCTCCATCGGCGAGGTCGAGCTGGAGCCGGACGCCATTTATCACAAATCCGAATACCGCGAGCGGCGGAATCACTATGCCGTGTTCTGGGCGAACCGCCCGTATGACGGCTTCGATACCGCGCGCGACGCCTTTATTGGCCTCTACGGCGCGCCGTCTCTGCCCGAAGCGGTCCAAAACGGCCGCTGCACCAATTCTGTCGTCCACGGCTGGGCGCCGGTCGGCGCGATGCAGTTCCATATGGCGCTGCGGCCCGGCGAGTCGCGGGAGCTTTTCTTTGGTCTCGGCAATGTGGAAAACCCGGAGGATGAGAAATTCTCCGCGCCCGGCGTGATCAACAAGACGCGCGCACACGCGATGATCGGAAAATACCGTACCCCGGCACAGTTTGACGCAGCAATGGACGCGCTGCACGGGCACTGGGACACACTGCTCTCCAACTACCACACCGAGACCGGCGACGAGAAGGTCGACCGGATGGTGAATATCTGGAACCAGTACCAGTGCATGGTCACGTTCAACATGAGCCGCTCGGCCAGCTATTTTGAAAGCGGCATGGGCCGCGGGATGGGCTTCCGCGATTCGTGTCAGGACCTGCTCGGCTTTGTGCATATCATTCCGGAGCGCGCAAGAGAGCGGATCCTGGACATCGCCGCCACGCAGTTTGCGGACGGCAGCGCCTATCACCAGTATCAGCCGCTCACGAAAAAGGGAAATCTCGCCGTCGGCAGCGGCTTCAACGACGATCCGCTGTGGCTGATTGCAGGCGTGGACGCGTATCTGCGCGAGTCCGGCGACTGGTCGATCCTGGACGAGGTCGTGACCTTTGACTGTGACCCGGACAACGCCGCGCCGCTCATGGAGCATCTGCGCCGCAGCTTCCGGTTCACCTGCACGCATCTTGGGCCACACAAGCTGCCGCTCATCGGCAGAGCCGACTGGAACGACTGCCTGAATCTCAACTGCTTCTCCGCCCACCCCGGCGAGAGCTTCCAGATCACCGGCCCCAGCGAAGGCCCGGTCGCGGAGTCGGTGTTCATCGCCGGGATGTTCGTCAAATACGGCAGGGCCTACGCCGATATTCTTCGCCATCTGGCGCTGACCGCAGAAGCTGCAGCGGCTGATGCCGCAGTCGCAGAGATGCAAACAGCCGTGCTGGATGCGGGCTGGGACGGCGCATGGTTCCGCAGGGCCTACGACGCGTTCGGCGCGCCCGTCGGAAGCAAAGACTGCGCCGAAGGGCAGATCTTCATTGAGCCGCAGGGCATGTGCGTCATGGCCGGCATCGGCAAGGAAACCGGCGAGGCTGCACAGGCGCTGAAAAGCGTGGAAGATCGGCTCGACAGCAGGTTCGGCATCGTCCTTCTGCAGCCGGCCTACACAAAATATTATCTGAATCTCGGCGAGATCAGCTCGTATCCGCCTGGATACAAGGAAAACGCGGGGATTTTCTGTCACAACAATCCCTGGATCACCTGCGCGGAGGCCGTCCTGGGGCACGGCGCACGCGCGTTTGAAACCTACCGGAAGATCTGCCCGGCCTATCTGGAAGCCGTCAGTGAGGTCCACCGCACGGAGCCGTATGTCTACAGCCAGATGGTCGCGGGCAAGGACGCGCCGACGTTCGGCGAGGCCAAAAACAGCTGGCTGACCGGCACAGCCGCATGGACGTTCGTGTCGATCTCGCAGGCCATTCTCGGTGTGCAGCCGGAGCTGGACGGGCTGCGGATCGACCCGTGTGTCCCGCCGGAATGGACGCACCTGACACTGACGCGGCGCTTCCGCGGCGCGCAGTACTGCATTACAGTCGAAAATCCGGACGGCGCGGAGCACGGCGTGCGGGAGCTGTATGTGGACGGCGTGCGGCAGGACGGGAATCTAATCGCCCCCGCCGCGCCGGGCAGCGTTGTTTCGGTGCGCGTGGTTCTGGGAGGCTGAGATGGCGTTTCGGGAGGATTTTGTCTGGGGCGCGGCGTCAAGCGCGTATCAGACCGAGGGCTTCCCTGCCGCGGACGGCGGCGGCGAGAGCATCTGGGACGTTTTTTGCCGCAGGCCGGGAACCGTTGCAAACGGAGACGACGGCTCTGCTGCCTGCGACGGCTATCACCGCTTTGCAGAGGATATCGGGCTTTTAGCCTCGCTCGGCTTATCCGCTTACCGGTTTTCGACAAGCTGGGCGCGCATTGACCCGAACGGCGACGGCCGGTGGAACGAGGCCGGGCTCCAATACTATGACCGCATGGTAGACTGCTGCCTTGCAAACGGCGTCACGCCGTGGATGACGCTCTATCACTGGGAGCTGCCGCAGGCGCTGGAGGAAACCGGCGGCTGGCAGGATCGCGGGACGGCGGAACGCTTTGCGCGGTTCGCGGGCATGATGGCGGCGCATTTTTCCGGCCGTGTTTCGCATTTTATCACGCTCAACGAGCCGCAGATCGTGCTCAAGCTCGGATACGCCAACGGGATCCATGCGCCCGGGAAGCGGCTTTTGCTTCCGGAACTCGTTTCGTGCTGGAAAAACCTCATGCTGGCGCATGGGCTTTCCTTCCGGGCCATCCGGAACGCTGCGCCGGAAGCTTTGATCGGTATTGCCTCCACCGGCAAGCTCTGCTATCCGCACAGCCCTGCCGATGAGACCACCGCGCGGCAGGAGACCTTCCGCCTGACGGATGCCGACTGGATGTTCACGCACCCGATCGTTTTAGACGCCGTGTGCCTTGGCCGTGTCGAGCCAGAACCGGGAGCGCTTCGCAGCCTTTTAAGCGCCGTCACGCCCGCAGAATGGGACACGATGCACGCTGTTCCAGACTTTATCGGCGTCAATTCGTACAACGGCAGCGAGATCGCCGCCGGGCCGGACGGCGTGCCGGTCTATCTGCCGCGGCCGCAGGGCTTTGCCTGCACGGCGCTCAAGTGGCCCGTCACGCCGGAGATCATGGCGTATGGATTTTCCTTTCTCTTTGACCGCTACCGGCTGCCGCTCTACGTGACGGAGTGCGGGCTGAGCTGTAATGACCACATCTTCCTGGACGGGCAGGTCCACGACGCGGACCGGATCGATTTTCTGCACCGCTATCTGCTTGCGCTTTGCAGAGGATGTGAACGGGCCGACGTCCGCGGCTTTTTCCACTGGTCGCTGACCGACAATTTTGAGTGGCACAGCGGCTATGCCGAGCGCTTCGGCCTGATCTACGTCGACTATCCGACGCAAAAACGGATTCTGAAGGACAGCGCGCGCTGGTATGCGCAGACTGCCCGGGAAAATGGTAAGAATGTATAGGTATTCTTTGTTTACAGCGGCGCAGTTTTTGCGCCGCTGGTTTTCTGGTCTGACCCAAACCGTGACCCAAACGCGGAATTTGGAGCGGAAAGCGCCGGAAGATAAATTTTTCCGCCTGCCGGAGCAGTTCTGGCAGGCGGTGTGTGCTTTTCTGTTCATTTTTTGTCGTTATCCGACGCTTGCCATGAAGCCGCTGATTTTCTGTGCGGCTTCTTTTTTCATGCCTGCTGTCACATGGGTATACGACCAGCCGAGAGATCCGGAGCTGTTCCGATTTGAGCCGATCCCGCTGAGCTTTGAACCGGTCGAACCGGGTCGCTGCGCGCCTGTTTTGTATTCCTCCGCCGTGCGGGACATGATCGACTATTCGCTGCGAAGCTGCGTCGAGCGCGGCGTGACCGTGCGCCGCTGCAAGAACTGCGGCCGCTGGTTCCCACAGACTGGGCGCGTGAGCGCGGAGTATTGCGAGCGCCCCGTGAAGTACGGCGAGCAGCGCTGCCGCGAGAGCGGCGCGTTCCGGCAGTGGACGAAAAAACAGACCGACGACCCGATTTTCAAGGCGTACCGCAAGGAGTATAAAAAGCGCTTCGCGTGGATCAAAGCCGGGCGCATCACCGACGAGCAGTTTTACGTCTGGAGCGAGAAAGCCCGCGAAGAAAAGAAAAAATGCGACTGGGAGATCATCTCGCTGGAGGAATTCCAGCAGTGGCTCCGCGACTCCAAAATATGAAAATACGCTGCCGGTAAATGCACTGGCAGCGTATTCTTTGTCTATAGCGGAGCAAAATTCAGTCCTTTTACGCAGGCGTTTTCAGCAGGTCGGAAAGCTTTTGCAAACGGAAATCCGCAAGCAAGGAATTTGCTGCGGGTCCGATGCCAGCGGCGTAGAAGCCGCCGGCCTTTGCCGCCTGTATGCCAGCTTCAGCGTCCTCCACAACGAGCGCATCATCCGGCTTTACGCTAAGGAGCTTTGCCGCCAATAAGAACACCTCCGGGTCTGGCTTGGAGTGGGTGATCTGTGTTCCGTCGGCAACTGCATCGAAAAAGCTGCCAAGCCCAATGCGCTCCAGAATCAGCGGAGCATTCTTGCTGGACGACCCCACGGCCAGTTTATGACCGTCCGCACGCAGCTTCAGAAGTGTGCTGCGAACATCTTCGTCCAGATCGGCTGGTGTCATAGTTTGCAGATAACCACGATAAATTGCATTCTTCTCCTTGGCAAACAACGTCTTTTGCTCCGCAGTGAAAGCGTCTTTCTTCTCACCCAAGACAATGTCAAGACTCGCCATACGGCTGACACCGCGCAGCCGGTCATTGACAGACGCATCAAACGGAAGATCAAGTTTCTTTGCCAGCGCAGCCCACGCCGCAAAATGGAATTTGTCGGTATGGCAAAGCACACCATCCAAATCAAAAATATATGCAGTAAATCTTCTCATAATTTTAGCAAATGCTGGAGCTGAATCAGCTCCGGCACGTCCTTTCAGAATTGTTTTTCATATCCGCTTCGGATAAAAACCGGGATCTTTCCGTCGCAGTCCGTACAAATCATCTGCTTGCCTTGGTACGGTTTTCGATCAAAGAATCCAATCCATTCACCATCTGGCAAGTAGACTTGTCTGGTGTTTGCGTTTTCTTCCAGAAGCGGCGCAACAAGCAGTGCATCGCCAAGCATATACTCGTCCTCGCAGGCAAGTGCAGCTTCATCTTCGGGCCAGAGGAAGGACAGCGGCCGCATCATCGGCATATTGCCAGCCACACACGCCTGCGCAGTCTCCCAAAGATATGGGCGCAGCCGCTCACGCAGCTTGTGCCAGAAGCGCATCTCATCGACAAATTCAGGCGCGTTGTAGGCGGCAGCCATATTCCACGGGCTGCGTTCGTTGTTGCCCTCGCCGCCCGGCATCAGTTCCTTAAACTGCCCGCCGTCCGGCTCTGAATGCCATTGCATGATCGGGCAGAAGCAGGCCATCTGTGTTGCGCGGCGGTAGAGATCCAGTGTCGGAAGCGGGCCTGCAAATCCGGCAATATCAAAGCCCCAGAACAGAATACCGGATGCCGCGGCTGACAGTCCGGCGTGAAGCTGGCTTCGCAGTTCTTCGTTCTGCGACTGCTGATCGCCGCCCCAGTGCATCGGGACAGTATGCTGCCCGGAGAACCCGGCTCTGCTGAACAAGACCCGCTGCGAACCGATAAAATCGCGGTATGCACAGGTATAATCGCGTGCGTAGCGATTCTTTCCGGATTTCCCGTCGCTGCCATCACAAAAACGCACATCTGGGCGATAGATAAACTCGCCGCCATCGGTTTTGAAGCCGTCTACGCCCATATCGAGAAGATATTGACGTTTGTCAAACCACGTCCGAACGGTTTCCGGGTTAGTATAATCCGGGATCATGGAACCGGAAAACCAATGCCCGTCGGGGATGGTATAGGGTGTTCCGTCTGCGAGATGGACGCATAAGCCGCGCCGCACAGCATCCTCGCGGTCAAGCGTGTTCTGTACGTTCAGAATCTCGTCGGGCCCCTGCTTTTTGTAGACGGGAATCTGCCAGAGGACAAGATGCAGCCCGGCCTTGTGCAGCGCATCCGTCATGCCTTTGGGGTCCGGCCATGGGGAATCCGAAAAATCGAAATCGTCATATTGGAGCGCAGCTCCGTCTGGGTCCGGTTGGTATTTCGCCCCGTTCCAGATATAAAACGTCGCTTCGTCGCTCCATGCTTCCAGCACCAGAATACTGGCCGGGAAATCGTGCTTTTTCAGGTTCTCGATCTGCTGCTCCGCGTCTTTCTGGCAATTCCAGCGATTTGCCGAAACCCACACGCCAAACGCCCATTCAGGCGGCAGAACAGCCTTTCCGAACAGCTCCATATATGCGCTGACAATTTGCGCCGGTTCACCGGAAAAGGCCACAACGGGGGCAGATTCCGGCAGATCGATCGTCACAGAGTTCTCGTCAAAATGGAACGTTGTAGTTTCACAGGTATCAACATACAGACCGAATCCGCTGTCTGTCCAGAAGAACGGAGCCGGGCAATATGTTTTTTCACCTTGGAAGCAGAACTTTTCTTCCACCTGATTGACAACGACATGTCCTTTTTGATTCAGCGCGTCATATTTCTCGCCCATTCCGTATGCGCCTCGATAGGACAGGCTTACCGTCAGGACTGCGCCGTGACGCACAAGCTGCACATCGGTGCGCGGGCAGGATATATGTGCCTGGAATGCAGAACTTTCAAATCTTTGCATGGTTTACCCCTTGATACCACCGGCCATCATGCCGTTCTGGAAATACTTCTGCGCGAAGCAGTAAATGAGAATAATCGGGATCATGGAAATCAGGCTGCCCGCCATCAGGACGTTATACTCCGTTGCGAACTGACCGTTCAGTGTCGAGAGGGCAATCGGAAGCGTCATTTTTGTCTTGTCTGTCAGCATAAGCAGCGGCCAGAGATAGTCATTCCAAGATTCCATGAACGTCGTAATCGACAAGGTCGCAAGCGTCGGCGCACAAAGCGGCAGTGCAACCTTAAAGTAAACTGTAAAGGTTGATGCACCGTCAATGCTGGCTGCATCCAGATAGTCGTTCGGGATCGTCCGCATTTGCTGAACGAGCAGGAACACGGCAAACGGGCGGAAAATGGACGGTAAAATGACGCTGGCATAGCTGTTAATCAACGACATCTTATTCATGACGACAAACAGCGGAATGATTGTGACCTGCGTTGGGATCATCATTGTTGCCAGAAACAACTTGAGCAGCAGATCAGCCTTTGGAAACTTGAGCTTTGCAAAAGCAAAAGCCGCCATAGACGCCGAGATCAACGTAATGAACGTGTAGGTCACGGAGATAAATAAGCTGTTCCCGATGGTGCTGAAGAACGGAAACTTTGAAAACACCTTTACATAGGAGGCAATCGTCGGTTCTTTTGGTATCCATTCAATCGGAATACTCATAAGCGCGCCGCGCGCCTTGAGTGACGTGCTGACCATCCAGAGGAATGGAATGATCGCCAGTATTGCAATCAGAATGCCGACAACGTAATAGGCTACTGTGCCGATTTTTTTCTTATGCGTCATAATTCACCCACCGTTTCTGTCCGCGCATCTGAATTGCTGTGCAAACCATGATAATCAGGAACAAAATCCAAGAGAACGCTGAAGCGTAACCCATCTTGAAATAGCGGAAGCCGTACTTATAAATACGTTCTACCATAACCTGAGTTGCCCCGTTCGGGCCGCCGTCCGTCATAATCATGATCTGCGGGAAAAGCTGGAACGAGTTGATAAGGCTGACAATCAGAACGTAGAAAATCGCCGGTGTGAGAAGCGGCAGCGTGATTTTCCAGAAGCGCGTCCAAGCGCCTGCGCCATCAATTTCTGCGGCTTCATAATAGGTTCGGTTGATGCCAACCATACCGGACAGAAGAATCAGGCCAAAGAAGCCCATGTCTTTCCATACGGACACCAATACGATTGCGGGCATCGCCCATTTTTCATCCAACAGCCAGCCGGGACCTTCAATCCCAAAGAAAGCAAGGATATTGTTCATAGCACCGTACTGTGGAGCCAGAATGCTTTTCCAAATCAACGATGCCGCGACCCAAGAGGTCAGGACCGGAATATAGTACAGCACACGGAACACACCGACGCCGCGCCGCTGCTGCGACAGAAGCGATGCAACAGCCAGTGATACGGTCATCATAAGCGGCAGATACAAAACGATATAGGTCAGTGTGTTTTTCAGGACCTTCCAAAATTCCTGACTTGTCAGAATCGCCTTGTAATTATCAAGACCGATAAAATGCTCCTGCATGAAACCATCTGCAAACAGTCGGTCAAGACCATTCCAGTCTGTCAGGCTGATGAAGATAGAAACGACCATCGGTGCCAGATAAAAGATTGCCAGACCGATGAGACTGGGAAGCAAAAACGGCGACGCTCGCAGCAGACCCTCTCCACCCGGCTTTTTCAGCCGAGGCCCAGTTTTACTTGTTTTCATCTGTCTGCCTCCTTTATCTTTCGAGCACCTAAAACCTCGTAGAGTTTGCGCCCGCAGGCGCAAATCGATGTAAATCCATTTTTGCCGGGAGCCCCCGCTCTCGGCAAAAATACTGATCGCCGTCAAACGTGAATTTTGTGCGCCATTGGCGCACAAAACTTTGCGATGCAGGCGGCGCAGCCTTTTGCCAAAAAAGCCGCAGCTTTTTTGGCAGACTTGGCGGGCGCATAAGCGCCCGCCAAGAAAGTTGTTAGCCAAGGGTAATCTGTGCTTCGCAGTCAGCCTGCGCCGCGTTCAGAGCATCGGTGACAGTCATGGTGCCGTCAGCCGCTGCGGAGAGGTACTGACCGATAATGTCGCTCATGAGGGCGTAGTCCTCAATGACAGGCGGCATGACCAGATAATCAAGGCTCTCGAAAACAGCCTTGCGGTTGTCAGGAGGCGTGATCTCCAGATAGCTGGACAGAGCGTTCAGGTCCTTGAGTGCAGGCAGATCCCAGCCAGCCGCGAGACGAATATCAGCGGATTCGGTGCTGGAGGTCAGCCATGCCAGCCACTCGGCAACTTCCTCCGGGTGCTCGGTTTCGGGGTTCATAACAACGCAGTTGGAGAAGAAGTGGGTAGCTTTCTGTGTGCTGCCCGGCTCAACAGCGATGTCCCATGCGAAATCGCAGTTTTCCGTAAAGGTCTGGAATGCCCAGATGCCGGTGGGGATCATGCCGAGACGACCGCTCATAAACATATCCCAATCGCCCATGCCGCCCTGCTGGACGGAGTTCGGCTGCACGTTGCTGACCAGAACACGGTCAACAAGTGTCTGTGCTGCTTTGATGTTTTCTTCGGAGTTGATCGTGAACTGCGTCTTATCCTCGTTCAGCAGGCTGCCGCCGTACTGTGCAACGACCTTGAAGAACTCGTTGTAGGTGATCGGCTGCCAGATACCGAAAATATCGTCACCCAGCGCGCGAATCTTTTCAGCAGCATTCTGAACATCATCCTGCGTCCAATCATCCGTCGGATATGTAACGCCAGCCTGATCGAACAGATCCTTGTTGTAAATCAGGACGAC
This sequence comes from uncultured Eubacteriales bacterium, assembly GCA_900545925.1. Lineage (GTDB taxonomy): Bacteria > Bacillota > Clostridia > Oscillospirales > Oscillospiraceae > CAG-170. Next base: position 13,379 of record URAZ01000041.1, on the reverse strand, counting down.
ATTGGAGAAGCTCTCCGGCAAGCCGTACTGCTTGCCATTCACGTTGAACGCGCCGAGGGCGGTTTCATTCAGACCGGAAAGATCCTGACCGGTGATCTCTGCAAGCAGACCCTTGTTTGCATAGGCTGCAAAGTTCTCGATGTTCAGCTCGTAGCAGTCAGGCGCGGTGCCGCCAGCAACACGGGTCTGCATCTGCGTGAAATAATCATCGTAGCCGATTGTTTCAACTTCGATCTTGATGTTCTCATGGGAGGCTTCAAAGGCTTCGACCATTTTTTGAAGCGTTTCCTCATTGCCGCCAGACGAATTGAAGTTGCAATAGGTGATCGTCACGGGCTCTGCCGGGGTTTGGGCTGCGGCATCATCCGTCTTTGCCGGTTCCTCAGTCTGCTGAGTATCGGCGGGGGTGGTCTGTTCGCTGTCGTTCGATTTGTTGTCAGTGGCTGCGGGTGCGCAAGCTGCAAACACCATCAGCATGGCAAGAACCAGTGCAATCAGCGAAAAAATCCGGGTCTTTTTCATTGTTGTTCCTCCTGTAATGTTGATTTTTTCGCCCTTCTCGCTTAGAATATAGAATACGGGAAGGACTTTCGCCGGGTTTCTTTCCTGCGGTCTGTATCGTCTCGTCAAAGTAGATGCAGGCCGCTTTTTTACGCCTTGCGGCGTGAAAGACAATTAAATGCTGCGGACGGACTCGCGCTCCACAAGCTGGAGCGGCAAAATTTCCTCCTGCTTTGTAAGCGTCGGATCTTCAATGTGCTTGAGCAACAGCTCAACAGCTTTCTGACCTTTCAGCGAAATCTGCTGGCGGACAGTCGTAAGTCCCGGCGTCAGATATTGTGAAACTTCCAGATCATCAAAGCCAATCACAGAGTAATCCTCCGGCACGCGCAAGCCTTCTTCATATAGTCCGCGGATGGCGCCGATTGCCAGAATATCCGCCGCGCAGACGATTGCCGTTGCCGGGAGCTTTTTGGAAACGAGTTCTTTTGCAAGAGCGATACCACTGCGGTAATCGATTTGACCTTCAAAAATATTTTGTTCCTGATACGGAACGCCATATTCCTCTAATGCCTGCTGGAATCCAATCAGGCGTTTTTTCATAACGCCGTTTTCCTTGATTTGGCCGCAGAAGAACGCGATTTCCCGATGTCCGTGTGATAGGAGGTGCTTCGCGGCAAGATAGCTGCCATACGCATCATCGATTCGGATGGAGTGATAATAGTGGTCGCCGCAGTAGCTATCGATCAGGACAATCGGAATCTGCGTCTTTTTCATCTGCTGGTAAAATTCGTCCGGATACATACCGATTACAATGATTCCATCCAGATTCCGCTTCTTGGCCAGCGTCAGATAGCTTTCATTTGCGTCCGTTGCAGAAATCAGAATATGATAGCCGCTCAGACGCGCGTAATATTCAATGCTGCCGAGGATCTCACTGTAAAAACTGTTCTGGAACATCAGACGCTCACCGGGCTCCGTCTGCGGAACAACGACGCCAATGAGTTTGGAATCTCGCATCGTCAGGCCGCGTGCATTCAGATCAGGTACATAATCCAGTTTTTTGATTGCCTCCATGACACGGGCTTTTGTTTCTTCAGAAATCGAACGTTTCCCATTCAAGATATAGGATACTGTAGCCGATGAAACACCAGCCTCCTGTGCTACATCCTTGAGCGTCGCGCGTGCCATATCTTCACCTCAGTTCGGTTAACCGCTTAAATCATTTTTCTATTCAAACTATAGCGAATCTTGTCTCGTCTGTCAATACCATTTTTGATTTTCTCTAAATTCTCCTTGACAAGACCATGAATTTTGTTATATTTAACATGAACGCATATTTAAGCGATTAACCAATTTTGAACTGAGGGATGCGTATGGAACGTTATTTACCAACCGGAAACGAAATGATTTCGCTGCCAAAGCTGAATGAGCAGACTGCGGCAATCGAGGATTTGACTTTTCTCTCCATGCAGCAGCGCGGCATGATCGAGCTCTGCGGAACGGAAAATGTGCCGCTGATGCAGCCGTTTATCCAGATCGATCAGGAAGAACTGGCGTTTACAGGTCTGCAATGGTCGCGGGAACACTTCTGGATTCCGTCCGGTCATAAGGAAACCAAACAGGCCACGGTCAAATTCACCGTATTGACGCCGGTCGGAGAGCGCGGGTTTGCGATACGTTTGTCTGTCACAGCGCGAACAGATTGCCGCTTAAAACTTGGTGCGCGCGGTCTATGGAGTAAAAGTGTTCATTGCGTCAACGAGGATAAAGAACTGACCGGTCAGGCGTACATTTATGAGAGCGCGTGGAACAGCAGCTTTATCATGGATTACCGCGTCGGTTTCCCGGCATTTGCGCTTGCGCCTATGACAGACCGTGCAGGCAAAAGTGAATGGGCGCAGACGGAGGACGGCATTTCCTATCAGATTTCCTGTGAGCTCAACGCCAAAGCTGGGCAGGAAGAAGCGTTCACGATTTTCTGGGGTCTTGGCTTTGAAGAAGTCGCCGCTGCGACCAGCGCGAAAGAGCAGCTTCGCCGCGGCTGGGATTGGCTGTATCGAAAGACGGCCGACTGGCTGGACAAGCGCACCATGCAGCTTCCGACGACAGAACTGACGGAGGTATACAACGTCAACCAGTTCTTCTGCCTGTTTTATGCGACCGGTCGGACATTCGATACCGAGGAGTTGATCTGTGCAACAAGCCGCTCCACGCGCTATTATGTCAGCGCCGCTTATTGGGATCGAGATTCGCTCCTGTGGGCGTTCCCGACAATCCTGCGTGCGGACGCTGCGCTTGCAAAAGAAGTGCTGACCTATGTTTTCACCCGCCAGCGGCAAAACATCGGCGTACATTCCCGGTTTATCGACGGGACCATGCTGGAACCAGGGTTCGAGCTGGATGAGCTGGTCGCGCCGGTACTGGCGCTCCAGGCGTACCTTTCCAAAACGCGCGATGAAGCATTTTTGCAGGAACGCTTTGTGCAGGATGGTCTTTCGCTGATTTTGACGCGCCTACAGGAAGTACGCCACCCAGAAACTGCGCTTTACGAAACATTCTTGCAGCCAACGGATGATGAGATCGTGCATCCGTACCTGACGTATGACAATGTGCTTGTCTGGCGTGCGTTGCAGTTGCTGGCAGACTGGCGGCCGGCACAGCGCGGATCTCTGCTTGCGGAAGCAGACGCTGTGCGCGCGGCGATTTTCACGCATTGCGTCAAAAAGGATGCAGACGGACAGCCGTATTTTGCATGGTCGGTCGATCTGGCCGGGCATCACGATGTCTATGACGAGCCGCCCGGAAGTTTGCAGCTCTTACCGTATTACGGCTTCTGTGAAAGAACGGATGTGATCTGGCAGAACACAGTCCGTATGATCCGCTCGGCAGATTATAAATTCAGCTTTGCCGGAAAGCCCATTGCAGAGATCGGCTGCCCGCACGCACCCTGGCCTTGGGTATTGAGCTTGTGCAACAGCCTTCTTTGCAGTCACGCAGAGCAGGCGCTGCGCGAGTTGACCATCATGCCGATGGATAATGGGATTGCCTGTGAGAGCGTTGATGCAGATACCGGCGAGTGTACGACAGGCAGTGCATTTGCCACCTGCGCAGGCTTCCTGTGTCATGCGCTGCTGACGGCTTGTAAGGAGGGGTCATCATGCAGAACGATTTGAAACTGCTGCCTTGGGAGATTTGCTCTGAGGCAGATGGCTGGAATGACGAGTTTTTAGAGAGCGTCTTTTTTCTTGGAAACGGGCGTATGGGTGTTCGAGGGTATTTGCCTTTTGAACCGGATTTGCGTCCGACGCAGCAGGGACTGTTTCTTGCGGGAATTTTCGGGGAAATCAAGGATGGGATTACGGACTTTGTGAATCTTCCGTCTCCAATCTGCGAAACACTTCTTTTGAATGGTGTACCCGCCGTTCTCGCTTCCTCGATTCATCGGACACTTGATCTGAAATCAGCCAGCTTCCATGCAGATTTTACACTGGCAGCCGGAGATACGCGCGCGGACGTGCGATACACACGCTTTTTCCCGAAAGAGCTGCCTGCGCTTTTGATGCAGCGGTTTGAAATTCGCGTTCAGAACGATGTAGAAGTTGAAATGCGCAGCGGCATCAATTTTTCAAGCTGCAACAGCCCAATCCCTGACGATCAGGTAAAGGAAAATACGGAGCTGGTGCAGCTCGCCCCACTGCAATTTGTGACGGACAATGGCAACCTTTTCTCCTGCACGTTTGAAACTGTCGGAACAGGCTTACGCATTGAGCAGGAAGTCCAATTTCATGCGCCGGAATTTACGCAGGGAATCGTGCAGAACAGCGGTGCAGAAGTCACCTGTCCGCTGACCGCTCATGCAGTTGCCGGACAGACGCTGGTGCTTGAGAAGCTGGTCTGCATCCGTACAAGCCGCGACGCAGATGAACGCATTGCGGCTGCTCCGGGTGATTGGAGTTTCCACGCGCTTTGGGGCGCGCATACTGCCGCGTGGTCGCATACATGGCAGAATTGCGACAGAACGCTTCCCGATGAAGAACTGCAAATCGGTCTGCGCTATTCGATGTTTCAGCTTATGGCAAGCTGCGCCGCACATGATCCGACCGTTTCCATCGGCGCAAGAGGTTTGACCCATGCACGGTATAAGGGCTGTTACTTCTGGGATACAGACCTGTTTATGCTCCCGTTCTTCCTGAAGAACGATAAAACAGCCGCAAAAAATCTGTGCCTGTATCGCGCAAATGCGTTGGATGCAGCCAGGGATCATGCAAAAAAGATGAATGCTGCCGGAGCGCGGTATCCTTGGATGGCGGCGCTCGATGGCAGCGAACAGTGCGAGACATGGGACATTGGGTGCAGCGAGGTTCACATCACGGCGGACGTGGCCTATGCCTTGGGTGAATACTGCCGGGAAACCGGGGATGAAGAATTTTATCTGCATAAGGCCGCACCTGTATTCATTGAAACCGCCCGCTTCTGGGCCAGCCGATACACATGGAACCGTGCGCACACACAGGCGGATCTGATGTTCTGCAAGGGACCTGATGAATACTGCGGTATCACGCGCAACAACCTTTTCACGAACGTCATTGTGCAGCATAATCTGGCGCTTGCCATAGATGCGGCAAAAGCGCTGCAAGGTAAACCTGCATATCTGGATCTCAGCTTGTCGGAAGAAGAAACTGCATCGTGGCAGACGCTTCACGATGCAATTCCTTGGCCGCACGACCCAGACAGCGGGCATCTTGCGCAGGACGAGACGTTCCATCTGCTTGAACCGGTGGATATTGCAACACTAAAGCCAGATCTCGGCGCAAGCTATCATCATGTTTGCTTCGATCGGTTACAGCGATATAAAGTTGTGAAGCAGGCCGACGTGCTGCTTCTTATGACACGTCTGCCGGAGCTTTTCACAAAGGAAGAAAAAATGCAGGCATGGAACGATTTTGAACCGCTCTGTCTGCACGACTCTACGCTGAGTTTTGCCAGTCATGCACTCTTTGCCCTGCAAAACGGGCTGCGCGAAAAAGGAATCGAGTATCTGCGCAAGGCGCTGCTGCTCGATCTGCGCGACCTGATGCACAACACCGGCAAAGAGGGATTGCATCTGGCCGGTATGGGCGAGAGCTGGCAGGCAGCGTGTCTCCTGTGATTTCTTCCTGTTCTTTGTTTACAGCGGCGCAGAATCTGCGCCGCTGTAATATATTCAGAACAGGCCATCTTTTTTCAGCGCCAACTACATAAGCACGCATAGAAAACGCCTTTAGAAGCGTTCAACCTTAATTCGTCGCAAAAAGTGTGACTATCAATCTAAATTTCGTTGTATTTTTTGTGATTCTATGCTATACTATCCTTGAATTATAAGGATGGAGGTGCATATATGTACCGAGTTGCCATAGAAAAGCTATTAAAATGGAAACAAAGCAAGCGCCGGAAGCCTTTGATTATTGAAGGCGCTCGGCAGGTTGGTAAGACTTGGCTGATGAAAGAGTTTGGCAGGCAGTCATATGCAGATACCGTATACATCAATTTTGACTCCAATTCCAGAATGGCCGAGCTGTTTGCTTCTGATCTGGATACAGATCGTTTAATTATGGGCTTGGAGCTGTATGTAGGCCATAAAATTGACCCCAACAATTCTCTGTTGGTTTTTGATGAAGTACAGGAAGTTCCACGAGCCTTGGCCTCTCTCAAATACTTCTATGAAAATGCTCCGCAGTATCACATTGTATGCGCCGGTTCTTTGCTCGGTATCGCCTTGCATCAAGGCACGTCTTTCCCTGTTGGCAAGGTAGATTTCCTAAAATTATATCCCCTTTCTTTCAAAGAGTTTCTAATGGCAACCGGCAAAGAGCAATTTGCCGCGCTTCTGGATAGCCAAGACTTCCAAATGATCACGAGCTTCAAGCAAACATATATTGATGCTTTGAAGCACTATTATTTTGTCGGAGGGATGCCTGAAGCAGTACAAAGTTTTACAGAAAACAAGGACTTTAATGAAGTTCGTGAAATTCAAAAAAGGATTCTTGCGGCATACGAGCAGGATTTCTCCAAGCACGCTCCCAATGAAATCGTTCCAAGACTGCGTATGTTATGGAATAGTATCCCCTCTCAGTTGGCAAAAGAAAACAAAAAGTTTATATACGGCCTCGTGCGTGAAGGTGCACGTGCAAAAGACTACGAAACCGCCCTTCTATGGCTCAGTGACTGTGGCCTTGTTCATAAGGTAAGCCGCGTCAATACAGTTGGCATTCCCCTGCGGGCTTATGAGGACTTGAAAGCATTTAAGTTGTTTGTGGTAGATGTCGGGCTTCTTGGCTGCATGGCTGGACTTCGCCAGCGTACTTTACTTGATGGCAATGACCTTTTTGTTGAGTTTAAAGGCGCCCTTACGGAGCAGTATGTTTGTCAGCAGCTAAAAACGATCGAAGATTTGGATGTATATTACTACACCAATGACAGAGGCTCCTGCGAGATTGACTTTGTCGTTGATACGGGCGAGCGAATTGTACCTGTTGAAGTAAAGGCAGAAGTAAATCTCAGAGCAAAAAGTCTGAAAACATATCACGAAAAATTTGCACCTGAAGTTTCTGTCCGCACCTCTATGGCAGACTACAAAAAAGAAGAATGGCTTGTGAATCTGCCACTTTATGCGATAGATCAGATTGTGCAGATCTAAATTTATGTGGGTATAACAAATAATCTTCGTCTATTCTTTGTTTACAGCGGCGCAGATTCTGCGCCGCTGGTTTTCCGATCTGACCAAAACCGTGACCCAAAAGAGACGGCAGGCCCAAAGCATGGGCCTGCCGTTCTGCTATCCCTTGTATTCACTGAATCCTGCCATCCTCCGAGTATGCGTTTGTTCTCGCCGCAGAATTTATTCAAATTCAGATTGCTGTAAGGATCATGCCGCTAATAGTGCTTTTTTCGCAGCAACATCGTTTTGATCTGTCATAATGTTCTGGTTTCGAGATCCATAAAGTCGTGGATCACGTCGAGAATATGGATAGGTTCAAGCTGCTGGTCGGTGCATAGCTTTGTCAGCTGCGCGACTGCGGCACGATTGTTGGAAAATGGCGCAGTGATTGCAAGCGTCATCCATGTACCGTCTAGCTGCTGCTGACCCAGAATTCCATACGCATAGAGCATCCGAGCCGGTCCGTGTGCCTCATAGAGCACATAGCGATAAGCAGATTCCGGCATATCTGGAACCGGAACCTCAGAAAGCGCGTCCAGTTTGTCCCACTCCGCCGAGAGCCGAAACGCTGTCTGCATAAGCGAAACAGCCTCCTTTGCAAGTCCCTGTGCGCGAGGATGCAGTGTCTGTAGTTCCGCAAGCAGCGCATCCGTGCCGAATAACCCGCAGGCTTCTGTGTATTCCGGCCCGGAGATCAGCTGTGCTGGCGAGATTGAGAGACTTTTTGCTAACTCCTCAATAGAATCTGAGCGCAGACATTTGTCGCCCTTCAGATACTCCTGAAAGGTCGAGCGCGGAATGCCGAGTTCTTTTGAGAATTCCAGCTTCGTTTTTCCCGCCGCTTTCATCTTACGTTGTAATGTGGCTGCAATATTTTTCTCTATTTGCATATACAAAGCCACCTCCTCACTACAAAAGATAAAAAGGCAAGCGCTTTTGGTAAATGCCACGATTCTGGCATAAACGCTGACTTTCTGGCACATCGAAAAAGCTGCGGCGTTCCGCTGCAAAAACATCTGTTCTTCCAGTCCAAAATCCCGCTGACATACAAAACGGGAAGCATGTTCCCTCTCATTCCTTTGAAAGAAGGTGCGAAAGGACATGCTTCCCTGTTTCATTTTGCGATCAGAAGAGTTTTAAACCTTCCTCGTTCAAAAGCAAGGCGTTTTCTTACTTCATAGCCTCAGCAACTGCGACAGCGACAGCGACGGTTGCGCCGACCATGGGGTTGTTGCCCATGCCGAGGAAGCCCATCATCTCGACGTGCGCCGGGACGGAGGAGGAACCTGCGAACTGTGCATCAGAGTGCATACGGCCCATGGTATCGGTCATGCCGTAAGAAGCGGGACCTGCAGCCATGTTGTCCGGATGCAGGGTACGACCCGTGCCACCGCCGGAAGCAACGGAGAAATACTTCTTACCCATCTGGACGCATTCCTTTTTGTAGGTGCCTGCAACCGGGTGCTGGAAACGGGTGGGGTTGGTGGAGTTACCGGTGATGGAGACGTCAACGCCTTCCTTGTGCATGATGGCAACGCCCTCACGGACATCGTCAGCGCCGTAGCAGCGGACGTCCGCACGTTCACCCTCGGAGTAACGAATCTCACGGACGATCTTGAGTTCGCCGGTGTAGTAGTCAAACTGGGTCTGAACATAGGTGAAGCCGTTGATACGGGAGATGATCTGGGCAGCATCCTTGCCGAGACCGTTCAGGATGACGCGCAGGGGCTTTTTGCGGGCCTTATTGGCGTTCTTGACAATACCGATAGCACCTTCAGCGGCTGCGAAGGACTCGTGACCGGCGAGGAAGCAGAAGCACTCGGACTCTTCAGACAGGAGCATGGCACCCAGATTGCCGTGGCCAAGGCCGACCTTGCGATCGTCCGCGACGGAGCCGTCGATGCAGAAGGCCTGCAGACCCTCGCCGATAGCAGTAGCGGCTTCGGCAGCGGTCTTGACACCCTTCTTCATGGCGATGGCAGCGCCGACGGTGTATGCCCAGCACGCATTCTCAAAGCAGATGGGCTGGATGCCCTTGACGATCTCATACGGGTCAAAGCCCTTGGCCTGGCACATTTCGCGGCAGGCTTCAACGGACTCGATGCCGTACTGCTTGAGGACGCCGTTGATCTTGTCAATTCTTCTGTCGTAGTTTTCAAACAAAGCCATTTTCGTGTCCTCCTTTTCTTATTCCTGACGCGGGTCGATATACTTCGCCGCAGTGTCCCACTGGCCATAGTGGCCGGTCGCCTTCTTGATGGCCTCGGCGGGCTCGTCGCCCTTCTTGATGAAGTCCATCATCTTGCCGAAGTTGATGAATTCGTAGCCGACAATCTCGTCGTCCTTGTTGAGGGCGATCTTGGAGCAGTAGCCCTCGGCCATTTCGAGGTAGCGCGGTCCCTTTTCCTTGGTAGCGAACATCGTGCCGACCTGGCTTCTGAGGCCCTTACCGAGGTCTTCCAGAGAAGCGCCGACGGCGAGGCCGTCCTCGGAGAATGCAGACTGGCTGCGGCCGTAGACGATCTGGAGGAACAACTCGCGCATAGCGGTGTTGATAGCGTCGCAGACGAGGTCAGTGTTGAGGGCCTCTAGGATGGTCTTGCCGATGAGAATTTCGGAAGCCATAGCGGCGGAATGGGTCATGCCGGAACAGCCGATCGTCTCGACCAGAGCCTCTTCGATGACGCCGTTCTTGATATTCAGGCTCAGCTTGCATGCGCCCTGCTGCGGTGCGCACCAGCCCACGCCATGGGTAAAGCCGGAGATATCCTTGATTTCCTTTGCCTGCACCCATTTGCCCTCTTCGGGAATGGGAGCCGGGCCATGATACGCGCCCTTAGCAACCGGGCACATATGCTTGACTTCTGCAGTATAGATCATATACAGGTCTTCCTTTCAAGAATTCTAAAAGCCGGAATTGGCTGTTATTACGATAGGATTATACCCAGATTCGCGTGGGAAGTCAAGAATTTGCAGAAAATTAGCGGTGCGCGCCGTTCAAACGATCAACATGCTTCGCACGGCGCTCTGCATCGGTTTATATAGCTCGTTCAGGACGAACGCCTTGACCTCGTATTCAGGGCCGGACGCGAGCGCCGGGATGGGAAGATACTGTGTCATTGCTTCCTGCGCTGCAAGCGATACGGAAACCGTTTGGACAAAGCAAAGCTTTCCGTCGGCGTATGCCGCAACATAGATCGTTCCCGTTACAGCCGACCATGAATGATTGACTGCGGCTACCTTCAGCCTGCTCCCTTCTGTATCGGACTGGTAGAGCGAGACGGAGAGCGGCGAGGCATAGACCGTCACGGAGATCTCGGCTGTCACGCCGTCAGCCTGTGCCTGTAGAATTGCGGTTCCGGCAGAATAGGCCCGGATCGTGCCGGATTCATCGACGGCAGCGACATCCGGGGCGCTGGATTGCCAGCGCAGCTTGTGCGCCGCGTTTTCCGGACAGGCCGACGCGCCCGTCGGCAGGCTTTCGCCGACGACCATGTAATACTGCTCTGCCTCAAGCGAAATGAACGACACCGGTGTATAGGTCTGCACGAGCAGTGCAGCGGAGACGCCGTTTGCCGAAACTGCGGAAATCGTTGCTTCGCCTGCCGCATATGCGGTGATTTCTCCATTCTCCGAGACAGATATGACAGCCGGCTCTGAACTTGTCCATGTGATGGAGCGGTCAGACGCTGCGTCCGGGCCAATGCGCGCAGTCAGCTGCGCGCTCTCGCCGACCGCCAAACTTTGTTCCCCGGTGATCTCGACCGTCTGAACCGGGATGCTCTTTTCCGAAGGAATTACAGCGCCGTTTTCCGCCAGCTCCTGCTCTGTCAGATTGAGCGTGAGCGGCTGGCCATTTGTCAGCATAACGTCTTCATAATATGCCGCCGTCTGCGCTCCGTCCTGCGCGTCTCCGGTCAGCAGCACGTTCATCGTTCCGCTGTTATAGGGGATGATCTTCGCCGTGTACGCGCCGGAATTGAGCACAAACGCTTTTGTTTCGTTGTTTTCGCCCATGAGGTAGAGCGTGCCGTATGCGCAGTCCTGAATGCTCTCATCCTCTGAGGATAAGGACGCCAGCTTTTCACCATTGGAATCATATATTTCAACGGTTACCGGGCAGCTGACATAAAGCGTCGTCGAAGCGGTATTGTGCTCCGCGTCCAGATATTTGGCCAGCATACTCTTGGCCTGCGCGATATCGATCGAGCGGATATAGCGCAGCAGAACGGCATAATTTGCAAGATCGCGGCGCATTTCGATGCAGTCCGGGCGAAGAGCTTTTTCCAAATCGGACGAAACAAGATAATCCTTCCAGTTCTGTAAAGCCATGTCTTCTGGCTCCAACGGTTTGTATATTATAAGGTTTTCCTTCATTTCTCCGGGCATACATGTTTCGCTGTCGTAGACCTTGTCGTAATAATCCGGGTACTTGTCCTGAATGTAATAGTCCCCGATGAAGTAGGCGGCCTTCACTTGATTATGAAGCTGCGTATATAGCGTTTGATACAGATCCACGACCAGTGGGAACATGCCGATTGAGCTTCCGAGGAACATGGATAGACTGACCGCGGATTTCATTTTTCCATATGTATTCCAGGCCGAGCTGAGTTCCTTCAGCATTTCATTATCCGTTGATCCAAAATATGCCGCCATCAGATCGGCGCCAAACGACAGCCAGCCGCCATAGCCGCCTTCGGAGACTGCCGAATATACGTCTCCCTCTAAATTGAAATTGAACATCTGCTGATTGAGCGCATCCACGCCCTGCTTGTACTTTTCAAACGAGCGATAGCTCTCAAGAGAACGCATGGATTCTTCCAGCTTGCTCTGTGATAGATTCGCCTTCAACGCGGGCTTAATATATTGATAGACTGTTCCCGTTCCGGAATCGATGAGCTTCAGCAGGGCGTCATATGCCAGCGGGACGGCCAGCGACCACGTAAAATTGCTTTTCTGATTTCGGGAGTCCAGATATTCCGCGATCTGCGGATACCAGCCCAGAATCATTTTATAGGTGTTTTCCTCCTGCACATAGAACATCCGCTTTTTGGTGTAGGCTGTGTGCAATTTATACGCTGCGATCTCTGTATCCAGCTTGGCGATGTATGTCTGCAGATTTTCGGCAAATACGATATCCTTGATGACCTGTCTGACTGTTGTGCCGCCGTCGTTTAGCAGCACGGTCGAGCCGTACCGGTCTGTTACCGGCAGATATGCCGGCTTATCCAGCAGCCTTTCCGCCTCGTCCACGCTCATCCACGTGATGCCGACGCTCTGTGCCCAGTTGACCAGAGCCTGCGCATACTGCCGGTCGGTTCCGGCCGCCGGGATCGGCGGCTTGCTGTAGTCGTCCCTTCGAAACGGCCAGATCCCTTTCTTTTCCCACTTCAGATCGATGTCCGAAGCCGGAGTATATCGCTGGATGTCAAGCGTCCATGCCGTTTCGTCGGTCAAGCCGTAAAAATACCTGCCGTTTTCCGATTGGAAGGACGCCGGGTCGATCTTGATGAAGTATTCCCCGTCCTCGAACGCTCCAGCCTTTGAGAAGTCGATTTTTACCGTCTGACCGGAGCACGACACGGAGCTGTCCCGTACGGAGACCGAATAGACCGGGTTTTGCTTGTCCCCGACAGAATAAACCGAGATCATACCGGAGCCGGGCCGGACAGCTGTGTTGAATTTGAGCGCAGCTGTCTGAAGCGCTGTCACGCATACACCGTTCGGTGCGATTTCCTTCAAATAGACTGCGCTCACAGCGCCGTTCATGCCGTTGGCCCCGTTTCCTGTATCCGTCCCCATCTTTTTCAGCGGATACCCGTTCCAGGTTCCCTTCTCCACGTCATAAGCAGAACCGTCCGTCCAGCCGGTAGTGCCGGGCATATAATAAATGCAGAGAGTGCTTTTGCATCTGTCAAATATTGTGCTGACCTTCGAAACAGAGGGAGCATTGCCGCGAAAATAGACGCTTTCCAGATTACTGCAGCCATTGAACGCATATTCGTCAATACTTGTCACACTGCGTGGAATGGTGATGCTCGTCAGACTACCGCAGTTTCCAAACGCATACTTTCCAATAACCGTTATGCTGTTTGGAATTGTGACGTTGGGGTCAAAAGGTCATTTGTTCGAGCAGTTTTCAGGTGAAAAAATGCGAAAAATATGATAGAATAAAAGA
>URAZ01000040.1 GCA_900545925.1 uncultured Eubacteriales bacterium | reverse complement strand
TGTGTAGCTGACTGATACTAATAAGCCGAGGGCTTGACCTACAAATTGGTAGTTAGCAGGCTCTGTAAAGTGCTTTCCCAAATCTGCAAAGTTCCATGGTGTTCGGTTTTCAGGGTGTAGTCCTGAATAGTTGGTGCTGATTGGTGTGAGGGTCCACCTGTTCCCATACCGAACACAGAAGTTAAGCTCACATGCGCCGAAAATACTTGTCGGGTGACTGACCGGGAAAATAGGTAGTGCCAACATAGAAGAAACCTGATTTCGATCAGGTTTCTTTTTTAGTCGGTGTTGATTGGCGCGAGGGTCCACCTGTTCCCATACCGAACACAGAAGTTAAGCTCACGATCGCCGAAAATACTTGCTGGGCGACTGGCCGGGAAAATAGGGAATGCCGACACGAAAGGGCAGCCTGCAATAGCGGGCTGTTTTTTTCACGCAATAAAAAGGCGAAGGCTGTGTGCCTTCGCCTTTTTGTGCATCCTTAATATCCGGTCGGATTTTTACTCTGCCAGTTCCAGCTGTCGCGGCACATGTCCGCAAGTGTCTTTTTTGCTTCCCAACCAAGAATCTGCTTCGCCTTGGAAGGATCTGCATAAACCGTTGCCAGATCACCCGCGCGGCGCGGTCCGATAACGTAAGGAACAGGAACATTGTTGACTTCGGAGAAAGTGTGTACCATCTCCAGAACACTGACGCCGTGGCCAGTACCGAGATTGAAGATCTCGCAGCCCGTGTGCGCATGGGCGTACTGAATCGCGCACAGATGACCTTCGGCCAAGTCAACAACATGGATATAATCGCGGACGCCGGTGCCGTCGGGGGTGTCATAGTCGTTGCCGAAAACAGTCAGCTTTTCACGTCTGCCGATTGCAACCTGCGTAATATACGGCATGAGATTGTTTGGAATGCCGTTCGGATTTTCACCAATCAGGCCGGATTCGTGCGCGCCGATGGGGTTAAAATAACGAAGCAGCACGACAGAGAGTGTCGGATCAGCCTTGCAGGCGGACTTCAGGATCTCTTCAATCATAAACTTTGTCCAGCCATAGGGATTGGAGCAGCCGCCGGTCTGCGCTGTCTCGTACAGCGGCGCGGGCTGGTCGCCGTAGACCGTGGCAGAGGACGAGAAGACGAATTGATGGCAGTTATGTTCGCGCATAACTTCGAGAACGGTCAGTGTAGAGTCCAGATTGTTGCGGTAATAGAGCAGCGGCTTTTCGACAGATTCACCAACAGCCTTGAGCCCGGCAAAGTGAATCACGCCGGTGATGTCGTAGTCTGTAAAAAGCTTGTCCATCGCGGCTTGATCACAGCAGTCGGCCTCAACAAAGGGCAGGCGCTTGCCGGTGATTTTCTCAATGCGGTCAATGACCTTTGGAGAACTGTTGTACAGATTATCGACGATGACGATATCCTGTCCTGCGTTCAGCAGTGAAACGGCGGTATGACTGCCGATAAACCCGGCGCCGCCAGTCAAAAGAATGGACATATGATGCCCTCCTGTATCCAAGATTTCAGTGGAAGTATAGCACGCAGAGAAAAAAAGCGCAAGGCAAAAGCACAAATTCTGCGCAGAAACTGAGAATATGATAAAATCCGTGTATAGTATGATAAATATAAACGACAGAAGCATGGCATAGGCTGCGCCTATCACCGCAATGACGATGATAACGAAAAACGTGAAATGCCCCTTCCAAATGGGGAAAAGATTTGGTATAATAACCAAAACCCCATAAAAGAAGGGATGAGGATATGGCAAAGCTGTACTTTAAATACGGCGCAATGGGCTCGAGCAAAACGGCAACAGCGCTTATTACCAAATATAACTACGAAGAGCGCGGCATGCGCGTTTGGCTGATCAAGCCGGCTGCCGACCGGCGCGACGGAGAGTTCACCCTGCGATCGCGCATTGGACTGACGGCGCAGTGCGAGGCAATCGGACCGGAGTGCGATTTGCGGGAGCGCTATGCCGCGCACGGTAAGGCGGATGTGATCATTGTCGATGAGTGTCAGTTCCTGACCGGTGAGCAGATCGACCAACTGCGTGAACTGGTCGATCGTGAAAATCTGCCTGTTTTGTGCTTTGGATTGCGGACAGATTTCCAGACAAAGCTGTTCCCCGGCAGCCGGAGGCTGTTTGAACTGGCCGACTCCATCACTGAAATCAAGACCATCTGTGACTGCGGCCGCAAGGCGACCACGAATGCCCGTATCAGTCCGGAAGGTTATGTCATCACCGAGGGCGATCAGGTCTTCCTGGGCGGCAACGACAGTTATATCGCCATGTGCCATAAATGCTATCAGGATTATATCAATGAACATAGAAAGGTGGAACTTCTCCATGGAACTGAACGAGATTCTTAGTAAAGTCGATCACACCCTCCTCGCCCAGACGGCGACGTGGGCCGAGATCAAGGCCATCTGCGACGACGGCATGAAGTATCATACCGCGTCTGTCTGCATCCCCGCTTCCTATGTGAAGCAGGCGAGGGACTATGTCGGAGACAAGCTTCCGATCTGCACCGTCATCGGCTTTCCGAACGGCTACGACACGACAAAGGCCAAATGCCTTGAAGCGCTCGACGCCGTCCAGAACGGCGCGGATGAGGTCGATATGGTCATCAACATCGGCTGGGTCAAGGATCAGCGCTGGAACGATCTGCTCGAAGAGATCAAGGCTGTCAAGCAGCACTGCGAGGGCAAGCTTCTGAAGGTCATCATCGAGACGTGCCTGCTGACGGATGACGAAAAGATCAAGATGTGTGAGATCGTCTCCGATTCCGGCGCGGACTACATCAAGACCTCCACCGGCTTCTCCACCGGCGGCGCGACGTTCCACGATGTGGAACTGTTTGCAAAGCATGTAAAGCCCGGCGTGAAAATCAAGGCGGCAGGCGGCATTTCGTCGCTTGAGGATGCGGAAAAATTTATCGAACTCGGCGCCTCGCGCCTTGGCACCAGCCGCGTTGTTAAGATCGTCAAGAAGCTGGAAGCGGAGAAGCAGTAAACGCACCCAAAGGCGCTCCCGCGCCAGCTATGTAGGGGCCGATGCCCATCTTCGGCGCTAAGAGCCGCGCAAAGCGCGGTTGCGCCTCGAAACTAGCCTGCGGGCATCGCATCGGCCCGCGCAGTACAGACCGTTTTTACGAGAATCTTCGGCGAATTCGTGATTGCCCAACGGGCCGATGTGGGCATCGGCCCCTACAAGACTTCGGTGAATTCGTACTGCTCTGCAAGTTTTGAACGCAAAGCTAATTTGCCGCAGTTATTCTAACGCAACAATTCACAAGTTTGGCGTACCGTAACAGGCGTCCCTTTTCTCCCCGGTCTTTTCCGGCAAGACGGAAAAGAATGGGCCGTCGGAGACATGACCAGCTCGCAAATTTGAAAAAACCCGCATATTGCGATTTCCCCCATCATACACATAGAAAGGAGCCAAATTATATGGCTAATTACCCGACTCCGCATATCAATGCCAAGCCCGGCGACTTCGGCAAAACTGTTCTTATGCCCGGCGACCCGCTGCGGTCGAAATTCATTGCGGAAAACTTCCTGGAAAACGCAGTCCTCGTCAATAACGTCCGCGGTATCCATGGCTATACCGGAACGTACCACGGTGTGAAGATCTCCGTCATGGCCTCCGGCATGGGCATGCCGTCCATCGGTATCTATTCGTGGGAACTGTATACTGTGTTTGGCGTGGAAAATATTATGCGCATCGGCTCGACCGGCGCCATGCAGGAGAATATCAACCTGCGTGATATCGTCATTGGACAGGGGGCCTGCACCGATTCCAACTGGGCGGGCCAGTATCATCTGCCCGGCACGTTCGCACCTATTGCGGATTATCACATGCTCGAAACCTGCGTCGAAACGGCGAAGGAGCTGGGCCTTCCGTACCACGTCGGCAATATTCTGTCCTCTGACCGCTTCTACGGCGACGACGGCGATATGACCGGCGGCTGGATCGGCAACAAGGCGTGGCAGAAGATGGGCGTTATGGCCGTCGAAATGGAGGCTGCCGCCCTGTATATGAACGCGGCCCGCGCAGGCAAGCGTGCGCTTGCCATCTGCACGGTGTCCGATCATCTGCTGCGAAACGAAAACTGCACCGCCGAGGAGCGGCAGAACGGCTTCACGAACATGATGAAGCTGGCGCTCGAGACGGCTGTGAAACTGGAGAAATAAGCAATGAAACGAGTATTTTTGATCGTTCTCGATTCCTGCGGCGTGGGCTACGAGCCTGACGCGGCGGATTTCGGCGACGTTGGAGCCAATACGCTGCACACCTGCAGCCAGTCTCCGAAATTCGCCATGCCGAATCTCATTTCCATGGGCCTCGGAAATCTGGATGGTGTGGACTACCTGCCGAAGACGGACCAGCCGCAGGCTGCGCTTGCGAGGCTGCAGGAACTTTCGCGCGGCAAGGACACGACCATCGGCCATTGGGAGATCGCGGGGCTTGTCTCGCCGCAGCCGCTGCCGACGTTTCCGCACGGATTTCCTGAGGAGATCCTGAAGCCGTTTTCCGAGCAGACGGGCCGGGGCGTGCTGTGCAACCTGCCGTACTCCGGCACGGAGGTCATCAAGGACTACGGCCGGGAGCATGTGAAGACGGGGGCGCTGATCGTCTACACGTCGGCGGACTCCGTGTTCCAGATCGCAGCGCATGAGTCCATCGTTCCGCCCGAGCAGCTTTATGAATATTGCCGCATCGCGCGGAAACTGCTTACCGGCAAATACGGTGTGGGCCGCGTCATTGCCCGTCCGTTCGAGGGCGAATGGCCGTATACGCGCACGTCCCGCCGCCATGATTTCTCGCTTGAGCCACCCGCAAAGACCATGCTTGATGCGATTGTCGAGGCCGGACAGGATATGATCGCAGTCGGCAAGATCCACGATATTTTCGCCGGACGCGGCATGACGGAGTTTACCTATACTTCCGGCAATACCGACGGACTTGCAAAGACGCTTCAGATCGCAGACCGGGACTTTACCGGCCTGTGCTTCGTGAATCTCGTTGATTTCGACATGCTCTACGGCCACCGCAGAAACCCGGACGGCTATGCGCAGGCGCTGCATGAATTCGACAGCTGGCTGCCGCAGCTGCTTGCAAAGCTTGGCGAGGATGATTGTGTGATGATCACCGCCGACCATGGCTGCGATCCCGGCTATCTCAAGCATACCGACCATACGCGCGAGTATATCCCCATGATTGCGCTCGGCAAAAAAATAAAACCCGTCAATCTCGGCACGCGCGCAGGCTTCTGCGACATCGCCGCGACCGTGACGGAACTGCTTGGCGTCCCGTACCAGACGCCGGGGAAGAGTTTTGCTGCGGAACTGGTTTAAACGGAAGGAAAGGAGAACGTCCATGACACCGGAAGAACTTGTCGGGCAGGCGCTTGCCGCGATGAAATTCGCCTATGTGCCGTATTCCGGCTTTACGG
The DNA here is from genome assembly GCA_900545925.1 of uncultured Eubacteriales bacterium. Lineage (GTDB taxonomy): Bacteria > Bacillota > Clostridia > Oscillospirales > Oscillospiraceae > CAG-170. Next base: position 25,012 of record URAZ01000040.1, on the reverse strand, counting down.
TCGGTGCAGCGCTGCTGGCAAAGAGCGGAAAGGTCTATCTTGGCTGCAACATTGAAAACGCAGCCTACGGCCCCAGCAACTGCGCGGAGCGCACCGCAATTTTCAAGGCCGTCTCCGAGGGAGAGCGGGAGTTTGCCGCCATTGCTGTCGTTGGAGGCAAGGACGGCAATGCCGCCGATATTTTCCCGCCCTGCGGCGTCTGCCGGCAGGTCATGCAGGAATTCTGCGAGCCCAGTTTTATGATCTACATGGGCCGCAGCGACGGTACCTACGTCGCCGAATCTCTTGGTGCGATGCTACCGTATGGCTTCACTGCAGATAAGTATATGAAATAAGCGCAACGGCCCGCCCGGAATATCAACCCGGGCGGGCCGTTTTGCGCCATCAGCAGTTGCACATCCGTACCGCCCTCTTGGCGGTTTTTCGTTTTTGTGCTATAATTCTCCCAGATCAAAACGAACGGAGAACGGCAATGAACGCACAGGGAACGGAACGGACGGAAAAACGGCTTTGCGTGGGGCTGCTTGCCCATGTGGACGCGGGCAAGACGACGCTGTCGGAGGCAATGCTCTATCGGGCGGGCGTGATCCGTACGTTTGGCCGCGTCGATCACGGCGATACATTTCTCGACACCGACGCGCAGGAACGCAGCCGAGGTATCACGATCTTTTCCAAGCAGGCTGTCCTCCCGCTGCCCGGCTGCACGCTGACGCTGCTTGACACGCCGGGACATGTGGATTTTTCTGCCGAGATGGAGCGGACACTGCAGGTGCTCGATTGCGCTGTGCTCATCATCAGCGGTACGGCGGGCATTCAGGGCCACACCGTCACGCTCTGGCGGCTGCTGCGGCGCTATCAGGTGCCGGTCATTCTCTTCTTCAACAAGATGGATATGGAAACAGCGGACCGGGATGCGCTGCTTGCTGCCGTCCGTGCTGAACTGGACGAGGGCTGTATCGATTTTTCCCAGCCGCAGGCACAGCTGTTTGAGGAACTTTCCCTGTCCGACGAGGCGCTGATGGAGAGTTATCTCACCTCCGGCACGCTTTCCGTCGCGCAGATCGCGCCGCTCGTCTCACACAGGCGGGTGTTCCCGTGCCTGTTCGGCTCTGCGCTGCGGCAGACGGGTGTGGACGCGCTTCTGGATGCGCTGCGCCGGTTCGTGGACGAGCCTGCGCGGGGCGCGGAGTTCGGCGCGCATGTATTCAAGATCGCGCGCGACGAGAAGGGCGCGCGTCTGACGTTTCTGAAGGTCACGGGCGGGACGCTTCTAGTTAAGCAGACGCTCCGCGGTGAGGGCTGGGAGGAAAAGGCCGACCAGCTTCGGCTCTATTCCGGCAGTAAATTCACGCTTTTGCAGCAGGCACCCGCAGGGACGGTCTGCGCCGTGACGGGACTGAGCAAGACCATGCCAGGCGATGTGCTGGGCCGCGAGACGGCGGCGCAGGCACCGGTTTTGCAGCCGGTTCTGGAATACCGCCTGCTTCTGGACGACGGCACGGATGCGGCGCTGGCGTATGGACAGCTGCGCATGCTTGAAGAGGAGGATCCTGCGCTGCATCTGGTCTGGAACGCGCTGCTGCGAGAGATTCGCGTGCAGCTGATGGGGCCGGTGCAGATGGAGATTTTGCAGAAGCTGATTGAAAGCCGCTTCGGGCTTCGCGTTTCGTTTGACGCCGGAAATATTGTCTATCTTGAGACGATCGCCGCGCCGGTCGAGGGCGTGGGGCATTATGAGCCGCTGCGGCACTATGCCGAGGTGCATCTGCTGATGGAGCCGGCGGAGCCGGGCTCCGGCCTGCAATTTGACACCATGTGTCCGACGGACACGCTGGCGCTGCACTGGCAGCGGCTGATTCTGGCGCATCTGGCGGAAAAGGCACACCGGGGCGTCCTGACCGGCGCGCCCATCACCGATATCCGCTTCACGCTCGTCTCCGGCCGGGCGCATCTGAAGCACACGGAGGGCGGCGATTTCCGGCAGGCGACGTACCGCGCTGTGCGGCAGGGGCTGATGAAGGCGCAGTCCGTGCTGCTCGAGCCGTGGTACGCGTTTCGCATGGAACTGCCTGCGCCGAATGTGGGCCGGGCGATCACGGATATTCAGCGCATGCAGGGCGAATATGAGCCGCCGGAAACGGACGGCGAACAGACTGTCCTGCGCGGAAGTGCGCCTGTGCGGCTGCTGCGGGAGTATCAGACTGAACTTACGGCCTATACCAAAGGCCGGGGACGCATCCAGCTGCGCGTCAGCGGCTACCGGCCCTGCCGGGATCAGGAACAGATCGTGAAGGAACTTGGCTATGACCCGGCGCGCGATCTGGAAAACCCGGCGAGTTCCGTTTTCTGCGCGCACGGCGCAGGCTACGAGGTCAAGTGGCAGGACGTGGATGCGGCGGTGCATCTGCCGCTGCTGCGATTCGGAGGCCCTGCGCAGCAGGAGCCGCAGCGGATCGTAAAATCCGTTGCGCCCGGCGGCGCGCCGGAACTCGAAAAGGAACTGCTGGCGATTTTTGAGCGCACCTACGGCGCTATCCGCCGCCGCGACGTGCTGCCGCAGATGATGCTGCGCAGTGAGGACAAGCGCGAATTTCTGCACAGTCTCGGCCCTGCGGACGATTTCCTGTTGGTTGACGGCTATAATATCCTGTTCGCATGGGATGAATTGAAGGAACTCTCCCGCACGAGCCTTGACACGGCACGGCATGTGCTTATGAATCTGCTGTGCAATTATCAGGGCTACCGCGGCTGTACGCTCATTCTGGTTTTTGACGCGTACAAGGTGCCGCAGGGACTTGGTTCTGTGGAAAAATACCACAACATCCATATTGTCTACACCCGCCAGGCAGAGACAGCGGATCAGTATATTGAGCGGCTGAGTTTTGAACTCCGCGGCCGCCGCCGTGTCCGCGTGGCAACAAGCGATAATCTTGAGCAGCTGATCATCCTCGGCCACGGCGCCGAGCGCATCTCTGCCCAGCACTTCCACGACGAGGTTTACAACGCGCAGGCCGAGATCGAGCGTATTCTGGCGCAGAACAATCAAAAAAACAACGGATAAAAAAGCAGCGCCTGAGCGCTGCTTTTTTTAGGCCTGTATTCCGATGCGCCGGTAGGTGTGCGCCGCCAAGTCGATCTGGTATCCGCCGCCGGGGCGGGGCTGCCAGTCGTAGCCGCTCTTTTCCTCCTCCGGGAACAGCGCCTGCATGATCGTGAGCACTGTTCCACCGTGCACGACGGCGAGAATGTCCGCGTTCTGCGCCTGCATGCGGTTCAGCGCAGACAAAATGCGTGTCTCCGCCTGCGCGAAGGATTCTCCGCCCGGCGGAACGTTCCGGAACCAGTCACCTGCGAGCCATGCCTCATAATCCGGCTGGCCCTTGAGTTCGTTGTAGGATTTCCCCTCAAAGATGCCGAAGCGAACCTCGCGCAAATCTGCCCAGCTTTCGTGCAGCACCTCGCCGTAAATCAGGCGCAGCGTCTGCTCTGTGCGGAGCATTCCGCTCGTCAGAACGCGTTCGCCGCTGTACGGGGGATACAGGCCGCCTGCGGCGGCCTCCCGCAGCGCTGATTTTCCGGTTTCGCATAAGGGAAGGTCGAGCGCGCCATAGTACCACCGGCGGACATTTCCTTCCGTCAGCCCGTGGCGGATGAGCGTGAGCCGCCTCATCGCTTCAACTCCAGCGGGAGTCCACAGAAAATCCGCGTGACTGTATCCGCCTGCGCAGCCAGCACTGCGTTCATGCGCCCGACAGCCTCGCGCCATTCGCGCGCTTCCGCATCCATCGGCACGACGCCGCAGGAGATATCCTCGCAGATCAGAATTTTTTCGCTTAAATCAAGCCCTCCCAGCACGTCTGCAGGCTCTTTTCCCGTCCGGACGCAGGCAAGCGCGAAGCGCTCCAGATGCCGGAGGCAGCGGGCGGACAGGTCCAGCAATTCCGTTTCGCAGGTGAAAATATCCGCGGCCCGCAGGCCGTATTTTTTTTGCGCGTATGCCGTTTTTCCCTGATACGCGCCGCCGATCAGCAAAACCATATCCGTTCCTCCTTAAAAGACTGCCAGAATCAGAAGGCCGGACAGTTCGCCCAGCGTGATGGAAAAGCCTGCAATGTCGCCGGACATGCCGCCTAAATTTTTTCGTGCGGCCCGGCAGGAAAGAATCGTCACGAGGCCTGCCCACGCAACAGCCAGTGCGCAGCTGGGCCGCGAAAACAGGAACACAAACACCGCCAGCATGACGGCAAGGTACATGCCGAGCAGGATATTCCGCTGCCGCTTCGTTTTTCCGGCTTTGAATGTCCCGGCATATTGGCTGGTCTTCATGGGCGCGAAGGACTCCACTGCGACGCCCGCCATGCAGCGCGTCACGACCGGAATGAGCAGCAGCGCCCGCCAGATATACGAGAAGTCGCAGTCTGCCAGCGCTGCAAACGAGAACAGAAACAGCAGAATTGCACACACAACCGCAAACGCGCCGACGCGCGAATCCTTTAGAATCTTCTGCCGCGTGCCCAGGTCGCGCCGCGATAAAATCGCGTCGCAGCAGTCGAGAAATCCGTCCAGATGGAAAAAGCCCGTTACGAGAAACGGCAGCGCCGTCAAGCACGCGGCAGCCAAAAGCCCGGTAAACCGGAAGTGCGCAAAAAGAGCCGCGCACAGCGCCCAAAGTCCGCCCACAATCAGTCCCACCGGCGGCAGGCACACGATCTGCCACGGGCGCAGCGCATCGTCCCAGACCTTATACGGGCACGGAATTGCCAGATACGTCCCCCACGCCATCATAAGCGCCGTCAGGGGCTTTTTGATTCTGGTTTTCATCGGGCAAAACCTCCTTTGTACCAATATGCCTGCGCGCAGCAAAGTTCCGCGACGTTTTCGCACGCTGCGGCCAGCGCGCGGTCAAGCGCAGCCAGTCCCCGGCGATAGCATTCTGTCCACGCGTCATACTGCCCGCCATCGGCGTAAATAAAGTCGCTCACGAACACGCAGCAGCGCATGCGGCGGGAGAATTCCAGCAGTTCTGTTTCCAGACGCGCCGGGGCCAAAACGTCCATTGTGCCGTCTGCGCGGAACATTTCATTTGACAGCAGCGCCGTCACGCTGTCAAGCAGCACCGCGCCGTCCGGATCCATCTGCGAAAGCGAGGCGAGAATGTCCGTTCCGCATTCGACGGTCTGAAAGCCCAGTCCCGCGCGGTTTTCCAGATGCCGCCGGATGCGCAGCCGATCCTCGTCGTCGTGCGGGATCATGGTCGCCAGATAATAGTGCGGCCCGCCCTGCGCGCAGACGATCTGCTGTGCAAGAGAGGATTTTCCGTTTTTTGCGCCGCCGGAAAGAAAGTAGTTCATACCGTAAAGCTGTCCCTTTCGCGTATTTCGGTCAGATATCCGTCGTCGATGGCGGCCTCGGGGAATGTTGCCATTGTGTTCATCACCGCGCAGGCCGCTTCGACCACGCGGAAGGCCAACGGGCATCCGCTGCCCTCGCCCAGCCGCATGCCAAGCTGCAGACAGGGCTTCAGACCAAGCAGCTGCGCCGCGATCTCGTACCCGCGTTCATAGGACACATGCGAACCGATGAAATAGCCCCCTGCGTTTTCCCGCAGCCGGGCAGCGCAGAGCGCGGCAACAACGGAAATGAACCCATCAACCACGACTGGCAGGCGTTCATGTGCCGCGCCCAGAAAGACGCCCGTCATGGCGCACAGATCGAACCCGCCGACCCTGTGCAGAACGTCAATGGGATCGTGTGCATCCGGCGCGTTTATGGTCAGTGCCTGTTCAATGACCTGTTTTTTCTTCAAAAACGCTGCGCCGGTCAATCCGCCGCCGCGTCCCGTGACGGCCTCAACGGGTTCGTCGCTCAGCGCGCACAAAACAGCGGAGGACGTCGTCGTGTTGCCGATGCCCATTTCACCAACGCCAAGAATCTGAATCCCGTCCCGTTTTGCCTGTGCGGCAAGTTCCATGCCGGTCAGAATGCCCTGTACAGCAGTCTGCCGCGTCATGGCCGGGCCTGCGGCGATGTTCGCTGTGCCTTTACCGAGACTGCGGTTCAGAATCTCCGGGCAGGTATAGGAAAGTGCAATGCCCATGTCAACGACCATCAGGCCGTCATGAAAGTGTTTTGCCAGACACGACGCGCCGGTCAGGCCGCGCGTCAGGTTGATGGCCTGCGCCCGCGTGACCGACTGCGGTGCGGACGAAACGCCCTCGCAGACCACGCCGTTGTCTGCCGCAAGAACGTAAATGCGGGTGTGGCTGACTTCATTTTTGATATGCCCGGTGATGCCTGCCAGCTGGACAGAGAGGTCTTCCAGCAGACCGAGACTTCCGGGCGGCTTTGCAAGCGCATCCTGCCGGGCTTTCGCCTCGCGCATAGGCGCTTCGTACAATGGGGTAATTTCGGAAAGCAGCGAGAAAAGCTGCCGTTCATTCTGTTCCATAGGGTTTACTCCAAAAGATGTTCTGTTACGAGCCAGTCGAGGCTCGGCCTGTCCTGCATCAGTTCCAGTGTACACGTCGCCTGCGGGGCCAGCGTTTCCAGCATGGAAAGAAGACCCGTAATGTCCATCACGCCGTCAAAAAGCGCCGCATGCAGATCATGGCCGCCCTGATTGTTGTGCAGATGCACATGAGACAGATACGGCGCGCAGGCGCGCAGCCAGTCTTCCGGGGGAATGTGCGACGCGCAGGTATTGGCGTGGCCGAGATCGAGGCAGATACGCAGGCGCGGGTCGCAGACGGCCCCCATGATTGCCGTGAGCAAACGCGGCTCCGGCTCGAGCACGTTTTCCAGGCAGACGGTCATATCATCCGGGATCTCGCAGAGCAGTTCCTGCCATACGGCGGCGCTGCGGTCTATGAACCATTCCGGGTAATAGACCAGCGGCTGAAAGCCTGCGTGCAGAACAACTTTTTGGATTCCGAGTGTCCGCGCCTGCGCGATTGCCTGCCGGTATCGTTTTTTTGTCACATCCAGCACCAACGGGTCGATGGCTGCCGGGGTCAGTTCGTTGAACGGCCCGTGCAGAATGAATCGGTCTGCCGCAGACAGACAGCGCTCTACCGGAATTTCCCACGGCTCCGCCGGCGCCCCGTCGAGCCGGGCTGCCGTGCAGAACTGTGCAAGTTCGATGCCGACGTGAAAGTCCTGCGCGGCTGCACAGCAGTCTTCGCCAATGGACGAGACGTACAGCAGGTTCCGCCTCACGGGAGTTTTCCCTCTTTCAGCATACACCACACGCGAAGCGCGGCGGCCTGCGTTTTGGCGTCTGGGATTTCGCCGTTCAGAACCTTCTCGACCAGTTCACGCAGCGGCAGACGGAATACGTTTAGAAATTCGTCCTCGTCCAAATCCCGTTCGCCGAAGGTCAGCCTGCGGGCCAGAAACATATGGATGACCTCGGTCGAATATGCGCAGGTGGGATAAAACGGCCCGAGCGGGATGAGTTCGCTTGCAACCGCGCCCGTTTCCTCCCGCAGTTCGCGCAGCGCGGCCTCGTGCGGGTCTTCTCCGATGTAGTCAAGCTTCCCGGCGGGGATCTCCGTCAGGACTTCGCTCATGGCGTAGCGGAACTGCCGCTCGAGCAGCACGTCGCCGTTTTCCAACAGCGGCAGGATGCACACAGCGCCGTGGTGGACGGTATATTCCCGCGTGGAGGTCTTGCCGTTCGGCAGGCGGACGGTGTCCTTATAGATATGCAGCACATCGCCGTCGAAAATCGGCTGGGACGAGAGTTTTGTTTCCTGCAAATTTTCAAATTCTTCCATTGCTTTTCCGCTTCCTTTGTTTTTTCTTATCTTACCGTTTTACGCCTGTAAAGTCAAATTGGACCTTGTGTATTTTTCTTGGCTCTGCACATACTATGGCCAGAGAGATCGTTGGCAAATGCTTTTGAAATGCTTTGTCCGCCGGATGATCCATACGCAGGTGCGCGTTTCGGTCAGACGCCGCGCTTCGCCGGAGCGGCAGAAGGCAGACAGAACGGGGGTTCCGCGTCCCGCTGATCCGGGCGGAGTCTGAAAAGCAGCCGCCCGGTTTCTTCGCAGCCTCCCGTTCCGGCCGCACCGATTGACCGGAAGGGCTGTTTTTCCGGCAAGAGCCGGGGAAGCGTTGACGCTTCCCCGGCTCTGTTCGTCTGTCAGCGCCTCTGCGCCAGCGGCTTGGATTTTTGCTGGGCCTCCAGAAGTTCCACCAGAATGGTGTTTGAGAGCATGAAGCCCTTCGGCGTCAGATGCCAGCGGCCGGAGGTGAACGCGGCATATTCCTGCGTCTGAAGCCGAAGCAGAATTTCCTCAATCGGCTCGAACGGCAGCAGGAACGAGCGGGTGTACTCGCCCTTTTCAATGCCATCGACCGTCCGCAGGCGGAGCATGAGATACTCGCCCGCGCGTTCGCGCAGCGGGACGAGTTCGGACTCGGACAGAATCTGGCCCTTGTCCATCACGCCCTTGATATAGCCCTCCAAATCGGGCTTGATGGTAAATCGCCGCCCGGCGAAGTCAGAGGCCGCGCACGGGCCGAAGCCCAGATACTCGTCGCCGACCCAGTATTTCATGTTGTGGCGGCAAATAAAGCCGTCGTGCGCGAAATTGGAGATCTCGTACTGGTGATAGCCGAATTGCTCAAGCGTTTCAACGGCGTAGAAATACATATCCGCCTGTGCGTCGTCGTCCGGGAGATTGGCGCAGTCCTTGTATGACCAAAGCTTCGTGCCGGGCTCTACCTTGAGGCCGTAGCAGCTGATGTGGTCGGCCTTAAGGTCGATGACGTTGCGAAGCGTCTGCATCCACTGCTCGCGCGACTGGTTCGGCAGGCCGAACATGAGGTCAACCGAAACATTGTCAAAGCCTGCGCGCCGCGAGAGCGACACAGCCTGCTGCGCCTGCCGGTAGTTATGCGGGCGGCCCAGCGCCTTGAGCTGCGCGTCGTCGTCCGACTGCACGCCGATGGAAATGCGGTTGAAGCCCGCGCGGCGCAGCCGCGTGAGCATGGGCAGCGTCACAGAATCCGGGTTGGCCTCGAGCGAAACCTCCGCGTCGCGGCTGACATCGAAGCGGCGGTCGATCTCAGCGAAAATCTTCGCAAGCCCGCCGGCGCCGAAGAACGACGGCGTACCGCCGCCAAAGTAGACGGTATCGACCTCATAGCCCGCCGCGCCCTGCGCCGCCTCGCGGATGTGCAGAATCACGGCGTCGAGATACCGGTCCATCAGATCCCGGCTGCGCGCGCCGGGGATGGAATAAAAGTCGCAGTATTCGCATTTGCTCCGGCAGAACGGGATATGGACGTAGATGCCGAGGCTTTTTTTCTTGTTTTCAACGATCTGAATGAGCGCCACGGAAAAACCTCCTACGATTCGTCATCAAGCTTGAGGACGGCCATGAACGCCTCGGACGGAACAGCGACCGTGCCGAATGTGCGCATGCGCTTTTTGCCCTCCTTCTGCTTTTCAAGCAGCTTCTTTTTGCGCGTGATATCGCCGCCGTAGCACTTGGCGAGTACGTCCTTGCGCAGTGCCTTAATCGTCTCGCGGGCAATGATTTTGCCGCCGACGGCAGCCTGCACCGGGATCTCAAACATCTGGCGCGGGATATTGTCCTTCAGCTTCTCGCAGATCTTTCGGGCTCTTGCGTAGGCGTTGTCGGCAAAGAGAATGAAACTCAGTGCGTCAACGATCTCACCGTTCAGGAGAATGTCAAGCTTGACAAGCTTCGACGGGCGATAGCCCTCGAGTTCATAATCCAGCGAACCGTAGCCTCGTGTGCGGCTCTTGAGCGCGTCGAAAAAGTCATAGATGATCTCATTCAGCGGCATGGAATAGTGCAACTCGACGCGCGTGGGGTCGAGATACTGCATGTCTTTGAATTCGCCGCGCCGGTTCTGGCACAGGTCCATGATCGCACCGACATATTCGGGCGGGGCAATCAGGTTCGCTTTCGCATACGGCTCCTGCGCTTCGGCAATCTCGGCGGGGTCGGGATAATTGAGCGGCGTATAGACGTCAAGCTGCGTGCCGTCTGTTTTGGTGATCTTATAGACGACGTTTGGAGCCGTCGTGATGAGATCAAGGTTATATTCGCGCTCGAGCCGCTCGAGAATGATCTCCATGTGCAGAAGACCCAGGAAACCGCAGCGGAAGCCGAAGCCCAGCGCAATGGAGTTTTCCTGTGTGAAACTCATGGAAGCGTCGTTCAGCTTCAGCTTTTCCAGCGCGTCGCGCAGATCGCCGTATTTCGAGCCGTCCGCCGGATACACGCCCGAGAAGACCATCGGCTGCGCCTGATGGTAGCCCGGAAGCGCTTCGGCCGCCGGATTTTCCACGCCCGTAATGGTGTCGCCCACGCGGGTATCGGAGACGGTCTTGATGGAGGCCGTGAGATATCCAACCTCGCCCGCGCCGAGGCTTTCGGCCGGAACCATACCCTTCGGGTGCAGATATCCGACTTCCACGACCTTGTAAACCGCCCCGGAGGCCATCATGCGGATATCCATGCCGGGATAGACCGTGCCGTTGACCACGCGCAGGTACACGATCGCGCCGCGATAAGAATCATACTGGCTGTCGAAAATCAGACACTGCAAAGGTGCGTCCCGGTCGCCCGTGGGCGCGGGGACATTCTTCACGATCATTTCCAACACGGAATGGATGTTGATGCCGTTCTTGGCGGAGATTTCAGGCGCGTCCATGGCGGGGATGCCGATGACGTCCTCAATTTCCTTCTTGACCTCGGCAGGCCGCGCCGCCGGAAGGTCGATCTTGTTGACGACGGGCAGAACCTCCAGTCCATTGTCAACCGCCAGATAGGTGTTTGCCAGCGTCTGGGCCTCGATGCCCTGTGATGCGTCAACGACCAGTACCGCGCCCTCACAGGCAGATAAGCTGCGGGAAACTTCATAGTTAAAATCGACGTGGCCCGGCGTGTCGATGAGGTTCAATACATAGACCTCGCCGTCGTCGGCGCGGTAATCCAGACGCACGGCGCGCGCCTTGATGGTGATGCCGCGCTCGCGCTCGAGCTCCATGGAGTCGAGGATCTGGTCCTCCATCTCGCGCTTTTCAACGGAATGGCACTCCTCCAGCAGCCGGTCTGCCAGCGTGGATTTGCCGTGGTCAATGTGGGCGATGATCGAAAAATTGCGGATATGCGAAAGGTCGGTCATGTGCGGTTCCTCTCTTAGTAAGCGATATTTTCGGTTGTGACAGTCTCGTATCTGGCAGAACTGGAGAAGTACGCGTCAAGAATGGGAATACAGACGTTTGCCAGATTGCCGCCCTGCGAGCCGCGTTCGACATAGACGGCGATGGCGATCTCGGGATCGTCCGCCGGGGCATAGAGCACGAACGAGGCGTGGTCGGAGCCGGAGAACGCGCCGGTAGAGGTCGTGCCCTGCCACTGCGCCGTGCCGGTCTTGCAGGCGATGGGGATGGGATAATCCCGGAGATACTGCTCCGCCGTGCCGATGGTCGCGGTCATACGCATGCCCTGATCGAGTGCGGCCAGTGCCTTTTCGGAGATGTTCAGCGTGCTTGCCACAACGGGCTTGGATTCTTCAATCAGATCCTGATAGTCCCACGAGACGACGCGGGACAAAAGTGTCGCTTCATAGCGCGTGCCCTTGTTTGCCAGCGCCGAGGTATAGCAGACCAGCTGCAGAGGCGTAAACTTGTTCAGGCTCTGGCCGATGACGGCCTGTAAAACGTCCGCGCCGAACCAGCCTGCGTCTTCGCCAGCGTACTGCCTGTTCTTTTCCTCTGCATTCGCGCGCGCGCCGGTGTCCTCCGGCAGTTCGATGCCCGTCGGCTCGCCGAGGCCAAGGGCCTTGGCAACGATATCAAACGGGTTGTTTCCCGTTTCCTTTTTATAGCTGTCGTAGGTCAGACGGCCGACTTCATAGAAATAATAGTTGCAGGAATAGGCGATGGCCTCCATCAGATTGATCTTGCCGTGCGTGCGCGGATTGGCCAGCGACCAGATGTGGCACTTGGGCTGGAAAGACTCATAGAAGGTGTAAAGGCCCTTGTCCTCAATGATATAGCCGGGGTCAAAGCCGCCCATGTCAACGGCGGCGATGGCCGTAACCATCTTATAGACCGAGCCGGGCGGGAAGGCCGCGAGCGCACGGTTGAACAGCGGGCGCATCTCGTCTGCGTTAAGGGTGGTGTAGTCCTGATTGAAGGTCGCAAGGTTGTAGGTCGGGTAGCTTGCCATGGCGAGAATTTCGCCTGTTTTGCACATCTGCACAACGACCGCGCCACCCTGTGCGTCCTTGCCCTCTTTTTTTGTGCCGACGCCAGTTTCACGCAGGTAGAGAATGACCTTCTCCAGTGCCTGCTCGGCCACAGCCTGCAGGGAGATATCAATGGTCAACTCGACGTTGTTGCCCGGCACAGGCTCCGTCACATAATAGCGGTTCAGAATTTCGCCGGTCGAGGAAACAGTCGTTTTCTTGATGCCGCTCGAGCCGTGCAGATAAGATTCAAACGCCTTCTCCACGCCGGACTTTCCGACGAGTGCGTTCATGGCATAGCCCTGCTGCTTGTATTCGGTGTATTCGTCCGGGTCCATGGCTGCAATATAGCCGAGGATATGCGCGGCATACGTCGTGTTGTATTCGCGCACCGTGCCGTTTTCGACCACGACGCCCGGCACGGCCAACTCCATCACGGCGGCCAGCGATTCTGCATCGACGTCCTCAGCCAGCGTGTAGTTTTCAAGGCCGATGTCATCGACCGAGCGCAGTTCTAGTTCATATCGGACGGAAATGACGCGGTAGACATCCTGCTGGGTCCAATCGTCTGGGATTTTGTATTCATCGCGCAGACGCTTCATAAGTGTGGGTGCGGAAATATCAAGGTCATAGCTTCGGCTGGCGAGGAATTTGCGGAAAAAACTCTGCCACGCAGTATCGTTGGTATCGGTGTATTGGTAGGGACGTTCGGAGGAGATGGGAAAGTGCGATTCATACGCGATCCCCAGTTCGTCGCAGAGGTTCAGAACCTTCAGCAGATTCCCGTTCGGGTCGGGCGCGTTGAAAAAGACAAAGTTGACGATGACAAGGTTATAGCTGGCGCGGTTCGACACCAGTACGTTGCCGTTGCGGTCAAGAATATTGCCGCGTGCGGCCTCAACCGTCGATTGGTACGTCATGGAGTCGGCATCCGCCGTGACGAGGGAGTCCTCTGTAACGGCAGCCTGCGTCTTATAAAGCCGCAGGCTGAACACGCCAATCATGGCCAGAATGACAATGATGAATACGATCATGCGGAAGCGGGAAATTCGCTGCATTTATTTGGCACCAACCTTTCGGATCGCCCAGGCTCCAAGATACAGAAGCGGGCACGAGAGCAGACTCAGGCCAATCTGAATCGGCAGAGCAGCAATCATGCCGATGTGGATCGTGCCGAGATAGCATTGAAGCAGGAACAAAATCGTCTGGCAGAATACGAGCGCCAGCAGGCTCATCAGAACGGCGGACAGCAGCTGCCGCACCAGATACCGGTCGCAGAGATAGCCGATCACCGCGCCGCAGATAGTCAGCAGCACAATGTGCATCGCGCCGCCGCTTGCGCCCGTAAAGCACCAAACGGCGCCGCAGCAAAGGCCGTAAAGCGCTCCGGCCTCGGCGCCTGCCAGCATGGCGACGCAGGCGAGGCAGACAGGGATCAGCGTCAGCTTGACGCCGAAAAACCGTGCCCGGCCGAACACAACCGTCTGCAAAACGGCGATCAGCAGAAACAGCACGCCGTAAAGCGTCCACATCAGCGCATTTTTATAGGTCGCGTGCATCGCGCGGGCCTCCTTTCGGTCATATACACGTCAAGCTGCATTTTTCGAGGTTCGTTTGTAGGGGCCGACGACGCTGCCGGCCCTGGAAATGTTGCGAATTCGCCGGAGATTTTCAAAAAAAACGCTGCATTCTGCGGGCGGACAGAGACGTCCGCCCCTACAACAGTTTCTTGTGTCACTGCACATTATACTCCGTAATGATTGCGATCTGCTCCAGCTTGGACAGGTCGCAGGACGGTTCGAGCGTGGCGTATTTCGCAACGCCCGTCTCGTCGAGGCTGGCGTTCGTGATGTACCCCAGCAGCAGGCCGCGCGGATAGAGCGTCGAGCCGGTCGTGACGACCTGGTCGTTATTTTTGACGATCGCGTCTGTCAGCAGATAGTTCATGCGCAGAATTTCCGTTCCATCTTCAAGGAATGTGCCCTGCACCACGCCCGTATAGCCGGACGAGGCCACGGAGGCGGAAATTTCAAGCGACGAGTCCATGATCGTCGTGACGGTGGCCCAGTTGGTGCCGACCTTGGTCACAAGGCCCACGACCTGCCCGTTTTCTGTCACGGCGCACATGCCCTCTTCCAGTCCCGCGTTCGTGCCCTTTCCGATGGTGAAAGCGCTTTTATAGTCGGAAGAATCCCAGGAAATGATGTACGACGTGAGAAATTTATAATCCTCATGCTCGTCTGACAGATTCAGAAGCGCCTTGAGCCATTCGTTCTCGCGCTGCAGCTGCTCGGCGTCGCGGATATCCTCCTGCATGGCGAGGATCTGCTTTTCCATCTCCGCGTTTTCCGCCTCGAGCGTCTCATAGCGGAACATGTAGTTATAATACCGCTCGGCCAGCCGGTCGATAGACGCGACGCCCGCGCGGATGGGAGACAGAATCGTCCCGACCACATTTTCGATCGCGCTTGTTCCACTCGTGATGGCAAGCGTCACGGCTGCGCAGATGGCGACGATGAGCGCGACGATCAGAATGGTCTTGAGCCGGCCTGTCCAGAATTTTTTCTTCATGCCTGCGCCTCCTGCACGTCGAGAATGCGGACGCCGAACGCGCGCAGCATCCGGCACAGCGGACACAGCGGCAGCCCCATGACAGAGAAATAATCGCCCTCGATGCATTTGACGAACATGGCTCCGTAGCCCTGAATGCCGTAGCTGCCGGCCTTGTCCATGGGTTCGCCGGTTTTGATGTAGGCGCGGAGTTCCTCGTCACAGAGCGTGCGGAATGTTACCTTCGTCACAACGGCTTCGGATTCGATGCGGGGGCCTTTGCATACGGACAGAACGGTCACGACCTCGTGCGTCCTGCCGGAGAGCAGGCGGAGCATGTCCAGTGCTTCCTGCTCCGAGCGGGGTTTTCCCAGTTCGCGGCCGTCGATGACCACGATGGTATCGGCAGCAATGACGATATCGTCCGCAGCTGCGCCGGCGGCGATGGTCTGCGCTTTCAGACGGCTGACGCGCGTGACCTCCTGCTGGACAGGAAGCGACTTGTCCATCGTCTCGTCCACATCTGCCACACGGACGGTAAACGGCAGGCCGGTAAGCTTCATCAGTTCCTGCCTGCGGGGAGATTGCGATGCAAGGATGATCATAAGGAGTTCCTTCTTTTTTTGCTTATTCCACGCCGCGCGAATACAGTCCGCGCGTATAGCTTCCAGCGTCGAAGACGGCCCGGCCCTGATAGTCCATCAGCACCTTGTCGATCTCGCTGGGGTTTTCCGTTGTAAACTGCAGCCGCAGCGCCCACAGGCCCATACCCCGGAACGCATCCTTTTTATCGAGCAGATACAGCTTTTTGCCGTTCAGCAGCACATTGCGGCAAGTGCCGGGGTCTTTGACAATGGGAAATTCCTCACCCACGCGATCAACCAGCCGAACCGTGCCGGTCTGACAGGTACAGGTGCCGGTGCGGTTTTTAATGACGCAGTTTTCCATCAGCATCAGCGGCAGCCGCCCGTAGATCAGAACCTCCGCCGGGACGGCCTTGGAGACATCGCGGATCTGCGGCAGCGTCAGTTCAAACGACAGAAGCTGCGAATCAAGCCCCTGCTCGCGCAGATAGCGCATGGCGCGGGAATTGACGATATTGAGGCCGAAATCGCCCCGGACGGCGAAGCCCGCCGCGCGGGCGATGTGCAGCTGTCCGAGATTTCCGGCCAGAACCTGCCGCACGCCCATATCGTAGACCGTGCGCAGCTGCCGCGCGATGGGAACGAGTTCGCCGCTCCAGATCACGCGCGGCAGAATGGCCGCAAGCTGCGTCTCAACGCCCACGCGCTGCCGCAACTCCGGGTGCTCGACCAGTTCGGACAGCGGGACATAGAGCACCGTCGGCTTCATGGAGAGCATACGGGATGTAATCTGGTCGGCCGTGCGGACGGCCACGGTCAGCTGCGGTTCGCCGGAGATGCCATCGTAGCGCGGCGGCTCGTCATAGGCGTTCAGGTGCGGCTTTTCGGCGCGGCCGCGCTTCGCGGTGAGTTCGGCGATCACGTCACGCCGCATGGCGTTGATGGCGGAGGCCGGAAGCATCAGATCGGGATCCAGCGACGAGCGGACACTGGTACAGAGGTACGGCGTTCCGCCGGTTTTTTTCAGCTGCTGTTCCAGATCCTGCGCTGTGAGTGAGCGGTAGACGGCCTGTTCCGGCACGGGGCCGTAGGTCCGGCAGAGATTGCCGTCCGGGTCTTCTACGGCAAGCCGCGCGGGCTGCCCGCGGTGGATCATGGCGTAAAAGCGCACGCCGATGCGCTGCGTCTCGCCCTGCTCATAGGTGGCGCGGGCAGAGGCGAACAGGTCGGCTGTGTCCTCGCTCTCCTGCCGGCGGCCGAACATATCGCTGCCGGTCTGACCCTTGAAATAGCCGTCGGTGAAGCCCTGACGGGAAAATGCGGTTTCGAGTTCCTGCAGATCGGCCTGCGTCAGCTTGCCGCCGTTTAAGACCGTGCGGTAGGCGCGCGTGACGATGGCGACGTATTCGGGCCGCTTCATACGGCCTTCAATTTTGATGGACGCGACGCCCATGCGCCGCAGTTCGTCCAGTTCGCCCGCCAGACAGTTGTCCTTGAGGCTGAGGGGGTAGCGCGTCGATTCAAACCGGCCGTAGCCGTAGGGTAGGCGGCAGGGCTGCGCGCACTGGCCCCGGTTGCCGGAGCGGCGGCCGATGACGGAGGACAGATAGCACTGCCCGGAGTAGCACATGCACAAAGCGCCGTGGACGAAAACCTCGATCTCGACCGGGCTTTTCTTACAGATATGCGCGATCTCCTCTGCGGGCAATTCCCGCGCAAGCACAACGCGGCTGCATCCGAGCGCGGCGGCCTCCAATACGCCCTCGAGCGAATGGATGCTCATCTGCGTGGAGGCGTGGATGGGCACATCCGGTGCAAGCTGCCGGCACAGCGATACCATGCCCAGATCCTGCACGATGAACGCATCGACGCCGCAGGATGCGGCCATGCGGATCAGTTCCGCTGCACGCGGCATCTCGCGGTCCAGCACGAGCGTGTTGAGCGTCAGGTGCACCTTGACGCCGCGCACATGGCAGTAGACAATGGCCTCCTGCAAATCGGCGGCAGAAAAATTGCGGGCGTTCATACGCGCGTTGAAGGTATCGGCGCCTAAATAAACAGCATCAGCGCCGTTGCAGACGGCGGCGCGCAGCGCCTCCATCGAACCGGCGGGAGCGAGTAATTCCATGATGATCTTCCTTTATCTATCCAAATCTGCACAACAGCATAAATATCCACATACATTGTACCACATACGGACACAACAGGAAAGTGCAATCATGCAAAAATTTGTTTCCACCCTGTAAACTTTTTTGCGCCGCAGTACGAAAAGCCGCCCCGGTCAGACCAACCGGAGCGGCAGTATGCCAATAGTCTGTAGGGGCCGATACCCATCTTCGGCGCTAAGAGCCGCGCGATGCGCGGTTGCGCCTCGAAACTAGCCTGCGGGCGTCGCATCGGCCCGGCAGAACGCAACGTTTTTACGGTGATCTTCGGCAAATTCGCAACTGCCCAACGGGCCGATGTGGGCATCGGCCCCTACAATCATACAAGCAGGTACATACGGATTCGCCGCAAACTTCCGGGAAAACCACTGCCTTCTGCGGGCGGACAGCGTCGTCCGCCCCTACGCGAACTTCGGAAAAATTGCGCAGAATCGAATAGCAGCGGACTATTTCAGCTTGAATCGGATGTCGTCGCCGTAGAATTTGTACAGGCGGTATGCGCCGAGCAGGCGGGAATAGATCTGCGCGGAATAGCGCGGCGCAATATCCCCCAGCGGAAGATTGGTCGAGACGATGGTGGGCCTGTTTTCAAGCAGGCGGCTGTTGAGCAGCTGATAGAGCGCGGAGACGGCGAACTGCGTTGTCATTTCCGTGCCGAGATCGTCGAGAATCAGAAGATCACTGGAAAAATAATCCGCCGTGCGCGACACGTCCGGCTGCGGGCGGAACTTATCGGCCTCAAACGCGGCCAGCAGCTCCGCCACCGGCGCATAGCTGACGGAATAGCCCCGGTCGGCGACCGCCCGCGCGATGCAGGCGGACAGGTATGTCTTGCCGAGGCCCGTTGCGCCGACAAACAGAAGCGACGGCGAGGCGCAGGTGAAGTTTTGCGCATAGCCGAGCGTGTCGCGGTAGGTGCGTTCCATCAGCGTCCGGGGGCTTGTCTTCAGCCGCTCGTCATACTGTGCCGGATACAGATCGAGCCGGAATCGGTCAAAGCTTTCGGAGCCGAACAGCGCGGCAAGTTCCTTCTTCTGCTCCTGCCTGCAAAGTTCCTTGAGGCATTCGCACATCTGCGCGCCCACATAGCCTGTGCCGCCGCATTTGGGGCAGAGCGGCTGGACAGTCAGATCGTCAGGCTCCAGCCCCTCGGCCTGCAAAATCCAGTCGCGCTCCTGCTGGAGCGCCAGATTGTCCTTTTTCAGCTGCTGCATGGCAGCCACGGGGTCGCCCTGACGGCGGAACGTCGCGGCAAGCACATGTGCGGCGGTCCGGCGCAACTCCCGTTCGATCTCGCCCAGACGCGGCTCTTTTTCATAGATCGCCGCAATGCGGGCGCGGGAGGACTGCTCGTTCTGCTCGTTTTCGCTTTGCAGGCGCTGCATTGCGCGCTGCACAATGGCCTGAGAGTATGCCATGGTCAATCCTCCTTGTCATTCAGCAGACGATCAACGGCGGCGCGCTCCAGCGCGCTCAACTCGTCATGGTGGCGCTGTACGCCGTAGCCGGGGCGGCCGGACGCGGGCTTTGCCGGGGCGCGGTCGCCGGATTCAATCTGGCTGAGTGTGGTAAAGCCCTGCTCGTGCCAACTGCGCAGGATGGAGTTGCAATAGGGCCACTTGAGTCCGCCGGTCGCCATACAGGTCTTTTCATAGGCCAGACCGATTTCTTTTTCGCCAAAGCCCCACGAGAGCCACGTCAGGATGTAATTCTCCTCGCCCGTTGTGAGCCGTCTGCCCGTAATGCCGAACAGTTCGCGGATTTTTCCCAGCTGCGACTGCCGCAGCAGCTGGTTCTGCATGTAAACAGCTGCCTGCTCCATCGTGTCGATGCCGTGGTCGGCCCAGTAATACGCCTCTTTCTCGATCGACCGCAGAGACGGCATGCGCGAGATGCCGCGCGAACGCTGCCGCTGGATGCAGTAGTTGACAAGAATCGAAATGACCTCACCGGGAAGCCCCAGATAGCGGTAGACCGAAAGCAGAATTTTAAGTTCCTCGTTGGATAGCACCCGTCCCAGCCGCCGCTGCGTCTCGCCGGTGATGGCTTCAAACTCGCGGCTGGTGCGCGTTTCGCGGATGACGTCCTGCTCAGTATAGACCGGGGCCTGCGACGCGTCGAGATGCTGTCTCGCTTCCTGCGGCCAGAGCCCCAGCTGTTGAAGCGTTGCGCAGGCCAGATCGTACCGGGCCTGTGTCATGCGCAGCGCCGTCTGCGCATCGGCAAGCGGACGGTTTGCGAAAAGATAGAGATACAGCAGCGCAGCGTCGCCGTTGGCGGCGGCCAGCAGCCGCTGCGCGGCGTCGGCGGGGATGAGAAGCGGTTCCGCCAAGGCGAACGCCCCCTTTCGTAAAAGCTGAAATTATCCGAAATCAAATGCAAGATACACATCTGGCATGTGCGCATCCGAAAGCCATTTGCACATGGCAAATGGTGCGCTGCCGCCCACGGTGCGTACGCGGCACTGCTTTGCCGGAAGCTGTTTTAACAGTGCCGGAAGGACAGAACAGTCCGGCAAGATCTCGTCCACGACGAGTGTCTCGCCGTCCGGATGTGCGCAGGCGCAGCCGAAGTGGCTGCCGAGTTCCAGCCGGTAAAAGCCGGACATGGAGGCCTGATACCGAAGATCGGACAGGCCATAGCGCACATGCGGCAGATCATAGAGGACCGTCTCACGCAATCCGGCATATTCGGCGGGCGTCAGCACTTCGCACACGCCGCGTGCCTCCGGCGCGCCGCCCTCGTCAAAAAAGGCTGTGTTCTGCGAGACAAAGCCCAGCGAGGCGTAATAGCTGCGCAGCGCGTCCGTCGCCGGAACAAGCGTCAGGCAGTCAAAATACCGCTTTGTCAGTTCTTTTTCTGCGTAGGCCAGCAGCTTTGCGCAGATCCCGCGCTTTCGGAAGTCCGGATGCGTGGTCACGGCATAAAGATAGGCCGTGCGGCAGTTTTTTTCGCCCCATGCCACCTCCTGCGGCAGCGCGTAGGCGGCGGCAATGACCTTGCCGTCCTCTTCTGCACAGAAGCCGGTCGCGGTGGGATAGGAAATGGCGAAAAACGCCTCGATCTCCTGTTCCGTGTCGCCGAAGCCGAGCGCCCAGAGCGACTTCAGCTGCGGCAGATCGCCGGGGTTTGTTTTGCGGAAGCGCATCGGTCAGTTCTCCTTCCAGTCGGCTGTGTATTTTTCCAGCAGCACCGTCGGCTGGTACGATTCCTTCGCGCGGCGCAGGCCCTCGGAGCCCATGTCGTCTTCACGGTTCAAAAAGCGCACCTCCGGGTATTTCTCCGCGATCATGCGGGAAAACTCGCGGTTGATCATGGCGTAGGCACCGTTCACGTCCGGGAAAGCCTTTTCAAAGCCGACGTCATAATAGTCCCGGTTCATGCGGCTGCCCATGGAAAACGCGATGATGCGCTCACCGTCGGACAGCAGCAGACCGTCCATTTCCAGTTCGTCAAAATGGTCAAATGCGCGCTGCAGCGCGGCCTTTTCCAGCTGCAGCTGGTCGAGTTCCTGCGCGTTTACGGCAGGTTCATGCGTCTCATACCAGATGCGCAGCATCTCATGGCACTGCGGAAGATTTTCATCGGTGATGGGTGCCGTGAACCAGTCTGGGAACTCGTCTTCAAAGCGGTTGCAGTGGTTGCGCTTGGACTGCAGCTTCTTGCCGTGCAGTTCGGAGAGTTCTTCAACGGTATAGATATAGTCGTAGGAATTGCGGCAGGCGGTAAACTCAAATTTGCCCGGATAGAGCGCTTCGAGTTCCGCGCGCGTTTCGTTCGTCAGACTGCGCAGGCGCAGCGGATTGCCGCGCTCGGCAGCGTCGGCCCGGATAGCCTCGATCGCTTCGCACAGATCGCCGGTTCCGGCTGGATAGAGATAGACCTCGCGGCCGCGCCACGGCGCATGCTGGGTCAGGCGTTCCCCGGCCCGGCCGAGTTCGCCAAAATAGTCTGACCAGAGATACATGCAGCTGAATGCGTATTCCGCGCCGGGATATGCACAGTTTTTCAGAATTTCATGCGCCCACGCGCGATCGGCGGCCTCCGCCTTGTGAAAAGAAATCATAAAAAATCGAGACTCCTGTCTGTTTATAAAATTATTCTTGATTCTTTGTCAGTATACCACGGATGTCAAATATTTCGCAACAGCGTTGACAAAAATACGGGAAAAGGATACAGTATAAAGGAACAGCCCCTCTTTCATTCGGAGCGGGCAGAAAAGAGGAAAAAAATATGTGCGAAGCATGCAAGAAACCGTTTTATATCACCACGCCGATCTATTATCCGTCGGATAAGCTGCATATCGGCCATACCTACTGCACCGTTGCGACCGATGCCATGGCGCGCTATAAGCGCCTGCAGGGCTACGATGTCATGTTCTTGACCGGCACGGACGAGCACGGCCAGAAAATTGAAGACAAGGCGAAGGCCGCCGGCGTCACGCCGCAGCAGTTCGTTGACAACATCGTTGCCGGGCCGAAGGGCATTCTCGATTTGTGGAAGCTGATGAACATCTCCAACGACCGCTTCATCCGTACCACGGACGATTATCATGTGGAGGCCATCCAGAAGATCTTCCGGAAGATGTATGAAAATGGCGATATCTATAAGGGCGAATACAAGGGCAAATACTGCACCCCCTGCGAAAGCTTCTGGACAGAGAGCCAGCTGGTAGACGGCAAATGCCCCGACTGCGGCCGCGAGGTGCACGACGCGTCAGAGGAAGCCTATTTCTTCCGCCTCTCCAAATACGCGGGCCGTGTGCGCGAACTGCTGACGACGACGGATTATCTGCAGCCGAAGTCCCGCGTCAACGAAATGATCAACAACTTCATCGATCCGGGCCTCGAAGATCTCTGCGTTTCCCGTACCAGCTTCACCTGGGGCGTGCCGGTCGATTTTGATCCGGGTCATGTGGTCTACGTCTGGGTCGATGCGCTGTTCAACTATACCACGGCGCTCGGCTTTATGAACGAAAAATACCAGGATTATGAGAAATACTGGCCTGCGGACGTGCACTTTGTCGGCAAGGAGATCGTCCGGTTCCACTCCATCATCTGGCCCGCCATGCTCATGAGCATGGGGATGCCGCTTCCGAAGCACGTCTACGGCCACGGTTGGCTCGTCATGGACGGCGGCAAGATGTCCAAATCCAAGGGCAATGTTGTAGACCCCTATATTCTGGCGGAAAAATTCGGCGTCGATGCGCTGCGCTTTTTCCTGCTGCGCACGTTCCCATTCGGCTCCGACGGCAATTTCTCCAACGAACTGCTCATCAACACCATCAACATCGATCTCGCCAACGATCTTGGCAACCTCGTCTCCCGCACAACGGCGATGGTCGAAAAATACTTCGGCGGAACGCTGCCTGAAGCGCGCGAAGCGGGCGAGGTGGACGAGAGCCTGATCGCAATGCTTTCCGGCCTGCGCGACCGCTATGAGGCGCAGATGGAGAAGTTCCAGTTCCAGAACGGACTGGACGAGATTTTCAAGTGCATCCAGCGCGCGAACAAGTATATCGACGAGACAATGCCGTGGGCGCTTGCTAAGGACGAAGCAAATAAGCCGCGCCTTGCCTCCGTTATGTATAACCTGCTCGAGGCTATCCGCATCTGCACGACGCTCCTGCTGCCGTTTATCCCGGCTTCCTGTGAGAAAATTTTCGCGCAGATCGGCGCGGACGCATCCGTGCAGACGTGGGACAAGGCCAACGTCTGGGGTGCGCTCCCACAGACCGTAAGCGTCCACAAGGGCGAGGCGATCTTCCCCCGCGTAGACGCGGCAAAGGCACTTGCCGAACTGGAAGAAATTGAGGCCGAGCAGAAAAAGGCGCTCCTGCCCGCCGTTGAGGTCGAGCCGCAGTTGGAGGAAGAGGTCGATTTCGATACTTTCTGCAAGTCCGATCTCCGCGCAGTCAAGGTCAAGGCCTGCGACCGCGTGAAAAAGTCCGACAAGCTTCTGCGCTTCACGCTCGACGACGGCACCGGCACGGACCGTCAGATTCTCTCCGGCATCGCAAAATTCTATGAGCCGGAAACGCTCGTCGGCAAGACGCTCGCCGCGATCATTAACCTGCCGCCTAGAAAAATGATGGGTCAGGAATCGTGCGGTATGCTCCTGTCTGCGGTTCACAAGGAAAAGGGCGAGGAAAAGCTGAATCTTCTCATGCTGAACGATGCCATTCCCGCCGGCGCAAAACTCTGCTGATCACCAACCGGGCCTCCCGCCGGAGGCCCGGTTTTCGGTTTTCGCCAGAAAACGGTTGCATTTTTGAAGAAAAGATGATATGATACCCAAGACCTGAACCGCAGGGTTCGTACATCGGTAGTACAGCGGCTTCCCAAGCCGCGGAGGCGGGTTCGACTCCCGTACCCTGCTCCATCAAGCTGAACCCAAAAAGATATCAGCGCGAAAAGCCCAGAAGTTTCAACGACTTCCGGGCTTTTTTGCGCCCAATTTTTGAAGTCGGAAAAAAAGATATCAAAAAGGGTTTTGGCAAATTTGATGGACCTGTCCCTTTACCCAAGGCATTTCGAGCCGCTTTTCCGAGGGTTTTTCGGGAAAGCGGCTCGCTTTTGCTCTCGGCAAAATGTAGAATTTGAGCAGGTTGTTTTGTTGGTATTGCTGAATAGACATTCCGAGTGTATGCGCCATGATGTTGGCACGGACAAGGCCCGAAACATACAGGAGGATTCAATATGACCATTGAAAACGCAAAAGTGTTGCAGGAACGGTTAGCAGATGAGGCCATCGCACAAGTTCAGGTGCAAGGCAGCAAAGAACTTGCCGATGCCTGCATTCACAGCATCGGCATCGTCGGCAAAGCGTGGGGCATTCCGGCCGACGAAACGGCAAACAGGCAGACACATGCGCAGGAAGAACAAACGCGGCGTGTTGGCGACGTGGGAGCGCGAGAGGACGCAGCAGATTCTGGCACGCGACATTCTGCTCCAGACATGGCAAAGAAGGCCGTGCAGACCGTATGGGAACTGTTTGAGACAGCCCTTGATCTTGACGATGACGCAGACCGCTACAAGCTGTTTGATACTGCGCACGCGCTGGCAGAAGTATATTTGCCGCCTGACTGGCTTGGTTCAAAGCCTATCGTAAGCTAAACATAGCAAACCTCCCGCTGCGGTGCAGCGGGAGGTCATTTATCTGCTGGCTCTCAGCAGAGCGTCTGTTTTTAATGTTGCGCCCATCATATCCTTGTGTGCTTCCCGTCCTTCCAGACAGAGGGGTGAAAGGAATGTCAGCGCGTTCTGGATTCGACTCAAATCAGACGTGGAGAGCGTATTCTCGTGCAGATGGTGCAGCACCCGGCGATAGGATTCGCGGAGCGTTTCATCCACAGACGGCTGAAAGAAATAGTTCGAGATCAGGCCGCCAATAAGGGCGGCTTCGTTATCGGTGTACTGCATGGTGATTGCCCTCCTGTGCAAAGATCAGACAACAGATGCTGGCATCATACCACAA